>CAZXVJ010000024.1:0-395 GCA_964644385.1 uncultured Hyphomonas sp. | reverse complement strand
GAGATAGACGTTAGGCGCTCGGCCAAAATTCTCGCAAACGAAAAGGGTGCCTGGGGTTTGCGCGTATGAATTTTTCAACATCCGCAAGCCGCTTTGGGTACCCAGCTGAATCATATGTATTTGTTGGAAATCGATAGCCTGCTTCCCAGAGTAGTTGCACTTTTTTCCACTGCTTGAGATCACGTTTGCGCGGAGCTTGAAACGATCGCCCCATCTCTGCAGCCAGATTTGTGCAAGTTGGGCAGATTAATGGCTTGTCGCTGGATGACTTCCGTTTGAAGCTAACTCGGCATGAGAAACAAGCGTGAGCTACTAAGTAGTCAGGGCCTTTGAGTTGCCCTGTCGGCCGATTGGGAGATAGCCGCGATCCAACCTTACGAATGCCCAAGTCCTTG
>CAZXVJ010000023.1:0-47781 GCA_964644385.1 uncultured Hyphomonas sp. | reverse complement strand
GCCCCCGCATCCGAACAGTTTAGACCAACCAAGCGCCCTAGAGGCGTCGTGCCTGTTGCCCAATTTGTAATATAGTTACATATGTGATTATATTACAAAACGGGAGGAGCTAAACTATGAGACGTCAAAGACACCGCAGACGCCAAGTCACCGAAACCGATCTGACGCCGATGCTCGACATCGTGTTCATCATGCTGATCTTCTTCATCGTCACCTCTAATTTCATTCGGGAAGAGGTGATTGTCGTTGAAGTGCCAAATCAAAGTCCACCTGCTGGCCCGGCTGAACCTGCGATCATTGTCGCCGTAGATGATCGCGACTTGGTGCGCGTCAATGGTCGGCTGACAAATCTCGCCTCTGTGCGGTCAGGGATAGAGCGCGTTAAGGCCGAACGCCCCGATGCGCCGCTGATCATACAAGCGAGTCGTAAGTCCTGTAGCGGCGCCGTCGTCAACATTCGGGACGCGGCCTATGAGGCTGGTTTTGATTCCCGCGTCGCGGTTATGCTCACCGATCCGTCTTAGGTCGGTGTTCCGCTTAAGACGCCGTTCTTGCCGCGCCCCATTGGCCCAGCGTCTGAATGGCGGATCGCGCTTCACCCAGAAATGGATAGAACGCCTGAAAGACGTGCAGCATCTCCGGAAAAATCTCCAGGGTCACAGATACGTTTTGCGTTCCCGCTTTCTCTGCAATCGCTAAGCTGTCGGATAGCAAGACTTCATCTGCGCCGACTTGAATAAGGATTGGCGGCAGGCCTGTGAAATCTCCATAGACGGGTGAGGCATAAGGGTCATCTGCATTGGCGCTCCCGCCCAAATACGTGTCCGCGAACCACGCCAAGCTGTCCCGGCTCACCATCGGATCATCTTCTGCTTTGGTGTCGTAGCTCGCGCCAATCTGATTGAGGTTTGCCCAAGGCGAAAGCACCATTAAACCGGCCGGCATTTCAAGCCCGGTATCTCTGGCCTTCATCGCCACAGCCAATGTTAGTCCGCCGCCAGCGCTATCGCCGCCGATAACAATTTGACCGGCTGGAAACTGCTCCAATAAAGCGCGATAGGCGGCAACGCCGTCATCAACGGCTGCCGGAAACGGGGCCTCGGGTCCCATGCGATAATCCATAGAATAGCTGGGCGCGCCCATGGCGTCAGCGATATAACTCACCAGTCCCTTATGGGTTTCGCTGCTTCCAATCACGTATCCGCCGCCGTGAAAGTAAAGCAAAGCCGCGGTCGCCTTTGCGCCCTTTGGGGTCAGTTTCAGTCCGGCCACGCCGCCCAAATCAATCGTTTCAATTCCAACATCGTCATGTGGGCGCATCGGCTCAGTCGCCGCCAACATTCCGGCGCGTCTGTCTTCCACACTTGCGTTGGCGCTGGTGACGCCCGCAGATGCTTTGAGCATCTGTTTGATTTGGTCAGGGGTCATATCCATTCGGGCGTATCTCCGTTTCTAGGGGCTTATCATGCGAATTTGTTGATCTCCGCGCGGGGGTTTGGCATCGACAAGCACTTGCCAGCCCAACTTTTCATATGCGGCGCGTGCGGCTTTGTTCTGCACATCAACATCCAGTTTCAGCGGCGCGCGTCCATTCCTCTGGGCAAGTGCGAGCATATCTCTGCCAATGCCGCACAGTCGCCAGTTTCGATCAACAAACAGGTGCGAGATGTATCCGGCAGACAGATCAACGATCATAAACCCGATCAGACCGGCCTTTGGTTCAACCGCCACGAAGACCGGGCATCGAACCGCGTCCAACATCAGTTGGCGTTGATAGGTCAAGGGATCGCCCCGCCATGGGAAGTCTTTCAGGCAGTCGGTAAACAAATTCATGATGGCCTGACTGTCATCAGGTTCCCAGTTGCGGATTGTCCAGCCAGCGCCTTTGTGATGCAGGTTGACCATCGGGCGGGTTCCTTTTTGCTGTCCCAGCCCGATTGAATCTAACAGCTACATCTGCATCGTCCAGCCTTCAACGCCCATTGCCGCCTGACGGATGGCTTCTGACATTGTCGGGTGTGCGTGGCAGGTACGTGCAATATCTTCTGAAGACGCGCCAAATTCCATGGCGACACAAATCTCATGGATCATCTCGCCAACGCCAACGCCCATCAAATGCGCGCCGAGTATTTTGTCAGTGGCTTTGTCCGCCAGTATTTTTACAAAGCCGACAGTTTCGTGATTGGTCCGCGCCCGGCTATTGGCCATGAAAGGGAATTTGCCAGACACATAGTCTACGCCTTCGGCTTTTAGCTCGTCTTCGGTTTTACCAACCCACGCAATTTCCGGGCTGGTGTAAACGACACTCGGCACCAAATCATAATTCACATGTCCGGCTTTTCCGGCGATCAGTTCAGCCACGGCAACACCATCATCCTCGGCCTTGTGCGCCAGCATTGGCCCAGGAATACAATCGCCAATCGCCCAAACGCCGTCAGCCACTTTGAAGTGTCCTTCAATCGGCTGAATGACGCCGCGCTTATCGGTTTTCGCGCCGACGTTTTCGAGGCCTAAACCATCGGTATAGGCGCCGCGCCCAATCGCTACGATCACCACATCGGCGTCCAGTGTTTCGCTCTCACCGCCTTTGGCTGGCTCCATAGACAGCTTCAATTTGCTCTTCTGCTTTTCAACGCCGGTCACCTTCATACCGAGGCGAAAGCTCAAGCCCTGTTTCTTCAGGGCGCGCTGTGCTTCTTTCGCGATCTCAGGGTCAGCGCCCGGCAATATGCGGTCAAGATACTCAACAACCGTGACGTTTGATCCAAGCCTTGACCAAACCGACCCCATTTCAAGTCCGATCACGCCTGCGCCAATCAGCACCAGATTTTTTGGCACTGCTTTGAGAGACAATGCGCCCGTATTCGTAACAATCCGCTCTTCATCAATTTCAATGCCGGGCAGGGTGGTCGGCTCAGATCCAGTTGCAATAACAATGTTTTTCGCGGTCAGGGTTTGTGTCTTGCCGCCCGCGCCTGTGACCTCAACTTGGCCCGGTGCCGTGATCCGTCCTTTGCCATTGATATGATCGACTTTGTTCTTCTTCAGCAGAAACGCCACACCGTCGGTCAGGCCTTTTACCGCGTCGGCTTTCTGCGCCATCATCTGTTTTAGGTCGAGCTCAAGCTTGCCAACTTTTATGCCCATATCCGCAAAATCATTCTTTGCGGCTGCATAAAACTCAGAGGCATGCAGCAGCGCCTTAGAGGGAATACACCCAACATTCAGACAGGTGCCGCCCAATGTGTCGTTCTTTTCGATACATGCGGTTTTCAGGCCGAGTTGACCGGCGCGAATTGCGCAATTATAGCCGCCGGGGCCGCCGCCAATGATGATGACGTCATATGTCTCTGCCATGTGGATTCTGCTTTGCTGAACGCTGGGAAGGATGAAGCGGCCAACCTAGGCATTTTGCGCTCTAAATCAATGCATGTCGGGCGTGATCCCGCCCTATTTCTTGCCTGTAACAATCATGGCGCCGAACAGGACGATCAGGATGACGGCAGATATAGCTTCGTCTTTCCACATATTGCTATCCGCGCCGCTCAACGCCATGAGACCGGCCAACAGGCACCAGACCAAAATACCTAAGCCGATCAGCCATTTGCCCGCGCGCCAGCCGAATAGGGCGCTGACGGCCCCTAAGACAAGCGCGCCAGTGGCGATCAATCGTAACAGGCTGGTTGGGGGCTGCATGATGGCGTCGCTTAACGGACTGCCCAGCTGCACTGCGTACAAAACCGCGTCTAACCCCCGCCAAAACAAAAAGAGGCTGATGACAAGCATCAGCGCTGAAAGACCTGTTTTTGTGGACATGATTTGACCCTGCTTAGCTTCGCCCGGAATACGGGGACTGAGCCTAGTGTCAAATATCGGTGTTAGGAAGCCCGCGCCGCTTCTGTTTCTGCCCGGTCAGCTTCAATCGCCGCTAGCCGCGCGGCTTCTTCGGCTTCAAACTCTTCGCGCTCACTCGATTCCTTGCGCGCCACAACGAGGGTCAGGAAAAGACCGGTCAGGCAGACAAGGATAATCGCTTCGCTGCGCCATTCGGCAACATCGTTTTGATTGGCGATCAGGCCGAACGTCAAAAGTCCAAAGATGAAAGAGGAAACTCCGGCAAGCCAAGCGCCGCCATTTTTCTCAACCAAAGCCGCAAGACCGCCAACAAAGGCTGCCAAAGCGGTCAGCATGCGCAGAGCATATTTTGGTTCAAATAGAACTTGGTGAAAGCTTTTCGCGCCATCGGCCTGTTCGATGTACATCATCATGCCCATGCCAGCTTGCCACATCATCCAAACCCCGAACAAGCCGAGAAGGAATCCAACTGCCTGACGATTAGTCATCGAAACATACCCTTAAACCAATATAGGACGCCATTAGACGGCCCGCTAATATCCACATGTCTATCAGATTTGCATCAACAGCCCGTTAAGCCGTTTGTTCAACCTTTACCGAACGACGCGTTCTTTTTGCATTCATCTTGCGACCATAGGCGGCGAAACTCGCGCGCTGACGGGCAATTGCGGCAGGCACCATAACGGGTTTCCTACGCATAACAGTTGGGGCGACAGGTTGAATTTGTGGCTCTGGCGCAGATTGCGGTACCAGCTGTAAGACTGGAAGAGAGCTTTCAGACACCTTAGTTTGTTGGGCAGGGCGCTTCCGCAAATCCCAAATCGCAATGCCAAGAAGTATAGCTGCGACGCCCGCGCCAGCCACAGCGCCTTCTGCCGCGCTCGGATTGGCCCACCAATTGGTTTCAAAACTTACGAGATAGGCCACCGGAAATCCGGCTGCGCAGCCAAAAATATACCAGGCGATGCTGCCTTCACGGCGGGCCGAAATCATAACCGAGGCGGCATAGAAGCATAGTGATGCCAAAAGATAAGGCGCGCCGTGCGCAATGCCCAATTCGCGCCAGTCCGCATTGCTCACGCCGCCAGCGACATCGCCGTCCGCCATCCAGCCGATCATCATCATCAGGGTCGGCCAGCGGACAGCTGTCATCGCGCCAAACGCAAAAGCGAGCGCGTAACATAAGACCATAAGAGCAATCAGTTTGCGGAGCATGGACTAGCCATATCACGCCGATGGTAAGCGCCGCCTAAACCGATCGTATCAAATTTGACCAATCCGCATTTTTCTTGGCCCGACGTCAGGGTCAGCCGACAAACGCCCGCTCAATCACGAAATCTGCAGGCTCTGAATTAGAGCCTTCTTTCAGGCCATGCGTTTCCATCAAGGCTTTGAGATCTTTCGTCATCTCGATTGATCCGCAGATCATCGCCCGGTCGGTTTCAGCATTAAGTTTCGGCACTTGCATCTTCTCAAATAGGTCGCCGGACTCGATCAGCGTGGTGATGCGCCCTTTTTCTTCATAGTCTTCGCGCGTACACGAATTGAATAAGCGCAGTTTACCCGCTGCCATTTCACCCACCAGCGGATCATTGATCAGGTCGTTTATGATCTCCTGAGAGTATTGCAGCTCCGAGACATCGCGGCAGGTATGCGTCACGATGACCTCATCGAAGCGTTCATATGTATCGGGGTCTCGCACAAGGCTCGCAAACGGCGCAAATCCGGTGCCTGTCGAAAACATATAGAGCCGTTTCGCCGGAGTTAGCGCGTCCAAAACCAGTGTGCCAACCGGCTTTTTGCCGAGCAACACCGCGTCTCCAACTTTGATTTTCTGCAACCGCGATGTCAGCGGTCCGTCCGGAACCTTGATTGAGTAAAACTCCAATTCCTCATCCCAGTTCGGCGAGGCGATTGAATAGGCGCGCAGCAGCGGCTTACCATCCTCTTTCGGCAGACCAATCATAATGAATTCGCCGGAGCGAAACCGGAACGATTTCGGGCGCGTAATCCGAAACTTAAACAAGCGGTCTGTGTAATGCTCAACACTCAGAACGGTTTCAGCGGTTGGCGCGTTCGGGTTTATGCGCGGCGCGGCGGCTTGCGGGGTAGGGTCAACGCTCATGTTTCGCGCCTCACTCATCAGTTAACGTCAAGGGCGCAAATGACGTGCCAGAGCCTCAAATGCAAGGCTTGGAACAGGCCCTTTAGTTTTTCTGAACAGCCGATCCTGCGGGGCGCTCATACCATTCAACGGCCTCATCGTGGATCGAAACAGTCTCGCCAAGCTCATAGATGTTCTCATATCCATAGCCATAGAGATTGATGAACGTTGGAACATTCAAAGCCAATTCTACGCGCTTGAGCATCACAGGTGCGATATTATCGCTGAAATTATTATTACAATAAATCAGGATGCGCGTGTCCTTGTCGCCAATTACCGCGGCGAGCTTTTCGTCTGTGAAATCTGAGAAATTCAAGTTTACCGCCCCATCAATGTGACCCAGCATGAACGCTTCAGCGCTTCGAGTATCCAAAAGGATGGTCTTCGGGTCGGCCTTCATTTCGTTAAAGGTCGCAAGATCCACAAGCCGGTCTTTGCGATACTCGCCGAGCTCGCCCGTCAGGCCTAAGAACCCGTCAAAGTCGATGTTTGCCGACTTATTGTCTGTATCCACCTCTTGGGCTTCCGCGCTCGCCAGTGCGCCGCAAATGACAAATGTGATCAGTGTCAAAAGACCCAAAACGGCATTGCGACGATTGTTCATGATAGGCTCCAAGCCAGAAAGCGAAGGCACTAAAAGCTGCCTACACTTTCATCTACACTGATAAATATGGTGATTTTGTGCAATTTTTCTGCCGTTTTAAACGAAATTGACGGAGTGTTTGACTAAGCGGCGGGTGGAAAACGGCCAAGTCGTTCTTCCCAATGTCGACGGCAAAGCGACAGATAAGTCGCTTTCTCAAGGCTCACCTGATCGCCTTCGGTGAGGACATGCCCATCCTCATCCAGACGCGCCACCATCGTGGCTTTTCGTCCACATTCGCAAATGGTTCGGACTTCCCGCAAATTGTCAGCGATCGCCAGAAGCGCGGCCGATCCCTCAAACAGCTCGCCTTGAAAGTCCGTTCGCAATCCATAAGCGAGCACTGGAACCCCCAAATGGTCCGCTACGCGTGCCAGTTGCCAAACCTGATCACGGCTCAAAAATTGGGCCTCATCAACAAATATGGCGTGTAGAGCGCCGCGCATCATATGGTCTTCAACCAGTGCGAAAAGATTGTCGCCCTTTTCATAAAGCGTCGCATCCGCACCAATGCCGATCCGCGATGTGATCTGCGTCTCGCCCGTATCCCGGTACAGCGCTGAGGTCAGCAGCAATACAGTCATGCCGCGTTCACGATAATTATGCGCGGCCTGCAGCAAGATCGTAGACTTCCCCGCATTCATCGCTGCGTAGGAGAAATACAGCTTCGCCATGGTTGCCCGCCTACTTCAGCCCGATGGCAACGCCTTCTCGGCGCGGATCGGCGGCGCCTTCCAGCCCTGTCTCTCGCACGACAATAACGTGAAGGCCGGAGTTTTCCCCCTCGCGTTCGTCAACATCATACCCGGCTTGGCGCAGGATCTCAGCAGCTTCTGGCCCGCCGGGTCGATCAATTTCGACACCGACGGTTTTTCCGCGCGCGATAATGTTGGGATAATCCACAGCGTCTTGCGCAGACAGATCCCACTGCAACACACCGATCAACGTTTTGGAGACATACGCAACGATCGAGTTGCCACCCGGAGACCCGGTCACCATCAACAGGTCGCCGCGATCATCAAAAACAATCGTCGGCGACATAGATGAGCGCGGGCGTTTCCCAGCGCCGGGTGCGTTGGCGACTGGCAACCCGGATTTCGTTGGTTGGCGGGCGAAGTCTGTCAGCTCATTGTTGAGCAAAAACCCATCAACCATGATTGAAGAGCCGAACGCGGCTTCTACAGTTGCGGTCATCGACACGGCGTTGCCGTCCAGATCGATAATTGAAATATGGGTCGTGCCGGGCGCATCCTCTGTTGGGTCTTGTCCCCACATGCTGCGGATTGGTCCACGACCGAGCACAATGCCAGGATCGCCCGGTGTCGGTGTTGCAGACGGGGCAAACGCTTCTGCCGCGCGGGCTTCAAGATAGTCTGGATTGATCAGATCTTCGGTTGGCACCGGAACTTTGTCAGCGTCTGCAACGTAATGATCGCGGTCTGCATAGGCGAGGCGCTGTGCATCAACGAAGGCTCTCAATCGAATCTCATTAAGATCATCTGTGCCCTCGGCAAAGTCACTGGGCAACAGTTTGGGATAGATGCCGTAGATCATGTTTTGCGTGACTCCACCTGAGCTTGGCGGCGGCGCAGAACAAATCCGAACACGATCATGTTGTCCGCAAAGCGCCGGTCTTTGGGCGACCTTATAGCTGGTCAAATCGGTAAGGCTCATATTGCCCGGTAAGACGGGATGGGTATTGACCGCGTCGACAATGCGTTGAGCGCGCTCACCGCTATAAAACGCCTTCGCGCCATCTTCAGAAATCTCGCGCAGAGTTTGAGCATAAGGCAAATTCTGACGCTGGAAACCGACGGGCAGGGGGGCTCCATCCGGATAGAAATAAGCCGCTGTGACCGGGTCATCATCAAGGCGAACAAACTTTCTTAGCCGATCGGACGACAGCACGCTGGCCAATCGGGGCGACACAACAAATCCTTTTTCAGCCAACTCAATTGCCGGCGTAAAAAGATCGCCCCATTCGGCTTTGCCGAACTGTTTGTGAGCCGCTTCGTAGAGTGCAACTTGTCCCGGCACGCCGACAGATTTTCCAGATTGCCAGGCCTCGATGAAGCCCATGACTTCACCATTTTTCATGAAATGGCTTGGGGTGGTCGACATGGGCGCGATCTCTCGCCCGTCCAACACTGTTAAGTCATTGCGCGCGCGATCATACACAACCATGAACGCGCCGCCGCCAATGCCAGAACTTTGCGGTTCCACCAGTCCCAAAACACTATGTACTGCGATGGCTGCGTCAACCGCATGTCCGCCATTTCGCAACACGTCCAGTCCTGCCTCCACCGCCCGCGGATCAGCGGCGGCGACCATTGCGCCATGGGTCCAGCTATCATCGTCAATCTGGTCCGTCTCAGCCGTTGCGGCCGCGTCAGCGGCATTTCGTGCAGCATCAGGCGTCGAAACCGGATCGTTCGTCTGCGCTGTGCAAGCGGCCAAAATCAAGGCAGCGAAAGCGAGAGAGGCGTGTTTGATCATGGTATGGGCTTTCACAATTGGTGTGTCAGCCTCAGTCTAGGGGGTTTTTAGGATAAGGATAAGGGCTTGATTGTCGTCAATCTCGCGGTCGAGATCCTCTAGCGATTCCAATACGCTCTCCCTGAAATCTTCAGGTGTTGAGGTTCGGTGACTGGCGATAACTTCAGCAAAATGAGCTTTCAAGTCCAAATCAGCGTCGATATGGCGTTTTACGGGGCCTTCGGTGCCCGTTGCGCTTAACAACGCAAATAAGAGTCGATCATTGTTCAGCTCAGATGCCGCCTGCATAAAGGGCGTTCCATATGCAACGTCTGAATTTGCCGCGCGGATCATTGCCTCAGGTCGCTCGCGCGCAGCTTCCAGCGCTTCTCTCTTAGCCACTAATTTGGCTCTGTTTTCTCTCAAGTTCGCGAGTTCTGCGTCAAAAGTGTCCTCAGGCATTGTGCTCTTCTGATCCAAGAGTTGGTTCAGCTCAGCCTCATATTTCAGAAACTCTTCCGCCAATTGTTCAAGTTCAGCCTCCGCCGCCGTGACGTTTGTTTCCATCTCTACGCGCGTGCTTTCCTGGCGTTCAAGCTCCGCGATCCATGCCTCGTATTTTGCTTGTTCGGCTCTCGTCAGCCCCGATTCTCCGCCCGGGCTGCAAGCGCCCAAAGAAAAAAGTACAGCGATGGTCAATACAATTGCAAACTTCATATCGCCACTTCTTTCCAGCTCTTCGTCAACGGCCTATGAAAAAGGGCCAATAATGAAAGAATTCCACAATGAGCCAACCAGGCAAGCAGAATCTCCTGACAGATGTAAAAGGTATTCGTGTGGGGAATGCCGAAAACTCGTCGGTGCGAACAGGGGTGACAGTCATTTTGCCCGATTCTGATTGTGTCGCAGCCGTCGCGGTTGCAGGCGGTGGTCCGGGCACGCGCGAGACCGACCTACTCGCGTCCGGCACAATGGTTGACGCAGTTAACGCCGTTTGTTTGTCCGGCGGCAGTGCCTTTGGATTGGCGGCCGCGGATGGCGTTGCCTCAGGGCTGAGACGAGACGGACGCGGGTTTGGGTTGGTTGATCGTCCCGGTGTGCCGAAAACCCCCATCGTTCCCGCCGCTATCCTGTACGATCTCGGCAATGGAGGGGATAAGGATTGGGGAGAGGTTTCGCCCTATGCAGGTCTTGGCCTCGAAGCCTATGACAATACGAGCGATACATTTGCGCTCGGGCGCTCAGGCGCAGGTCTGGGCGCCATGGCGGGCAGTCGACGCGGCGGTCTCGGTTCTGCCAGCATTGTGAGTTCAACGGGGGCCACTGTGGGGGCGCTCGCCGCGGTCAATGCGTGCGGGTCAGTCTACATGCCCGGCACGGACGCCTTTTGGGCATGGCCTTATGAAGAAGAGGCCGAGTTTGGCGGCCTGCAACCACCTGCCGGGTATAAAGTTGCGGCAGATGATTGGGGGGATTGCCGTCTCGATCCGCAAATCGGCCAGAACACGACAATTGCCTGTATTGCAACCGATGTCGCGCTCACCGCTGATCAGGCCAAACGCGTGGCGCAGATGGCGTTGTCCGGATTTTCGCGCGCTATTCGGCCCGTGTTCGCGCCTTTTGACGGCGATGCTGTGTATGTTTTGTCGACCGCACAACGACCTCTTGAGTCTCCCTATTCATTACGGGTCACAGAAATCGGAGAACTTGCCGCGAGTACGCTCGCTCGTGCGATTGCGCGGGGCGTATTTGAGGCGAGAGACTAACCGCGTTCCATAATAGAAAGAACCGTCTATCGGCTCTTGCCACAGCGGTCACTGGCAGTTAATAGTCCGCCTTCACTGGCCGGGTCTGGTAGCTCAGTTGGATAGAGTACTTGGCTACGAACCAAGGGGTCGGGGGTTCGAATCCTCCCCAGACCGCCAGTGACTTCATGACGAGTTGTTTCCATCGTTGAAAAGATCGGTTGGATACATTCGAGTTCCCTCCATTGCGTCAGATTTGATCGACAATCGTTGAAATCATGGTGCGGATCGCAAATTCATCTTTCGCGATAAGTTCGACTCAGTGTGGCTTCCGATACTGCAAGGTTTCTTTGATTTACTGGCTCGAACGCGCACCAACTAGATGCGTTCCAGTGGCGTATAAATGGAATCGAATCCAGCCAAAGGCTGATATTAGAGTCACCAAACAAAGGTATTGAACACATGGTTGATCCAGCAAACTTTGTGACGCTGACAGCAGGGAATACCAGTCTCGTCTTAGACTGCGAGGTCGGTTCACGGCCTGCCATATTGTACTGGGGGCCGCGCTTGGTGAATACAGATCCTTCGGCTCTCAAACTTATGACCAGCCGACAACATTTTCATGGCGGCGCTGATGCCGAGCTTGCGAGTTCGTTGCTAAATGAAATGGGGTCTGGCGTGCCGGGCCTCTCTGGATTCGCCGCTCATCGAGACGGCGCCGATTGGGCAAGCCTATTTCAGATCCAACGTGTTGAACGCCCTACTGACAGTGATGTGCGCATCCTGTGTTTTGACGCCGCGACCAATCTTTGGGCAACGCATGAGATCGGATTTCATCCAGAAAGTAATGTTCTGACCTGCCAAACCTCTATCGCGAACGAAAGTGATCGGGCGCTATCGATTGATTGGTGCGCGTCGGCGACGCTGCCATTAGATCCACGTGCGCAACGCCTGCTGGGGTTCACGGGGCGCTGGGCAGGCGAGTTTGGACTGGAAGAGATTTCGCCATTTCTCGGCAGCTATGTGAGAGAGAACAAATCGGGCCGGACGAGCCACGACAATTTCCCCGGCCTTCTCGCTGCATCTCCTGAAACCGGTGAGCAGCAGGGCGCTTGCTTTGGATTTCATCTTGGCTGGAGCGGAAACAGCCGCGTGCGGGTGGACCGGCTAAGCGATGGGCGCGCTTTTGTTCAAATGGGAGAGTTCTTCTTCCCAGGGGAAAGAGTGCTAGCGCCCGGTGAGGTTTATCGTACGCCACGATTTTATGCGGGCTTCACCAGCCGTGGATTTAGCGCCCTTTCAAGAAAGTTCCATCACCATTTGCGTCACTCGGTCATGGATGGTCGAATACATAAGCGATCTAGGCCTGTTCACTATAATACGTGGGAAGCGGTATATTTCGATCATGATGAGGCGGCGTTGATGAAACTTGCCGACGCGGCCGCTGATATTGGCGCCGAACGCTTCGTCCTAGACGATGGATGGTTTGGCGAGCGGCGACATGATCGGGCGGGTCTTGGAGATTGGCACGTATCACCGGACATCTATCCCAAGGGTCTTGCCAAATTGGTAAGCCATGTCACGGGTCTCGGCATGGAATTTGGTCTTTGGTTCGAACCAGAAATGGTGAACCCTGACAGCGACTTGTACAGACAACATCCCGATTGGATATTACAAGCCGAAGGGGTTGAGCAGGTGCCGTTCAGAGGACAGTACGTTCTAGACCTCACCCGTCAGGACGTTAGCGACTATCTGTTTGATGCCATCGACGCGCTGCTGAACGAGTATGATATCTCTTATATAAAATGGGATATGAACCGCGATATTCACCATCCCGGCAGCCGCGGTCGCCCTGCAATTCATAAGCAAACACGCTGCGTCTATGCTTTAATGGAGCGCCTACGGGCTGGACATCCCGGCCTTGAGATCGAGAGTTGCTCATCAGGTGGCGCGCGCGCTGACTATGGCGTCCTGCGACGAACCGATCGAATTTGGACATCAGACAGCAATGACGCCCTGGACCGTCAAAAAATTCAACGGGGCGCTTCCCATTTCTTTCCTCTCGAGGTTATGGGCGCGCATGTCGGGCCAAAGGTTTGCCATATTACGGGCCGGACCTTGAGCATGGACCTGCGTGTCGCAACTGCCTTTTTTGGTCATATGGGAATGGAGCTAAACCTTCTGACAGCGGATGCAGCTGAGTTAGAAATCTTGAAAGCGGGTATTTCCTTGCACAAGGAGCACCGCGACCTGCTTCACACAGGAGACTTCCACCGACTGGATACTTCGCCCAGCGTAAATAGCGTCGGTGTCGTTTCACATGACAAAAAAGAAGCGCTCTTTTCTTGGTGTAACTTGACGGGGCACCGGGAAACATTGCCTACGCGAATTTTTTTCCCCGGCCTTGATCCAAAAAAACTTTACCGAACGCAGATCATCTGGCCGATCGACGCCAAGTCCCTCACCGCGCCCTCCATCATCGAACGGACAGATCTGAGTGGGGGAGGGACATTGCTGCCCGGCGAGGCGCTCATGAACATGGGACTTCAAACGCCGCTTCTATATCCTGAAACGGCGCTGATTTATAAGCTGACGGCTGAGCCTAGCTTGTAGAATTTTCAGCTGTTGAGGTCTAAGCTAGTTTTCTGTTGCCCGGTGCACCCCTTGCCACTCCAGCGGCGATGGATGAAAATATGTGATGCAAGAACAACTTCGTCAGCTCCCGTCGGTTCAGTCGTTACTTGAAACCGAGACGGCCCTTCACCTTATTCGTCAATATGGCCATGCTGACGTGACGAATGCTGTACGGCTTAGGTTGGCGGAGGGTAGGCGGGCGATCCTGAAAAATTCAACCAAGTCCACCGTAGCGGTGAGCAGTGGTCGTCTCTTGGCTGACGTTGCGTTCAATTTGAAGGATCTGCGCCAGCAAAGCCTGGTGCCCGTAATTAACGCGACGGGTATTCTAATCAGTACGAATCTGGGGCGCGCGCGACTGGCCCAGGAAGCCGCCGATGCGATGCTATCTGTTGCTACGAATTATTCGACTCTTGAATGGGATTTGGGCACCGGAAAACGGGGGTCGCGACAATCTCACGTAGAGGCGTTGATTTGCCATCTGACGGGCGCAGAAGCTGCCTTGGTCGTCAACAATTGCGCCGCAGCCGTTCTGGCAAGTTTGTCGGCGCTTGCCAGAGGTAAGGAGGTCATCGCCTCGCGTGGGGAGTTGGTGGAGATTGGTGGTTCCTTTCGTATGCCGGATGTCATTTTGCAAAGCGGCGCGACCTTAAAGGAAGTCGGTTCGACCAATAAAACCCGGTTGAGCGATTATGAACGTGCCGTTGGCGACGACACCGCCTTGCTGCTCAAAAGCCATACCAGCAACTACAAAATTGTTGGCTTTTCAGCAGCACCGACGCGCGATGAGTTGGTCGACCTTTCAAGGCGTACCCAGCTGCCACTTGTTGAAGATTTGGGCAGCGGACTCCTGGTTGATCTGACTTCATGCGATCTTCCAGATGAGCCAATTGTAAAAGACGTTCTGAAGGCAGGCGTCGATTTAGTGCTCTTTTCCGGAGATAAACTGTTGGGGGGTCCACAGGCCGGGATCATCGCTGGCAAGCGCGACCTGGTTGAGCGCATAAGCGTCAATTCAGTCGCAAGGGCTTGCCGCATCGATAAGCTTTCGCTGGCTGCGCTTCAAGCCACACTCAATCTCTATTTGTCGCCAAACGATCCGTTTGAATGCGTACCGGTGCTCCGCTCGCTCAGTGAGCCTATTGCGTCGATCAAGGCGCGAGCCGAGACTTTGGCTGACAGTCTCACCCCAAAAATTGGCGTCACGGCGCAAGTCGTGCCCTCCGCGGCCCTGGCCGGGGGCGGGACACTGCCTCAAAATGAGTTGCCGAGTTACGCGCTTTCTATCTCCTCATCGACAGAGCCTATACATCACATTGCACGTCGTTTGAGCGCCCATAAACCGCCAATCCTCGGTCGATTGTCTGACGACAAATTGCTACTCGATATGCGATCTGTCGAGGATTCAGAGGTGTCTGTCATCGCCGAGGCAATGCGTGCCATAGCCGCTGTATGAGTACGCGAACCGTCGCCGTTGTAGGTCATGTCGACCACGGCAAATCGTCCATTGTAACTGCCTTGACTGGCGTTGAGACCGATACTCAGGCGGAAGAGAGACGGCGCGGGCTTACAATCACATTGGGATTTGCGCCGATTGTGACAGATGCTGGAACGATCAATCTCATAGATGCGCCCGGGCATGCTGATTTCCTGCGTAGCGCTGTTGCCGGACTCAGCGGGGTCGATGCGATTTTGTTGGTTGTGTCATCGGTAGACGGCATACAGGCACAGACACGCGAGCATGTAGAGATAGCACGTCTCTTGGGCGTGAAAACGGTCGTCGCCGCGCTCAGTAAATCCGATTTAGCTTCGGCCGCGGCCATTGATGAACTTCGTGCGGAACTTTCTGTTTGGCTCAATGACTCGGGCTTTCAACACATCGATATTGTGTCTTGCTCAGCCACGGCGCCTACTCGACTCGAGGACTTACGACGCGCCCTGAACAGCCTTTACGGCCTACCGACACACGGTCAGGCTCTAGCGGGCTTCTTTTTGCCTGTAGACCGCGTGTTTTCGGTGGACGGCGCGGGAACTGTGGTGACGGGAACCTTGCTCGGTAAATCGATATCAAAAGGCTCGCCAGCGAGGTTTCTGCCGTCAGAGGCATCCATTGTTGTGCGTGGGGTGCAGGTAAATGGAAAAAGCGTGGAACGCGCATGGCCCGGCGAGCGCGTCGCTGTCAATCTTAAGGGCAGGGCTGCAAGCGATATTTCTAAAGGCGATGTACTCAGCAGCGCAGGAACATTCGCGGCGACGAATTGTTTTGATGTCATTTTAAAGCTCGCGCCAATCATAGACCGTCCGCCAAAACATATGGAGCAGATGACTGTGCTGCGCGGAACGGGTCATGTCACCGCGCGTGTCAGGCGCTATGATGCCAACGGTGATCGACCCCGCTCCAAACTTCTTGCACGCTTGGAGTTTGATCGCCCTCAAATTGGGTTTTCCGGACAGCAGTTCATTCTTAGGAGGCCTTCGCTTGCGCAGACCGTTGCAGGTGGTGTCATCTTGGACGCGGCCCCCGGCGCTTTGGCGCGCAATAGGCGTCAACATGTGGCTGTTCTGAATGCAGCTGCGCACGGAGATGTGGGAGAAATCGCGTCCGCGCTCTCACTTCGCAATTCAGGAGCGGTTCTTATAGAGGAGGTCGCACGATTGTCGCGCGCAGCCCCGGCAGAGCTTGCCGATACTCTGCAGCTAGAATTTGAAGTCGGGGCAAGCGGCATGGCCATTGATCGCAGGATAGCAGCGAAGGTGGAGGGGCGTTTCCTTGAATATTTGCAAGCTTGCCACGCCGAGCGACCATTGCGACCTATTATTCCAAGCGCTGATGTTGCCAATGCATTTCAGGATGTGAATCCGAGTGTATTGGAAGCGGTGGAAAGGAACCTCATTCGCTCGCGATTGGTCATCAAAACGGCAAGTGGCGCTGCATTGGCTAGCCATGACCCACTGACCGCGATGTCAACGGACGCTGCCGCAACGTTGACGCGCCTGGAAGACAATCTGAGGGCGGTCGCTCTGCGCCCGATTCATGAAAACGAAATTGCGGTAGACGTCGAGAACAGGGACGATTTTATCGACTGTTTGATTTGGTCGGGCCGGGTCGTGAATTTGTATAATCACGCCTTGAACCAGCGTGTACTTCTGCACGCAGACACCGTCACCCTTTCGGCAAACACGCTCTGCGAAGCGTTTGCCAATGAGAAAGTTTTTTCAACCAGCGCGGCACGCCAACTACTCGCAACAAACCGTAAAGTGATTGTGCCTTTGCTGGAGTATTTCGACCAGCAGGGATTGACCGAGCGTATTGAGGGCGGGCGCCGCTGGGTCTCCAAACAACGCGGGGCAGGGGCTTGAGCTTCAGCTTGCTGGGCGTCCACAAGTGCTCTACCCAACGCGAACTGGAGGCGACTGGAGTCTGGTGGCTTCCCTGGTCTTCAAAACCAGTGACACGTCGTTATCGCCGTGTGGTGGGTTCGATTCCCATCCGCCTCCGCCACTTTTGCCTACCCCTGCGTGACATTGACAGCGCCGTGTCGATCCCTTTACCTCTGACCCGAAAGTGAGGCTTAAATATGGGGAAAAATCCAGATCTTCATTTGCAAGACATGGACGATCTTGAGCGCCGTTTTCCAGCTTCCAAACCCACCTTGATATGCTTTGCGAAAGAAGATTGCGAAACCTGCAATCTGGCCGCGCCGCTTATTCAACAGTTTCATGCCGCCTATGCTGAACACGCAAATATTTGGCTGATCGGTCAGGACGTGGACGGAAATAAGAGTCTCAAAAACCGTCACGGACTGACCTTGCCCATCCTAGACGACTCCGCGCTCAAAGCCTCATTTCAATGGGATTTAGACAGCGTCCCGGCGCTGCATTGGAGCGAAGAGGGCGATACCATACAAACGCATTTTGACGGATTCGTGCGCAAGGAATGGGAGGCACTCAACCAAACCATTGCGACCCGCCTTGGCGTTGCCCCAGCGCAGATCGACTGGGGTGCGTTGCCAGAATGGAGACCGGGCTGCGCCTCTAAACATCTGGATCCCACACTGAATGATCGCTTGCGCGCCGAGGCAGACGACAGCCCTTTGCGCGCCCGGAAGATAGAGATCGCAAGCGCTGACGATGCGGCCGAGTTCATGTTTGATCAAGGCTTCTCAGATGGCCTTCCTCTCGTGCCACCGACGCCTGAGCGTGTCCTGAGAATGCTGTCTGGCACAGGGCGTGATCCACAAGACGTCATAGCGGTCATGCCACCGAACATGGGTGAGGCAACTGTAGAAAAGATTGCGATTAATGCCGTAATGGCAGGGTGCAAACCCGAATACCTTCCGGTCGTTATTGCGGCCATCGAAGCCATTTGTACCGATGCTTTCAATGTCCATGGGGTGATGGCGACGACGATGGGTGCCTCGCCGGTCTTAGTCGTGAATGGGCCTATTCGCGAAAAGATCGGTATGAATATGGGACTAATGGCGCTTGGTACCGGTAACCGCGCGAACGCCACGATTGGCCGCGCGGTTCGTCTCGCCGTGCGCAACATTGGCGGATCGAAACCGGGCGGAACCGACCGGTCTACGTTGGGCGGGCCGATGAAATTCACAATGTGTTTTGCTGAATGGGAAGAACGCTCGCCCTGGGCGCCTTTGCATGTCGAGCGCGGCTTCGATAAAAATGATAGCGTGGTGACGGCTTTTGCAATGACATCCGGCCCCGTACAGATCGTTGATCAGGAATCGCGTGCGCCGGATGAATTGGCGGGGTCCCTTGGGCTCGGATTGGAAAGCATGTTCTTACCGAAGTACCATATGATGCCCGTAGACGCGCTACTAGTTGTTTGTCCGGAACACATCGACACGCTGATGCGTGATGGCGACTATTCAAAAGATCGCTTGCGCCAGCGTATTCAACACGTCACGACGCGTCCGCTGGGGCAGATGGTGGCAGATGAAGTGTCCGGCGCCGGCATGACACGTGCTGCGGCTGAAAAGCTCACGGATGAGCAACTCGCGCGCGCGGTACCGAAATTTGCCAAAAGTGACTTTATCCATATGGTTGTCGCGGGATCAGATGCAGGCAAATTTTCCAGCGCCTTTCACGGCTGGGTAACCGGCGCGATGGGTTCGCAATCTGTGTCGCAGAAAATAGAAGACGGACATTAGGAGGAAGACTTATGGGCACAATATTAGATCCAACAGATGAACGGGTCCCCGTCAGCCGGCAAATCTCGCCGCGCTCCGGGCAGGTCACGGGTATCGTTGGTTTGATGGACATCCGAAAACCAAGGGGCGATGTGCTGCTTGATGAATTGGAGCGACTTTTCACAGATCGTCTGCCCGGTATCGAGGTGCGCCGTTACGCCAAACCAACGTTCACCAAACCTTGTCCCGATGATTTGCGCGCTCAAATGAAAGCTGAATGTGATTTTGTGATCGAAGGGCTTGCTGACTGAGGGTCTTGTACGACGTGCAGTATGCACGACACAGTCTGGTTTGAAATCCAGGGCCTTCCAGCGGTTACCATCGCATCAAGCGAATTTCACAATGCGGCCGTCACCCAACGCGATGCGCTGGGTATGAGTGATGCGCGTTTTGTTCTCGTCGACCATCCAATTCAGGATGCAACAGATGATGAAATGCGCGCGAAAGCGAACGCGGTTTACGACAAGGTGGTTGAAGCTTTGACCACTTAAGAGCGCCGCCTTCGTTGTTACAGTCAGCCCGGTCAAAGCCGGGCTGGTCTTGTTTGAGAAGGAGAGCGCGCCCCTTGCAAAACGATCAGCCTATCCCGGTCACCCGCGATCTTGTTCTCATCGGCGGGGGGCACACCCACGCCTTGGTTTTGAACGCGTGGGCCAAAGCGCCTTTGCCTGGCGCGCGCGTTACGCTCATTAATCCTCAGGCCAAGGCGCTTTATACCGGAATGTTACCCGGTCATATTGCCGGTCACTATTCACGCGATGCGCTTGATATAGATCTGGTGAAACTCGCGCGACGGGCGGGCGCACGCTTGATCGTTGACCGTGCAGATGGGATTGATAGGGAGGGCCAGCGTGTCCATCTCGCCGGTCGGCCGCCCATCGCGTTCGACGTGCTATCTATCGATATCGGTGTGACGTCGGCATTGCATCAGGTTCCGGGGTTTGCTGAGCATGCGACGCCCGCCAAACCGCTTGGGCCATTCGCAAATGCGTGGACAAATTTGCTTCGGCGCCAAATACCGTCAGATCAGCCGTTCAGCATTGTCATCATCGGCGCTGGGGTCGCCGGGGTGGAACTCGCGCTTTCCATGGCGCATCGGCTAAAATCGGGCGGTGAGATCGCCGCAAACATTCACTTGATTGATGCAGATGAAGAACCGCTTCGCAACATCGGCGCAGCGACCCGGCGAAAACTTCTTAGTGAACTTAAGCGGCAAAGCGTAAAATTGATTTTCGGCGCAGCGCCCACGGAAATTACCCCCGAAGCGGTCAAACTGTCAGCTGCGCCCTATCAGGTACCTGCGCAATTTGTTGTCAGCGCCGCGGGCGCCTCGCCGCATGCTTGGCTGACTGAAACCGGCCTGGACTTGGAGCGCGGCTACATCGCGGTTGGCAAAGATCTGCAATCTCAGAACACGCCAGATATCTTCGCGGTTGGAGACTGCGCCCATTTCGAGCCCAAGCCGTTGGCAAAATCGGGCGTCTATGCAGTACGACAAGCGCCAGTTTTGTTGCACAATTTGAAGGCGGCATTGTCTGGACAAGCCATGACCGTCTATCGGCCACAAGGGTCGTTTTTGAAACTCATCACCACGGGCGGAAAGTCGGCGGTCGCTGATAAATGGGGCAGAGCGATAAGTGGGCGATGGGCATGGCGCTGGAAAACCCAAATTGACGAAGCCTTCATGCAGAAGTTTCGGACCCCGCCGGTTCAATTTCGTCAGCAGTTACCGGCGCAAGTGGCGTCTGGCGTCAAAGATTTGATGACCGGTCCAGAGTGCGGCGGTTGTGGCGCTAAAGTCGCGCGCACGCCATTGCTCAAAGGGTTGAGCCAAACGGACCCTGATGTATCAGACTGTTCTCAAATGGAGATGGACGATGCTGTAATTGTTCGCCGCGGCGATGTCGCTGAGGTCTATACGACTGATCATCTACGTGCGTTCGGGTTTGATCCATGGATGCTCGCACGGATCGCAGCGGTTCACGCCTTGGGAGACATTTGGGCCATGGGGGCCGAGCCTGAGACGATTTTGAGCAACATTACCCTCCCGCCACTGTCGCCAGACAAGCAGGCGCAAATGATCAAGGAGATCATGTCTGGTGCGGGAGAAATTTTTGCCGATCATGGCGTTCGGGTCGCGGGTGGACATACCAGCAGCGGCGCTGAACTCAGCATTGGCTTTTCTATCACGGGGAAAACGCGAGGTAAGCCGATCCTTCAAAGCGGCGCCAATGTCGGCGATGCTCTGATCTTGACCAAGCCGATTGGTACAGGCGTTTTGCTGGCGGCTGAAATGCGGCAATGTGTAGATGGTGACGCCTACCAGGTGGCTCTGGCGAGCATGTGCCGCTCAATGAAAACCCCAGCCAGAATACTGGCTGACTCCGCCAGCGCCATGACGGATGTGACGGGGTTTGGATTGGCCGGCCATTTGATCACGATGTTGGAGGCATCAAGCGTTGCGGCGTCTATTCGATTGGGCGATGTTCCGTTTTTGCCAACGGCGGTCGACCTGTTTTCCAGCGGAGTCCGCTCATCATTGTGGCCTGCAAATGCTGATGTCCGCGCTCAGATGACGGCGCCAAACTCTCCAAAAACCGATCTGTTGTTTGACCCTCAAACCTGTGGAGGTCTTCTTGCTACGATTCCTTCAAAAAGCTTGGGCGCGGTTCGATCCGCTTTCGAGGCGGCAGGGGAGCCGATTTGGTATATTGGTGATATCGTGAGTGGATCACCGCATCTGACGGTTATCGATTCTTGAACGCGCCGCGCTCTAGAACGTACCGCTAATTTCCAACCCCAAAATTGGATCAAACGTCCGCCGATTGTCCTCTCGGCGTGCAATCGTTCCGATGTCGCGTCGTGCAGTGAAGAAATCGCGTTGAAACCGCTCACCAGAATCCAGAAGATTGAATACGGTGCCGGTGACCGTCAGCCCATAAACATCTTTGTGTTCAACAAACACGCTGGTGAAGGGACGAGTGAATGTGAATTGTTGTTGCGTGTTCAATCGAAAGAACTCGGCCTCCTCAAATCGATCTGCTGAAAACCCATAGGCCCAATCCGAATTTGGAATGTCATGGCGAAACTCTGCGCTCCAATAGCTTTTCTTATCTGCGTTCAAGCGTCTGGGGCGGCCAGTAAGGGGATCGTCCACGGATGACCCGCGGATTTCGAACACCAGATCAAGTTGTGCGCCTTTTACCCCAAGCGGGTCGCCCTTAAGTGTCGACGAAAAGTCGACTCCATATCTGTCTGCGCTATCAATGTTGCCGACCGCGTCGCCATCATTACCAATCGGAATACGGCCAACGATGTCTGTGATCTGCTCGCCGTAAAACCGAGCTTTGAATGTGTGACCGCCTGAAAAGGTCTTATCGAATTCCAGTTCGGCTATCCAGGATTGGTCCGGCACAAGATCAGGGTTACCCGTCTGGTTCAGATTGTCGGTAATGTTTACCGAGGAAATGAAGTCGAAGAAGTTGAGCTGACCCACATCGCGTTCAAATTTGGCGCGAATGTTGAACGTGTCGCTCGGTTTATAAGTCGCTGAGACAAAGCCTTTAGGGCGAACAAAGTCACGCTTGACCGAACTGGCGCCGCTTTGAGAGAGCTCAGAGTATTCAACACCAGCCGAGGCCTGCAAATCCCATTTTGAGGAGAGCGCGCGGCTGTGAGTAACAGTCGTTTCTGCCCGTCTTTCCTCTACGCGGGCGAGGGGGTCGTCTAAAACTCGCTCAACCAACTCACCGGACACGTCCCGCACGAACAAGCCGGACGCCAGCTCCAGAGAATTGAACGCGCCTTCGATGCTTACCTGCCAATCCCGGCCATCTTTAGGCGCCCAGCTGTATTCGCTTCGTAGAATGGCTTCGACGCGCTCAGAGTCTTGAGACGACAAACTGCCGCTGGAAATTGCGCCGCGTTCAAAGATATCGAAGGTAAAAGTCTGCGGCGTTTCCCGATATTCATACAGTCCTATCAGCTTCAATTTTCCGGGGCCGACTGGAAACTCATAGTCGCCGCCGATTTCTGCGCCCCATCTGTCCGTGCTCTCAGAAAAGCGTGTGCTCGCGGTTTGCCCACCCGGTCCGAACGCAGTTCGATCTGATGTCTCAAACCCGATGAAGTTGAATTGAAATGCCTGTAAGTTCAAATTCGCCGTATGGCCCTCGGCAGGCTTTGCAGAGAGGTCCAGAGAGGCTGTCGGCTCATCACCGTAAAAGTATCCATCCTCCTGACGACGTTCGATTAAGCCGTCGGCCGGAGTCGTAATTTCCTCTGGGCCGCGCGCGCCATTTCGGAATGAGCTGTTTTTCAGAGAAGCTGTATATTGGACGGTTCCAATTGTGCCGGACCGCGTCACACTGCCATCAAACCAATCGGGCGAGCGATGGTTGCGAAACTGTGGCCGCCACTGCCAGGTGCCGGATGCGCCGCTGTCCGCGCTGGTCGTGATATTGGCGACTTGGCCGGAAAGGCCCGGGATATCGAGCGACGTACCGTCCACAATCTCAATGCGTTCGACGCGGCTGGCCGTGATGCGCTCTAATTGCTCGACAGGGTCCGTTTTTCCCGACAAACGCTCGCCATTAATCAGAACATTCGCGCCGCCTTGGCCGAGCCCTCGGCGTTGATCTGCAAATTCGATCTGGAACCCCGGAATACGATTGACCATGTCCAGCGCGGTGCGCGGTTGGTAGGCCTCAAAGTCTGCAGGTTCATAGACATTGCTGGGAGTGGCAATGGCTTCAGGCGTTTGCGCCGCAGCGATGTAGAGGCCTGAAATTAGGCCGAGCGAAAGGGTTGCCGCGCAATGGCGCAGCCGAATGGCATAGGTCATATTTAGATGTCCGTTAGAAGAGTGCGCGTAGGCGGCGCGGTTTCAGAGCCTCACATTAGTTCTGTGAGTGGATCGAAAAAGACTCCCCATGATTGGTGATCGTAATTTTCGTCTTGCGCGTTTTCTTGATGCCCGCCTCAGCAATCATTTCGCAGTAATTGTTCTCTAACCGTTCGGGGATCGTGGTCCCGTTCACGGTCATGTTGTCCTCTGAAATTTCGAACTTTATGGTGGATGCATTGGGTTTGATCAGGCCGTCTTTTTTGAGTTGCTTCGTAAACTTGGCCTCGAATTTATCTAGCTTCGAGTGACTGTGATTATCGTGTCGATGCTTATTTTCAGCGTGACGCTCTCTGGCATCTTCCAAGCGCTCCATCTTGCGCTCCCTCGCATCCTCCATGCGTTCCATCTCGCGTTCCATTGCGTCCTCGATGCGCTCCATCTGACGCTCTCTTTCGTCTTCCATGCGTTCTAGTTGTTGCTCTTGTTGCTCCATTTGGCGTTCAAATCTTTGCTCAGCGGTGCGAGTGTCGACCGTAACGCGGGCGCTGTATCGTCTGTCGTCATGAAACGCCTCCAATTGGTCAGCATAAAGCTCCATTTGAGCTTCGAAATACTCCATGTTGATTTCAAATTGTTCCATGGTGCGTTCAAATTCCTCCATCGCCAAACCAGACCCGTCAGGCGAGAAACGCGACAGGTTAGGCGGTCTGGGAGGGACAGGGGGCTCAGGCGGTGTCATAGCGTTGCCATCCGGGCCGCCAGCCAAGGCCTGAACAAATCTTTTGGCGTCTTCACTCCGGTCCAGATCATGCCAATCGTCATCAATACGAACCCAGCGAGTGCCATCTCCGGCAATCTTGGCCATTACGTGTTGACCATTCTGTTCCACTATTTCGAAGTGGTAGGTCATCTTCTCGCCGTGTAGCAGAGCGCGATCTGGAGAGGCCTCAGCGATGTCAGTTAGCGCGCCGCTCGCCACGACAGCAGCCATTAACACCAAGGCGGCGAGCGTTGAAGCAAACGGCCCATGCCCTTTATGGTTCACCCGATGGCCTGATATGCGCTTAAGGCGTGCCAGTAGCGGTGTATCCTTCCCATTCGCAGCCAGAGCAAAGGCGGCGCTGGGCGTCGATAAACGCACCGCTGCCAGCCCTTTGGCCAAAGCGAGCGGGTTGTTCGTCCGCCCAATGGCGAAATCATCGCAGGCATACTCACGATCCTGGTCGATTTTGCGACAGATATATGTAATGGCTGGGTGGTAGAAAAAGACCGTTTTAATGGCCGTTTGCAGCAGGTTGATAAAGTAATCGTTTCGGCGAATGTGAGCGATTTCATGCAATAAGATAGCTTCTACCTGATCGCTGGGGATGCGCGCGAAAAAGCCAAACGGGACAAGAATGATGGGTTTAAAGGTGCCGAGCGTGACAGGTCCAGACACCCGATTGGAAACGAAAAAACCTGTATCTCTCGACAAACCGCTAAGTTTGGCCAGCGCCGAAAACCGTGACTGCCACTCTTTTGGGACAGCCGTAAGACCGTGTCGGCGCAGTTTTTGAGTAAACCTGTAGTCTGCCGCATAGCGCAGTGACAGCACCACAAAACCCAGGCACCAGAACAAGCCGAACCACGGCGCGTATCGCGCAAAGGCTTGGTCTAGCGCAAGGGCACTTGCGCCAGAGCCTGAGTCTGTCGTGATACCCGTCGTGGTTATGGCGCTCAATTCAATCAGTTGAGGCGCTACACCCGAAGCGCTGCTAAATTGGTAAGTGGCAAAAGTCGCCAGGAAGGCGCCGAATGTTGCAAACAGAATGAACACTTGAGAGATATAGCGTATCGCGCTGTCCTTCTCATGGGTCAGAGCGCGCGCACAGACAACAGCGAGAAATGCGACCGCGCCTTGCCATACACTGTGAAACAAAGCGGTTCCAAGGTTGCTCAATATCTCTGCAAGCAGTGTCTGCATGTTCGGTGTCCCTCTACCCTAGCAAATTACGTTTGATCTTTTTCTAGATCCTCGATGAATTTTTTGATTTGTTTGATCTCGTCATCAGACGGATTGGCTTCTCCAAGCGCGTGCATCACAAGGCCTGAAACCGAATTTCCAAACGTCGTTTCGACAAAACGATTGAACAGTGTGGTTTTGGTCTCGCCTTCGGCGACGGCCGCTGAATATAGAAACGATTTGCCCGGGCCGGGTTCACGTTTGACGAGCCCTTTCTCTAGCAAGCGCTGCATCTGTTTCAGCGTTGTGGTGTAGCCGACTGTTTTCGTGGCGCTCAGCAACTCATGCACAGTCTTCACGGTGCAGGGCTGATGCGTCCACAAAACCTGCAAGATCGCGGTTTCGGCATTTGATGGTTTGGCTGGCAAATTCATGTCAGACTCCTATCCTTGAGATTGTGCTTAAACGACAAGCGTCGTTTTGAAAAGTGAAATTTTGACAAATGTCGTAATTAGACCATCCATTAAGCCGAACGGCGGCGGCCATAAACGATTAGGAGCGCTACAAGCGCAATGCTCGTGCCTTGACTGGAAAAGATTTCCAGCATGATGGCAAAGAACCAGCTGGGAAGACTGGGGCGCCGATCTGCGGTGACGCTGAGGCCCGTTTCGCCGACCCCAAGCAGATCTGCGTTGGCCGCCTCTATCTTCGCTAAAAGCACGTCCCGCCGTTTGGCCAGTCCAAGCTCGTTCTGGGCATCCCGGTAGGGTTTTTGGTGGCTACGTCCCACCCGTTCGACTTCCTTTATGTAAGATTCCAACCCTTCTACCGACCCGGTGTCGGCGGGAATGCCGTCTAATTGCGTGCGCCAGTCAGCGATCTGGGTTTCAATAACAGTTCTGTTTGAGGTCGCTTGCTGCATCAGGTCGGACGCGTTCGCGCTATTATTCGCGATGTACATTTGCGTACCGATTACACTGGTGACCACGCCTGCCGCGGCGAAGACAAGGGCGCGCAATCCCTCCTTCATGCGCTTGTTTGCGGTATGCCAGTAAAAGAAGGTGAAGCCGCCAAACGAAATGATCGAAGCGATCACGCCGGTCCATCCCCAGACCGAGGATTGCAGAGGATCGGCAACAGATTCTGAAAATGCACGGTAGTTCGCAAATCCAGACAGCCCGGCCGCAGCAAGCCCAGCGATCAAGAAAACCACCGCTAAAAGGGTAATGATCCAACTTTCCGCGCGTCTGGGCGGTGAGGCGCTGAGTTCACGCGGTATGGATTGCTTGATGATATGCGAGCGCGCCAGCTCCAGGGGGCTATCTTGATCCACGAGTTCCGCGTTAATCACGCCGCTCGCTAAGGGTATGGCAATCTCGGTGCTCTGCGGTTCTTGTTCGTCAAAGTCTGCATCCTGCACGGCCAGAGAAGAGGCCTCCAATTCTGATAGCAATTCCTCCAGCTCGCCGGCTCGCCCACACGAGTTGCAGCGATATGTCAGGGCAGGCAGGTCAATCCGGGTGGGTGTCACATCGGGGTCGCAGGTTTCGCGATCAAAGGGGCATCTGACAGGAATTGCGGACATGTCTTGGGACACGCTCTGAATGCCTAGAGCCTCCAGCCGGGCGGCCGCTTTCTTGCGACGTTCATTGCTCATCACCCACGCCTCCCATCCCGCGCAATTTGCCCCGACCCAATTTTATACCGAAGCCAAAGCCAGCGTCTATGTTTCCCCCTTGGTTTGCCTAACTATTTTGTGCAGGTGTGCCTGCTATCACGACTTGTTTGCGATTAGGATTTTGTTAATGAGCGTATTCGAAAGATTGGTGTATCCGGACCCGACGCCCACCCGCTTTTGACGAAATGCCCCAGAAGGAGCCATCCAAATGACCCCACGCTCACGCGCGATCCCTAAAAGTTGGAAAACGTTCAACATCTCCAGCTTCTTTTCGGCGTTTGGGTATCCAATATTGGGGGTAGGGGTTTTGGTGACGACAGTTGTCTTGGGGGCGTTGCTGTCTGGATTGGTTTTGCGTTGGTACTATCTGCCGCTCGCGCTGGCCGTAACCGCGCTAACCATATTTGTCTGCAATGCAGGCATCGGCCCGCTTCACAGAATCTTGCAACACCGCGCCGGAGAGATGAAGGCGCCGGCGCAAATCGTTACCATGATGAATTTGATCATAGCGATGCAGGGCAGCGTGAAAGAATGGGTCAACTATCATTCTCAACACCACAGATTTGCAGATCAACCCGGTGACCCTCACAATCCGTTCGAATCAAAGCGGTGGGCATGGGTCGGCTGGATATTGTTCCGGGACCACAAAGACATGGCCAGGCCGTGGCCGATGTGGCTGAAAGATCATCGCATCATTGTGTGGATGGATCGCTATTACAACGAAATCTCTATTGTCGTGCACTTCGTTATTCCGGCCATTATCTACGTCGTGGTTTGGGCGTGTGGCGGGTCCCTCGTCCTGACGGCAATTATCCACGCCTCAGTGGTCATCGGACGTGCCATCCAGTTTCATGCAACCGTCTACGGCATTAATGTTCTGGGACATTTAAAGACACCGCTTTGGGCAGACTATGCCATGGCGCTGCTGACGGGAGGCGAAGCTTTCCATGATCACCATCATGATGAACCCCAAAGCGCGCTGCACCTGCCGCGCAAAGGCATTTGGAACCGGATCGTCGATTATAATGGCACGATCTTGCTGGCATTTGAGAAGCTAGGCTGGGTCAAAAATTTGAAGATTGCACCTCGGTTTGCATAAGCCTTCCGGCGCTTGAATGCGTACAAAAATCTTGACTTTTCGGTCGGTTTACCCCATACTATTTGAATGGTTGGGGGGCCAACCGAAAGCAGACAATTTATGACGAAAGCTGAAACGACCGCCGGTAATGCTGGCGGCGCTCAAACTTACATTCTGCTGGATCGCACCGGATCCATGTCCCCAATCTGGGATGAAGCGCTAAGCTCGGTGAATGCCTATGCCAACGAACTGAAAAAGGCAGACGGCGACACGCCCGCGATTACGCTGGCGGTTTTCGATGCGCAGGACGGACTTCAATTTGATGTCCTGCGCCGCAATGTCAGCGTTGCCGAGTGGCGCGATGTCACTAACAAAGAAGCCAACCCGCGCGGCATGACGCCTTTGTTCGACGCGATGGCGCGTATGCTCGCAATTGCCGAAGGTGATGCGCCTGAGCGGGCGGTCATCGTTGTCATGACGGACGGCGCAGAAAACGCGTCTCGTGAAGTCACCCGCGAAGGGGTCGGCGCCATGCTCAAGCGTGTGCAGGCCAAAAACTGGCAGGTTGTTTTCCTGGGCGCCGACTTTGGCAATTTCTCAGACGCCGACGGCGTGGGAATTGCGCGCGGTCAATCTATGGCGATGGGCAAGGGGCGCATGCGGGCCTCTATGTCTAAGCTTGGTCTCAAATCGAACTCATACTATGCCGCGCCGCTTGCGAAGTCTGCGCCGATAGAATTTGATGACGAAGATCGCGCCGAAGCGGGTGAGGCGGATGTGAAATCCACTTAACGTCTGAAGCCAAACTGTAGGATTAACCGGTTCAACCCACCAGAAATATCTGGTGGGTTGAAATCTTTGGAAGGGCTTGGTGTGGCCCAAATCGCGCCTTAATCGAATGTAATGTTCGAGACTGAACGGCTGGGGCGGCTCCTGATTTCTCTTGAGGGGACGCGATATGAAATTTCGATTTAGAACACTTGCACTGGCAGGCGCTGGCCTGGCGATGTTGATGCCTGCAACGGCCAAAACTGTGCCGCCTTTGCCGGATACGGGCGACACGTCTGTGCACTCATATATCCTGCTAGACCGGACAGGTTCTATGGGTGACATCTGGGACGAGGCGCTCGGTTCTGTGAACGCTTATGCTAAGTCTGTAGGTGAGGCCGATGAGGGCGAAATCGAAGGTGCTGATATCGAGACCAACGTTACTTTGGCCGTCTTCGACCATCAGAAAGGCCTACAATTTGATGTGCTGCGCAAAGGCGTGGAAGCTGAAAATTGGACCGAAGTGACCAATGATGAGGCCAGCCCGCGTGGCATGACGCCTCTGTTTGACGCGATCGGCCAAATCGTAACGCTGGCCGAAGAAGACATGCCAGACAAGGCTGTGATTGTTGTGATGACAGACGGCATGGAAAACTCATCCAGAGAATTGGACAAGGACGGCGCAAAAGCCGCGCTGGACCGGGCGCGGGCCAAGGGTTGGGAAGTTGTATTCCTCGGCGCTGAGTTTGCAAACTTTGGCGACGCTCGCGGCGTGGGCGTGTCAGGGTCTAAATCAATGGCGGTCGGCCAGGGCCGCATGCAGGACAGCATGTCCAATCTCGCGAAAAAGTCCCGTGCCTATGGCAAAGGGGAAGAGGCTGAGATTACCTTCAGTGAAGAAGATCGCGCCCAAGCCGGTGAAGACGATGTGAAACAGCGCAAGGGCAACTAAGCCCTTGCTCTTGGGGCGGCTATCCTTCCCCCTCTGGCCCCCCACCAAGAAAGCCCGCTCGCGGCCCGAGCGGGCTTTCGATATTGGAGTCCGTGCGCGGTCAATAGCGCTGGGTAAGTCCTGTAAAGTTGGAAGTTTTTTTAAATCTACTTCATCAAAGCGTCTTCGACTTGTCCTAAGCGGTCTTTGCCGAAGTACATATCGTCGCCCACATAGAAAGTGGGAATGCCGAATGCGCCGCGGGCGACGGCGGCTTCTGTGTTGGCGATCAGTTTGGCTTTGATAGCCGCGTCTTGTGTCCGCTCAAGGATGGCGGCGCCGTCAAAGCCGCGCTGGGTGAGCGCATCGGCGAAGACGTCTTTGTCATCCATTTTGACATTGTCTTCCCACATCGCCGATAAGCCCGCCTCGATGTATTCTGCGAGGCGTCCATCTTCCTCTGCGATCAGGGCGCCGCGTTGTAGCATCACCGTATTGAGGGGAAAGGCGCTGTTCATTTTGAAGTTGGTCAGGCCGTGCTTGGCGATGAAGCGCTGTATCTCCAGCATATTGTATTCGTTTTTTCCTTTGACATTCGCGAAGGCAACGAAGGGGGCTTGATTGCCTGTGGCTTTGAAAATGCCGCCGAGAAGACAGGGGATGTAGGTGGCTGAGGCGCCTGTGCGCTCAAGCATCGGCCCAAGGGCTTTGTGCGCGAAATAAGCGTTTGGGCTGGCAAAGTCGAAGATGAAGTCGAGCGTTTTAGGCATGGGTTTGTCCTTGAGCCATGAGAGGAATGGCGTAGGTATAGGCAAAGGGAGCGCGCGATGAAACCTGTCTGTCTCGTTATTGGAGCTGGCGCCGGAATTGGCGGTACAGTCGGTAAGAAATTTGCGGCGGAGGGCTACCACGCGGTTCTGTGCCGGCGCAGCGACAGTGAAGGGTTGAAGGCTCTGGTCGATGACATCAAAGCAGAGGGCGGTGAGGCAACCGGCTTTCTGATGAACGCCATAGAAGACAATTCGATCGAAGAGCGCGTTGCCGTGGTGGAGGCAAACATCGGCCCGATCGAAGTGGTGATCTATAATCTGGGCGCCCAGATCGGCGACCGAACCTTGGAAGACACCAGCTATCGCGCGTTCGAGATGGGCTGGAAACTGGGCACGTTTGGCCTATTCCGCCTGGCTAAATCCGTATGCCCACTGATGGAAACGCGCGGCGGCGGAAAAATCATCGTCACGTCGGCAACCTCTGCCATGCGCGGCAATCCGGGCCAGCACTCGCACGCGGCGGCGATGGGCGGACGGCGGATGCTGTGCCAGTCGTTAAATGCGCAATATGCCAGCAAGGGCATTCATGTGGCGCACATTGTGATTGATGGCGCGGTGGATGCGCCTGACACCTTAGGCAAGATGCTGGGCGAGGAACGGTTTCAAAAATTGCGCGAAACGCGCGGTGCAGAAGATGGCTTGTTGTTGCCGGAAAAAATTGCCGAGACATATTATCATATCGCCAATCAGCATCGCTCGGTCTGGACGCATGAGATGGATCTGCGGTCATGGTCTGACACGGCGTGGTGGAACCATTAGCGCATAAAAAATCCCTCACCCCGGATACACCGAGATGAGGGATATTTTGTCGTGGGCGTGAGGCCTAGCGCGGCGCCATGCGGATCGCGCCGTCAAGACGCACATCTTCGCCATTGAAATAGCCATTGCGGCACATCTCTACGGCCAGCGACGCATACTCTTCAGGATTGCCCAGACGGGCCGGGTTTGGCACTTGCGCGCCAAGGGCCTGACGTACTTTCTCAGGCGCGCCGGCCAGCAGCGGCGTGTCGAAGATGCCGGGCAGGATCGTGTTGACGCGGATCTGCTCACGCGAAAGATCACGTGCAATCGGCAAAGTCATGCCCACAACGCCGCCCTTAGAGGCTGAGTATGAGGCTTGACCAATCTGGCCATCTTCAGCGGCCACAGAGGCCGTGTTCACAATCGCGCCGCGTTCGCCGTCAATCGGGTCTAGCGTCATCATGCCTGCCGCAGATTTTGCGATACAGCGGAACGTGCCGACCAGATTGATCTGGATGATCAGGTCGAACTTATCGAGTGGGAAGTGTCTGATCTCGCCGGTTTCCTTATCGCGGCTTGCGGTTTTCACTGCGTTGCCTGTGCCGGCGCAATTGATCAGAATGCGTTCCTGGCCAATCGCCGCGCGTGACTTTTCAAAACCCGCATCAACACTGTCACAATCTGTGACGTTCACGTCACAAAACACGCCGCCAAGTTCTTTGGCCAGCGCCTCACCTTTTTCTGCGTTCAGGTCGAATAGCGCGCATTTTACGCCATGGCTGGTCAGCAGGCGCGCGGTGGCGGCGCCGAGGCCTGACGCGCCTCCTGTAATGACGGCGGATACATTGGAGTCGAGTTTCATGGGCTTAGCCCTCCTGCATGGTCTGTTTGCGTTTTCAAATGACTGTTTTTGATCTATATTAACAGCAGGAGACCGCCAATGACTAACCCAACGGAAACAATCAATACGACGCAGGATGATGAAGGCGTCTTCCGCCCGATCAATATTGAGCGCAATGAGCGCGCGGCGCGTAAGATGATCCCAAAACTCCTAAAGGTGGCGGGGCGTATCCCATTCGCTGACGACCTTGCGGCGGCCTATTATGCGGCGCGTGACCCGAAAACGCCGACCAAAGCCAAAGCCGTTTTGTTGGCAGCGGTGGCCTATTTCGTCATGCCCGTAGACGCTGTTCCAGATATGATCGTCGGGCTGGGCTACGCCGATGACGCAACCGTGCTGGCAACGGCGCTGGGCGTGGTCGGCGCACACATTAGAGACAGCCATCGGCGGCTCGCGCGTAGATTGCTGAGATTGCCGGAGCCCATTCGCCGGGCGGACTAAGCGCCTGTTTGCGTCGCTGCATCAGCCTGTGGGACTTTTGTCCGGCTTGGCGTAGGGTTGTTCAAAGGCCGATACTGGTCGCTGAGCTAAGAGGTGCGTTATGGCTCCGCCTGTTCCTGAAGATGATCGTCCAATCTATCCCGAAGATCGCGGCAGCGGGGCACGCCGGTTTCTGGTGATCCTGTTGCTTCTGCTTCTTTTGCTGGGGATGGGGACATGCGGCTGGTATGGCGCGAAACAAGGCTGGTTTGAGCGAGACGCAGACCCTGTTGTTTCCACTGAGGCGTTGCCTGTAGAGCCGATCGAAACAACCGAATATGTCGGCGCGCCGGAAACCGACGCTGACGCGGTGGTGGCCGGAACGATTTCGCCCTTAGAAGGCAGTGATTGGTTTGAGTCGGACATCTTCGAAGGCACTGACGCATCTGGCCGCACTGGCAAGTTCCGCATCTTCATACTGGGCGAGCAATATGCCTGGACGTTCGAGCAATCGCGCAATGTTGAAACCGATACCGGCCCCGCCTCGCTGGCGGGTCTGTTCACCGGCGAAGGGGTGCGCGAACGCTATTGCAATGCCAGTCATCTGCTCGGCATTGGGACAGCCTCCTTTGAAGGCACCGCAGAGTTCAATCGCAACCTGTCCAACAAACGCGCGCGCAATCTGGTCGACGCGCTTGAGGCCAATGCCCCGGCCTGTGACAGCGGCGATGGGCCAGCCTTCCTTGCAGGCAGTTTGGGAGAGCATGTTGAGACGATGCAATGTTCGGCCTATGGCGCGTGCGCACGGATGACACGGCCACAAAGACGCGTCCTGCTTGTGGGCGTTGTATCTGAGGACGCAGACCTCAACATTGGCGAAGCACTAAAAGACGGGCTGAGGGGGTTTGACCGCACCCACGCGCAATTCTTCAAAGGCTTCCGCATCGCCGACTATGACGCGTTTGAACTGCTGGACTAGGCGAGACTAAACAGGCCGATCGCCATTCACGGTGACGCGGCGCATTTCGCGGCGCTGCCCCTGATAATCGTTCAGCGCATAGTGCCAGACACAGCGATTATCCCACATGGTCAGATCGCCCGCCTGCCAGCGCACGCGCGCGGTATAGCGTTCATCGCGGGCGTGATTGAATAAGTGGTCCAGCAAGGGCTTGCTCTCGCGCCGTGTCCATCCGGCAAACCGCAGGGTGAAAGCGGGATTAATATAGAGCCCTTTGCGGCCCGTTTCAGGATGGGTGCGCACCACGGGGTGCTCATATTCTGGCGCATCAGGCGCTTGTTTAGACGCCATGGATTTGCGCGCCGTGGCCGATGCACCTTTTGGCCCATACTCTTTGCCCGCAGAATGAATAGCGGTCAGGCCGTTCAACGTCGCCTTCAGCCCATCAGAGAGACTGTCATAGGCCGCTTGTTGATCGGCAAACAGCGTATCGCCGCCAAAAGCCGGTATCTCAATCGCATGCAACAGTGAGCCAAGCGCCGGAAGTTCCAGAAAGCTCATATCGGAATGCCACCCGCCGCCGAAATTCAGCGTGTCGCTGGGCTCTTTGATAATCTCCAATATCTCAGGATGCCCGTCCATCGCCTGCACATAGGGGTGGATGTTGAGGCTGCCGAAACGCCGGGCAAACGCTTTGTGTTGGTCGGGCGTCAGCGCGGTTTGCCCGCGCAACGTGATGACTTTGTGTTTCAGAAATGCGGCATGAATGGCTTCAAACGTCTCGTTCGATGGGTCGCGCGCAAGGTCCACGCCGAGAATTTCAGCGCCAAGCGTGCCGGAAAGCGGGGTGATGGTGAGGCTCATTCTACAACTATCCCGCGTTTCCCCTGCGCAAGGCAAGACAAGTCGTTTGTGCTGATGGCAATCTTGTGAGAAGAGGGTGACGGGCCAGGCATCCCCAACGATGCTCAGCCTATCTGTAAGGATAGGAGTAAAACAGATGACCACGAACGTCCCCAAGCCGGACGCACGCCCCGCGTGCCCGCATTTTAGTTCAGGCCCCACGGCGAAGCGCCCGGGCTTTTCTCTCGATCAATTAAGCGATTTCGCCATCGGCCGCTCGCATCGTTCAGCTCTTGGCAAGGCCAAGCTGAAAGAAGCGATTGATCGCACCCACAAAATACTTGACCTTCCTGAAGGCTACCGCGTGGCCATCGTGCCGGCTTCAGATACCGGAGCTGTCGAAATGTGCATGTGGTCCATGCTGGGTCAGCGCGGCGTCGACATTTTCGCGTGGGAAAGCTTTGGACAGGATTGGGTGACCGACGCGGTCAAACAGCTCAAACTTGAAGATTGCCACACCTATGTCGGCGATTACGGCGTTCTTCCCCCGTTTGAAAAAGCCCGCGATGATGCAGACATCATCTTCACCTGGAACGGCACCACCAGCGGCGTGCGCGTGCCAAACGCCGATTGGATCAAACCCAATCCAGACCGCATCGTAATCTGTGACGCCACCTCCGCTGTGTTCGCGCAAGACATCGAATGGGAAAAGCTCGATGTCGTCACCTATAGCTGGCAAAAAGTGCTGGGCGGCGAAGCGGCCCACGGCATGTTGATCCTATCTCCAAACGCCGTGCGGCGGCTGGAAACCTATGTGCCAGATCGCGCGCTGCCAAAAATCTTCCGCATGACCAAAGAGGGCAAGCTGAACGAGGCGCTGTTCCAAGGCGCAACGATCAACACGCCGAGCCTGCTGGCGACAGAAGACTATTTGAAAGCGCTTGATTGGTGCGAAAGTGAAGGTGGTCCGAAAGGCTTGAAGGCGCGCTCAGATGAGAGCCTCAAAACGCTCGAAGGCTGGGCTGCCAAAACAGACTGGGTTGAATGCCTCTGCCCAGATGCCTCTGTGCGTTCAAACACGGGCGTGACGTTCAAGATTGCGGATCCCAAAGTGGCGGCATTGCCCGCCGCCGATCAGCGCGCCTTCGTGAAACGCATGATGGCTCGCCTTGAAGCAGAAGATGCCTGCTATGACGCAGCAGCCTATGCCAAGGCGCCTCCGGGCCTTCGCATCTGGTGCGGCGGCACGGTTGAACCGTCCGACGTGGCGAAGCTGACGCCGTGGCTCGATTGGGCGTTCGCGCTTGAAGCGGCAGACTTGTCTTAAACTCTTCGCGCGCGCGATTGGCCATTACACCAAGCGTGCGTTCGCGCACAATCTAATTTTATTTAGGGATACCACCCCATGCCCAAAGTTCTCATTGGAGACACACTCGCCCCCGCCGCGGTAGAAATTTTCAAAGCGCGCGGGATAGACGTTGATATTGAAGTTGGCCTCGATCAGGCCGCGCTTGCCAAAAAGATTAAAGGCTATGACGGCCTTGTCGTGCGCTCGGCCTGTAAGCCAAATGCGGACGTCATGGCTGCCGCGGATAATCTGAAAGTCATTGGCCGCGCGGGCATCGGTGTCGACAATATCGACATTAAGGCCGCCACCGCCAAAGGCGTTGTTGTGATGAACACACCGTTCGGAAACGCAGTAACGACAGCAGAACACGCCATCGCCTTGATGTTTGCCGCCGCCCGCCAAATCCCAGCGGCAAACGCTGGCACGCAAGCCGGGGAGTGGCCGAAGAAAGCCTTTATGGGCCGCGAAGTGTCTTACAAGACGCTTGGCCTGATCGGTTGCGGTAACATTGGCAGCCGGGTGGCTGAACGAGCCCTTGGCCTGAAGATGAAAATCGCGGCCTATGACCCGTTCCTGACAGAAGAGCGCGCGATAGAGCTGGGCGTTGAAAAAGTGGAGCTAGACGAAATGCTCGCCCGCGCCGATGTCATTACACTACATGTTCCGTTTACAGAACAGACGGCAAATATCCTGTCGAAAGAAAGCCTCGCGAAATGCAAAGACGGCGTCATTCTGGTAAACTGCGCGCGCGGCGGCCTTGTTGATGAGGCGGCGGTTGCAGAAGGCTTGAAAGCTGGCAAGATCGGCGCCGCCGCGTTTGATGTGTTTGCCGAAGAACCTGCCAAAGAAAACGTATTGTTCGGCGCGCCCAACTTCATCGCCACACCCCACCTCGGCGCGGCGACGCTAGAGGCTCAGGACAATGTGGCGCTGCAAGTGGCTGAACAGATGAGCGACTATCTGCTAACGGGCGCGGTCACCAACGCGCTCAACATGCCGTCTATCACGGCTGAAGAAGCCCCGCGCATTAAACCGTTTGCCTCCCTCGCGGAGAAACTCGGCAGCTTTGCCGGGCAGATATCTGATTTTGGCTATGATGAAGTGGTCATCGAATATGAAGGCGAGGTTGCTGAACTGAACCGTAAACCGCTGACCGCAGCTTTGCTGGCCGGATTGCTGAGGGCCTCACGGGGTGACGTAAACATGGTGTCGGCGCCCGCCATTCTGGCCGATAGCGGCGTAAAACTGACAGAGACCAAAACAGAAGACAGCCCCGTCTATGACAGTCTGATCCGCGTAAAGGTCAAAACCAAGGCGACGAAGAACGACGAGAAGGGCGGCTGGCGCACCCTTGCGGGCACCCTGATCGCGGGCGGCCCGCGCATTGTGGAAGTTAAAGGCATGGCGCTGGAAGGGGATTTCTCTCCGGTTACGCTTTACGTCAACAATATGGATAAGCCGGGCTTTATCGGCGCGCTGGGCCAAACGCTGGGCGAGGCTGGTGTCAATATCGCAACCTTCCATTTGGGCCGCACAGATGCGGGCGGCGAAGCGATTGCTTTGATTGGCGTCGATTCCGAACCCCCCGCCGAAATGATCGAAGGATTAGAGGCGCTGGAGCACGTTCGTTATGTTAAGGCCTTGAAATTCTAAACGTCTTCAAAGCCACACATGGCACAAAAGTATCCGCGCCCGCCTGATCAAACTTGACGGCGGGCGCAATCCCTATTCCTTCTATGAGCCATAAAGAGGGACAAAATAATGAAACGATTAGCCAGCCTGGTGGCCGGGGCCGTGATGCTCTGCGGCGCCGCAAATGCTCAGCTTGTGGAAGAAGCACGTATTGGGGTGGTCCAGCACAATATCTGCGTGCTCGACTGTGATAATGCCGACAAAGAAGATGGCCCAAATATCAATGGAGAATTGGTGTTTAAGTCACCTGATGTCCTGTCGATCGTGTGGAGCCCGCGCCCCTATGTGATGGCCAGCTATAATACGGCCGGCAATACAAATTTTGGCGGCGTTGGCCTGCAATGGGATTTTGAATTCGGCGATGGTTGGGCGATTGAGCCGGGCATCGGCTATGTTTTTCATGATGGTGCCAATAGCAGCCCGTTCCCGCAGGGGGATCCGCGCGGCGACGCCTTTACCGAAGAAAATGTCCTCTTCGGCTCAGACGATCTGTTCCGCACCAGCCTCGCCGTCTCCAAAGACCTTGGAGACCGTTGGGGCGTTCAGCTCATGTACGAACACCTCAGCCACGGCCAAATCCTGGGCAATGGTCGCAATCAGGGCCTCGACAATATCGGTGTCCGGGCAATCTATCGCTTTGGCCGATAGGGCCTAGTTTGCGTCTTCTAAGCAGGCGTCGAGTGTTGCCCAGTGTGCGTTGGCCCATGTGTGAATAGCATAGCAGCGCTGCATTTCTTAAAGCTTTTCATCTTAGGAACCCTTAAGTAAGTGAGCGTTCCCTAACTTACTGGCCCGCAGAATACGGCAGGATTGTGATGCCCAGCGGTTGATCTATATATATTGGCTTTGGTTCGGAAACTTCGGGAGTAAACCGCCATGCCACGCAAAATTACCGATAGCGGCTTCCGGAATTGGAAACCCAGCCAGCTGCCAGATCTGAGTGGCAAGACGTATTTTATCACCGGCGGCAATTCCGGGATTGGATACGAGGCCGCGCGCATGTTGGGGGTGGCAGGGGCCGACCTTTTGATTGCGTCGCGCAACAAAGACAAAGGCAAGGCGGCTGTCCTGGGCCTACAAAAAGCAACGGGCGCATCGGTCGATCTGATCAAACTAGACCTCGCCAGCCTGTCCTCAGTCCGTAAAGCGTCCGATAAGGTGCGCCAGAAAACAGACACGCTCGATGGCCTGATCAACAATGCGGGCATCATGCAAACACCGCAACTTCAAACGGCTGATGGCTTCGAGATGCAACTGGGCACCAACCATCTCGGCCACTTTCTGCTCGATGGACTGTTGTTCGATCTGGTTGAAGCCGCCAAGGGGCGCATCGTTACAGTCGCCAGCATCGCCCACAAGTTTGGGCGCATGCACTTCGATGATCTTATGATGTCCAGCAACTACAATCCAAGCCAGGCCTATGGCCAAAGCAAACTCGCTAATTTGCTCTATGCGCTGGAACTCGACCGCCGCCTCAAAGCGTCCGGCAGCGCGGTCACCAGCTATGCCTGTCATCCCGGCTATTCCAACACGGCGTTGCAAAGCACCGGGCCAACCGGGGCGTTGAACGGCTTATACAAAATAATGAACCCGCTTCTGTCACAGGCCCCGTCAAAGGGCGCGATCCCGACCGTGCTCTGCGCGGCGGGCAAGGAAGCTGTACCAGGCGGATATTACGGGCCTCAAAGCGCGGCAGAAACCCGCGGCCGGGTCAGTGATGCCACGGTATCAAGCAAAGCCCTCAATGAGAAAGACGCTCAACAATTATGGGCGGTCAGCGAAGAATTGGTCGATTTTTCATGGGACAGCGTGCTGGCCTGATGAGGGCCTGAACCCCGCGCTAAGGCACGTAGACAGTATAGACCACTTCGGCTTCAACCTCGAACGCCCCGTCCGACAGATCAATATTGCCGGAGCCATATCGATACCGCAGATCAAACCGTACAGATTGTTCTGACAAGGTCCCGCGCACGGCGGCGGTGCGTTGATCGCCGCGGAACACGCGCCGACCGGGCACAAGAGTAGAGAGGCGGCGATTATTGGCCTGACTGCCACCGGCTGCGCCTGCACTATGCGGAAACTGCGACGCGCTACCAAACGGAAGCCCATCATTGCCAGATTGCTCAGTCCGCAACTGCACCCGCACACGCGCCAAATCCGCCGTGGTTGTGCCATTCAGCGGCGTTGCGACCGCATCAATCGAAAACGCCGTGTTTGAGGCGACATAGAAGCTAGATGTTATTTCCATGCGGCGTGTATTCGTGTCTGAGTTCTGGCGCAGTCGGAATGCGCCAAACCCGTCTTCATCATTCATCACCCCATCGCCGTTAGAATCGGTGCGAATGTTCGGTTGACCTTGCAGGCGGCGCAAAATCATCGGTGCGCCATGTGCGCCGCTCCAGCTGTTGGAGACAGGGGTCAGCGATCCGGTGATCAGCGTGTGAACATCCCCGGCAATCAAGTCTGCATCGCCAGAGGTGGCCGCAGAGTTGCCTGCGCCGCTATCGATCACGAAATCCGAAACAATCGGCACGCCCGCACCGGGGTCTGCAGCGTCTGCGCCCCACACAACAGCAAGGCCCATAATGCGAAAATGCGGCGTGTCGACCGCGTCTGCAAACGCCATCTGCGCGCCCATAAGTGCGCATGCCGCTGATGCGGCGCAAGTTCGAATTTTTGTGCCCATTGGTCGTCCGTCGTACAAGTCCTACCGACGTCTATATCAGGTTGCCCCTAGCAAATTATTCAGATCTCCGGCTAATTTTGGCAGTCTGCATTAACCGACGCGCGCAGCATTTTGGGGGGAACTCCCAATTGCCCCTTGCTTTTGATGGGTGAATCCTGCCTCTGTCGCGGCGGCAGATTGGAGCGATCTATATGGCGGGTGTTGTCGTTGTCGGGGCCCAGTGGGGCGATGAAGGAAAAGGCAAGATTGTCGACTGGCTGTCCAGCCGGGCCGACGTGGTGGTGCGCTTTCAGGGCGGCCATAATGCCGGGCACACGCTGGTCATTGATGGCAAAGTCTACAAGCTGGCGCTGCTGCCGTCCGGCCTTGTGCGCGGCGGAAAGCTCTCAGTCATCGGCAATGGCGTTGTGGTTGATCCGTGGCACATGCTGGAAGAAATTGAGGGCATCACAGCGCAAGGCGTCACCGTCACGCCGGAAACCCTGCTGCTCGCAGACAATGCCTCGCTCATCCTGCCGTGGCATAAAGACATTGATGCGGCCCGCGAAGCCGCCGCCGGAGACGCCAAAATTGGCACCACAAAGCGCGGCATTGGCCCCGCTTATGAAGACCGTGTCGGCCGCCGCGCGATACGCGTGGCAGACCTTGCAGACCCGGCGGCGATTGATCTCAAGCTCGAACGCCTGCTCGCCCATCACAAACCGCTCCGCGCCGGGCTGAACCTGCCGGAACCAGATGGCGCAAAGCTCAAAGCAGACCTATTAAAGCTCGCGCCGCAAATTCTCGCCTTCGCCACCCCGGTCTGGAAAACGCTGGACGAGAAAGTCCGTAAGGGCGAGCGCATCCTGTTTGAAGGCGCGCAAGGCGTCATGCTGGATGTCGACCATGGGACCTATCCATTCGTCACCTCCTCCAACGTCGTTGCTGGCAATGCATCGGCGGGGGCAGGGGTCGGCCCGAACGCCATCTCTTATGTGCTGGGCCTCGCCAAAGCCTACACCACACGTGTCGGCGCCGGACCATTCCCAACCGAGCAAGATAATGAAATCGGCGACCGCCTTGCCACCATTGGCCGCGAAGTCGGCACCAATACAGGGCGCGGGCGTCGCTGCGGTTGGTTCGATAGCGTCATGGTGCGTCAGGCTTGCGCCACCTCCGGCGTCACAGGGCTAGCGCTCACAAAACTCGATGTGCTCGATGGATTCGAAGAAATCAAAATCTGCACCGCTTACAAACTGAACGGCAAAGAGATTGACTATTATCCCGCAGGCCTCACCGATCAGGCCGCTGTTGAGCCGATCTACGAAACCGTCCCGGGCTGGAGCGGCTCAACCCGCGGCGCGCGCAGCTGGAATGATCTGCCCGCAGAGGCCGTCAAATACGTCCGCCGCCTGGAAGAACTGGTCGGCAAACCCGCCGCCCTCGTCTCAACGTCCCCAGAACGCGAAGACGTCATTTTGATGCGAGACCCGTTCGAGCAAGGCTAGCGCAGCGACGTCACGCGGCATCGGCGCAGCGCTTCCTCAGCGCACCACACCTCTACCTCTACCGTTCCGGTTGGCGCAGGTCGGCTGACGGGCGCTGTAAAGCTGAATGTCCGCCCATCGTCTGTTCTAAGCGTCCAAATGGCTTTCGGGTGGTGGCCGCTATCGGTTACAAAAGGCTGGCTGCCCGTTACCGTTGCGGCGTATGTTCCATCATAATGGGTATAGCTCTTAGGCCTCAGCACCACATAGGCCAGCAGCGCCACCACCAATAGACCCATCAAAACCCAGCCAATTTTGCGTACGGATTTCAACACAGATAACGGCCCTCTTTTCTCCCCGGTCAATCGCGCCAAGGTATCAAGCTAGGATACAAATGTCCCGGCGCGATTGACCCCATGTCCCGGCACCATTGAACTTGTCTGCATCCGACGCTGCGCCCAGCTTTGAACGATGAAACGAAAAGACTATCTCGCCGGCGCCCTGTGCGCCGCTACCCTTATCGGCATGTCTGTCCTCATGCTGGCCCAGCCGCGCTTTACCCATGTGCAGGGCCAGTATGATGGTGAGGTGCGCTCCGCTCGCTCGGGCGCAACATATAAACCCTTCCAAACCCTCGAACTTGAACTGCCCGATGGCCGCATCTTCTGGGTGCCGGTCCGCGCCTCAGACGTCTACCGGGTTGGCGACAAAGTCCACGTCCGCATTGCCTGCACGAGCGCCGACTTCACCCAATGCACCGCGCAGCCTTGGGCACGCAACTAACCCCCAAACGCCGCGCTCAAAGCAATCGCTGCCGCCGTCGCCACATTGATGCTGTCGAACCCGTCGGTCATCGGGATACGCACCGGAACACACGCCTCAATCACCGCGTCCGGCAGGCCCGAGCCTTCAGCCCCGACTAACACCGCCAACCTGTCCGGCACCGCGAGGCTCGCAAGCGCCGCCGCATCGGCGCGCGGCGTCATCGCCCACACGGTATAGCCGGCGTCCTGCGCGGCTTGCACAATATCCATAGCCGACCCCGCATGATGGAACGGCAGCCAAAGGCTCGCGCCAGACGATACCCGGATCGCCTTTCGGTATAGCGGGTCACAACTCTCACCATCCAGAACCACAGCGCCCACACCAAACGCCGCCGCATTACGAAACAGCGCGCCAACATTGTCATGGTTTGAAATTTGCGACGCGATGAGCAGACGCGGCGCTTGCAAACATGTCTCCAGCGCCAATCCGTCCCCCTTCACCCCGCACGCCAACACCCCGCGATGCACCGGAAACCCTGCAATCTCGTCCATCACCGCTTGCGGCGCAGTATAGACCGGCACACCCTCCGGCACATGGGCAAGCAGGTCAGAAAGGGGCTCCACCCGCGTCTCGCACAGGAAAACGCTCTCCACGGCAAAACGGCTCCGCGTCAGCAAAGTGCGCAGCGCAACCTTGCCCTCCACAATAAACCGCGCGCCATGCCCCCGCGTTAAATCCCGCTCGCGTATTGAGACATACGCGGCCACGCGCGGGTCGCCTGATTGAGTTATGCTAATTGCCAAAATCGTATTTTCGCGTTCAAAGTGTGCAGACTGATGGGAAGGAATAGACCATGACCGATACGCAAACACAGTATCAAGCTCAACCACCGAAGAAATCCGGTCGCGGAAAAGGCTTACTGATCGCTGCGGTTGTGATCGGGGTTGGACTGTTGATGGGCTCTTGCGCTTGGGGGTTTGTTGGAATGTTCAAAAATGCCTCGGCAATGGCAGCGACGTCAGAAGTAACCGTGGAAAGGTTTCACACAAAAGGGTTTCCTGAACCATCCGATCCGATCTGGTCGAAAAGCTCTGGCGTTGATGAACGTGGCATCGCTCGCTTGCAAGCTTACGCCGATATTGCGGGGCCATTTGAATCTGCGTCATCATCCATGTGCTCGGCCAATACGAGCTACTCAACAAATGAAGCTTCGGGCCAGTTTGTGAGTTGCCCCGTGAACGTAGAATTTGAAAAAACGGCCGCAACCATAACCCTTCGCTGGCGCAAAGAGGGGGATGAGTGGCGCATCTTTGCTTACAATTTGAAGCTGGCGACTGACCCGCGAATCGAAGAGGCGGTCGATGAAGCCTTGGCAGAAAAAGACGCTGCCCCTGAACCAACAGAGACAGCGCCAGATACTGATGAGGAGGGCGAGTAGCGCGCTAGCTCGCTTCCGGCTGCATCGGCAGGCCTTCTTCCTTGGCCATGCGTTTCATCGCTTTCTGGATTTTCTCAAACGCGCGCACTTCAATCTGGCGGATGCGTTCGCGGCTGACATTGTAAACCTCTGACAGCTGCTCCAGCGTTTGCGGTTCCTCTGACAGGCGGCGCTCCTGCAAGATATGCCGCTCGCGCTCGTTCAGGTCTTCCATCGCCCGCTCCAGCAGGGTCATGCGCGCGTCAAACTCTTGCTTGTCGGCAAACTCCTCTGCCTGGTTCGGATCATCGTCGGCCAGCCAGTCCTGCCACTGCATGTCACCATCCGCGCCCATCGGCACGTTCAGCGACGCATCAGAGCCAGACATCCGGCCATTCATCGAATAGACGTCCTTCTCACTCACATTCAGCGTTTCAGCGATCTTCTTGGCCTGCTCCGGGCGCAGCTGCCCCTCGTCCAGCGCTTTCATTTCGCCCTTCAGGCGGCGCAGATTGAAGAACAGTTTTTTCTGTGACGCCGTCGTGCCCAGCTTCACAAGGCTCCATGAGCGCAGGATATATTCCTGAATCGCCGCGCGGATCCACCACATCGCATAGGTGGCAAGGCGGAAGCCCTTCTCAGGATCAAACTTCTTCACCGATTGCATCAGGCCCACATTGCCCTCAGAGATCACCTCCGCCATCGGCAAGCCATAGCCGCGATAGCCCATGGCAATCTTGGCCACGAGGCGCAAATGCGAGGTCACCATTTTTTCGGCGGCTTCTTTGTCATTATTCTCAAGCCAGCGACGGGCGAGCATGAATTCTTCGTTCTTTTCCAGCATTGGAAATTTGCGAATTTCGGTGAGATACCGGCTTAGGCCCTGTTCGGGGCTCAGCGCGATTCCGGTGGATGGCTTAACATTGGTTGCCATAATTTCTTTCCTCCAGTCAGGACAAGCTACCCGCTTTTGCGGCGCATCTGTCCTTCAGTCTTTCGAACGGTCTTATAGCCCCACTTTGTGGCAGCGTCCTGTCCGGCGAGCGCATCTTTTGATCACGCATAGTCACTAAATAGGGAGGGGGGCGTGAATATGGAAGAGGCGCGCGCGATCATGTGGCCATGAACAGAATGCCGCGCAAGACATACGCTGTTACCGCCACTGTGATCAGCCCGCCCAGCGCCAACACCGCAAACCAGCCGAGTTTCTTCCAGATTGGGCTATTTTCTGCTGCATTATCAGGGCCTCTGGGGCGAAACAGATCAACCATGATAGCCGTCTCCCGGCTTCACCTTGCCCCAAAACAGGCGATAAACGAACGCGGTATATATCAAAATGATAGGTAGCATAAAAGCTGCCCCGACAAACATAAACATCAGCGCATTTTCACGCGCCGCGGCCTCCCAGATCGTCACCTCAAACGGCACGATATACGGAAACATGCTGATCCCAAGGCCCACCAGCCCGGACATAAACACCCCCGCTGACAGCAACCAGGGCCGCCAATCGGGCGCCGCATCCGGGCCAGGGATCATCGACAAGTCCCGGTATAGCCATGCGCACAGTGCCATGCCCGTCAGCGGCACTGGCAGCAGCGGCAACAAGGTGCGCGGCTGAATCTCTGTCATGGAAAACCCCCAGCGGTCAGCCACATCCGGGTCAATCGCGAGCGTCGCAAGGCTCACCACCAAAAAGCACACCGCCACACCGATCAACGCCATGCGCGCCCATTTGCGGGCCTTGTCATAGAGCTCGTCCATGGTCTTCAGCACCAGCCAGCAGGCGCCCAGCAGAATGTACCCAATCGCCACCGACGCAGCGACCAACAGCGAAAACGGTGTCAGCCAATCAAACGTGCCGCCCGCATATGCGCCATCCTCCACCGTGACGCCCTGAATGAACGCGCCCAGCATCAAGCCTTGCGTCAGCGCCGCCACCAGAGAGCCGCCCATAAAGGCGCCGTTCCAAAACTTGCGCGTTGGTTCGCGCACCGCTTTGTGGCGAAACTCAAACGCGACCCCGCGAAAGATCAGCGCCGCCAGCATGAAAAAGATCGGTAGATAAAACGCTGGCAGCAAAATGGCATAGGCCAGCGGAAACGCTGCAAACAAGCCGCCCCCGCCCAGCACCAGCCACGTCTCATTACCATCCCAAACCGGCTCAATCGTGGCCGTCATCATGTTGCGCTCCTCGTCAGAGGTCGCCAGCCCTGTCAGCATCCCGATGCCAAGGTCCATCCCGTCCAGCAACACATACAGCGCAATCGCGGTCGAGATCAGCATCGCCCAGATAAACGGTAAGTCCATCGCGCTATCCCCCCTTACTCTTGGCAACAATGTCTTCAGGCACTTCGGCCATATCATCGACGGAGCCGAGCGGGCTGCCCGGCGCGCGGCCTTCCTCCTTCGGCCCGCCTTCGGGTTCATCGGTGAAGCCGCGGGTCGCAATCCGCGCCATATACACAACGCCAGCTGTGAAGATGATCGCATAGATGATCATGAACGCCAGCAACGTCACCGCCACTTGCCCCGCGCTGACCGGAGACACGCTGTCAGCCGTCAGCAATTCGCCATACACCGTATAGGGTTGTCGGCCCACTTCGGCGACGATCCACCCGCTGATCACCGCGATGAATCCAAAACTGCCCGCAGGCACCGCCGCCCAATGGAACAGGCTCGGCTCGTCCAGCTTCCCGCGCCACCACAAAAACAAGCCCCAAACGCCAATGCCCAACATGCCAAGGCCCGTCGCCACCATAATTCTGAACCCCCAAAATGGCATCCAGATCGGCGGCAGTTCTGAGGCCTCAAAAGCGTTGAGGCCTTTTAAGGGCTCGTCCGTCTTGAACAGGTAAGGGCTCGTGCCGGGGATCGTGATCGTCGACATGCCGCACTCGCTATCATCGGGCCACGCAATCAGCACTGTGCCTTGCACGTCTGCGGTTTCGCACCAGCCTTCAACGGCGGCAATTTTAGCCGGTTGATAATGATGCGCCACTTTGCCAGACCAATGCCCGGCCCATATCTGCAGCGGCATCAACACCGCCAACGTGCCTGCCGCCATCCGCATCTGCCACTTTGTTGGTTCGGTACAGCGCCCCTTCAGGGTCTGCCACGCGCCCGCCGCCATGATAACAGCGGCCGTGGTCAAAAACGCGCCCAGCATCATGTGAACATAGCGCGATGGAAAACTCGGATTGAAAATCACGGCCATAAAATCAACCGCGTAGAAATTGCCTGTGACGGGGTCAATCGCGTGGCCTTGCGGGGTCTGCATCCAGCTATTGGCCGATAGAATCCAGAACGCCGAAATCGTGGTGCCAACCGCCACGGTGCAGGTGGCCGCAAAGTGCAGCTTGCGCCCAACCTTATTCCAGCCAAACAGCATGACGCCCAAAAAAGTCGCTTCCAGAAAGAACGCCGTCAGCACTTCATAGCCAAGCAGCGGCCCAATCACGCTGCCCACTTTTTCAGAGAACACGCTCCAATTGGTGCCGAACTGATAGCTCATCACCACTCCCGTCACCACGCCCATCGCAAAGGCCAGTGCGAAGATTTTCACCCAATGCAGATAAAGCCGGCGATACACATCGCGCCCGGTCTTTAGCCACAGCCCTTCACACACAGCCAGAAACGCTGCCAGCCCGATTGTGAAGGCTGGAAACAGAATGTGAAACGCGATGACAAAGCCAAATTGTATGCGCGATAAAAGCAGCGCGTCAAATTCCATGGGCGCATCCCTCCATGC
>CAZXVJ010000022.1:0-51209 GCA_964644385.1 uncultured Hyphomonas sp. | reverse complement strand
TAGCGCGCCGCGATCATTGCGCCACCCCAAAAACCGCACGCGGTCATCGAGGCCATTGCGGGTACAATGGGCTTTCAGCTCCGCCTCCAACGGGCCATCCCCAGCGATCCAAACGTAAAGCCCCGGCACATTCACAGTCGCATCCAGCAACGTATCAAGCCCCTTCTTTTCATGCAGCCGCGCCAAGGCCAGCGCGACAGGCGCATCTTCCGGCGTATCAAGGCTTGCGCGCGGCGTGGGCGCTTCGCCTTCAAAGTCTGCATAGGTGTGAACAATGCCAGAGCGATTATCTGGCACGCCTTGCTCTCTAATATGGCGCAGCAGATCTATCGTTAGGCCGATATGCCATTCGCATTGGGTAAAGCGTTCCAGCTTGTAATAGCCGCCATACCAGCCAATCGAGCGGGCGCGATATTTTGCCGGAGCGAACTGCCCGGCGCGGCCCATCCAATATTCGATAACGTCAGGGCGAAACGCAGTGATGGCTTGGTCGATGGTTTTGCGCGTACTGAACGGCAGGGCTTTATTGAAGGATGCTGTATCAACGCCAATGCCAGCGCCCTGAAACTGTTCGATGCGAAACCGATTGTTGGGCCGCGTGACAACATGCTGCTCAATCCCGGCTTCGGCCAGCGCCAAGACCGATTCCAGCATAATGTTTTCAGCGCCGCCTTCCTGCGCGCCCGCCATCACTTGCATCACTCGCATCTTGCCGTTCCTTCTGTCGCACTTACCTGCAGCTCTCCTTGCGCATAGCGATAAACCCAGCCGGTCGCAAACGCTGCTTGGCACCGCCTTACGAAGCGCTTAGACAAGGGCCGTTCAAGAAAGCAAACCTATGACTGACTATCGCCTATTCGGAGCCGACACCTCGCCATATTCCTCAAAGGTGCGAGCCTTCCTGCAATATAAGGGTGTTGAGTTTGAGTGGGTGGCGCGGGCGCGCGACAATGAAGAGGCGTTTCAAGCGGCTGCGCGAGTGCCGACCGTTCCTCTGTTGATTTCTCCAGGTCGCCCGGTGAGCCAGGATTCAACCGCCATGTTGGCAGCGCTGGAGGCAGACCATCCGGAACCGTCTTCTGTGCCAGATGATCCGGCCTGCGCTGCCTTGGCGCTCGTTCTGGAAGATTACGCCGATGAGTGGCTGAACAAATCCATGTTCCAACAGCGCTGGAGCCGCCCCCCCGATAGTAAAGCCGCTGCGCTGAGAACGTTCCAACAGCTCTACGGAGGCAAGCCGCCGCGGGCGCGAAAGGCTGCCTGTGAGCAAATCTCGGCGCGCATGGCGGAGCGATTGTCGCTTGTCGGCGCCGATACAGATAATTGGGAAACTTTGGAAACGTCATATCGGCGCTTTGCGTTGCGCCTGAATACGCACCTTGAAGACCATCACTTTATATTCGGCGGACGACCTTCGGCGGCAGACTTTGCAATAGCTGCACAGCTTCAACAGATGCTGACCGATCCGACCCCAGGCGAATGGCTGCGAGACCGAGCCCCCTTCGTCGTGGCTTGGTGCGAAGCCATGAGGGCCCCAAAAGCTGGCGGGCCGTCAGCTGATTTGTCAGACCTGTCGGAAACACTGGCGCCGATGTTCTCAAAAGAGGTCACCAAAACCTATTTGCCGTGGGCCGCGGCGAATGCAGCAAGCGCATCGCGTCAACGCAACAAGTTTTCCGTGACATTGGAAGATGGTCTGTTCGAGCAGGCCACCCAGCGATATGCCGCGCGAGCCTTCCGCTCCGTCAAGTCTGTTTTCGCTGGACTGCGTGATCATTCCGACTTGAATGACTTCCTGAGTGAGACCGGTGCCGACAAGTTTTTGGCGTAGTGTCGATCTTCTTCCGAAACCGACCATAAGTTGGTGAACGCTCCATTAACAGACTGTGTCGGCCAAGCCACACTTCGACACTCAGAACAGCGAAAACACTCAAAATCGACCAATTTCCGTCAAAATTGCTCGCTCATTCCGAGAAAGCCCTTCCGCTTCCGTCCGCCATTACGTATAGGCAATAGTCGGCGCGGTTATTGCGTTGCCGAAGAGTGGTGTTTCGAAATGGTTCGGAATATCGAATGCAACGACCCAGTCGTTTTTAACATCCTAATTTGGGCCGGGCACGGCCATAAGGGGAAGGTGGAATGAAAATCAAAAAGAGCTTTATGGCGGTAAGTGTGCTGGCAGTATCAGCATTCCCACTCGCTGCAATTGCACAGGACTCCGGTGAGCGCTACTCGCCTCGCGGAGAACAAGCAAATCGTGTACTCTCTCAAAGCGAAATCGATGACCTCATCGCTCAAGCCCGCAACAGCGGCGTTTCAGTGAACGGTCAGGCAGATGTGCGTTACGTTGGTGGCTCAGACGCCGCTGTCGAAACAGTGCAGTGCTGTGAGAACGTTGAAGAGCGTGTTGAAGAGCGTTCAGAAGTCAAAGAAACAGAGTCTTTCTTTGATGCTGTGACATCTCGTGAAATCATCCAGCCGATCCAGCGCACGCTGATCCAGCCGGTTGAGCGTCGCGTCCCACAGGGCCGCAACGAAACAGTTACCGAAGACATGCGTTTTGAAGAAAATCGCCTGCCTGTTCGCATTGAGCGTGACCCAGTTCCTCAGGTTGTTGTAAACAACATCCCACAGGAAACCACTGAGACACGTGAAGAAGTGACAGAGACATTCTATGATGTCGTCGGTCGCCGTGAAATCATCCAGCCTGTTGAGCGCACAACTGTTGTGCCTGTTCAGCGCCGGATCACACGTAATCGCGTTGAAACTGTGACAGCTGAGCCTCGCTTCGAGCAGCGCTCTGCACCTGTTCAGGTTCAAGCCGATGCGGTTCCACAGGTTTCTGAATCTGTGATCCCACAGGTTACTGAAGTTGTTCAGGAAGAGTATACTGAAACACCTGTCCCGTTCGTTTCACAGCGTGACATTCTTCAGCCAATGACCCGCACAACCATTCAACCGGTTGAGCGTCAGATCCTGCAAGGCACAACAGAAACTTCAACTGCCGAAACGCAGTATTATGAAGAGCGTCTGCCTGTTCAGGTTAACACTGAGCCAGCACCTGCTGTGACTGAAAACATTCAGCCGCAGATTTCTGAGCGCACAGTGTTTGAAGTGGAAGATGTTTACATCGACCAAATCACACGCAACATCATCCAGCCTGTCGTGATTACAACGGTTCAGCCAATTGAGCGTCGTCTTGTACGCGCCCAGTCTGAAACGGTCACAGCGCCAGTGCAGTATGAAGAGCAGCGTCTCCCAGGCCGTGTCGAAGACGCGATCATTCCTGAGACCGTTGTGAATTACATCCCACAAGTCACCGAAGAAACTCGCGAAGAGTATTCTGAGTCGACTTTCCAGGCTGTAACTCAGCGTGATGTCATTCAGCCAATCGTTCGTACGCTCATCCAGCCGGTGGAAATCCGCCGTCCGCGCGTTCAGACAGAAACAGTGACGGCTCCAACCCGTTACGAAACTGTCCGTGCAAGCATGGTTGTTCTGAACGTTGGCGGCGGTTGCGACTGTAACTAACGCCTGAGCGTCTCACTTCCAAGAGACGCCACAAAAACCAATACTAGGAGCCCCTGCCTTTTGGCGGGGGCTTTTTTTCGAGCCAGACAAACACACTATAGCGGCACAAAAAACGCCCCCCACAAATATAATGCGGAGGGCGTTCTGTTCATTTGCGAATTGGAGGTGCGTTAAGCGACGTCCGTTTTCTTGGAGTCGATCAGCTTAGGCTTTGATTTACCAGCTTTACCAATCTCAATTTTCCTCGGTTTTTTGGCTTCTGGCAGTTCGCGCAACAGCTCAATGCGCAAGACGCCGTGATTGAGGCTCGCGCCTGTCACCAGCACATGATCGGCGAGCTGGAACCGGCGGATAAAGCTGCGCTGCGCGATGCCGCGGTGCAGAAAGTCACGGTCTTCAGCGCCATCTTCTGACTGTCCACGCTTTCCAGCAACCGTCAGCAGGCCTTCCTTCGTCTCAATTTCGAAGTCATCTTCTGTGAAACCAGCCACGGCCACTTCAATAGCGAAGGCATCTTCTGCGACGCGCTCTATGTTATACGGGGGATAACCTTGCGCGCCATCGAGGCGGCTGGCCGTGTCTATCATATTCGCCATACGGTCAAACCCGACCATTGTGCGATAAAGGGGGGTTAAATCAATCGTGTTCATAAGAACAGTCCTTTCAAATCAAAGCAACTGCGGGCCATCTGTCGATCAGATGCGCCCAGATTTTCAACGCGAGCGTCTCTCAGAATATCAGCCCGATATCGGCGCTGGGTGAGACGTCCGGTCACGGCCCGCTATCGGCGCCGTGACAACTCCTATGTGGGTAGGCTAAACAGGCTTTCAAGAGGTTCAAAAGGACAGATTCACATGCGACACATCCTACTCGCCGCGTCAGCCCTGGCGCTGGTTGCCGGCTGCAATCAGCAAGCACCCACCGACGCCCCAAAACTCCCGACAGCGTCCACACCAGAAGCTACAACGCCCAATGCGGCGCCATCTGCCATAGAGACAGTGCTCGCCGCAGATTTACGAACCGACGCTGAACGTGCGCGCGACACGTGGCGCAATCCGGCTGAAACGCTCGCCTTCTTTGATATTGAAGCAGGCCACAAAGTTGTAGAGGCGTGGCCTGGCGGTGGCTGGTACACCAATATCCTTGCGCCTTATCTGGCGTCTGGCGGAGGCACATTGGTAACCGCAAATTGGGATCCAAACGCTTTTGAAGGCGAGCGCCGCCAAGGCATTGAAGGACGCATTGATAAGTTTAAAGAAAACTATGCGGCATTCTCTAACATCGAACACAGTGCATTTTCAGCCGTAAGCGGCCCTCTCACGGAAGCAGGCACCGCCGACGCTGTGCTCACTTTCCGCAATATTCATAACTGGATGTCCGGGGGCTACACTGAAAAGTTTTTCACCGATGCCTACGCATCTCTGAAACCTGGCGGCGTGCTCGGCGTTGTTGAACATCGGTTACCGTCAACAGGCGTGCAAGACCCGAAAGGGTCGAGCGGATATGTTCATGAAGACTATGTGATATCGCTGGCCGAAGCGGCAGGATTTGAATTGGCTGAACGATCAGAGATCAACGCCAATCCAGCCGATACGGCAGATCACCCATTCGGAGTTTGGACCCTACCGCCCAATAGTCGAACAGAGGACCGGGAAGGCAATACGCCAGACGGCTTCGACGCGTCCGCCTTTAGCGCGGTAGGTGAAAGTGATCGCATGACGCTGAAATTTGTGAAACCAGCTGGCTAAATCAGAAATGGTCCGATCCAGCTATTTCGCGACGTCGATCACTCAATCCGGGATTGGCGACGAAGAGCTGCGGGCCAGGCTGGAATCTGTTTGCTGGTTGCTGGAAGCCGAAGATGAGGCGGGAAATGCGTGGTGTGATGCGGAAGGCTATGATGGCTACACCTCGTATGCGTCGCTGGACGATCTGCCGGAACGCTTCCCAGAATTTGCAGCGCTTCAATTACATCTCGATGCAGCCGCTCAACGTTTTGCGGACGCGGCGCATTGGGATTTGAGCGCTGGCAAATTGGAATTGGATGCCATCTGGGTCAACATTTTGGGAGAAGGCGGCAGTCATTCCGGGCACATCCATCCAGGCGGCGTGATTTCGGGCACATACTATGTGTCTGTTCCGCCAGGCTCTGCCCAACTCAGATTGGAAGATCCGCGCCTCGCCATGATGATGGGCGCTCCGCCGCTGAAGGATGATGTGCCCGACCCAGCCAAACGCTTTATCTATATCGATCCAGCACCTTCCCAAGCCCTGTTATGGGAGAGTTGGTTGCGCCATGAAGTTATGCCCCACGCCGCCGAGACGCCGCGCATTTCGATCAGTTTCAATTATGCTTATCGCCGCGCGACAGTGCCTGTCGCTGACTAGATCGTTAACACACTCGCCGCACCCAGTGTATTGACCTTAACCCGGCATAAGGCCAATCGATGCAACAATCGATTATCGCTTTGCAAAGTAAGAGTTAGCTCATGGACCTTTCGAAAATCTCATCCGGACAAAATCCACCCGACGATCTAAACGTACTGATCGAGGTGCCACTCGGCGGCGACCCGATCAAATACGAAATCGACAAAGACTCCGGTGCCATGTTCGTTGATCGCTATCTTTACACTGAGATGCGGTATCCGTGTAATTACGGCTTCGTTCCCCACACACTTAGCCTCGACGGCGATCCGATTGACGTAATGGTGGTAGGTAACCGCCCATTGGTGCCAGGATGTGTTGTGCGTGCGCGGCCGGTTGGCGTTTTGATGATGACCGATGACAAAGGCGAAGATGAAAAGATTTTGGCCGTGCCGCATCACGACATGACCAGCTTTTACGACAAAATTGCCACCTATCACGATCTGCCAAAAACGATCGTGGATAAGACCGCTCACTTTTTTGAACACTACAAAGATCTCGAAAAAGGCAAATGGACCCGGATTGAAGGCTGGTACGGCGTCGAAAAGGCGCGCGAACTCATCACAGCCGCGGTCGAACGCGCAGGCAAAGACGCCTGATACGAAACACTAGGCGGCCAGAGCGATGGATATAGCGGTTTGGCTTGCTTTGGTTGGGATGTTCTTTGCTGGTGGCTTAACGCCAGGGCCTGCCGTTATGTTGGTGATGAGTTCATCGCTGCGCTACGGTCTTAAGCCAGCGCTGCTACCCGCTATTGGCATTTCGACCGCCAATGTGGTTTGGATTTTGCTCGCCGCGTCCGGCACTGCCGCGCTGGCCACTGCGTTTCCGATGGTGTTTCTAGGGCTTAAAATTGCGGGACTTTGCTTTATCGCTTGGCTCGCTTGGTCCCTAGCGACCGCTGATCCGAACCAGAAAAGAGCGAGCGCAAACAAAGCGCCGCCTCGGGCCAGCCTATTTGCCAAGGGCGTTGGCCTTCAACTCGCAAATCCGAATGCGCTGGTGTTTTTCGGATTGCTTTTGCCCCAATTTATTGACGGAGACCGTTCTCTTAGTCAGCAAATTGCGCTCATTTTGGCGACGATCACGGTGACCGAAATGCTAGGGTTGACCGTATATGCGTGGCTTGCCGATACGATGAACCAGCGCTTTCAATCTGAATCGTTTTCACGACGATTCAACCGCCTGGCTGCGGCCTTGATGTTAGGCTCAGCCATCATCGCAGTTTGGGCCACGAGCAGCGCATCCTGATTGACTACAAACCCGGGTTCACGGTTTCAAAGACATCTGTTTCAGGATTACGCCAGCTGAGCTCCCCGTGCGCGATGGCAAACCAAGACCCGTGCAATTCCAATTCTCCAGCTTCCACGGCGGCTTGAACAAAAGGAAACGTCATCAGGTTTTTCAAAGACGCTCTTACGCCTTCAAACTCTAAGGCTTGTTGTGGATTATCTGGATTGTCTTTCAAGACTCTATCTCTTGCTGCATCTAATAGTGACACCCAGGGGGCAATAAACTGACCAACAGGCTTGTTCGCTGCAGCCGATAGGCTGGCCGAAACGCCGCCACAGCTGCCATGACCCATCACTACGACGTGCTTGACCTTCAACGCCGTCACAGCAAATTCCAGCGCGGCAGACACACCGTGCAAACCACCGCCAGTCTCATAGGGCGGAATAAGATTCGCCACGTTGCGCAGCACAAACAATTGGCCAGGGGCCGCGTTAAAAATATCCGATGGGTCTGCGCGACTATCAGCACAACCAATCAACATAATGTCGGGATCTTGGCCATCTCCCAACGCGCGATACAACTCGGCCTGTTCTGAATAGGTGCCCGCTCTGAACCGTGCGTAGCCTGCCAGCAAATCATTAACCGTCTTCATATCTCACATTCTTCCTTTTCTAACCGTAATTTTAGGTTGGAAACCGCAATTGACAACCAAGCGTTCATGCTCTGCCGCTATAATGTGATGGTGGCCTGTATTTTGCGCTACAAAAGGCAGCAATGGCCCCCCGGAGACGAATTATGTCCGCGATCACAGAAAATACGGCCCCAGCTAAAAAGGGCCCGAGTCGAAGCGAAAGCTCAAAAGCTTCAATCCTTGAGGCGACGCGCGCCGAATTGGCAGAAACAGGTTGGCGCTCTTTCAGCGTGGACAATGTTGCAAAGCGGGCCAAAGCCTCCAAACAGACCATTTATCGCTGGTGGCCGTCGATTGGCGCGATGTGCGTTGATGCTGCGCTTGCGCTTGTGCCAGACAGCCCAGCCGGCGGACGTGACCCCAAAGAGCGGATTACCGCGCTGATCGTTCCTCTTGAAGCCACCGCGCGCACCGGCGCCGGGCATGCCGTCCTGCGCGGCGCGTTAATGGCAGCATCCGACGATACTGACGCTGGGGATGCCTGGCGGGCATGGGTTCACCGCGATATTCGCCAGCCTTTGCGCATGTTAATGGCTGAACTTGCGAGCAAACGCATTGTTCGCCGGGATTTTGATTTGGACGAAGTGACCGAACAGCTCATCGGCCCACTTCTTTACTGCCTATTGATCCGACGCGCGCCGATTAAGAGTGGCTTTAGCAGCGAACACGCAGACCATTTGTTGAAAATCTACGCAGCAGAGTAAAATAGGCGCCCGAACACTTAAAACAGTGGGCGCTGATCACTAAACTCGCATGTTTCTTGCAATCCTTGCTGATTGACTGGCTAGGGCAAGGATGACTGTCATGACATCGCAGCGCATCGGCTGGGTCGATTACTCCAAAGGTATCTGCATCATCTTAGTGGTGATGATGCATTCTACGCTCGATTACGGGGCTATGGTCGGAGATACAGGCTGGATGCACGCTGCCGTTGGTTGGACGAAACCATTTCGGATGCCCGACTTCTTTTTGATCTCAGGTCTCTTCCTGAGCCGTTCAATCTTTGGGTCCAAAATAGACTATTTTGACCGTAAATTCCTTCATTTCGCCTATTTTTATTGCCTTTGGTTGTTTATCCAAACACTCGCTTTTGATGCCAACGTCTTGCTCAGCAATCCCTGGCAGTTCATGGTTACCTACCTATCTGCCCTTGTGATTCCAAAAAGCAGCCTTTGGTTTATTCATCAGCTCGCCGTTTTCTATATGTTCACTTGGGCCGTGCGAAAGGTGCCACAATTGTGGGTCTTCCTAGCCGCCGCAGCTCTACAAATCGCTTTTTCAACGCAAATGATCGATACTGGGTGGTCTGTCACGAACCGGTTTATGGAGTGGTTTGTGTTCTTTTATGGTGGCTATTGGCTTGCCCCGCGTATCTTTGCTTTTGCTGAATACATTCAATCCAATCGCGCCGTCGCATGGCTAGCATTGGCAGGATGGGCAGTTACCAACACGGTGTTCACCCAGTTTGAAATTGACGGTCTGCCTATTTTGAGTTTGGCGCTGGGATTTGCCGGAGCCTTTGCAATCGCAGCGATTGGCGCATTGCTGGCGCAGGCAAATGTTGGCAATACGCTGCGATATGTAGGGCAAAACTCGATCGTAATCTATCTGACCTTCTTTCTACCCATGAAGGTGCTACAGAAAGCCTTCGTGACGGCAGGACCAATTTTGGACGTCGGAACAGCTTCCGCCATAATCACGCTGGTGGCCGTTTTTGTGCCTTTAATTTTCCATCGGATGATTCTGAAAACGCCGCTTATCGCACTATACGAACGCCCAGGCTTTATGCGGCTGAAGGGCCCGAAGGGTAGCCGAAAAGGGGGTCAATTGCTGGCCGAAGACCCGCTTATGGCACCCATCGACCCAGCGAAGGACACCGAGTCTAGGTAGATTTCGCCCAAACTCGGAGGGGGTCAAACGCGCCCGTTTCGGCCGCCGCTTGCAGTTTAGTAAGTTGTTCAAACACAGCGTTAGACGTGTTTTCCGGAACGGCTGTTGAATAGAGCGCAAGGTCCAGGCGGCAGATTTGTTCGTACAGCGCCTCAGAGCGCGCAACCAGATCAAGGAAACGAGCCGGCAACCCATTCTCAGCCTGCGCCGCGGCATCTAGTGGCGGTTCGTCGCGCTGAATACGGTATTTTCCGGTTGCGGCCTCGTCGCGGCGCATTTCGCCCTCACGTACCGCTTTTTGCATCACCAGCCAGCTGGCGGCCTGCATCAGGCGCGTCGTCAGTTCCATGCTCCAGGCGGCGTAGGTTAGGCCCGGTTCGCGCGGCAATGCCTTCGCATCCCCTCGCCCAGGTCCGTCCAAATAGGAGGCGGTCTCTTCTACCAGGGCCATGCCGTCTGCAAAAACGCGGTCAAAGACTTTGCCGCCTGTGAACGAATTTGGGTGTTCGTTCTCCAACCCTGTGGACTCATTTACCGCCATGTATCACCTACCAAACCTAAACGCGCGTCGCAGATGCATATCATACAAGCCGTTTAAGACGCCTTAACCGCCGCCGCCAAACAAGGCGTCTGCCGCATCTTTTTGTGCTTCCTTTCGCACAATCTCGGCCTCGCAGGCAGCAATCTGGCCTTTCAATGCTTCTATGCGCACGTGCAGTTCATCTAGGGATAATTGCTCCAGCGTTGGGGTTCGATCCGTAAGGATCGGTTCGTTTTCATCCATCATGTCAAGCGCTCCTCTTCCATTTCATCACTAAACCTTGCATCAGGTGAAGCCTGTTCGACAAGTGAGAGACCTTATGACTGAGATGATGCACGCAATCCTTCCACGCCCCGGAGAGCCTTTGACGCTCGGCGAAATTGAGCGGCCACCATGCGGCCCGAACGATGTGCTAATTGCAGTGAAAGCGGCAGGTATGAACCGTGCAGACCTGATTCAACAGGCGGGCCGGTACCCAGCGCCGCCCGGCGCGTCCAAAATTTTGGGGTTGGAAGTTGCTGGAATTGTTGAAGCGGTCGGCGCCAGCGTGACCCGGTGGTCTAAGGGGGATGAAGTCTGCGCTCTGCTTGCGGGCGGAGGATATGCGCAATTTGCTGCTGTCGACCAGGGGTCTGTCCTCCCCGTTCCGACAGGCATGGACATGGTAAATGCCTGCTGTTTGCCTGAAGCCATGTTTACCGTCTGGGCCAACGTGTTTGATCGCGCGGCCCTAAAGCCCGGCGAAGATTTTCTGTGCCATGGCGGCACCAGCGGTATAGGCGTGATGGCCATTCAGATGGCACGACTGTCAGGCGCGAAGACGATTTATGCAACCGCTGGCAGCGCCGACAAATGCGCCCTTGCGAAAAGCCTTGGCGCGGACACGGCAATTAACTACCGCGAAAAAGACTTTGAAGAGATCGCCAAGGCGGCGGGCGGCGTCGATGTAATTCTAGACATGGTGGGTGGAGACTATGTGCAAAAGAATATCGGCGCGGCAAAGCTGAATGGCCGGATCGTCAATATTGCCTACCAAGACGGTTTTGAAACGACGGTGAACTTCGCGATGGTCTTGATGAAGCGATTGACGCTAACGGCGACAACTTTACGCGCTCGTTCAGTCGGCGAAAAGCAGGCCATTCGCGATGTCATTGAGAGGGATTTTTGGGGGGGCGTGAATGCGGGCGATATCAAGCCAGTACTGGACAGCACTTTTGCGCTGGCAGATGCGGGTGCGGCACATGAGAAAATGGCCGCCGGAGGGCATTCGGGCAAAATCATCCTCACGGTCTGATTTCAACAAATCGGGCAAATAGTGGCCCGGCCTTTTCTTATCAGACGGTATGGCCTATATGAAGCGGGTTAGGTTTTCTACGTGCCTTAAAAACCCTAACCGCCCGGCCCATGTGCCGGGCGGCAGCGTTTTTGGCCTCATGTCTCTAAGGAGTGCACCCATGTCCGACGTTCTGATGCCCAAAGCCACCGCGGTTTGGCTGCTGGATAACACCACATTGACGTTCGATCAGATTGCCGATTTTTGCGGCTTGCACCGTCTCGAAGTCAAAGGAATTGCCGACGGCGATGTTGCCGAAAATATGCGCGGCGTGGATCCAATTGCAGGCGGTATACTAACCCGGGAAGAGATTAAGCGCGGCGAGGAGTCGGGTGAGTATCGCCTGAAAGTATCGGAATCGAAGATCGCGCATATTCCGCAACCGCCCCGTAAAGGGAGCCGCTATACGCCCACCATTCGCCGCGCTGATAAGCCCGATGCGATTGCCTGGTTTATTCGCAATCACCCTGAGGTTTCCGATGCTCAGATCGGCAAAACGATCGGGACAACCAAGTCCACGATCAACAATGTGCGCGACAAAAGCCATTGGAATAGCCAAAATATCAGCCCGGTCGATCCCGTAACATTGGGGCTTTGCTCTCAGATCGAACTAGACGAGGTCATCGCCAAGGCGGCCGATAAGCGCCGCAAAATGGAAGCGGCGAAAGAGATTGATACGGATGGACCTGGCCTTCAACCTGCCAAGGACGATGCGGCAGCCTATGAAGCGAATCCGGGTGAAAAACCCGCCGATGCCAATGTATCAGCGGACGATGTCTTCCGGGACTTCAGCTAGGCGACATGCGCCTCAAGAATACATAATAGGCCCCCGACCCGCCATGACGGCGGTGGGCTTCAGCGTAACCTGACACCAAAGTTCGGGCTGACGGAGTGGCAAGCCAATTTAGGAAATTGCGCTTGAGCACGCCCTCGCCCAATCGCCCCTTACCTGTAATAACCAATACACACCGCGCGTTCTGAGCGCGCTGGCGGATGAAGAAGACGGGCAGGGCGCGGTCTGCGCTTGCCTGTGTGTGACCATGCAGGTCAAAGGTTGCTGCGATGTCGAGTTGGCCGCGCCGGATCCGCCGTTCTCTCTGGCGATTGGCTGGCCCAGCGGGCACCGGCTGGGTGGAGGAAATGGGTCGCTTTTTGGAGGCAGGTGTTGGGATTTTGGGTGTATTCTTGGGTGCTAGCGAGGGGTTAGCGTCAGCGCTTTTAATCAAGGCGTCAAAGTCTTCAGGCTCTGGCGAAATGGAACGAATAGACCGCGCGACGCGGGCCCATGCTCTGGCATCTTCTGGGCTGAGTGGGCGCTTGGTCATCGCAAAGCAATTAGGGCGCAAAAGGCGTTTCGCCAAGGTCAGCCAAATTGGCAGCGGCCAAACGCTCCGCCACTTTTCGCGGCAGCAAGACCCATAGTTTTCCCGGCGCGTTCATCGTGCCAGCCCTGCGGCCTGCATCTGGCCCCGTTCCAAAATAGATGTCGCCGCGCACCGGGCCTTTGATTGCGCCGCCCGTATCTTGAGCAATCATCAAACCAGACCATTGTCCGCCCAGTCCGGGGGCTGTTGTTTGTACAAACATCGGTACGCCAAGCGGATAGATATCTGTATCGACAGCCATAGACCCGTAGGGGGTCAGTGGTACATTTTGCGCGCCCTTTGGTCCGAGGCTTGAATCGCCTTCTGGCAAGGCCTGAAAGAACACGAAGCGCGGATTATAGTTCATAGCGCGGCGAGCCTCAGTGGAGCCTGCTCGGTCCATCCACGCGCGAATGCCCTGCATACTGGCTTCGCCGCGCGTAATTTTGCCATTTTGGATAAGCCAATTCGCGGTCGATTTGAACGGATGGCCATTGTGGGCGGCATAGGCCGCGCGCATTGTCGTACCATCTGGAAAGCTGAGGCGTCCGGAGCCTTGAATTTGAAGAAAGAACACATCAGATGGGTGCGCATAGGCGATCGGCTTTACGCCACTCGCCGTGATTTCAGCGCGCGCTGGATAGGGCCGTGTGCGTCCGTCTGACAGGCGTTGCTTTGGATTGGCGCCGCTGGGCACCAAATCGTCCGGCAATGCTGGGACAGGCTCTGTAAACGGCGGGATGGGGCGTTTGCGAGCCTCGTACGTAGGCTCAAAATAGCCAGTGAAGCGACTTTTTCCATCAGGGCTATTAATTTCAACCGGAACAAACAAGGCCTCAAGCACGGTGCGCGCGCTGGCATCGTCTGCGACAACGCCCATCGTGGCGCAGGCCGGTTTCCAGTCTCCAGCGGTCCCAGCCCACCACGCTTTATCTGAAAGCGGGCTTTTATCGTCCTTTTTTTCAATCAGCCCACACGAGCGGCGGAAGGCGTTCAATGTCGGCACCAACCGTGACTGTTGCCAGCCAGGCAATGTTGAAAAATCGGATGGCCCTTGCACTCGAGGCACCGTGACGATTGCAGGGCGGGTAATAATTGCCGGGCGCTTAATGACAGTCGTTCGTGTCGTCGGGCGCGGTTCAGTGGGCGTCGTGGCGCAAGACCCTAAAAGAACGGGCAGCAAGAGAACGATAAAGGCGCGAAGCATAACGCCTGAACTTATGGATGGGTTTGGCCTTCGCCGCTAGGGGCGGCCAACACTAATTGGCGACCTCGACATCATCGAGTAGCCAATTGGGGTCCGATGAAGTGGTATCGCGCATAAAGGTCCAAATCTCCCGCGCGACCCGTGTCTTCTCGCCATCGCCGAGATCGGCCTCATAACGCATCATCACCCGCGCGGTGCGACCATCTAGTTCTGCATCCTCGATTTCGGCATTGCGAATACGCAGCAACTTGTAAGCGGGCGTGCCCGAAGCGTCGCGGTCGGTAATTGCAGCGTCCCACGCCTCATAAACATCATCATCGAGCAATGGCCGAAGCGCATCTCGATCTCCTTGGGCAAACGCCCCAACAATAACCTGATAAGCAGACCGGGCGCCGCGAACAAAACCGCCAGGCGAAAAGTCATTGTCTGCCTCGTAAATCTCTTCCAGCGCTGCCGCAGCAGGGCCAGTGAACATGGGACGGTCTAAGTGTGGGTTCAACGACCCTTGCTGCTCGAGCGGTTCAACCCGCCCAGTTTCTGGACGTTTTAGCGGCGCGCGCTCAGGCGCAGCAGGCTGATCGCCATCATCGCGGCCAAGCGCGACGTACAGCCGCGACAACACAAATAGGGCAATCGCCGCTAAAATAAGAACGTCTACGATTGGACTGATCATTGACTATAATTCTTTCTCAGAAATTCTGTTCACACTGTACTAGATATATACGATTGGCCCGGAGTGCCAGTGATGCGTTGCGCCTCAAAGGGTCACATGCTAGGCGCGCCGTAAAGTCGAGGGAGCATAAATCGAATGACAGACACCAGCACGCCGCAAGATCCAAACGCCGGAAACACCGCGAAACCAGCCGCTCCGGCCATGCGAGTTCTGGGCCAATATGTCAAAGATCTGTCATTTGAGAACCCAGGGCATAACCCAGTTCAAACTCAGCCGAACATTGATTTGGGCATTGATGTCAGTGCGCAGCCCCACGCCGATGGCAATGGTGTGTTCGAAGTTTCTTTGAAACTGTCCGCAAAAGCGCTCTCAGAAGACACCGTCTTATTTATCTCAGAGCTCGACTATGCCGGCCTGTTTCAGCTGCAGGACGTTGCTGAAAACAATTTGGAGCCGATGCTGTTGATTGAGTGTCCTCGGCTTCTGTTCCCATTTGCGCGCCGAATTATCGCCGAAATTACCCGCGAAGGCGGCTTTCCGCCCCTACTGATCGATCCGGTTGATTTTGTGCAGCTGTACCAGCAGCAATACCAGCGCGCCGCTGGTCAGCAATCGAACGCTTAAGCGCCCAGCTTTTTCCAAAGGGCTTCTTCGCCTAGGCTTTCAATGAACGCCTCGTGGGCAGCTTGTTCATCGCTGGTGACCAAAGACGACATTGGTGTCGGCCGTTGCCGGGCCGGTTCTCGGCGACCGGTCGTTTGCCCGGCAGCACCTGAATCAAACGCGAACGACCTGGCTCGCCCGCCCAGTAGTTCCAGATAGACACCCGCCAACAGTTGGCTATCGAGCAAAGCGCCATGTTGGGTGCGGCTTTCCAAAGAAATATCAAACCGCCGACATAGAGCATCAAGGCTTGCCGGAGCGCCCGGATAGCGTTTTCGTGCGATCGCGACGGTGTCGACCCAGCGCTCCTCCGGAACGGGCGGGCGACCGCACCGTTCAAGTTCCATATTCAAAAAGCCCCGGTCAAACTTCGCATTATGAGCCACGATGATCCCGTCGCCGATAAAGTCCATGAGGCCGTCAACAATCTCACTGTCCTCAAAGGGCGGTTTATCGCGCAAATCATCATCGGTAATGCCGGTAATACGTATGGTATCGGCAGAAACAGAGCGGCCTGGATTGATGAGCTTCCGGAATGTTTTCCCGGTTGGAATATGGTTGATCATCTCCACGGCGCCGACTTCAATAACGCGGTCACCTTCGCCTGGAAACAGGCCTGTCGTCTCAGTATCAAATGCGATTTCTCGAATCAGTTCCGTCATGCGTCCGCCTGTTCAGCTTTCTGTCGTTGCATCAGGCGGATAATGGCCTGAACATGGTCTCGGGCAAAGTCGAAACCGTGCGCGGTGCTGATCACAAAATCCGCGCGGGCACGTTTCTCAGCATCGGGTACCTGACGTTGCAGTATGGCGTCAAACGCCTCTTCAGTCATATCGGGCCGCGCCAAAACGCGTGCGCGCTGCACCTCTGACGGGGCGCTGACAACGGCCACGAAATCACAAAACCGATCGCCGCGCGTCTCATACAAAAGCGGGATGTCTAGCACGGCGAGGCCAGCCTCTGTTGCCTCTGCCGATTGGCGAAACTCAATCTGCGCTGCACCTGCCAGCGGGTGCACAATGGCTTCCAGTTGTTTCATCGCGACGTCATCGTCCAGCACCCTCGCACGCAAAATCTGCCGGTCTATGCGCCCGTCCTTCGCAACGCCCGGAAACACAGCTTCGAGAGGCTCAACCGCCGCGCCGCCAACATCATACAGCGCATGGACAGCCGCGTCGGCGTCATAGACTGGAATCCCTTCGGCGCGAAACAGTTCAGCGGTCGCAGACTTTCCCATGCCGATCGATCCTGTAAGACCCAAAATGATCATGTTCGTGTCTCCACAGCAGCGCGGCACTTCGCCAGCGCGGTTGTTGTGTCTGGGAAGATACCAAACCAATGCTCAAAACTATAGGCCGCTTGCGCCACAAGCATCGCTAAGCCGTCCATCGCTTTCCATCCGGTGTCGCGCGCCGATTTCAACGCAGGGTCAGCCGCCGCGCCATAGCTAATGTCGTAAAACAATCGACCCTCACCTGCGGGCAATACTAGGCGTGCACCTTCAAAGCCAAAACTGGCGGTGTTGATAAGCGCATCGAAACCGTCAGCGGTTGTAATCTGGCCGTCAAACACTTCAGCAGCGGAGGTTACGCCAGGAAAGTCTGCCGCGAGCGCCGCGGCTTTTGACGGTGTCCGATTGAAGATCTGTACGCTTGCCCCGGCCTGTGTGAGCGCATGGACAACACCGCGCGCCGCGCCACCTGCTCCAATCAGGGCGAATCGGCGTCCCGCGGCGACGATGTTTGCGGCTGCTAATGTGTGCTGGAAACCTGGCGCGTCGGTATTCTCCGCATACCAGTCATCGCCGCGACGGATGAGAGTGTTGGCGGCCCCGATGCGTTTCGCGGTCTCGCTGAGATGCGTGGCAGCCGCCAAAGCAGCCTGCTTGTGGGGCGCAGTAATGTTGAGGCCCCGCGCGCCGTCTTGCGTGAGATTTTCCAACACCGTGTCAAACGAACCGGGCGCGACATCAATCGCGCGGTACTGCGCGTCCAATCCATGTTCCTTCATCCATCCGCTATGGATCAACGGGGAGAGAGATTGCTCGATTGGATGGCCGATGACGCCATATTGCTGGCTCACTTCGCAAGCACTCCGCGCGTGCGCAAATAGTCTAGCAATTCAAGCAACGGCAATCCGAGGATTGAAAAATAGTCGCCTTCAATACGGGTGAACAATTGCGCGCCTAGGCCTTCCAGTTGATACCCACCGACCGTCGCCAAAATTTGGTCTCCAGCATCATTCAGATAGTTGTCGATGAAGCCAGAGGATAATTGCCGCATCGTCAGTTTGGGTCTCGCAAGATGACGCCAAACTGGCGCGCCATCTTCACAGACGACAATGGCCGTTTCTAGTGTGTGCGTTTGACCAGACAAGCGCTCAAGGTGTGAGCGTGCCTCTACCATGTCTACCGGCTTATCAAACGCCTCATCCCCCAGCGCGAGCATCTGATCCCCGCCGATTACGAGGCCCGGTTTGCTTGAGGACACTTTGATGGCTTTAAGCTCTGCTAATTGTATGGCTTGCTCACGGATGGGCATGTCTGTGCCTCGAAAAGACCGCTTCACAGCGTCTTCATCTACATTTGGGCGAACGCATTCTGCCGTTACGCCCGCGCCGGATAATACAGCGCGGCGACTCGCGCTGCCGGACGCAAGGGTAATGGTTGGGTATGTCATAATGGTATTCTGCGCTGGTTTAGAAGATTGAGAATCGCAGCGGCGGTTTCTTCAACGGAGCGCCGGGAGACATCAATTGTTTTCCATTTGTTACGTTGGAAAAGGCGATTGGCTTGGGTCACTTCTTCTCGCACAGCCGTTTCGTCAGCGTAAGCTGTTTGGGCAGATTCGTGCAGAGAGATCAGGCGTTGCTTGCGGATTTGCACCAAGCGTTCCGCGTTGATTTTCAATCCAACGACCATCGGATCCTTTGGGCCAAACTCTTCCAAAAACGGCGGTAGACTCGCTCCAGGCACCAATGGAATATTACCTGCGCGGACGCCGCGATTGGCGAGATAAACGCATGTCGGGGTCTTTGATGTTCGGCTCACCCCCAACAAGATCACATCAGAGCTGCGCAGGCCTTCCACGTTTTGCCCATCATCGTGCGCCAGCGTGTAATTGATAGCCTCCATCCGATCAAAATAGTCCTGATCGAGGGCGTGCTGCCCGGCGACCCGGTAGCTGGGTGAAACGCCAAGGTGACGCCCTAACATTGCGACGGAGGCGTCCAAGACCGGCAGGGTTACGACGCCGCGCTCGCGACAAAAGGTTTCGAGGCGCGCGCGGAGAACTTCATCGGATATTGTATACCAGACCACGCCGGGCGCAGCCTCAATCTCGCGCATCACCCGGTCCAGTTGGCGTTCGGACCGGACGAGGTAATAATTGTGTTCAAGCGCATGTATGTTTTCAAATTGAGCGCACGCCGCACGCTGAACAGCGTTCAGGGTTTCCCCCGTGCTATCTGATACGAGATGAACATTAAAATAAATGCTGAAGGCTGGCTTGGAACTCATGAACTTGTCTTGCCGATAGACTGCCTAATTCACAAGGCCTGTGACTCCACTGTGGATAAAATCTTGGAGTCACACCCGCCCACAAATGAGTCACAGGTCGGAGAATCTGACTCCAACAGAATCCCCTTTTGTTTCATCCTGTGACTCCGGACATGCGTTAACCTTTTGTTAACCCTTATGGGTATTGGGCGTTTACGATCTCTTAATGAGGTGCGACAGGCTGTGGCTTGCCTGTGGATTTCTCTGGACAAATCCGTCTGAAGCGCGTTGTCCACCGTATCCACTGACTAATAGTAATAACGCCCTGACGGGCATTTAAAAAATTGAATGGAAAGACGCGGGATGGCTGAGCATAGCACTCCAAAAATCTTATCGGTACTTGGGGGAACGCCTGCAAAAGTGCCCCCAATATGGATGATGCGACAGGCGGGACGTCATTTGCCAGAGTATTTGGAGTTGAGAGCTCGCGCCAAAGACTTTCTCGACTTTTGTTACACACCCTCAATGGCAAGCGAAGCCACGCTGCAGCCAATACGTCGATACGATATGGATGGAGCGATCTTGTTCGCCGACATCTTGTTGATCCTGGATACGATGGGACTAGGCGTTCGCTTTGAGAAAGGCGTTGGACCGATTGTAGAGCAAATTTCCAGCGCGAAAGATTTGGCGCGCGTAACAGCAAAGCAAGCTGCTGATCGCTTGTCTCCCGTTTATGAAACCGTTTCCCGCGTGAAAGAGAACCTCGGGCCGGACAAAACATTGATTGGCTTTGCAGGCGCGCCCTGGACTGTTGGTCTGTACGCTATTGAAGGGCGAGGAAAGACCGACAAGTCCCTAACGTGGCGCTGGGCACATGGCCGGGCAGATGAACTTGCTGCCGCACTCGACCATATTATTCAGGCGACCGCAGATTATCTGTTGGGCCAGGTGCAGGCCGGCGCCGACGCCTTGATGCTGTTTGATAGTTGGGCTGAGGGGCTGCCGGACAATATTTTTCGTGAAGTGATCATCGCGCCGACGAAGAAACTTGTGAAGGCTATACGGGCGCGGGGCATCACAGTGCCAATCATTGGATTCCCACGCGGCGCTGGAGCCATGTTGCCAATCTATGCTGCCGAAACAGGCGTGACGGGTGTTGCACTCGACACAGGCGCGGTGCCGACATTCGTGTCCTCTTCGTTACCAGAAAGCTTTCCTGTTCAGGGTCATTTGGATCCCTTGTTGCTGATTGAGGGTGGAACGCGATTGGATGAACGGGTCCGAGAATTAGTTGAGGCCTATCAGGGTCGGCCCCATATCTTTAATCTGGGCCACGGGGTTCGCCCGGAGACACCTATCGCTCATGTTGAGCAAGTGATCCGGACATTGCGGGAAGGATAGCGATTATGGGGCGCAAAATTGCGGTCGTATTGTTCAATTTGGGAGGGCCAGATAGCGCGAAAGCGGTGCGGCCCTTTCTCAAGAACCTATTTTCTGACCCTGCCATTATTCAAGCGCCTGGTATCGTTCGATGGGGGCTCGCGCGTTTGATTTCGCGTACACGCGCGCCGTCCGTGATAAAGAACTATGCAATGATGGATGCCGGCGGTGGCTCTCCCATCATGCCGGAAACTGAGAAGCAAGCGGCAGCGCTGCAAACTGCGCTGGCAGAGCATCTATCTGGCGATGAGGTGAAAACGTTCATCGCCATGCGCTATTGGCACCCCTTTGTGGAAGATGTTGCCAAGGATGTTACAGACTGGGGCGCAGACGAGGTTGTTCTGTTGCCGCTATACCCTCAATTTTCAACGACGACGACGGGATCGTCATTGAAAGAATGGGCTAAAACTTACGGCAAGCCTACAAGAACGGTGTGTTGCTATCCCTTTGAGGACAATCTTATTTCAGCCCATATCGAGCAGATTATGGCGGCTTACGAGCAAGCAGGAAAACCTGATAAGCCGGTTTTGCTTATGTCGGCGCACGGTCTGCCAGAAAAAATCGTGGAGGCTGGTGATCCGTATCAATGGCAGTGCGAACTGATGGGCGGCATGCTTGCGGCCCGCTTGCCCGCCGATTGGGAAGTGATTGGGTGTTATCAGTCACGTGTTGGTCCGTTAAAGTGGATTGGCCCATCAACCGAAGACGAGATTGAGACAGCGGCAAAAGCTGGACGCCATATCCTCGTTGCGCCGATTGCTTTTGTATCTGAGCATATTGAAACGCTGGTTGAGCTTGGTGAAGAATATCGCGAGATTGCCGAGGAGGCTGGCGCGGCAAGTTATACGCGTGTGGAGGCTTTGGGCGTCAATACTTCGTTCATTCAGACACTTGTCACGGAAACGCTCGAAGCGCTCAAAATGGACGAACCTATTCGCTCTTGCGCGGGTGGACGGCTCTGCCCACCCGGTCTTGCCGGCTGCCCACATGCAGACATCGCCCAAAAAGCTGGCCAATCCATGATGCCTGCCGGTGCCAACTGATGGCGTATTATGACCTTGTCAAAGCGTTGCACATCATTTCCATGGTGGCCCTGATGGCGAGCTTATTGATTTATCCCCGCTACAAGATTCACCAACTCAGCAGTGCGCCTGGTGAAGCCATGTTTGAAACGCTAAAAACCGCTTCAAATCAGTTGAAGAAAATCATTATGAACCCTGCGTTGATCGCGACTTGGGTGTTTGGGCTCACCATGCTGGCGATGAACCCCAATCTGTTTTTAGCCCATTGGATGCAGGTGAAATTGGTTTTCGTCGTGCTCATCACCGGATTGCATGGCATTTTTCTAGGGATGGGAAAGAAGATTGACCAAGGCGTCGATGGCGTATCGGCGCAGCGACTGCGTATGTTGAATGAAGTGCCTTTTGTGCTCATGATTGGCATCGTCATTATGGCGGTTGTTGAACCCTTCTAGGTTTCAAAGCTTGACGCAGGTGCAATACACTGCGCATAAATTGCGCAAATCGCGGCATCGTCCTGATGCAAAGCAGCTTTGGTTGCGGCGAATTTCCCACACTTCACGGTATGATCTGATCTGCCGACAATTTGGAACGATACCGGTATGGCATCTACAATGCTCGACAACGTCACCAGTGTAACTTTGCGTGAGCTTAAGGCGAAAACGCCTGTTGAGCTTTTGGAGTATGCCGAAGCGCTCGAAGTGGAGAACGCCTCAGCGCTGCGGACGCAGGACATGCTCTTCGCGATTCTTAGAGAGCTTGCTGATAGCGAAGTTGAGATCACTGGCCTTGGCGTATTGGAAGTTCTGACGGATGGGTTTGGATTCTTGCGCTCGCCTGAATCTAATTATCTGCCAGGACCAGATGATATCTATGTCAGCCCGGAAGTGCTCAAAAAGGCCAATATCCGCACGGGTGACACTGTAGAAGGGCCAATTACGGCACCGAAAGATAGTGAGCGCTATTTCGCCCTCACCGACGTGAACGAGATTAATTTTGAGCCAGCCGAACAAGCCCGGCATAAGGTTCACTTTGACAATCTGACGCCGCTTTATCCCGAAGAGCGCATGAATATGGAGAGCCAAGATCCAACCAAAAAGGATCGGTCCGGCCGGGTTATCGATATTGTGGCGCCCATCGGTAAAGGCCAACGTTCGCTGATCGTCGCGCCGCCCCGTACCGGTAAGACGGTTCTGTTGCAAAACATTGCGGCGGCCATCGAAGAAAACCACCCTGAGTGCTATTTGATCGTTTTGTTGATTGACGAACGGCCGGAAGAAGTGACCGATATGCGCCGCTCTGTAAAAGGCGAAGTTGTTGCATCAACATTTGATGAGCCATCGACACGTCACGTTCAGGTCGCGGAAATGGTGATTGAAAAGGCAAAGCGCTTGGTGGAGCATAAACGCGATGTCGTGATCTTGCTCGACTCCATTACGCGTCTTGGCCGTGCCTACAACACAACCGTTCCCTCGTCTGGCAAAGTGCTGACCGGCGGCGTCGATGCCAATGCATTGCAACGCCCGAAACGCTTCTTTGGCGCGGCGCGAAACGTTGAACATGGTGGATCCTTGACGATTGTAGCGACTGCATTGATCGATACGGGCAGCCGGATGGATGAAGTTATCTTTGAGGAGTTTAAAGGCACCGGTAATTCCGAAGTGGTTCTGGATCGCAAAATTGCCGACAAACGCACTTTCCCAGCGATCGACATTATGAAATCGGGCACGCGGAAAGAGGAGCTGATCACAGCGCCAGACGTCTTGTCTAAGATCTATATTCTTCGCCGCATTCTGGGCCCAATGGGCACAAATGACGCGATCGACTTTCTGCTCGATAAATTGAAGCAAACGAAGACAAATGATGAGTTCTTCGAAGCGATGAAGAACTAAAACGAGGCCCACACATGACCCGGCGCCATACAATATGCGCTCTGGCGTCAGGTGCGCTACCAGCCGCAATCGCCATTATTAGGGTGTCTGGGGACGATATTCACGCGATATGTGAACAAATGATCACTAGCGGCATGCCCGAACCTCGCCATGCGACCCTGGCAAATTTTGTCGATGCGGAGGGCGGCCAGATTGACGAAGGTTTGGTTGTTTCCATGCCGGGGCCGAATTCCTACACAGGCGAAGACAGTTTGGAGCTTTATTTGCACGGTGGCATAGCTGTCGTGGAGCATGCTCTCGAAGCGCTTCTCGCAATTCCGAACGTGCGATTGGCGGAACCCGGGGAATTTACACGTCGCGCGTTTGAAAACGGTCGTTTGGATTTAACCCAGGCAGAAGGTGTTGCGGACCTCATAGATGCGGAAAGCCGCGGGCAGAAAACGCAGGCCCTAGAGCAGCTCGGTGGATCCCTCACACAGACCTATGAAGACTGGCGCCGCCAGCTCACTAAGATCTTGGCTCTGCTTGAAGCATCAATCGATTTCCCTGACGAAGATGAAGCGCCTGAAGATGCATCGCGTCCGGTCATCAAAATGATCGATGCATTAACGTCAAACATGGAGACCTCCCTCTTGGATGGACGCCTTGGTGAGCGGATACGGGATGGGTTTCGTATCGCAATTATCGGGCGGCCCAATGCGGGCAAATCGACATTGCTCAATCGCTTGGCGCAACGTGAAGCAGCGATTGTCACGCCTGTTCCGGGAACAACGCGCGATGTGGTGGAGATCCGGCTCCGGCTGGGCGGGCAATTGGTGTGGATTGCCGATACGGCCGGTATTCGCGATACCAGCGACGAGATTGAAGCAGAAGGTGTGCGCCGCGCAGAAGACGCTGCGGCGCGCGCCGACATTCGCTTGTTTCTCACGGAAGGTCGCGATTCACCGCTTGCGCTGAAGGGGGCTGGATACCGTGATGGAACGGACTTGAGCGTGGTTAACAAGATTGACGTGGATACGCCCTACCAGGACATCTTGGCAGACTGCGCTATATCCGCAAAAACTGGCGAAGGCGTTGACCATTTAGAGGCGCTTTTGGTTGAGCGATTGACTCACATGGGACGTGGATCAGCGTCGCCAATTATCACGCGCGCGCGCCACCGCACGCGGCTTGAGGCTGGCGCAGCGCATCTGAACGCGGCCCGCGAACTGCTGATGGATGATCACAGTCCTGAACTCGCTGCCGAGGATGTACGTCTTGCATTGAGAGAGATTGGTGCGGTCGTTGGTGCGGTGGGGGTGGAAGATATTTTGGGGTCTGTCTTTGCAGATTTCTGTATCGGAAAATGACCCCTAGGGCGGTGTGAGTTAAGGCGCTATAGAGCGGGTTAACGAAACCCTAATGGTGCGATATGGCGACCCTTGAAACCTATGATGTCATTGTGATTGGCGGCGGGCATGCGGGATGCGAAGCTGCATCCGCTTCGGCGCGACTGGGCGCTAAAACGGCGTTGATCACACATAAGAAATCGACCATCGGTGAGATGAGTTGCAATCCGGCAATCGGTGGATTGGGCAAAGGTCATCTTGTGCGTGAGATTGATGCGTTGGATGGACTCATGGGCCGGATGGCCGATAAATCCGGTATCCAATTTCGAATGCTAAACCGCTCCAAAGGACCGGCTGTTTGGGGGCCGCGCGCGCAGATTGATCGCGCTTTGTATCGCCAGGCCATGCAGGCTGAGATCTTGGACCATGTCAATTTGACGGTGATCGAAGATGGTGCGGAGGACATCGAAGAGACGGGTGGAATCGTGTCAGGCGTTATCGGAGCGTCGGGAAAAATTTACCCGGCCCGCGCGGTGATCGTGACTACAGGGACATTCTTAAAAGGCCTCATCCATATTGGGGACACGCGCATTCCTGCCGGCCGCGCGGGAGAGAAACCCGCGATTGGTCTTGCAGATAGGCTGTATGGCTTAGACCTTCCAATGGGGCGCTTGAAAACCGGAACACCTGCCCGACTGGACGGAACCACGATTGATTGGGACGCCCTGGAAATGCAACCGGCCGACGATGAGCCAATGCCATTTTCATATATGACGGATGCGATATTAGTACCGCAGATCGCCTGTGGTCTGACTTGGACGACGCCACAAACCCATGCGATTATCGCTGATAATTTGGAGAAATCCGCCGTTTACTCCGGCGCGATTGCTGGGCGTGGCCCTCGCTATTGCCCCGCCGTGGAAGACAAGGTTCACCGTTTTCCAGATCGCGCTCGCCACCAGATATTCTTAGAACCGGAAGGCTTAGACGATGTCACCGTCTACCCCAATGGTATTTCAACGTCCCTGCCCGAGTCCGTTCAGGATGCGTTTCTCAAGACCATTCCGGGATTGGAGGCGGCAAAGATTCTCCAATACGGTTATGCGATTGAGTATGATTATGTCGATCCGCGCGCTTTGAAACCATCTCTTGAGACCAAAGCTTTACCCGGCCTCTATTTGGCGGGTCAAATCAATGGCACGACAGGTTATGAGGAAGCTGGCGCTCAAGGATTGGTTGCGGGGTTAAACGCCGCGCGATCTATTTCAGGATTAGACCCGATCACGTTTGATCGCGCGGAGGCGTATATCGGCGTTTTGATTGATGATCTGGTGACCCGAGGTGTCACAGAACCGTATCGCATGTTCACCTCCCGCGCGGAGTACCGTCTCTCCCTTAGGGCCGACAATGCCGATCAACGATTGACGCCGCGTGGGATCGATATCGGGTGTGTCGGTGTGGCGCGGGCCGAAATGTTTCACGTGAAACATCTCGCTTTCCTTGATGCAAAACAGCGATTGACGGAATTGACCCTGACGCCGGCCAAGGCGGCGGCGCTCGGGTGGAATGTGAATCAGGATGGCAAGGTTCGTACGGCGATGGATTATCTCGCCTATAAGGATATTGGGTTTGAGGATCTCGTGATTGCATGGCCTGAATTGGAGAATGTTTCACGTGAAACATCGACTCAATTATCGATTGAGGCCCAGTACGCCGGATATCTCGCGCGCCAAAGAGAAGATGTCGAAGCATTGCGTCGTGACGAGGATTTGGTTTTGCCAACCGATATCGATTACGGGTCGATTGGTGGATTGAAAATGGAAGTCCGGCAAAAACTGGAAATGGTTCGCCCAGGGACTTTGGGCCAAGCCGGACGGATTGAGGGCGTCACGCCCGGGGCGTTGACGGCATTGCTCGGCCACGTAAAGCGTCGAAAGCGAACGGGATAAATACATGGTAGACCAGAGCAGCGATCGGGCGGACTTTTTGTCTGGCCACGATGTTTCACGTGAAACAATGGCGCGTCTCGACCGCATCATTGAGACGCTCGATGGCTGGCGACTGAAAGTCAATCTGGTTGGCCCCAAAGAATGGCCAATGATTTGGCAACGTCACGTCTGGGACAGTCTTCAAATCGTCGATGAAATTCCTGAAACCTCGAAGATTGTGGATCTAGGGTCCGGTGCAGGATTCCCAGGATTGATGGTTGCGGCCGCGAGGCCGCTTGCCCATGTGACTTTGATCGAGAGTGTGGGAAAAAAATGTGCATTTTTGCGGGCGGCGATTGATGCCGCCGATCTTTCGGCCACGGTTCATCAGGGCCGTGTCGAGGTATGCCCAGTGTTTCCGGTCGATTTCGTCACCGCCAGGGCCTTCGCGCCGCTTCCAAAATTGCTAGAATATGGCGCGCCATGGTTGGAAAATGGAGCGATCGGTGTGTTTCATAAGGGCGAACGCTGGCATGAGGAATTGACGCAGGCCCAACAATCGTGGAACTTCGCTTATGAGGCGACTCCCAGCCGAAGCGGTGGCGGGGGTGTGATCCTAAAAATCATGGAGTTTAAACGTGGCATCAAAACGACCTAGAATATTCGCCGTTGTGAATCAAAAAGGCGGGGTTGGCAAAACCACGACGTCAATCAATCTAGGTACCGCGTTGGCGGCTGTTGGGCGCCGCGTTTTAATCGTCGATTTTGATGCTCAGGGCAACGCGTCGACAGGGCTCGGCATTTCACGACCGGAGCGACTGATGACGAGTTATGATCTTGTCATGGATGGCACAGGCATGGAAAAGACTGTGCTTTCGACGATTGTTCCGCGCTTAGATATCGTGCCCGGCGACGAGAATTTGTCAGGGGTGGAGACGGAGTTGGCAAGCGATCCGCGCCGATCATATCGCCTCAAAGATGCCTTGCATGGATATATCGACCGCGCCTCGCGAGAGTCGGGGTTGGTGGATTATGACTATATTTTGATTGATTGCCCACCGTCGCTATCGGCGTTGACCTTGAATGCCATGACTGCGGCGGATGCTTTGTTAGTGCCCCTGCAATGCGAGTTCCTGGCGCTTGAGGGGCTTAGCCAATTGCTGCGAACCGTCGAGGTCATTCGGTCTGGGCTAAACCCAGAATTGGAAATCCAGGGCGTGGTGCTAACCATGTATGACCGACGCAACAACTTGTCAGATCAGGTTGCTAATGAGGTGCGATCCTTTTTTGGAAACAAGGTCTATAATACGGTGATCCCGCGCAATGTTCGATTGTCGGAAGCGCCATCGTTTGGAAAGCCTGCTTTGCTCTATGATTATCGATGTCCGGGAAGTGAAGCTTATATCCGCTTGGCGTCGGAAGTTCTCCAACGCGAAAAAACATTGCAGACGGTATGACCGATATGACTGAAGACACAGCCGCTAAACCCTCTCGGCTTGGCCGGGGCTTATCCTCTTTGATGGGGGAAATCGATGCCGCGCCCAAACCCGCAGCGCCGATTGAAACCAAGTCTGCTCTATCTGCTGGTGCAAATGAAATTGCGCTCAGCGATATCTCCCGAAACCCCGCTCAGCCCCGCCGAAGTTTTGATGAAACGGCATTGCAGGAATTGGCATCTTCGCTGAGAGAGAAGGGGGTGCTGCAGGCGATCCTTGTGCGTAGTGATCCGAAGGCGGCCGGCAAATATCAAATCATCGCGGGTGAACGCCGGTGGCGCGCTGCTAAGATAGCGGGGCTGAAAACCATTCCGGCGATTGTGCGCGAAATGGATGAATTGGAATTGCTGGAAGTTGGCATCATTGAGAATGTTCAACGCGCAGATCTAAACGCGATTGAAGAAGCCGAAGCCTATGAAGCCCTGATGAAGCGATTTGGCCGCACGCAGGACAGCATGGCGAAAAGTGTCGGCAAGAGCCGGGCTCACATCGCGAACACATTGCGACTCTTGCAACTGCCAGAGAGTGCGCGTCGTCTGGTGCGGACGGGTGCTATTTCTGCTGGCCATGCGCGCGCTGCATTAGCATCAAATGATCCGGCGGGTTTGGCTCAATTGGCGGCCAGTAAGGGCTTGAGCGTTCGCGATGTTGAATCGCTCGCAAAAGGGCAGGTCGCCGATGCGCCAGCCGCGCCTAAATCACTGAAGCGGTCAGGTGATGCCAAAGATGTCGATACCGAAGCACTGGAGCGAGACGTCGAGCGCATCTTGGGGTTGTCCGTTGATATTCGTCATGCCGGCGACAAGGGTGGTGAGGTTCGGATCAAGTACAAAGATCTTGAGCAATTAGACGATGTTTGTCGCAGATTGACCGCCAAGCGTAACTAGGAATAATATCCTACTTGGTATTCTCAGCAACACGAACCAGATCGTTCATGAGCATTCGAACGGTGGGGCCGGCGCTGCCGCCTTTTACCTTTGCGATGTGTTCGGCGTCGTAAAGGCGTTCCAGCACGCGGCGCAATCGCGGCGCAGACCAGACATTTAGGCGTTGACGAAAGGCGGGCCATTCGCTGTTCCAGACCGGCGGGCGTAGCTTCATGCCGGGGTTTGCATTGCCACTTGTAATTTTTGAGTGTGCATCCAGCATTCGCAGTGTTTCGCTCTGCAGGGACCGCAGGATTGAAATCGGGGAGGTGCCTGCCGTCTCCAATCGGTCGAGCGCCGTGTGGGCCTGCTCCGGATGACCGGACAATGTGGCTTTCACAGCGGCAGACAAAGCGTGATCGATATCAGTCGCGGACAAGGCTCGAATGTCATCGAGGTTTATCGCGCGGCCGAGGCCATGGGCGTACAGGCTGAGCTTTTCAATCTCCGCATTGGCGATGCCGCGATGGCCGGGAAGGTCACCCACAAAGGCGGCAAGCGCGGCGGGTTCAATCGATGCGCCCGCCTCTAGCAATTTTGTTTCGACAAGACTTTGAACATCGCCCGCATCATCTGCGAAGAGTTGAAGGCAAGCGGTGTGTTTCGCAGATTCAGCGGCAGCGCGCAGTTTGGAGCGCTTTTGTAAGCTGCCCGCCTGGATGATCAGTTTCGCCGCAAAGCGCTGCGGATCGGCGTCTCCGGCATTTATCGCTTCGACCAGCAACTTTGCGATTTTATCCCCAGAGGTGCGGACACGAATGGCGCGCGCACCGCCGAGCAGGGAAACCGCCTCTAAGCTATCAAACAGCAAAGATGCGTCTTTCTTAATGGCATCATCGTCGAGCGTCGTTACTTCTAGGTCTTCGGATTTCGGCGTCCAGCCTCGCAACAAGTTTGATGCGGCGTCTGCTGCAAGGCCTTCATCTTCTCCAAAAGCGAGAACAGCCCAAATGTCTGGCTTTGGGCGTTTTGAGAACGTGACCGCTTGTTTGCCTTTGAGCAGCATTAGCGCGCCGCGAGCTGAAGTCTTAAATCGTCTACAATCTTCTTTGCAAGCAATCGCATTGCCCGGTCAGAGGCGCCGCTTTGAGCAGAGATATCGCCAAAGGGAGAGTCTGGGACGTTGAAGCTGGTTTCAACATCGACTGAGCCGTTGACGGCGCCGCTTTCGCTGGCCAGCACGTAGCGACCATAAGCGATGACGCTGGACCGGGACGCTGCGCCGTCGGGTTGGAAGGCGAGGCGAGTAAGATCTTCATCGAGCACAACGTTCAGCGTCGCGCTCTGCGTAACACCGGGCAGGCCAATTGCGAGTTCTTGCTGTAAGGCTCGGCGCAGCACGTGTCCTGCTCGGCCTTTAATGGGCTCGACAGAAATAGTGCTTTGGCCGGCTAGCGAACCACCACTTGGCGCATAGACAGGTTGGAACCCACAAGCAGCCAATCCGACAAGCGCAAGAGAAAGGAATAAATGTCTCATCCGACTACGATATTCACTATCCGGCCCGGCACAACAATTGTTTTGCGCACCTCTTTGCCCTCAATAAAGCCTGCAAGGGCAGGTTCGGCGAGCGCGAGCGCTTCGATGTCATCCTTGCTCATGTCTTTTGGGACCGTAATTTCTGCACGGCGCTTGCCATTGACCTGAATGGGCATCGTGACCGAGTTGTCTTCAAGCAGGGACGTATCTGGCTCTGGCCAAACAGCAGCAGACACAAGTCCCTCACCACCGATCAGCTCCCAACATTCCTCGGCCAGATGCGGCATGAAGGGTGTCAGGCAGCGCGCCAACATAGAAGCGCCTTCACGGCGGGCTGCTAAGAGATCAGCGTCGCCGGCTTCGGCCTTTTTCAGAGCGCTTGTCCATTCATGGATCGTTGCGACGGCTGAATTGAAGCGGAACTCCTCGATGGCTTTATCTATGGCAGCCGCGGCTTTGTGGGATGTTTTACGCAAGGTGACCGAAGCGTCGCTGTCGGAAGTTTTAGGCGTGGTCGTGGATGAAAGTGCGTCAAACACGCTCCAGATTCGCTGCGCGAAGCGGCCTGCGCCTTCGACGCCGGATTGAGTCCATTCGACGTCTCGCTCTGGCGGGCTGTCCGACAGCACAAACCAGCGGGCAACATCTGCGCCGAACTCAGCGATGATTGCGTCAGGGTCGACCGTGTTCTTTTTCGACTTTGACATTTTCTCAATCGCGCCGACAACAATCGGCTTGTCGCTTGAGATTTCAAACCAGTCCTCACCGCGCTGTTCCACCTCAGTTGGCTCCAGCCAGGTGTTGTCTTCGCCTTTATAGGTCTCGTGCGTGACCATGCCTTGAGTAAAGAGGCCCGCGAATGGCTCGCCGCTTGGCAGGTCGAGCTCACCGACGTCACGCATGGCGCGGGCGAAGAAGCGGGAATACAGCAAATGCAGAATCGCATGTTCAACGCCGCCGACATATTGATCGACGGGCAACCAATAGGCGCGCTCTGCCATGTCATCTTTGCTCGCGAAGCAGGCATAATACCATGAGCTATCAACGAAGGTATCGAGCGTGTCAGTCTCGCGCGTCGCATCTTTGCCGCAGTCGGGGCAGGGGGCATTTTTCCACGTTGGATGGCGATCAAGCGGATTGCCAGGCGCATCGAAGGAGACGTCCTTGGGCAGTTCGACCGGCAGATCAGCGAGCGGGACGGGGACTTCGCCGCACGCATCGCATTTGATAATCGGAATGGGACAGCCCCAATAGCGCTGACGACTCACGCCCCAATCGCGCAAGCGGTAGTTCACCGTGCCGTCGCCCAGCCCCATGCCGCTAATCTTTTTGGTGGCAGCGGCTTTCGCGTCATCAATCGAAAGACCGTCAAGGAACCCAGAATTAAAGATGGTGCCAGGCCCGGTATAGGCGTTGTTTTCGACATCGAATGTGGCCGCGTCTTCGTCCGGCGGCAGAACAACGGGCGTGACGGACAGATCGTATTTGCGGGCAAAATCAATATCGCGTTGGTCATGCGCGGGGCAGCCAAAAATAGCGCCCGTGCCATAGCCCATGAGAACAAAGTTCGCGACCCAGACCGGCAGCGTGCGCCCTTCTTCGAATGGGTGTGCGACCGTAAGGCCAGTGTCAAAGCCCAGCTTCTCAGCCGTTTCGATGGCTTCTTCGGTCGTGCCGATCTTGGCGCAAGCCTTACGGAAGTCTTCCAAGTTGGAATTGTTTTCCGCTAATTGAAGCGTCAACGGATGATCGGGTGACAGCGCAATAAAGCTCGCGCCGAACAGCGTGTCGGGGCGCGTGGTGAAAACTTCGATACCCTTAGCGTGACCAGAGGGCGCATCGGCTACGAACTCAAATCGCATCTGCAGACCTTCGGACCGGCCGATCCAATTGGCTTGCATGGTCCGAACTTTCTCCGGCCAACGCTCAAGTTTTTGGACCTCTTCCAGAAGGTCTTCGGCATAGTCGGTGATTTTGAGGAACCATTGAGTCAGCTCGCGCTGTTCAACCTCTGCGCCAGAGCGCCAGCCTTTGCCGTCAATGACTTGCTCATTGGCGAGCACCGTATTGTCGACAGGGTCCCAATTGACCTTTGACGCCTTGCGATAGACGAGGCCCTTATCGAGAAACTTCAGGAACAGCGCTTGTTCAGCGCCGTAATACTCTGGATCGCAGGTCGCAAACTCGCGGCTCCAATCGAGCGATAGGCCGAGTTTCTGGAATTGCGCCCGCATCGCATCAATATTTTGATAGGTCCAGTCACCGGGATGAACGCCTCGCTCCATGGCGGCGTTCTCAGCTGGCATACCAAACGCGTCCCATCCCATCGGATGAAGCACGTTGTAGCCCTTGGCCCGCTTGTGACGGGCGACCACATCGCCCATCGCATAGTTGCGAACGTGTCCCATATGCAACCGCCCAGACGGGTAGGGGAACATTTCCAGCACGTAGGATTTGGGGGCATCGCCCGCTTCGGCAGGAGACTTAGCGCGAAATAAATCTACCGCATCCCAAGCGGCACGCCATTTTGCTTCCGCTGCTTGCGGATCGTAGCGGGTGGCCATTGGCCCACTCCTTGTCTGATGTGTTTAGGCGGGTGTTGGCCTAGCCGAGCCGAGAGGCTTTCAGATTACGGGCACGTTCCAGGATCTTGTTTTCTAGCTGCAGGCCGGTTTCCGGGTCTGCGGTTGCGTCAGACCATTGGCCGCCAGAGTTGGTTTGGCGGAAAACAGAGACTTTGACGCCATCGGCGCGTAACCGCGTATCGAGAATATAGACCGTCGCCTTAATCCGTTCGTTCGGCGCCGTCTCAAACGTTTGCCAATCATAGATCACGATGCCGCCAACCGGGTCAGCTGAAGACACGGGCAGAGCGTCCATTGTGTCGAGGGTTGCGCGCCATAGAAACGGGTTCACCGTGCCGACTGTTTCCTGAGCAATCTTGCGCTCAGTCGAATTGGTAACGGCGGACTGGCAGCCGGACACGAGAAGCATACCAGAGACAGCAGCTGCGAAAATGAGTTTGACCATAAGAACGGTTCCTGAATGCAAGACCTTGTTGACGGATGTGTGTATATCAAGGGGTTGGCCGGCTCGCCAGTGCATAGTTGTGGCGTTCGGTTGGAGAGTATTGTGTGGAGTCGGTTTGATATGTTGCGAAGACTATTTGTGAGCTGTTTGTTGATCGCCCCCGTCAGCGCCATGAACGCGCAAGAACCGTGGCAAGATTGGCAGACCAAGTGGTCAGGCGACGCCGCTATCGTGGTCGCGCCCGGTGCTGAAGGCGCGCTGGTAGGGGACAGCGAGGATATACTCTTCGCAGCGAAATTGCGATTTGACGCTGATCGAGTTCTGGAAAGCGGTGTTGAGATCGGCACGCGGATTACGGTTGAGGCGCAGAAGGACCATCCAGGGCGGGCAGGCTTTAATGCCAGCGTTCCCTTTTCAGGCGGTTTACAGCCTACGGCGCGACGAAGCCAATATTCCGGCTTCACGGCGGGCGCTCCAGTCGAAGATGCTGGCACGCGGGCGGAGGTGGAAACTGCCTTTATCTTTGTCAAAGGCGGCTATGGGGAAGCGCGATTAGGCCGCGATCTCGGCGTTGCTTCGAGATTTCAAGAAGGCGCGCCAAGTGTGTTTGGCCACGCAAAGCTGGACAGCGCGTCTTTGGACCCGACCGGCAGTAGCCTCGTGCGGACCGATCACGATCTCACGGGGCCATCAGCGAAGGTAACCGTGACCAGTCCACGTCTTTTGGGTGTGCGGGGCGGCGTGTCGTTTACACCCAAAAGTGAGGCGCGCGGGCTCGATCGATACGTCAATAGCTCGCGCGGTCTTGATGACGACATATCTATCGAGAACGCGGTCGAAGTGGCTGTAAATGTGTCTCGGCGTCTGCCGAAGAGCGGTGTCAGGCTGCGGGCAGGGGCGGCCATTAGTCGGGGGGATATCAATGCACCGCCATCGCTCAACCGGGTTTATGATCAGATAGAAACGTGGTCGCTGGGCGCATCGGCTGAATTTGATACCGTAACGGTCGGTGGAAGCGTTTTAGGCAGCAACAACGGCGTCAACGGTTCATCCGGCGACTACTCAGCGTGGTCAGCGGGGGTCACGAAGGAATTCGCCGGTGTAACGGTCGGGGCTGAATACGGCGTCGCAGAGGACGAATTGGCCAATATTGAGACTGAATCCTGGTCGATCGGCGCATCAAAAGCGTTCACGGAGCGATTTTCGGGGGCGATCGGCTATCAAAGCCACATGCTGGACAGGCCGCGTTTTCAAGCGCCCTCGATTTTGCAGAATAGTGAGACAGCGCAAGGCATAGTTGTAGAAATCACACTATCCCTGTGAATCGCAGGCGGTAAAATAAAGTTAAGGTTCCATTAATGCTAGTGTGTGCATAACTATAGCAGACGAAAGACGATTGTTATGAAGCTGGGCCTCATCGCCTCCCTATTCGCACTGACCGCTGTTTTGGCCCCCTCGGCCCTGGCAGACCAATCGGCTGCGGAAAAAGCTTTGAACGTCGACACACCATCCATGTCTGAGTCTGATGCAGCGCAGGCTGACTGGTATCGTCAGTTTACTCAGAAAGATGCGCCGGATGCCCGCCCAATCTGGCAGGCCGAGCCAACTTCTGATTTTTCTATGCTGTTTGATAACTCGCGACGCTGGGCTTTGAATTTGGAAATTCTGTCTCGTCCTCAAGCGTCACCGCTTCCTCGTGAAGAAATGCAAGCTGGGGCGACCTTCCGGATTACACCGCGCCTGTCTATTGGCGGTGAAGTCAGCGTGGGGTCTAATGAATTAGACGATGCGTCGCTGTGGCAAGACAAAGACGTCGAAGCGGGCATTCGCTTAAAGTCTGCGTTTAAGTTTTAGGCGCGAACGCGTCGGCTATTCCTGAAATTGATGCAAATGGCGCCGGGGCAATATCTGCCGCCGTCTCTGAATCTACGCCGCCAAGTGCATAGACGGGCTTTGGCGTCGTTTGGCGCAGCTTATTAAAATAGATGGCGCCTAGAGGCTGTCCTGCGCTTGGGCTGGACGATGCGAACACAGTGGATAAAAGAACGGCGTCTATGTTTTTGGCAGACGCTGTTTCCAATTCAGCGGGCGAATGTGCGCTGGTTGTCATAACAGGGAAGGCATCTCTCCAGTGTTTGGAGTCGTCGATGAGGCGATGGGGCCAATGGACACCGCGGGCGCCGACCGATTGGGCGAGCTCTGGATCCGCAGCGATCAAAAGCGTCAATCCTCGAATACGGGCGATTTTCGCCAGATTTTCTGCAATCTCATAGCGATTGGCGCTACCAAAGTGACGATAGATGATGCCCCACTTGCGAGGCAAGCGATTGGCAATGCTCGCTGGATCTGGGGTACGGTCTGGGTCTGTCAGGAATAATGCGGGGGGCAGATGTGCAGGCAGGTCAGCGGCGGCCCGTTTGGCAGCGTCGATCAGCTTGCGCTGCGCATCAGATTGGGGTTTGAAGTCCATGATGACGTCTCATATCGCTACGACCACATTTTCCCAACGCCGCAATAACATATTGGCGGCTTTAGACGCAGCCAGCGCCGCGCCGCCGACGCTGGTGGCGGTGACGAAACGCCAGTCTGAAGCCGCAATTGCTGAAGCCCTAGGGGCCGGTCACCGCGTGTTTGGTGAAAACCGTGTGCAGGAAGCAGACGCGCATTGGAGCGCGCGGCGCGGTGAGTTTCCTGATCTGGAATTGCGTCTCATTGGCCCGTTGCAGACGAATAAAGCATCGGACGCCGTGGCCTTGTTTGACGTTATTGAGACGCTCGACCGGGCCAAACTTGCCAAAGCCTTGCGCGCCGCCATTGACAAAATGGGGGGTGATGCGGCCCCCAGCGTACTCATTCAGGTCAATACTGGGGAAGAACCGCAAAAAGCGGGGGTTTTGCCGTCTGGGTTGGAGGCATTGCTGGCCTCCGCCACGGACGAATATGGGCTCAATGTGACTGGATTGATGTGTATTCCGCCAATCGATGAACCGGCAGGGCCGCACTTTGCGTTGCTGTCAAAGCTGGCTGACCGATATGGCCTGGCGCAACGTTCGATGGGGATGAGTGGAGACTACGCCGTTGCGGCGCAATTTGGATCAACACATGTGCGGGTGGGAACAGCGCTGTTTGGTGCGCGGGAGACTTAGCGCGCAATTTCGATCTCTGAGCCTGGACCGCAAAGCTCAAGCACGCTCTGCAAATCTGGTTGGGAGAGGGCGACGCATCCCTCGGTCGGCGCATAGTTGTCGCGGGCAATGTGCATGAATATCGCGCTGCCGAGGCCCGGAACGACCGGATCGTCATTGTAACCAAGCTCTGCAACGAGGTCATATACCGCTTCGGGTTTCCACATCTCTTCGTGCGACGCAGGATAAGGCAGCAGGACCGGGCGATTATAGAGGGGGTCAGCGGAGGCATCACACCAGCCGTCACTTGGTTTCAGCGGCACGATATCTAACTGTGTCTTCGGCGCTGAGACGCGGTCTGGCCGATACCAGACGCGACGAATGGGCCACACACCGATGGGTGACGCACCATCGCCCTCACGCTTGTCAGAGGCGTCGACAACGCCGCCTTTGCCAAGCGCGCACCTGAACGTCAGGCCGCCGCCTGTGAACGTACCGTCGGAACGGGCGATAAAGCGCGAAATTGATTGCGTCGTCACGGAGCGCTCTCCTGCTTGTGATCGGAATGTGAAACGATACCCTATGGTATTGTTTGGCGGTAGGGTTATGTCCCTGTGATACCGCAATGTCGGCTAAGAGATGTAGGGGAGATGACGATGTCAGCGACGAAAACGATTTTATTGGTGGATGATGACAATGATCTGCGTGAGGCGCTGGCCGAGCAGTTCGATCTGCATGATGGGTTTGAAGTGCTGCAAGCGCCCGGCGCGAATGCCGGGATTGAACTCGCATTGTCAGAGCGGATCGACATGATTCTACTGGATGTGGACATGCCCGATATGGATGGACGTGAGGCGTGCAAGATGATGCGCCAAAAGGGCGTACGGGCGCCAATCATTATGCTGACCGGACAAGACGGAGACGCTGATACCATTCTGGGGCTGGAGTCTGGCGCGAATGATTATGTGACCAAGCCGTTCAAGTTTTCTGTTTTGCTCGCGCGGGTTCGGGCGCATTTGCGCAGTTTTGAACAATCTGAGGATGCGACGTTTCAAGTTGGGCCTTATGATTTCCGCCCATCCGCCAAAAGCCTGACGACGGAGGACGGCCGAAAGGTGCGCCTGACCGAGAAAGAAACCAATATTTTGAAATATCTCTATCGGGCGGGCGGAAAACCTGTGGCGCGCGATGAGCTACTCTCTGAAGTGTGGGGATATAACGCCGCGGTGACGACGCATACGCTGGAAACCCACATTTATCGTTTGCGCCAGAAGATTGAGCCGGACCCGTCCAATGCACGCTTGTTGCTGACCGATGCCGGCGGATATCGTTTGCAGCCATAATAATTTGGTCGCCTGCTTTGCGGGCTCAGGGCTGACGTCAGCACTGAACAAAAACTAAACTGTTTTCACGTTGACGCTGATAGGGGCGTGGTCGGAGGGTTTCCAGCCGCCGCGCCAGCCGAGGTGGATTTTGAAACTGTCCAAATCTGTCAGGGGCAGGGCGGCTTTGTTGGCCCAGATGTGATCGAGGCGTCGGCCCCGATTGGAAGCGGCCCAATCTTTCGCGCGATAGCTCCACCAGGAATAAAGCTTCTGATCATCGTCAACGCTGAGACGCGCAATATCTGAGAAGCCGCCCAATTCGCGCGAGGCTTCAAGGCTTTCGGTTTCAATCGGTGTGTGGGAGACGATTTTCAATAATTGTTTGTGTGACCAAACATCATTCTCATGCGGCGCGACGTTGAGATCGCCGACCAGAATACGCGGCGCTGTCTTTTTCAGTTTCTTATATCCGGTGCCCAGCTTGCCTAAAAAATCCAGCTTGTGAGCGAATTTCTCATTGATCGCCGGATCGGGCTTATCGCCGCCGGCGGGCAAGTAAATATTGTGAATTTCAACCCCGCCGACCCGCCCGGCAATCACACGGGCATGGCCTTCTCGGCAAAGGTCTGGCGCTTTGACCGTTTCGATTGGATAGCGAGAGGCAATGGCAACGCCGTGATGACCGCCGCGCTGACCGTTCAGGGCGAGATGGGGCAGGCCCATTTGTACGAACGCCTTTTCGGGAAACTGCTCATTCAGGCATTTGGTCTCCTGCAAGCAGATGACGTCTGGCGCATGCGTTTCAACGAAGGTCGCAATGTTCGGCGCGCGCAACCGCACTGAGTTGATGTTCCAGCTGACGATATTGAGGGATTTGGTCATCCCGGTTGCTTAGCCGATGCGCCCCAAACGTCAACGCGCTCGAACACGGGGGAGAGTTCGAGCGCGTCAGACGCGGGGTGTGCGTCGTTTTTAACGACCGGACGGGGAAAGATGCCGGTCACGGAAGGAAGCGGAATAGCGGAATATGGTTCCGTGCGGGGTTTGCCTCCTGCCGACAGTTGTAAAGATGTCACGCGGCGCGATTTTTTCAAGTGACGAATACGTTAGAAACTTGAAAAAATCTGCCGGGTCTGAGGCGAACCTCAGTCTTCATCCTCAAAATCATCCATGATGAACAGGCGCGGGCTTAGCTTTTTGCCATACTCAACCTTGGACAATTCAACCGATGTGATGCCGCCTGTGCCGTCAATCGTGCGCCAGCCCAGCAGCTCCTTATCGGAGTCGCGGAAGAGCAGGGTGAGCGTGCCGTCCATTTCGCCATTGGCATCGCGAACGGTGACGCCCAGCAGGCCGTCATAACGGGCAACATCAACGACGTCGGTCTCCGCGTCGAAATCAAGTTTGTCGTCCAGCAGGATTTTCAAAGGTGTCGCGCCAAGCGGCACCCGGTCCGTGGTTTCAAGATCAGAGTCCTGAATGGCAACGGTTGTGCCGTTCGAAACAATCAGCACCGGGGTTGGGTCGTCATAGTCAAAACGGACCTTACCCGGACGTTTGAGGGCAAACTCACCTGTGATGACAGAATAATCAGCAGACATTTGTGTGAACGCACCGCGAGCGGTTTTCACGTCGGCCATAGATTTGGCGACGGATGTTAGAATGTCTTGGCGATCGGCCGCGCTCAGCGCGCCGGATTCAACCGGGGCGGTTTCAACGGCAGCCGCAGGGGGCGCCGCCTGAAGCGACACGGCGACGGGCGCCGCGCCTAAAGCAAGTATTGTAGCAAGGGCTGTCATAAGATTGGTCATGTCGGCCTCCTTTGAAGTTAGGCTTACACTATTGCGTCTGAACACTGCATAAACAGGGCCGAATTAGGGTCATTTAGCCGCTTTTCGTTGGCATGGGTTCAGATTGGCGAGGATTCGCCGGGATTGTGAGCGTGTGTTCATTATTTTGGATCGCCCGCTGGGCGGCTTACGCCGCTACGCGATGGATCTGTCGCTTTGCGGGCTCAGGGCTGTTTAAGGGCTGAACCTTCAGTTTTGCATTGTGCGTGGCGAGCGTGGGCCTATCTGGGGATCACGTAGAACTTTGGGGCAGCGCGCCCGACGCCTTTCGGCGCTTTTTGGCTTCAAATAAATCGCGCGCGAGGGGGCGGGGGCGGTCTGGGTTTTTGAGGGGGTGGTCGGTGTTTACTGGATTCCAAAATCGCATGGCCCATGCCGCCATAGATGCCTGTGAGTTCCGTACCCATACGGTTTGGCAGGGTGAGCGGCAGCGGCGCCAGCAGGATGCCGTGGCGGTGGCGGGCCAGCGTGAAGGCCAGGCGGTGAGCGCGAGCCTCGGCGGTTTCGATGACGTGGCGCAGGCGCTTCAGGCGCGCGAGGATTGGCGCAGCCGGCAGGGCCTTGGAGGCGAATGGATCCGCTGCGTTAGAAAATGGGTCTGCGGCCGAGGGAATGTATTCGGGGCGGGCGAGATCTGACGTAAAAATGCGTAGGCTGGGGCCGCCTTCGGGCAAGGGGCGGGCTTTGCGGGTGCGTTTCTTTTTGGGGTAGGGGCGATGGGTGACGTCGACGTCGATCTCATGCTCAAATTGTAGAGCGAGCAAGATGAGCAAGCGGCGAATGAAGGCCTCTAGCGCGCGCACGGCTCTCATCGCGCGGGCCTGCGCGGCGCGGCTGATCGTGACGGGGTTTAGGTGTAAATCATCGCGCACTTCAGCGTCGTCCAATGCGCCGGACACCTCACGCAAAGCAAGGGTAATATCCAGGCGGGGGAGGGGCGCTGTCTGTTCGATTTGGACAACATAGGAATATATTCCGCGATGTCAAGGTTTGGGTATCCCTTACAAAACCTGCTCGTTTTTCAAGCTATGCCAAGTCGAACAGCAGAATAACGCTATCTTCCTTCGCAAGCATCTCACACATATTTGTGCCCTCAATTTGAAGGCCATCGCCAGCGGCGAGCTCTTCATCTGAAACCTCGACCAATCCCGAAACAATTTGCAGGAATCCGGCTCGACCCGTTTCAAATGTGTGCGAAACGCGGCTGCCAGAATCTAGTCTGCACTTATATACAAACGTATCGCTATTGAGCTTGACCCCGTCCTGTGTCCCTTCAGGCGTCGCAATGGGGTGCAGCCTATTTTTCGTGGCGCTGTCATTTATTACTTTTTGATCGTAACTTGGCGTCAAGTCGTTTTCATCGGGAACAATCCAAATCTGTAAGAAATGAACCGGATGTTCATCCGACACATTCATTTCCGAATGCGTGATACCGGTGCCTGCAGACATCATTTGTATTTCGCCGGGGACTATCGTGGACCCATTTCCCAACGAGTCCTTGTGTCCAAGCTCTCCGTCAATCACGTAGGTAAGGATGTCCATGTCCTTATGACTATGGGTCGCAAAACCCGCGCCGGGGATTACGTGATCATCATTGATTACACGCAGCGCACGATGCCCCATTCGGTTCGGATCCCTGAATCCTCCGAACGAAAACGTGTGGGCGCTGTCTAACCAGCCAATCTTCGTTTTACCCCGCAAATCACGCTCATGAAGGATGGTCATATGTGTCTCCGTTCCAGCTTTTTGAGTCTGACTTTAAGGGAATATAGGGACGAATGTCGCTTAAAACAAAAGCCCCGCAATTTTTGACGCTGCGGGGCTTTTTATTGGGGGAGGGGAGGGGACTTAGTCGGGCGTTGGGGCGCCGGAGGCGAGCACTTCACGTTTGCCAGCGTGGTTGGGGGCGGAGATCATGCCTTCCTCTTCGAGGCGGTCGATCAGTCCAGCGGCTTTGTTATAGCCGACTTTCAGGCGGCGCTGCAGATAAGACGTTGAGGCGCGCTTATCCCGGATGATGATTTGCAGGGCCTGGGCGTAGAGATCGTCTTCGGCGTCTCCGGTGCCTGTGCCGAGCATCGCGTCCATAACGGCTGAGCCGGTTGAGCCATCTTCGGGCGCTTCCAGAACGTCCATGCAATAGTCTGGCTCGCCCTGTTCTTTAAGCCAATCGACGACGGCGCCAACTTCTTCGTCAGAGACGAACGGCCCGTGCATACGTTTGGATTTCTTGCCGGGCGCTTGATACAGCAGGTCGCCCATGCCGAGCAGTTGCTCTGCGCCTTGCTCGCCCAGAATGGTGCGGCTGTCGATCTTGGTGGTGACCATATAGGAGATACGGGTCGGGAAGTTGGCTTTGATGGTGCCTGTGATGACGTCTACGGACGGACGCTGCGTGGCGGTGATGAGGTGGATACCGGCGGCGCGCGCCATTTGCGCAAGGCGCTGGATGCAGCCTTCAATCTCTTTACCCGCAACCATCATCAGGTCGGCCATCTCATCGACGACGACGACGATGTTTGGAATATGATCGGTGGGTAGAATTTCTGTTTCGTGGATCGGTTTGCCGTTGTCGTCATAGCCGGTTTGGACTTTTCGGGTGAGGTGTTCGCCCTTGGTGCGGTATTTCTTGGCCTTTTCGTTGAAGCCTGCGAGGTTTCTGACACCTGCTTTTGACATCAGCTCATAGCGGCCTTCCATTTCACGCACGGTCCACTGCAGCGCGTTCACGGCCTTTTTCGGATCTGTCACCACGGGGGCGAGCAGGTGAGGGATGCCTTCATAGATGGACAGTTCCAGCATCTTCGGGTCGATCATAATGAAGCGGCACTGCTCTGGCGTATGGCGATAGAGCAGGGACAGGATCATCGCGTTGACGCCAACCGACTTACCAGAGCCTGTGGTGCCCGCGATCAGCAGGTGGGGCATCTTGGCGAGATCAACGACATTGGGTGCGCCGCCAATGTCTTCGCCTAGCGCCATGGGCAGGGACGCTTTGGAATTGCGGTAGACATCGTTCTGCAACATGGAGCGGAAGTAGATGGTGTCGCGGCCATCGTTTGGCAGCTCGATGCCGATCGCGTTCTTGCCGGGCACAACAGCGACACGGGCAGAGATCGCAGACATAGAGCGGGCAATATCGTCGGCCAGCGAGATGACGCGGGCAGATTTGACGCCAGGGGCAGGTTCCATTTCAAACAGGGTGACCACGGGGCCGGGGCGCACTTCTTTAATGCGTCCGCGCACGCCAAACTCTTTCAGCACTTCGGCGAGACGGGCGGCTTTCTCCAGCAAGGCGTCTTCATCGACATTGTCGCCGCGCTCTGGGGGCATGCCGAGCAGGTCAATTGAAGGCAGGCGGCCCGTTGAGCGGCGCTTCTTGCTGGTTGTGGAGACGCGCGGTGTGGCCGGGGAAGGGGCAGAGGTTTTCAGACGCGGAGCAGGGGCGACGACCATGTCGTTTTGATCTTCTGCGTCCGCGTCAATATCGGCGTCGTCGTCATTGACGAGATAGGTCGCAGCTTCGTCGGAGGGGTCTTCTATGCGGATGACATTGGCCTGATGTGGCTCATAGTCTCCATCGGTCATGTCATCCGTCGCGCGGCGTCGGCGGAGCGCGCCAAACAGGCTGGTCGCCAATCCGCCAAGGCCAGCGGCGCGGCGGGCAGCGCGAGCGCCTGAGACCGCGGCAGCGTCTTGCAACAGGCGGGCATCGGTGCGGCGGAAGCCCATCGCTGACAGTGCGGCCCATACAGCGCCAAGGCCGAGGGCGACGCCAGCAAAGGTTTCCGGCTGGGGCAACATCAATGCGCGGAAGGGCATTTGGGCAAAGTGGAACAGGGTATCGCCAATCACGCCGCCAAGCCCGGTGCTAAGGGGCCATGAGGCTGGCACAGGCCACGCGGCAAAGCAGGCCGCAGACAAGGGCACAGAGATGGCGCCAAGCAGCCAGCGTTTCATTGAGGGCGCGCCGATCAAGACGGTGCGCATCGCGCCGCCAATCATAAGCGCGAGGCCAGATGTCCAGCTTGACCAACCGAGCGCCTGACGGGCCGCATCTGCGAACACCGCGCCGGAATGACCAAACAGGTTTTGAGCGGCAACGCCTGTGGCTGAGTTCCAACTTGGGTCTGATGGCACGTAGGAGCCGACGCTTCCGCAGATAAACACCCCGGCGCCAAAGGCTGCAGCGCCTGTGAGCATCCGCCAGACAGGGTCACTGACGGGTCTTGGGTGCTCGTCGGAGTAGGTCATGTCGGTCATATATGCATCTGTCCCGGCTTTGGAGGGTTAGGTTGGTCAAATGCACCTTAAACGAAACAGGTTTAACGACCTTAAAACAGCACCGAAAGAAGTCATCAGAGGCCGTTAACTTTTTGAGACATCAGATTTGGGGCAAAAAGCGCGAATAATGACCAATGTTTCACAAAGTCTGAACGTGTAGTTGTGGCGCGGGTTCTGAGGGCGCCGATGGCTTTGATCCCTAGAATTTACGGGCCTTGATGGAACCGGCCACATGGCTGCCGCATTGTTTTAGTGTCTTACAAACTCAAACACGGGAGAAGACTATGACTAAGTTTATGACGATGACAGCTGCGGCCGCGCTGTTAACGGGTTTGGCCGCTACGGCACAAATTGTTAACGAAGATGCCGAAACTGCTAAGGAAGCGGCAACAGCAATTACAGAGGCAGCCGATGTAGAGCTCGCCACTGAAGCTGATATTGCAGCTGAAGTTGAAACCGCTGCTGGCGAAATGGCCGACGATATGGTTGCGGATGTGAAAACCGCTGCGACTGACAAGGCTGAAGCTGCTGCAGACGACGCCATTGAAATGGCCGAAGGTGAAACAGTTGAGATGGGTGACGGCTACGCCGAAGCTGATCTGGAAACAGCAACGACAATCGAGACGGCTGAAACAATGCCATCAAAAGTGCTAACAACTGAAACAGCGGTTGAAACTGCGGCTGTTCAAGTCGAAGCGCCGAAAACAGTCGTTGCCGCGACAGCGACAACTGTTGAAACCACCGATGCTGACCTGACCATTGAAGAGCTCAATGCGCGTCAACTGGCTCAGCTGAACCGTTTCACACCCGTTCGTGCCACAACAACTGGCTACACGACGGCAACAACCGGTTACACAACCACAACGCCTGTGACCACGACCTCCAACACGGTCTACACAGCGTCAACGACGCCAACCATTACGAATACGGCGACAACGACCGCTACGTTGGGTACGTCTCGCGTTTCTAGCGACGGCAAGTGGCGCCGCAATGAAGACGGCACATGGGCACGCATTGAAGGCGCATCCAATGTAATGATCGCTTCGGACACAACGACGGAAGTTGTTGAGGCCCAGGGCGACGCGGAATCAGAGTTTGAGTATAACGAAGATTATGTCGCGGAAGCAGAAGTCGCACCAGTGACCGGGATGACCAAAGAGGTCAAAACCATGGACTCGATGGAATCTGACGCTAAAGCCATGGCGGACGAAGCTGCGGATACTGCTGAGATCATCGCGGAAGACGCTGCCGAAGAGGCTCTGGAAACAGCCGAAGACGTTGTTGAAGATACAGTCGAATAAGACGGATCTGAAATCTTAGAGACATAGGCCGCCTGCGCGTTTGCGTGGGCGGCCTTTTCTATGCGGGTATCGCGGCGTGCGGCCAATCGCGCATGGCATGGCACGTGTATGGACGCCGCAGCCTTGCGCGCCTAGCTTATGAGCCATGGATAAGCCGCCAGCCCCCGCAGATTTAGCGACCGATATTATCGTTGTCGGGGCAGGGCCTGTTGGCTCCTCACTGGCCATTCTTTGCGCGAAGGCTGGATTTGAAACCATTCTGATCGACACGCGTGACCCGGGCGCTGCGGCGCGCAAGGACACGCGCACCTTCGCCATTGTCCGTGGTAGCTGGCGGTTGCTCGGCGCGGCCGGGGTTCATGATGCGATGCAGGGTGAGATACAGCCGCTCAATGGGCTGGAAGCCGTCGATGGCGGCACGCATATCTTCGGCGCGCCGTCGGTGACGTTTGGCACGGATGATTTGGCCGACAGCCTCAATGATGAACCGCTGGGCCAGATGGTGCCTGCCGGGACGTTACAAGCGGCGCTGGACACATGCGCGGCTGAGGCTGAGCATCTGACACGGATTGCGCCCGCCTGGTTTGAGACCGTCGAGACCGGGCCGGGCTATGCGCGGGTGACGCTGGCAGATGGCCGCACGATTGATGCCCAGTTGGTGGCAGCGTGCGACGGGGTGAACTCGCCTGTGCGCGAGGCGCTCGGCATTCAAACGCAGGGCCGGGACTATCAACAATCAGTGTTTGCGGCAGATGTTCAGCTGGAGCGCGAGCATGGCGGCATTGCGCGTCAATTGTTTACACCGCAGGGCCCGTTTGCGACGCTGCCCTTGCCGAATAACCGCGCAAACCTTGCCTGGTATATGAAGACCGGCGCGGCAGAAACACTTGCCAAATGTGAGCCGAGCGAAATTGAAGCGGAGCTGAATGCGAAGTTTTCAGAGTTTGCCGGGCCGATGACGCTGATCGGTGCACCGGGATCTTATCCGCTTCATTTGAAAATGGCGGAGGCAATGATCGGCCCAAGGGCGGCATTGCTGGGCGATGCGGCGCGGCGGATCAATCCATTGGCAGGGCAGGGCCTGAATCTTGGGTTTAAAGATGTCGGCGCGCTGGTGGATGTGATTGTTGAAGCCCGCAGTGTGGGGCTTGATATTGGATCGGCTGTGACGCTCGAAAACTATTCTGTTTGGAGACGGTTTGATGCGGCGTCTACGGCGATGTTTTTGGATGGGATCGACCGGGCATTCTCAAATGACAGCTCAGTGTTGAAACCATTGCGCGGGCTCGCACTGACCCTGGCAGACCGAGCCGGGCCTATTCGCCGGGCCATGGCGCGCCAAGCCAGCGCCGATAGCGACAAACTGCCAAGCCTGATGCAGGCCTGATGCAAGCCTAAACTGCGAGCGCGGAGAGCTCGCGCAGATAATGCCATGTGTAGAGACCGCTTGAATGGCCATCTGAGAAAAAGATGCGCACGGCGTATCGGCCCACGGGCTCTGCTTTCGTGACGCTGATATCGGCCGGGATCGGGGCTTGCGGCGGTTTTGGGCCAGAGCCATGTCCTTGCACCTCAGCGGAGGGACTTTCCCGGCGAAGCACCTGATAAGGGATCACAACGCGCTGCCCATCGTCGAAGCTGATGTCGAGTTGTGCGGCAGACTTTTGAAAGGTGAGCTTCACGGGCCAGATCGCGCTCATGGTGTATCGTCCAAATCACGCGCGTCTTCGACAAGCATGATCGGAATCCCGTCACGAATAGGATAGGCGAGTTTGGCCTGCTTTGAGACTAATTCATTGGTGTCGCGATCATAGACCAAGGGCTGGCGAGACATCGGACAGATGAGAATTTCGAGCAGGCGGGGGTCAACGCCGGAGGGTGGTTTGGGCGTATCAGTCATGGCAGGGTCCTAATTCATTGAATTGGCGTCGCCGCCGGAAACATCCATGCGGAGCAGCTTGATCAGCGTTTCTGCGCGGTCTTTCAAATGCGCCGCTTCGAGCAAGGCTTGCTTTTCCATCACAGAAAAAGGACAGCCCGAACATAGTGCATTGATCAGGGTTTCCATGGGGGCGCTTTCAATCAGCGCGGCGTCAGATTCCATGCCGTGATGGCGCACATACCCTTCGAGCGCGGCAAGGATATCGGCTCGGCTGGGCAGGGTGGTTAACTCTGCTGTACGCAAATCTTCGTTGAAGGCTTGCCAATCGGGTTTGACCTGTCTGTACGGTGTTGCAGCCGTCACCTCGTCGGCGATTTTGAAGCGGCAAATGCCGGTGAGGGAGATCAAATATCGGCCATCGGGCGTTTCCGAATAGGATGTGATACGCCCCGCGCAGCCGACATGGGCAAGCTTTGGCTTTTCCTTATGGCCGCCCAGCGCCTGTACCATGCCAATGAGACGAGAGCCCGACATGGCATCGTCAATCATGTTCAGATAGCGCGGCTCAAAGATGTTTAGCGGCAGTTGCCAGCGCGGAAAAACAATCGCGCCAGGCAGCGGAAATATTGCCAGCAGCGTCGGCAGGTCAGTGGTCTTCCTGTAGGTTGCGACGCTCATAGCGGCAGGTCCTTGCGGGCGGTGAAGTCACAGACTACGCCGCCCAGCGCGATCAGGCAAACATCAGTGAGGCCAGGCGGCGACGTCCTTCAACGGTCACTTCGTCTGTTGGGCCTGCGGCTTCGAAAATCTGAAGCAGTTTTTCTTTCGCCTTACCCTCGTTCCAATCCATATTGCCGCTTAGAATGATCAAGAGATGATCGACGGCGTCATCATTGCGGCCTGCGCCGGCGTATTGTTCTGCCAAAGCAAAACGGAGGGCCGGATCATCGGGGCTGTCTGTCACCGCTTTCAGCGCGGCGCTAAACTCTGTTTCATCTGGCGCGTCTGCCATCAGGTCAATCGCCATGCGGACGCCTTTGACGGCGCTGTCATTTTGCTTGTCTTCCGGGACCAGCGCCAGCGTCTGTTCGGCGCGCTCTTTGTCTCCATTGGCGAGGTAGCACCGAGCGAGACCGGCGATGGCGGTGACATTGGCGGGATCGGCGTTCACGATACTGGCATAGATTTGAGCGGCTGCGCCAATATCCCCGGCTTGAGAGGCAGCCTCGGCTTGGGCCAGCGCCTCTTCCAATTCTTTGACGCTATCGGTGCCGGTTAGAATTTTGTCGATGAAGCCAGTGATTTGGCTTTCTGGCAGCGCGCCCATGAAGCCATCAACCGGTTGGCCCTTATCGAAGGCGAAGACAGCCGGGATGGAGCGCACGCCAAGCTGGCCTGCGATACCGGGGTTCTCATCAATATTGATTTTCACCAGCTTAACCGCGCCGGATTTGGCCTCAACCGCGCGTTCGATCTGCGGGCCAAGCGTTTTGCACGGACCGCACCACGGTGCCCAAAAATCGACGAGAACAGGCTGGGTCTGCGACGCTTCGATCACGTCGGCCACAAAGGCCTGATCGGAGCTGTCTTTGGTGTGCAATGCGGCAGGTTCGGTCATAGCGTATGGTCCTTGGTCGCCCGTTTGGGCTGGTTTCAGCCTTGGATGTGGGCGCAAATGATCCGTTCCGCAAGGTTTGTGGGCCTTGACGGGCGCCGGGGAAGGGGGGGCTTGTGGCGCGAACGCAAGGGATAAAAGAGATCTGATATGACAATGACGCTGAATATGACCGATGACATTGCTGTGATTGCGATGGATGATGGCAAAGCAAACGCGGTAAGCCATGCGTTTCTAGATACAATTTCGCCCCTATTGGACACCGCAGAAGCGGACGCGAAAGCGGTCGTGATTGCGGGGCGGCCCGGACGGTTTTCAGGCGGGTTTGACCTGAAAGTTATGCAAGGCGCGACGCGCGAAGAGGTTGCTGCTTTGGTCGACCGTGGCGGCGATTTAGCGTTGCGTCTGATGTCGTTTCCCAAGCCTGTCGTGATTGCGTGCACCGGACATGCGCTGGCGATGGGCGCGATGTTATTGATGAGCGCTGACGTGCGGGTGGGTGTGTCCGGTGATTTTAAGATTGGGTTGAATGAGTCGGCTATTGGGATGGTGTTGCCGCATTTTGGCATTACTTTGCCGCGGGCGCGGTTGAACCCGGCCTATTTTACGCGGGTTGTGGTGAATGCTGAGCTGTTTGACCCGGAGACGGCGGTTGATGTTGGGTTTTTGGATTATGTCGCCACGCCGGACGCGTTGATGGACGCCGCGATGGCGCAGGCCAAAACGCTGGGCGCGCTGCCGCAGAAGGCATTTGCGGGCAATAAGAAGCTGATACGGGCGGCCGCGATTGAAGCCATGACGGCCAAGACGCCGCTGCTTTAGAGCGCGCTGAAATCGATTATTTCAAGGGCGTGGCCCGTTGCAGCGACGAAGGTTTCAAAGTCGGCGCGCGCAATGCCTGTGGTGGCGGTGTTGACCAACGGGTGAAAGTTCAGCCTGTCGTGGCCCATGAGGCCCGCCCCCGCGATGAATCGCACCTTGGCCCCGGGATCATTCATCAAGGCGAAGCCCGTCACAGAGCCCGGCACAACGCCCAGTAGTTCCTGCATCAATTCTGCGCTGGCAAAGGAGAGCCGCCGCGTGCCGATCAGCTTGTGCAGCTGGTTAAGGCGCAGCTGCGCGTGAGCCTCTGCCGAGATTAGAACGATCACGCCATCCTTATCTTTCATGAACAGGTTTTTGGTGTGACCGCCGGGGATGTTTGCTTTCAGCGCGGCGCCTTCGTCCACTGTGAAGGTGGCGTCATGCCAGACCGTTTCATGGGCCAGCCCAAGATCATCAAGATAAGCGAACAGGCGCGCGGGCGCGTCTGGCAGGGGCGCAGGGGCAGGGGAGAAGGGGCTAGACGACATAGCCCTCTTTGGGCCAAGTCTTTGCAAACACGTCAAGAGCGAGGCGACGGCCATGAAACTCGATTGCTATAAAATCTACGATGTTGCCCCAGAGATTGTGCCGGGGCGCAGCCAGCGCGAATGGATGGATGCCTTTCCAGATCGCCATCCCTATCGCTGTTTACCGCTGACCATGGCCAATTCAACGGGCTGGGAAATTCTGTGCCCGATGGATATTAAGATCATTTGGAATGGCGGCCCGGCAGAGGCTGATATTAAGTTTCAAACCACGGGCAACCCGGACGCGATTAGCAGTTTTGCAGACAGTCATTTTCGGCGCGGAATCGTAACATTCCATACAGGACACCTGTTTCGCACGCCCCCCGGTTGGGGCGTATGGACGACGGGCGCGCCAAACTTTTTCAAGGATGGGGCATCGCCGTTGACGGGGCTGGTGGAGACCGATTGGCTGCCGTTTCCGTTCACGATGAACTGGCAAATGACGCGGCCCGGCGAGGTGATTTTCCGCAAGGGCGAACCGTTCTGCTTTATCACGCTGATGGAGCATAAAAAGCTGGAAGAGATTGAGCCGCAGCGCATGCTGCTCTCGTCAAATGCTGATCTGGAAATGGAATACAAAGCCTGGCGCGATAGCCGCGCGGACTTCAATAAGCGCCTGGCGACCAAGGAAGAGGAAGCGATGAAAGAGCGCTGGCAGCGCCACTATATGCGCGGCGAGAAAGTAGAAGGCGAGCGCGATTCCGACCATCAAACCAAGCGTCGTTTGCAAAAGCCAAAAGACGTTTGAACCCCGCATAGTTTTAGAGTCCATATCCTGTCTATATCGCGTCTGTATCCCGGCCATATCCAAAGGATAGGTGTCTATATGTGGATAAGCCCGGTGAGAGCGTG
>CAZXVJ010000021.1:4142-51341 GCA_964644385.1 uncultured Hyphomonas sp. | reverse complement strand
TGAGCCCGCGAAGCGGCGTTCCATGTTGAGCGCAGCGAAACGGGATCAATCAAAAATGCGATCCAACTACCCCACCACCATTCGTTCCTCAGAAATATACTCCACAGAGCGCATTTCATGCAGGCGGCTGGCGGTGCGTTGAAACTCAAAGCTGCCATCGCCGTCCGGATACAGCGCATCAGGCTCAGCCGCTGCGCTCGCCACCAACTTCACCTTGGCCTCATACAGCGCGTCAATCAGCGCCACAAAGCGCGCGGCCTCATTGCGCCGATCCGGCGTTAGCAAGGGCACATCATCCAGCAGCACGGTGTGGAAGGTCGCCGCGATTGCAAGATAGTCACTCGCCCCCAGCGGCTTTTCGCACAACTCTGCGAAACTAAACCGCGCAACGCCCGCCGCCTCTCGCGTCACGGGCAATTTGCGGCCCTTTATTGTCAGGGTGCAGCTCTGCGGCTCTGCGCCCAGCGTCAGGCGCTGCCATGCATTGTCCAGCGCTTTGGTCGCATCCGGTCCCAGCGGGTCATACCAGACCGGCGCTTCGGTTAGCCGGTCCAGGCGATAGTCCCGCGATGTCACCAGTTCATGCACGTCGCATTGGGCTTTCAATTGCTCAATGAAGGGCAGAAACAGAACGCGGTTGATACCGTCTTTGTAGAGGTCATCCGGCGCGCGATTGGACGTCGCCACAACCGTCACGCCCCGCTCGAACAGATCTTCAAACAGCCGCGCCAGGATCATCGCATCCGCAATTTGAGTGACTTGAAACTCGTCAAAGCAAAGCAGCTTCGCCTGAGACGCGATTCTTTTCGCCGTTGGCGCGATTGGATCATCGCCCGCGCCCTTCACACGATACTCAGACCGCTTCCGCTCGCGGTCATCCATCCCGCGCCATTCGGCCATGTCGTCATGCACACCGGCCATAAACTCATGAAAATGCACGCGCCGCTTCGGTTCGGTTTTGGCGGCAGCAAAGAACATATCCATCAACATGGATTTGCCGCGCCCAACCCCGCCCCACATATACAAGCCTTTAACGGGAGGAGGGGCCGAAAACCAACCGGGCTTCGGCGCGGTCTCAAGCCGAACGGCCAGCGCGTCCAGCCGCGCGGCGGCGTCCATCTGCGCCGCGTCTTCGCTCAGCAATCCTGCCGCAATGCGCGCCTGATATGTCTCCAGCACAACGCCCATAGCCGCTTAACCGCCAAGCTTGGCAGAGATTTCAGCGATCAAATTGCCCAGCGATCCCGGTACCAGCAAAAATGTCAAAACCGCGCCCGCCAACGCCCCGCCAAGGTGGGCGCCATGGGCAATCATCGTATTGTCGCGCTGCGACAGGAAAAAGCTGACAACGATAAACCCAACACCCGCAACGATGGCCCACATCGGAATGATGAAGAACAGTCCAAGCGTCGCAAACGGAGCCAACACGCTAAATGCCAAAATAATGCCGGACGTCGCGCCAGATGCGCCAACCGCGCGATAGTCAGGCTTATTGATATTGTCAAAATACTCCCACGCATTTCCCGCCAACAACGCACCAAAGTACAGCATCAAATAGCGGCTAACCCCCAGCGCATTCTCCAGTTCGCCGCCAAACTCCCACAGGACATACATATTGATCAGCAAGTGTGTCGGGCTGACGTGCAGAAAAGCAGAGGTCACAAAGCGGTGGTACTCATTGGCGTTCTTGATCGGCGCAATCCAGAACGCGTTTTGTTCAAAGAACTCTCTATTTGAAAAGCCAAGCAAGCTAACAGCGACATTGGCTGCAACAAGCGCAAGCGTGATGGGAGATTGAAAAAGAAAGTCCATTGCTGAAACGCGCCTCACTTCTGGCGCCCGGATGAGTGCGCCATTTACTCCCCGCGCCATAGCAAGGTCGCGCCACCCTAAGCAAGCGCGCCGCTGCCCGCAAACGAAAGCGGCCCTGCTGAAAAGCAAGGCCGCCGAGTATTGTCTGACTGCGAAAGGAGCTTAGGCTGCAACCTTCGCATCTTTGGCAGCGGGCATAAGGTCCATCAGGAAGTCTTCAAACGTGTCGGGGCGCTGAATAAAGCGATTAAAAGGAAGTTCCGCCTTGAACACAGCCTTGGGCGCAACATTTGCGCCGCAACGCACAGCAGCGGCGACTGCCTTTTCACGATCTTCCATGGAAGACACAACCGCGATGCGATACTTGCCCATGCTGGCCACGCGCGCGATCGTCATGTCCGGGTCGACGCTATCAGGCAGGCCAAGGTCAAGCACAACCAGATCAAAACGCTCAAGCCGTAGGCGCGACTCCGCTGCCATCAAATTTGGCGCCATAACCAAATCCACTTGCACACGGTTTCGCGCGGCTTTGTCGGCGGCGATGGCCAACATATCGCGGACCGGCTCGTGATCTTCAACCCAAAGAACTTTCATTGACACTATCCTACTCTACACAAACTGACGGAAAGGGCAGAGATAAGCGCCCCCGGTTGAGTGCACTTTGACAGGGCAGGGTTTCGGTATGGTAAAGCAGACCTTACCCAAGTGTTGATTTCCAAACAAATCGGCGGTTTTTGGAAACTTTTTTGCGATTCGCGGTGCCGCACAGCTTGAAGGCCATGTCTTTGCAATGCGGCCGGATGTTTATAATGTCATGACAGCCTGCCGCGAATGGAGACTGGCGCCGCCCAAGCGGCTTGCAATCATGACGGACGAAACACTCCCTCCCCATACTTCGGGTATTGCGCCCAAGTCAGCCTTCTTGCCGGATGTCGAGCGCGAAGACACTCATATCGTTGATGTCCTGATCGAAGAGCGGTGCCCAGAGCTTAGCACGCATTGGACTTGGCCTGTCGTTCGCCCAATCCTTTACAAAATACTGGGCTACGGCCGGGCCAGAAAAATGGCGGACGAGATTATCCAAATGACGGGCCGGGAAGCCTTTGACGATCTGACCCAAAAGTTGAAGGTAGATTTGTCCGTCACAGGGCTAGAGCGCTTACCGAAGACGGGGCGCGTTGTGGTTGTCGCGAACCATCCGACGGGGTTGGCTGACGGTATCGCCGTGTGGGATCTGCTCTCCAGGGTCCGCAAGGACATCGTCTTTTTGGCCAATGCAGACGCCGTGCGCGTCAATTCCAAGTTTCAGGACGTTATTATCCCCGTCGAGTGGGTCGCAGATAAGCGTAGCCCGGCAAAGACCCGTGAAACGCTCCGCCGGGCCGCTGAGGCGTTTGAGGAGGAAATGTGTGTTGTTATTTTCCCATCAGGCCGGCTTGCATCACGAATTAGCGGGAAATTGACCGAAAAAGATTGGTTTTCGACGGCGGTTAGCCTGGCGCGTAAACGCGGTGCGCCAATCGCACCTTTGAATATTGACGCTAAAAACTCAGCCCTGTTCTACGCTTTGTCCCGCCTCAGTGGTGAATTGCGCGACATCACTCTTTTTCAAGAGCTGCTAAACAAGGGCGGTGCACCTTTCCGCACGACATTTGGACCCATTATTCCTTCGGAATCCTTGTCGGGCGATGCGGGCGCGCTCACCGATCAGTTGAAAAACTACGTTTCTTACACGCTCTTGAGCGATACTGAGGCCAAATTTTCCCCCCTGAATTGAGATTACAGTGCGTTCATTTCCAGTTGTGAACTGATGTGTTAGCCAGTCGTTAACGCTCCGATGGGGAGTGCTTTATGGAATCGTGAAGGGGTAAACCTTGGAAGACATGTGGAATAATTTTATGAACCAAGTAGAGATATTTGGTCCTAATATTTTGAAGGCAGTCATTGTATTTGTTGCATTTTGGGTCGTGGCGTTGATCGTCAAATGGCTTATCGGCGCTGCAATTGATAAAACAGGCATGGCTAAGAAGGCCAATGCTGCTTCAAAAAAGCCAGGCGGTAAGACGCTCGGACAGAACCTGGCGCAAGCGGGTTACTGGATCGTGCTCCTGATTGGCCTGATGCAAGCGCTGGCCATCGGCGGAGCCACCCAAATCTCTGACGCTCTGAACGGCGTGATTGAACCGATCATGGGGTATGGTGACAATGTCATCGGCGCCTTGCTGATCTTTGGTATCTTCATGATCGTTGCCAATGTGGTCAAACAGGCTCTGTCTTCTATTTTGATCTTTGCCGACCCAATGCCTGAGCGTTTCAATCTGGCATCTGGCCCGGTCAATGTGTCTGGTATCACCGCAACGGTTGCGTCCGCGATTATTGCTTTGATTGGTGCCATCACGGCCTTTGATGTGCTCGATATTCAAGCCATCTCAGTGCCTGCAAATGAACTCCTCTCAGATATTATGGGCATGATTCCGAATATTCTGGCCGCAGCAATCATCCTCGCCATCTTCGTGTTTGTTGCACGTTTCATTGGTGATTTGATCAAGCGTGTTCTGCCGGGCATGGGCGTTGACGGCGCAGTTGCAGAGCTGGGCCTTTTGAAGGGCGCCGACTCTGGCATGACGGCATCATCAATCGCCGCACGTGTGTCTCAGTTCTTCATCGTGCTTTTGGGCGTGATTGCAGCGCTGAACGCACTTGGTATCGAGACGCTGACCAATGCCATGAACGTCGTCCTTGAGATGGGTGTCCAAATTGTCTTTGGCGCATTGATCATCTTCGCGGGTGTCTTCATCGCTCGTCTGGTGACGGGCGCGATGGCGGCCACTGGATCTGGCGCTACCGACGTCGCAGCGAATGTGGTGAAATGGATCATCATTGTCCTGTCCGTCATTCTGGGTATCTCCCGCATGGGTCTCGACCCGACAGGCGGCGCGTTCATCCTTGATGTCGCGAAGTACCTCGTCATGGGCGGCTCCGCTGCGCTTGCACTGGCCTTTGGCTGGGGCGGCAAAGACTGGGCAGCTAAGCAGCTAGAGAACTGGCGCGCGACAAGATAAGCGCACCTGTTTAGCAAACATAAGAAAGGCCGCCCTCGAAAGAGAGCGGCCTTTTTTCATGCGCCTTGGTTAGGCGTTGCTAGGGTTGCACGCTTGATCGACCGCCATACCAATCAATATTGCGGGTCATGTACATCGTCAGTGCGATGGCTGCGAAACTGACGAGCGCGCCGGCCAGAAGGGCGTGACCCTCGGCGCGCATCAGAACGTAGATTAAGGCATAGATGCCAGACAGTATCGCAAAGGCGCGTAGGCCGTACGCGCGCGATGAGAATACGCTGGCGGCATACAGCGATGTTAGGCTGACCGTCATCGCTGCCGCGATTAAGAACGACCAGTCAAACCCTATGCGCTCAGCAAATGCTAAAAGCAGGATATAAAAGATTGTCTGTGCAAGCCCGACCAAAACATACTGCGCGGGGTGAGCGCGGGCATTGCTCGTCACTTCGAACAGGAAATAGGCGAGAAACACAAATCCGATAAACATCGCAGCATACTTCAATGCCCGTTCTACGCTCTGATATGCATTGGCCTCGCGCATGAATCGGATGGCCATGTCGCGCTGGTTGCGTGATGTGACATTGGACAGGTTTATGTTTGCGCCAGCGCCTGGAATGTTTCGCGCCAGATAGGGCACACGCCAATTTGCCTGAAATCCCTCCACGCCATCATCACTCGCGGTATGAGATTCCGGCAGCACACCGCCCTGAAAGCTGGGATCTTCCCAATTGCTGGACAGGCTGACGCTGGTATCTTTTGCAAATGGACCAATCGCAAACCGTTGCGCGCCGGACACTTTCATCTTCGCGACCACCGCCAATTGCTCAGTCCTGGTGTCCAGCGCATCGATCTTGCCACCCGCTAATGTCACACCAGAGTTCGGCACAGGCTGATACGTGCCGCTATCTCTGTATCCGCTGGGCGCTGGTTCGATCTCAATCGCGCGATTGTTCACTGTCACATTGATCGCGTCTTTGATGCCGCGCGTGTCAGACAAGCCAAGATAAAGCCGTGCATCTGCCCAGACAGGGCTGGCATCAGGCGGGATGGCGGCGCGTAAGGCCTCTGGATTGAAGGTCGCCTCAAAAGTCAGATCGGCTTCAAAGACCGGGATCATGTGGATACCCCGTTTGCGCTCCTCGACATTGATGCTGCCAATCGCGTTTCCTGTTTCAGCATAAGCAATGGCGTGGCCATAGATAACCGTTCCGGGGCGTTCCGGGTCAGGTGTGCGGGCATAGGGAACCGCCAGTACGGGCCCCAACAAGGTTTGTGGGCCGCCAACTGCTTCACTCACTTGCGACATGGCCATGTTTGCACCGCTTTGGCGCTCTGCGACGACGATATAGACCATCATCGCCGGGATCGCCATGAGCAGCGCCAGAAAGCAAACAAGTAAGAGCTTCAAGCCGACCGAGCGTTGCGGCATAATATTTCCGAGCGGACTGTTGGGGAAGGGGCGCCCAGGCGAAGACGCAGCTGAACTGGGGGGCATATCAGTCATGTGAGGATCCGATTCATTCAGACGATTGTCAGCGTCTTGAATGACGGATGGGCACGGCGAAAGTACGGCCCAGCCGCGGCGTCTACGTGCTGAACCCAAGGTCAGTTTGCGGCAAGGTTAATCCGCGGCAAGCTGAAACGTACCTGCTGGGGAAGCTTCAGTTTATGCTTTTTGCGTCGTGATTGCCCCATGGCAATGCTTGTACTTTTTGCCTGACCCGCACGGACAGGGCGCATTGCGGGATGTATTTGACCAATCGTCTTCAGCTTGGTGAAGCGGCTGACCGGGCGGCGGCGTAGGATCTCCGGGCGCCATATCGTTGACGCCTGTGTCTGGGTCCAGATGCGTTTCGCGCATTTGTGCGGGCGGGGTAGGGCGCTGTTCTTCGGGGGGGGCGACCCGGATGTTCATGAGGGAGCGGGTTACTGTTTCACGCGTTTCGCCCAGCATATTGTAGAATAGAGCAAAGGCTTCCTCTTTAAACTCGTTTAGCGGGTCACGTTGGCCGTAAGAGCGCAAATGGATCACTGAGCGCAATTGATCAATCTGTTGCAGGTGTTCCCGCCAGCGCAGATCGACAACTTGCAATAAGACCTGTTTTTCAATTCGCCGCATTTGCTCAACGCTGATTTGTTCAACAAGGTCGGTGGCGAACTTATTGGACGCGTCACGAATGCGGGTGCCAATCTCCACATTGGCGACGCCTTCTTCAGCGGCCCAGTCTGCGATCGGCAAATCAAGCGCCAATTCCTGCTTCACGGCTGTTGTCAGCCCATCAATATCCCATTGTTCGGCATAGGCTTTCTCAGGCATCGTGTTGGCAACGATATTATCGATCACATCATCGCGCATTTCTTTGATCGTTTCAGATACGTCTTCGGCGAGCATGAAGTCCATGCGTTGTTCAAAAATCGCTTTGCGTTGATCATTGATGACATCATCATATTTCAGCACGTTCTTACGCATTTCGAAGTTGCGCGCTTCAATCTTTTCTTGCGATTTTTCCATCGCCTTATTCATCCACGGATGGGTAATGCCCTCATCTTCTTTGATGCCGAGACGACGGAAAACGGTTTCCATGCGATCAGCGGCAAAGACACGCATAAGGTCGTCTTCAATGGAGATATAGAATTTGGATTTGCCAGGGTCCCCCTGGCGGCCTGTCCGCCCGCGCAGCTGATTATCAATCCGTCGGCTTTCATGGCGCTCAGTGCCCAAAACATACAGGCCGCCCGCATCAAGCGCGCGCTTCTTTTTGACCTCAACGTCTGCCTTAATCTCAGACGTCAGAACCGCTAATTCGCCCTCAGTAAGCTCACGGCCCAGCTCTTTTTGCTTTTCTTCAACTTCACGCTCAACGCGCATCTCAAAATTGCCGCCGAGTTGAATGTCTGTGCCGCGGCCGGCCATGTTGGTCGCCACGGTAATCGCGCCGGGCACGCCAGCCTCAGCAACGATGAAGGCTTCTTGCTCGTGATGGCGCGCGTTCAACACGCGGTGCGGAATCTTGGCGCCAGTGAGCAGGTTGGACAAGATTTCCGATTTCTCAATCGATGCCGTGCCCAGCAGGATTGGCTGTCCCTTGGCATTGCACTCGCGCACTTCGTCCAATATCTCGCGATACTTCGCCTTTGCCGAGCGGTAAATGACATCGTCATCATCAATCCGTTGGATCGGCTTGTTTGTGGGCAGGTCAACGACTTCAAGTTGGTAAATATCGTGGAATTCTGACGCCTCAGTCAGCGCGGTACCTGTCATGCCGGCGAGTTTTTCGTATAGGCGGAAGTAGTTCTGGAACGTAATCGAGGCGAGGGTTTGGTTTTCGGGTTTAATATCGACCCGCTCTTTGGCCTCAATCGCCTGATGCAGGCCTTCGGACATGCGCCGGCCTTCCATCATGCGGCCGGTAAACTCATCAATGAGCATCACCTGACCGTCTTTAACGATGTAATCCTTATCGCGTGTGTAGAGTTTGTGGGCACGCAGAGCCTGATTGGAATGGTGAACAATCGATATATTGGATGGTTCCCAAAGCGAGCCGACAAGCACGCCCATCTCGGTGAGCAAGCGCTCCATCTTTTCAGTGCCCGCTTCAGAATAGACGCAGGAGCGTTGCTTTTCGTCCAGCTCGAAATCGTCCTCGGTCAGTTGAGCCATCAGGCTGTCGACCTGCATGTAAAGCTCAGAGCGATCATCGGTTGGCCCTGAAATGATCAGCGGTGTGCGCGCTTCGTCAATTAGAATGGAGTCGACTTCATCGACAATGGCATAGTGGTGGCCGCGCTGCGCCATCTGGTCGATCGTGTATTTCATATTGTCGCGCAGATAATCGAACCCGAACTCATTATTGGTGCCATAGGTAATGTCTGCGGCGTAGGCCGCCTTACGGACTTCGTCGGCGATGCCGTGAACAATGGCGCCGGTGGAAAGGCCCAAGAAGTTATAAACCTGGCTCATCCATTCGCAGTCACGACTGGCGAGATAGTCGTTCACAGTAATCACGTGAACGCCTTTTCCGGCTAACGCATTGAGATAAACGGGCAGGGTCGCCACAAGCGTTTTGCCCTCGCCCGTCCGCATCTCAGCGATCGCGCCCGCGTGCAGCACCATGCCGCCCATCAATTGAACGTCGAAATGCCGCATGCCAAGCGTCCGGCGCGAGGCCTCACGCACCACAGCAAAGGCCTCTTCCAAAAGAGAGTCGAGACTGACACCATCATCGATGCGCTTACGGAACTCACCAGTTTTGGCTTTCAGCGCTTGATCTGACAGCGCTTCCATCATGGGTTCCAGCGCATTGATCTTCTTCACGCGTTGCATAAGCGGTTTAAGCTTACGATCATTGGAGGAACCGAATATCTTGCGGGCAACAGAAAGCATGTGAAAGTATACCAATCAGTCTGGTCAGACGAAACTTTAATCTACAGCCTAAAGTCAGCGGCAGACGTGCGGGGGGATCCCCAAGAATACGTTATTATGGTCGTGGCCTCTCGACCAGCGTGTCGGTCAGACTTAGGAACGCCGCAATGGGGTGTCAATCCAAGCCCTTCAGCCTTTGGGAGTGCCAGTCATGGCCAAGCATAATCAATCTGTTCATATCCGCGTCGTTCAAGCTGGGATCGTTGCGCTTTGCCTGATCGTCACGGGGTGTACCCGCGACACTGAAACATCGCCGAAACCGATTGAAGTTGAGGGCGCCGCGGCGGCGATTGTGAACGGTGATAAGATTTTTGTCAGCGACGTCGAATTGGAAGCCGTCGCGAGAGGCTTGGTGGCGGCTGGAAACGAGTTTGACCCCGAAAACCCTGAGTATCGCACGGTTTTGGATCAATTGATTGATCAAAAGCTAATGGCACAAGAGGCCGAAGCGCGCAATTTGGACGCCGATCCAGCGGCCCGTAGACGCTTGAATATCGCGCGCGAACGCATCCTTGGTAATCTGTTGGTCGAAAGCCTGGTTGCCAGTGAGGTGACTGAGGCCAATATCGACGAAATGTATTCTGAGCAGGTCAAACTACAGCAAAGCAATGATGAGGTTTCGATTGCACACATTCTTGTCGGGACAGAAAAAGAAGCCGACGATCTGCACGCCCGGATCATCGCAGGAGAATCCTTTGAAAGCCTAGTTTTTAACAATTCTAAGGACACCGCAACCCGAATGGAGAACGGTGACATGGGATATGTCTCTCCGAACGATCAAACCGAACCCTTCCCGGACATGATTGCGCAAACGCCGCTCGGCGAGGTATCAAAGCCGTTTGAAACCTCAGCAGGCTGGCACATCTTAAAGGTCAAAGATCGGCGAACCCGCCAACCAAGAACGCGCGAAGAAATGCGGCCTGAGATCGTGACCTTTCTGACGTTGAATGAAATCAGCAGTATTCTACGCAAATTGCGGACTGAGGCGACGATTCAACAGGGCGTGCCCGGAACGCAGTTAGACGCGCCCGTATCACCGCAACCCTCGGTCGCGGGCGAAATCGGCCCGGCGACGCCTGTAGATGAGGCTGAACCGAGCGTCTTGGGGGATGAATTATGACGTTGATGCGCTCGCCTTTGGCGCCTGCCATGTTCGCCTCATTGCCTCAGATCGCAGGTATAAAAGCCGCCGCTGGGTCGCGCGGCTTCTATGCAGAACGCGGATTTGAGCGAGATGATGTGTTTCTGGCCGTATTTGACCCAGGCACAACGGCGGCTGGCGTGTTCACCCGGTCCCATACGGCGTCTGCAGATGTATTGTGGTGCCGAGAGGCGTTGGCAGAGGGAGGCGGGCAGGGCCGCGCGCTCGTCGTTAATGCTGGCAATTCAAACGCATTCACCGGGCCCAAGGGCAAGTTGAAGAACGACGCCACGCTCGCTGCAATGATGGCGGTGCTAGGGGTTGAGAAAACCAGCTGTTTTCTGGCGGCAACGGGTGTGATCGGAGAACCGCTGGCCGATCCCAACTATGTTGGCAGCATCGTGCCTGAACTGGCGGAAGCGCTGACGACACCAGATTTTGAAGGCCTGGCGAAGGCTTTCATGACAACTGACACCTATGCAAAAGGGGCTGGCGCTACGTGCGAGATCGGCGGCTGCGCGGTGAATTTGGCCGGGATCGCGAAAGGGTCCGGCATGATTGAGCCGAATATGGCGACGATGCTGGCATATGTGTTTACAGACGCAGCGATTGCGCCAGATGTGCTGCAATCACTGCTATTGGACGCCGTTGACCCTAGCTTCAATTCTATCACGGTCGACAGCGATACCTCTACCTCAGACACCTTGATGGTGTTTGCGACCGGCGCATCAGAGGCGCCGCGCATAGAAACGGTAGACGACCCTCGATTGGAGTCGTTTGCGGTATCGCTGAACGCTGTTTGTATGGATTTAGCGCACCAAATTGTGCGCGATGGTGAGGGGGCCAGTAAGTTTGTAACGGTCCATGTGACCGGCGCGGTCTCTGGCGAATCGGCCAAAACGATCGCCTTTTCTGTGGCCAACTCTCCTCTGGTCAAAACGGCGCTGGCCGCCGGAGATGCAAACTGGGGGCGCGTGGTGATGGCGGTGGGCAAAAGCCTGGAGCCCATTGATCAGGAGGCTTTGGCGATTTGGTTCGGAGATTTGCAAGTGGCAAGCGAAGGCGCACGCGCTGATGGGTATTCAGAGGCCCGCGCCAGTGAAATTTGCGGCGAAGCTGAGATTGATATTCGTATTGATGTTGGAGCGGGGCGAGGCAAGGCGACGGTCTACACCTGCGATCTGACGCATGGTTATGTCGAGATCAATGGCGCTTACCGGACATGACAAAGAAATTGGTTTTGGTGGCTGCGGTCGCCTTGTTCGATCCGCAAGGGCGAATCTTGCTGGCAAAACGGCCAGAGGGCAAAGCGATGGCGGGGCTGTGGGAGTTTCCCGGTGGCAAGCTGGAGACGGGTGAAACGCCTGAGGCGGCGCTGGTGCGCGAATTACAGGAAGAACTGGGCATCAAGGTCGCAAAAAAAGACCTGAAACCGATCACATTTGCTAGTTTTGATTATCAGACCTTTCATCTTTTGATGCCATTGTTCGCTTGTGAGACGTGGCAAGGAACGCTGACGCCGCTAGAGGGCCAAACCCTCGAATGGGTTGAACGTTCCAAGCTTCATGATTTTCCAGCTCCAGATGCGGATATTCCGTTGTTTGATGTGTTGGTGGCTAAAGGACGAAGTTGAGATGAATGCAATTCGGTATGTCTTTGCGCGACTTTACGCTCAAGAGGACGGCGCAGCCGCCATTGAGTATGCGATCATTCTTGGAATGATGGTGATTGCGCTCGTGGCCGCTTTAACGTCGCTTGGGGCTGCAACTGATGGCGCATTGAATGATGCGGCCGACGGCATTACGACCTAGTTTTTAATCAGGCATTTTGCCGGCCTTTTCGCCAGCAGATCGCTCCACGCTTCCCAATGCACTGGCAAGGCTGACTTTGGCGCTGCCAGGTTTTAGGGGTTTGGGTTGACCGGGCGCTGGCGCCCAGCCTGATAAATAAACCACCTCAAACGTTGCACGGATGCGTCCGTCTTCATCGGCAAAGTTTTGTGCGTAAACCTCTCCTGCGCGCTTTAGCACGGCCCGTCCCATTGGCTGGCCTGCGCCCGGGGCAAAGGCGGCGCTTTCTCCCATGCCTTTCAGGTCATCCATAAGCGCACGCATCGTGTCATAGCGCACCGTGATGGTGTCACGGTCTACGACGGGAAGGGCAAAACCGGCCCGCTGCATCAGTCCCGCCATATCTGACAGGCCGGGAAGCGGAGACACCCGAGGGGCCGCGCCGCCGCGAAGATCAGTCTCGGCTTCCAGCAATGAGGCGCGTAATTCCTGAAGCGTTCCTGCGCCAAGCAAGGCGGCCACAAACAGTCCATCCGGTGAGAGCGCCCGCCGGATTTGAATGAGGGTTCCCGGTAGATCGTTGACCCAATGCAGCGACAGCGCGCTAATCACCAGATCAAACTCAGCGGCCGGAAATGGCAGCGCCTCTTCATCAATCTCAGCCACGTTAAATCCGCGCGCTCTCGCCGCTTCGACCATTTTAGGGGCGAAATCTGCAGTGAGAATTTTTTTCACTTTGTCGCCGCCCCGCAAAAGCTCCGACAAACGACCATCATGCGCGCCTAGATCGAGCGCTGCCTCAAATGTGCGAGGCGTGTCGTCAAGGCGCTCAACGATATCTCTCGACACGCGTTGCTTTAGAAAGGCATAGTTTTCAAAGGCTTTGGCGGCGCGGTCCCGGTTTCGGCGAACTTTGGATCGACTAAAGATAAGCGGCGTTTGTTGCGTGGACGAGGGCGGAGGGCGTGTCATGACGCAGAATATGAACGGGTTGAGGGGGCGCGCAAAGGGGCTAATGCGAAACGTCGCAGATACGCTGTGGCCGCCTCGCTCTTTGGTGAGCGGACAAAGAGGGGTTGGAGCAGGGCCTTTGAGCGCAGGGGAGTTTCGGGCGCTGAGTTTCATCACAGATCCGATTTGCAATGTGTGCGGGGCGCCGCAGGCCTTCGATCTTGGTGTGGAAGAGCGGTGCGCGGCGTGTACGGCGTTTAAGCCGAAATGGGGCCGGGCGCGAGCGGCCTTGGTCTATGATGAGGTCTCGCGTCGCCCTGTCTTGGATCTAAAACGTTCGGGGCGGCGTGACGGATTGCCAACGCTGGCGACATGGATGCGGCAGGCCGGCCAAGCCCTGATTGATGAAGCAGATATGATGATTCCGGTGCCGCTACATTACAGACGACTGGCCGCGCGCGGCTATAACCAGGCCGGATGGCTCGCGCAGACATTGGCGCGCCAGACCTCAACCCCTGTCAAAGTTGATGTGCTGAAGCGAACGAAAGCGACCCCGACGCAAGGTGGATTGTCTGCTAAGGCGCGGCGACGCAACGTGTCTGGCGCTTTTGATGTGCGGGCCAGGCAGAGGCCAAAAATTGACGGCAAACGCTGTCTGCTGATTGATGATGTGCTGACGACAGGCGCAACGCTTGGCGCGTGTACACGGGCGCTATACAAAGCAGGCGCTGCAAATGTTGATATCTTAGTGCTGGCACGCGTTGTGCGTGAAACAGACGTCACCATATAAGGGGTGATTAGAGTTTTGGAGGCCCAATGATGGCTGATGTCACGATCTATACCCGCGCGTTTTGTCCATATTGCTCGCGTGCATTGAGCTTGTTGAAGCGCAAGCAGGTCAAATTTGAGCAAATTGACGCTGGAATGAATGCGAAAAAGAAGGCGGAGATGATTGAGCGATCAAATGGCGGTCGAACTTTCCCGCAGATCTTTATTGGCGGACAGCACATTGGCGGATGTGATGATATGATGGCGTTAGAGCAGGCGGGTAAGTTGGACGCTTTGCTCACCGCCTAATAAGAAAGGCTCGCGCAAATGATCCGATATGCCCTTCATTGCCAAACCTGTGCGCATGAATTTGAGTCTTGGTTTGCCAGGTCGGAAGCGTTTGATACGCTGAAGAAAAGCGGCGATTTGGCGTGTCCAACGTGCGACTCGAATGCGATTGAGAAGCAGATCATGGCGCCGTCTGTGCGAACGAAAAGCGCGGGACCCGCAAAAGACGCAGCGCAATCGACTTTGAAAGCATTGAATGAAGCGGCGCGCGCCCACATTGCCGATCAGTTTGACTATGTTGGCGATGGCTTCGCCGATGAAGCCAGAGCCATGTATTATGGCGAAACCGATGAGCGACCCATCTGGGGCGAGACGACGGCTGAAGAGTCTAAGGCATTGAAGGAGGAGGGTGTGCCTGCACAGTCCCTGCCTGAAGCGTGGGCACCGCCAAAACCGGTGCCGGACACGTCCCTGAACTAGAGCCGTTGATGGCCCACAGACACCCCTTAGAGGCGCTTTGCCACGCTTGACCCGCCGTCCAGCTTAGGTATGAGACTGGCAACCTAAAATATGTTTGGAGAGTCTGACATGGCGACCGAAGACTACACGCATGGCGAAATGGACATTCACGGCCAATCGGCAACGTGGGATGGCTTTCTGCAGTTTAGCACCTGGGGCGGTCTGATTACCATTCTGACTGTTGGATATGCCACCTTAGCGTTGGCGATGGGCATGAACTGGATGATTGCTCTCGGCCTGATGGCGGCGTTGGGCGTTGGGGCTGGCTTGTTTCTTAAAATGGGCGGTCGCTGGATGGCCACTGTGGTGGGTCTGTTCGTGATCGCTTTGATCGTTCAGGCGTTCATTGCCTTGTTTGGCGTATTCTTAAGCTAAATTAGCGGGTTTCGCAGCGGCGACACTTAGGAACGGCTGGATCATCGTCTAGTCGCGATAAGGCGATGGGATTTCCGCATTTCACGCACAAGCCGTAACGACCCTCATCAAGGCGTTTGAGCGCGGCATCAATACGTTTGACCGAGCGTTCGGTCGTCTGAAGCGTAGGCCGGCGGTGACGCGGCTGGGCGACGTCAGCTCGGTTCAAGCCCAAACATTTGGGTGCAAAAGACGAAATATCTGTTTTCACACGAATATGCTGCGCTCGCTTTAAGGGCTTGGCAAGGCATCATAAGGCAAACATGATCATCTTTATCGACAATCGCTCTTACGTTCGCGCGAAGGATTATCCGTTTGACCCAGTCTCCGCTTACTCTGTCGCATGTCACGAAACGCTTTGGCCCATTCACAGCGGTCAATGATTTATCGCTGGATGTGCCAGAGGGGCAGATCATTGGCTTTTTGGGGCCGAATGGCGCGGGCAAGTCAACAAGTCTCAGAATGGCGCTGGGGGTTATGCCTCAAGATGAGGGGGAGGTGGCCTTATTTGGCGCGGCGCCGGATATTGAAGCCCTCAAGCGGGTCGGGTTCCTGCCCGAAGAGCGCGGCCTGTATAAAAAGATGACGGCGCGCTCGACGATCACTCATTTTGCTCGCCTCAAAGGCATGAGTGGAGGTGACGCAAAAGACCGCGCGAGCGCGTTGTTAGAGTCCGCTGGGCTGGGTGAGTTTGCTAATGCGCGCATATCAAAACTGTCCAAGGGCATGGCGCAGAAGGTTCAGATTCTGTCGACGCTGGCGCACCGGCCAGACTTTCTGATTTTGGACGAACCCTTTTCAGGGCTAGACCCCGTCAACCAGCAGGGACTGGAAGATATGATCCGGGAAGAACATGCGCGCGGCGCAACGATTTTGTTTTCGACCCATGTGATGGAGCATGCTGAACGGCTATGCGACCGGATTGTGATGATGGCGCGCGGGCGAAAAGTGTTTGACGGGACATTGCCGGAGGCGTTCTCAGCGCTGGGCAATGGCGCACGGATTGCGGTGTCCGGCGGATATGATCTGGCGGCGGCGCTTTCGCCAAAAGGATTTGACGCGGTGAGAGACCCGCAAATGGAGAGCGACGAGTGGTGGCGCGTGGCCTTGCCAAACGGGCGAGACGCGCAGGATGCTTTGCGCGCGGCGATCGAAGCGGGAGCGCCGATTGCTGGCTTTGCGCCTGAAGAAGCCCGGCTGAGAGATGTGTTCGTCTCATTGGCAGGGGAGGCCGACGCCGCCGCGCTGAATGACAGCCGAACCAAATCTGCGGAGGCGTCATAATGCGCAATATCTATCTGATCTTTCGGCGGGACTATTTGGGCTATGTTTCGGCGTGGGGCTTCTGGCTCGGATTGCTGGCACTGCCAATTTTGGCGGGGCTGGGCATGGTGTTTGCGGCGGTGGCTTCGAATGCCACGCCGACGCGGTATTACGCTGTGGTTGAGCAGGGCGCGGTTTACGCGGACGCGATTGAGGATGAGTTTCGGCGCGCCATCGAAAGCCAGCGCAAAGAAGAAATGCGCATAGCTGAATCGATGAATCTGCCCGTCGACCGGGAGCAGATGGAAGGCGCGCCGCAGCGGGAAAAGAAGTTCCTTCTGGTTGATACGCCCGCCAATGGGATTGATGAGCTGAGGCCGTATTTGCTGGGCGAAAAGCTGGTGGATGGCCCGCTGGGGCCAAGGCCGCTGTTTGCGGTGTTTATAGCGACTGAGACGGAAGAGGGCCGCGCGCTGGAATATTGGAGCGAGGATGTGAACGTCTCCACGCTGCGAGATATTGCGGTGGAAGCTGCGTTTCGATTGCGCCAGAATGAGGCGCTGGCGGAGCAGGGCCTGACGGATGACTTTGTTCAGGGCATACGCGATACGGCGCCGCGCGTTCTGGAAAAACGTATCCGGTCGGTGACGGAACAGGCCAGCACAGGCAATGCCGTCACGATGAGTGATAAGGCGCCGACATTTGTGGCGATTGGGCTGGCTTATGTTTTGTGGCTGATGATTTTCTCGGTGATCCAATACTTGCTGATGGGGACAATTGAAGAACGCGGCAATAAGATTTTCGATACGCTGCTGACCTCTGTGAAACTGCCCCAATTATTGGCGGGGAAACTGTTGGCTGTGTTTGCCGTGACCGCGACAATGGCTGGCACCTGGAGCCTGACGTCGATTGTCGGCTCTGCCTTTTTGGTGAATGCGGTTCCAGAAATGGAAGGCATGATCGCGCCGTTTATTGCGGCCTTTGCGGACCCGAAATTGATGGTGCCGGCGTTGATCAGTTTTGTACTGGGTTATTTGATGTATGGCGTGATCTTTATGGCGATGGGCTCTCTGTGTGACACCATCCAGGAAGCGCAGACGCTGCTCAGCCCGATGATGATTTTGCTGATGCTGCCCATGCTGGCGATCATTGTGGCGTTTAATGACCCGAGTTCCCCGTTGATTGATGGGGCGAGCTGGGTGCCGATCTTTACGCCGTTCTTGCTCATACTGCGGATGCCGCAAGACCCGCCGCTTTGGGAAGTGTTGAGCAAGATGGCACTGATGTCTGTGACAACATTTATTGCGATGTGGCTGGCGACAAAGGTTTACCGCGCGGGCGCTGTAAATGGCGCAGGCATTGGCGATGTTGGCGGCTGGATCAAAGGCCTGTTTGGGCGCGGCGGCAAGACGGCGCCGGCTGAGGCGGAGTAAGCCCTCGCGCGGGCGACGCCTTTCGGCGCTTGATCGACTTAAATGAAAACGGCGCGCGGCGGCGGCGGCGGGCGAGGCCGCTGGGGCGGCGGGCGCATCTGGCACGCGCCGCGAATGGCATGGTTCAGCGCATCATAATAACTGGACACTAGGGTGCCGAAACGGCTGGGCATGCGGAACGGGCCGGGCGCAAAGAGCGCGCCATGGCGATGGCGGGCCAATACAAAGGCAAGGCGATGCGCCCGCGCCTCTGGGTCATTCAGAATTGCACTGAGCCGTTCAAATCGTTTGAGCAATGCGCCCGCTGGCAGCATGATACGGCCGTCCGGTTCGCGCGGTGGGGCGTCTGCATATTTGGCTTTCACCGCGTCTGGCAGCGCCAAATCTGATGGGAAGATGCGCAAGGCTGACCCGCCTGCGGGCAAGATGCGTTTTGTTTTGTCCCGGTGTTTTTTGGGACGCGGGCGCAGCGACACATCCACGGTGATCTGATGCTCAAATTGCAATGCAAGCAAGATCAATAAGCGGCGGACGAAATCTTCCAACAGGCGCAGGCCCCGCAAAGCCCGCGCGCGCACCGCTTTCGTGATGGTGTTTGGATTTAAGTCCAGCCCGTCGCGCGCCTTAATATCCGATAGAGCAAAGCCCGCCTGCCGAATATAGGCAGCCGTATCAATCGCGGGAGGGGCGGTGGATTTGTCCATGCTTCCAAAATAGGAATAAAATCCTGTTATGTCAAGATGGGGATTTTGCTTGGCCCTTCAATGCGCCGCAGAGTGAATGGCCTAGAAATGAATCGCGGCTGCCCGTACGGTATGAAAGGCTCAAACGAGAAACGAAGAGATGAAAAGGGTTGTGAATGTCTAAATTGAACGTGGCACGGAAGGTTTTGATGGGCGCGGCTTTGATCGGCGTGCTGGCCGGATGCGGGGCGCAGGAAACACCGCAAGAGGCTTTGGTGAAGCTGTGCGGAGAGGCGATTTCGGGCGAGGAAGCCCTCGACCAAATGCCGGACGGGGTCACGGTTGATGCTGTTTGCGCCTGCTATGGCCAGTCTGCCGCCACAAAAGGAGAGGACGTAATGAAGGTTCAGATGGACGTGCTCGGCGCGATCAATACGGTGCGTCAAAGCGAAGGCGTTGACGTTGAGGCCGCTGCTAGCCTGATCATGGAGACGCTAGAGACAGATGCCTCAGCCTATCCGTTCAAAGAAAAAGCGTTTGAGGCGGTGGGTGAGTTTCTCTCAGACTCAATGGATTCGCTGGAAGATGGCGGGACGTGCGCTGCACCCGCTAATTAGGCCGACCATCTAACTTTGAGACATAGAAAAAGCCCCGCCTGAGGGATCAGGCGGGGCTTTTTGTTGGGTATCGCGGCGAGGGCTCTATACGAGGCCTTCGCGTTGGGCGCGCTTGCGGGCCAGTTTACGGGCGCGGCGCACAGCCTCTGCGGCCTTACGGGCGCGGGCTTCTGATGGTTTTTCGAAGTGCTGACGGGCTTTCATTTCCCGGAACAGGCCTTCGCGCTGCATCTTTTTCTTAAGCGCGCGCAGGGCTTGTTCAACATTATTATCGCGGACGACGATCTGTACGATGGGTTCTCTCCATTTGAGTTCGGGGCGTCGCCCCATTAAAGTGTGGTGTCTCTATACGCCTGACAAACAGACAAGAGCGGCCTATAACATGGCGAATGTAAATTGGCCAAGCCCTAGAGTGGATTATCATGACTAGCACAAAACCGCCGTCGAGTCTTCTGCGGACCAAATGGTTAGAGGCATTGCTGCCAGAGGTGCCATTTGATGGCTGGACCCGCGCAGCAGCGACAGCAGCGGCCGAAAAAGCTGGTTTAACCGAGGGAGAACAGGCGCTGGCGGCCCCAAATGGCGTTCCAGACCTGATTGCAGCGTTTTTTGATGCCGCCCAAGCAGAGGCAGCTGAGGCGCTGGAACAGGCTGATTTCGACGATATGCGGACGCCGGAGAAGGTGGCGGCGGGCCTAAAAGCCTGGCTGGGCGCGCTGGAACCTAACCGTGAGGCGGTGCGCCGGGCCGCTGCGCGTGGATTTATGCCGTGGGGCGCTGGCGGCGCGCTGCAGCGGGCGTGGAGTGTTTCGGACATGGTTTGGAGCGCAGCTGGAGATGTGGCGACCGATTATAACCGCTATTCCAAGCGCGGGCTGCTCACGGCTGTGATCCCAACCGTGGTGATGTATTGGCTGGATGGGCCTGAGGAGGATGATCTGGACGCGTTCATCATGCGGCGGCTGACCCGCGTCTCCGGCATTGGCCGGACGGGGGGGCGTGTGTTGAAGCCGCTTCTGGGCGCGCTGCAGGGCCTGCGCAGTGGCAAGAGACCGGGCAGCGGTTTTGGGCGCTAAGCGGGGCGTTTCGTTTTTGTAGGTTTTGAGGAAGGTGTCGAACGAAGGAATCCAAGATCCCCAGGGGGCTGGGGGGGCTGATGGGTCCGGGGTTCTTGTTAAGCTCCCTCGTCCGACAAGATTAAGATGGAGTCGCTCGGCGGCTTTCGCAAGGCTGAAATGTGGAGTTTTAGGGGCAATTGCATTACAATGGTGTTAGTCGGAATTTGCGCCCATAAAATGCGCGGGCGCTGCAGTCATCGTTTCGCATGACGCAGTATAGTCTCTATAAGGAATAAATGAGTCAATCAAACCTGAATTCCAAGCGGTATCCCCAGCGCGTCGCTTTTCAAAAATCTGAAATGCAACCGATTTTGGATGTCTATGGACGCCTCGTTGTGGCGGGGGAGGCCAAAGACTATGCCATCGGCATGGAAACCGAGGGGGCGGTGTTCGCAATCTTTCGCCGCGCCGCTGAACAGCCCACCTGGCGCATTGAGAAAATCCCGGCATTGCGCACCCGGCAAGGCCAATATGTGGTGTATGGCTCGGCCGGGCAGGTGCTGAAACGCGGACATGATCTGCGGGCCGTCTTGCAAGTGTTTGAGGCGCGGCGCTTCCGCGTGGTGGACTAGGCGCGCAATTTGCAGCCTGAACGGGGTGAACTGAGCGCAAGTGACAGGCAGGGAGGCGAGACATGTTTGACTGGATGATGAGATCAGATGGCTCGCGGGCGATCTATCTGATGCGCATGGTGGTGTTGACGCTGGCGGGCGCTGTTTTCGTTGTGTCGCTGCTGAACGGGGTGTTTCCGAACGCTCCTAACCCTGATTTGCCGACCGATCCTGCCGCGATGCTGTTTGGCGTCGTGGTGTTCGCGCCGATTGTTGAAACGCTGATTATGTGGGCGATGATCTCTGGATTTGACCGCGTTTTGAAAGAAGATCGACAGGTGATTTTTGCCACAGCGTTGATCTGGGCCGCGCTGCACTCCTTAAGCGCATGGATATGGGGTCCGGTCGTGTTCTGGCCGTGGTTGCTCTTTTGCGTCACGTTCATGACATGGCGCAAACGCTCTGAGATTGAGGGCATCTTGATGGCGATTGCGCTGCATATGCTGCACAATAGCGTGCCGACATTGCTGGCGATTTCAGCTGGGCCGGCGGCGACCGGTTAGGCGTAGGCGGCCACGGCGCGGGTGACCTCACCATCGGCGTTAAACACAAAGGTTTCGGCGACCGACTGATCGCGGTGATTGGTGTAGAGCAGGGTCAGCGCGTCAGAGCCGACAAGTACGGTGTCCAAGTCAAAGTAGAGTTCGGTGGCGCTGGCTAAGGCCTTCGACCAATAGGCGCGCAGGGCGGGCTTGCCTTCAACGCTGGTCTGGTCAGTGCCCATCACCAGCGCAATGCGCGGGGAATGAAAGACGACATCCTCAGCATAATGGCTGAGAATGTCGTCAATGTTTCGATCATTCCAGGCTTTCACCCAGTCTTGAGCAAAGCGCCATGCGTCTGCGCGGTCCAAGGGTTAGGCTTGGCCGTTAACGGCGAGCACATCTTCAACCGTGCGCAAACCGGGCTTTGGCGCGGTGACGAGCACGGCCATATTGCCAGGCAAATGCTTGTTATCGAGCATTTTGTCATGCGCTTCAGGGATTTGATCCCAGGCGAAGACTTCTGACATGCCGGGGTCTATGCGGCGATTGATAACGAGCTGGTTAGCGGCTGCGGCTTGTTTGAGGTTTGCAAAGTGGCTGCCCTGCACGCGTTTCTGACGCATCCATAGGAAGCGGGCATCCATGGTGAGGTTAAAGCCCGTTGTGCCGGCGCAGATAACGACCATGCCGCCGCGCTTGACCACGAAGACGGAGACCGGGAAGGTTGCCTCACCCGGGTGTTCAAACACAATGTCGACGTCTTTCTTACCGGTGATTTCCCAGATCGCTTTGCCGAACTTACGGCTGGCTTTCATATAGTCGCCAAATTCAGGCCCGTTGACGGTGGGCAATTGGCCCCAGCAATCGAATTCTTTGCGGTTGATGACGCCCTTGGCGCCAAGGCTTAGGACGTGCTCGCGCTTATCATCGCTGCCGACGACGCCAATGGCGTTGGCACCTGTGACCGCGCAGAGCTGAACGCCAAAGCTGCCGAGGCCGCCAGATGCGCCCCAGACAAGCACATTGTCAGCGGGCTTTACGATGTGTGGCCGATGGCCGAACAACATGCGGTATGCGGTGGCAAGGGTGAGCGTGTAGCAGGCGCTTTCTTCCCATGTTAGGTGTTTCGGGCGCGGCATACACTGGCGGGCCTGCACGCGGCAGAACTGCGCGAACGAACCATCAGGTGTTTCATAGCCCCAGATGCGTTGGCTGGGCGAGAACATTGGATCGCCGCCATTACATTCTTCATCGTCGCCATCATCCTGATTACAGTGGATGACGACTTCATCGCCGGGTTTGACGCGGTTGACCTTGCGGCCAACGGCCCAAACGATGCCGGAGGCGTCTGAGCCTGCAACGTGAAAATCAGCTTTGTGAATGTCGAACGGCGAAACGGGCTCGCCGAGCCCAGCCCAGATGCCATTATAGTTGACGCCTGCCGCCATAACGAGGACGAGCACTTCGTCGGCTTCAATCTCAGGAACCGGGACTTGTTCCAACTGCATGGCAGTGGATGGGCGACCGTGACGCTCACGGCGGATCGCCCATGCGTGCATCATTTTTGGAACGTGGAATTCTGGTGGAATCTCACCAAGCTCGTAAATATCTTTCTTTTCCCGGCTCATTTGGAAAATGCCCTCCTATTTTGTCGTTCTAGTGCAACTCATAGGCCATGAGGTGACATCACAGCTTCACAAAGCGCCCCGCTGGCGTCACTTTGGGGGCGCGGTTGGGCGAACGCAATAGGAAAAATGGTGCGGCGCACCATAGAGCCTTGAAAGGATGTAGATTGATGCCCGTATGCGACACTGTATTTCTGAATGGCGGCTTTATCCCGGTCGAGGAGGCCAAAGTTTCGCCATTTGACCGCGCTTTTTTGTTTGCCCATGCCGCGTATGAGGTCACGGCCGTGTATGGCGGCGAGCCGATCGATATGGACGGGCATCTGACCCGCCTGCAACGCACGCTGAACGGGATTGCCATCCCCGGCGTCTATCGCGGTGAAATGCTGGCGCAAATCCATCGGGAACTGATTGAGCGCAATGATCTGAATGAAGGGCTGATTTACTTGCAGATTACCGCGGGGGCCTATGGCGAGCGCGATTTTGCCGGGCCAGAAACCCTGGCGCCGAGCCTTTTTCTGTATGCCGACCGGCGTACATTGATTGGCGAGGCGGCGCGGGTAGGGATTCGCGCAATGTTTATGCAGGATACGCGCTGGCTGCGGCGCGATATGAAGACCACACAACTGCTCAGTCAGGCGCTGGCCTATCGCGCAGCGCGCCAAAACGGTGCGAAAACGGCGCTCATGGTGGAGGACGGGATGGTGACGGAGGCCGCCTCTGCGAATGTCTGGATTGTGGATCAGGATGGGCGATTGATCACACGAGAGCTCAGCCAAGCGATTTTGCCCGGCATTACGCGCGCCGCTGTGATGAAACACCTGGTTGGGGAGGGCGTTGAGGTTCACGAGCGCGCTTTTTCGCCGGACGAGGCCTATGGTGCGCGCGAAGTCTTTACGACATCGGCAGGTGCCATGATTGCGCCGATTGTTGCGATTGACGGACATGCGATTGGAAATGGCGCTCCAGGCCCAGTAACGCGGGCAGTTCAGCGCATGTATTACGCAGCGATGGGGGTGGATCTGGACTCCGTTGCGCCGTGGACCAAGTCATGATCTTTGCCGATTGAAACGAGTGGCCGCGAATACTGCAAATTAATTAGAACCAAATGCGGTGCGCGCGCATACCCCTAGCAATCGGTGAATAATCATCGGCCTGGTGGCACGCCCACACCGCATATCTCTGATGCCCATACGGGCGGACAGTCTACGGCGCAGGACGCGCTGTTTTTGAAGACTGATTTTTGATACGGCGAGCCAGTCCATCGACGTCACAATTGACCTTGGCCGGACAGGCGAGGGCGTTGCGGCGTTCGATATGACTTTGTTTGATATTGATTTGGGCGCAGTTCATGCCGACCATGTGACGGTAACGCGGCTTAGTCCGCGCCGGGCTTTGGCGCGATCACTTCCCCTTCAATGATTTCACCGTCTTCACTGGCGTTTCCGGTATTTGGCGCGCGCCCGGCCGCCTGATTCATCGCAGCTTGAAGAGACTCAGAGGCCGCCTGAACATGCGTGCCGAAGATACGCCGGCTAAGCAAATCTGCCCCAAGTGCGATCGCGGCAGGGATAATGACGAGCAGCGCATCGATTTGTGCCAATCCACGGGCCAGCGTTGTTTCACGAAACAAGGCAAAAATACCAACCAAGACAATGAAGAGGCCGACCATTGCTCCAAATCTGAGCGCGAAGCCGGTGATCAGTCGCGGCAGGGAGATCTCGGCGGGTTGGCCGAGTGCGGCGGCGGTGGCGTTGCGTTGAATCGCGCCAATCAAGACCATAACAAGGGCAAACCCGCCGAGCAGCAAGACGCTGCGCTGCATCACTGCTGCGGCAATGACAGCCACTGGAAACGCCAGAATCGATATGGCTTTCAAAACGGCTGCGAGTTTCAGCCAAGCAGGCGGCTTTGGCGCACCGGGTGGGGGCGTTGGATGGGTCATGCCTTAGAGTATGTGGCTGCGCTTGGCCGTGACCTCAAGGGCAAGATGCGTGTGGACACAATATTGCATTCAAGTTTTGGGTGAGTTGTATTGCGCCAGCGGCCCCTTCGGGCCATGCTGCGGTGCAGCACTCGCGGGAGAGACTTAGGCATGGCAGACACGAAACCCCCATACCAGCACGACGCGGACCGGCCGTGGATATTTCGCACCTATGCGGGCCATTCCACCGCTGAAAAGTCCAATGCGCTGTATCGCGGCAATCTGGATAAGGGCCAGACGGGCCTGTCGATTGCGTTCGATCTGCCAACCCAGACGGCCTATGACGCAGACCATGTTCTGGCAAAGGGCGAGGTCGGCAAAGTGGGTGTGCCGGTGAAACATCTGGGCGATATGCGCAAGCTGTTTGACGGCTTGCCGCTGGAAGAGATGAACACCTCGATGACGATTAACGCCCCGGCGGCGTGGATGCTGGCGCTGTATGTGGCGCTGGCCGATGAGCGCGGCGACAATCGCGCCAATCTGCGAGGCACAACGCAGAATGATATTGTGAAGGAATACCTGTCGCGCGGGACGTATGTGTTTCCGCCGGAGCCGTCGATGCGGCTGATCTCTGATATGGTGAGTTGGTGCTACACCGAGGTGCCCAAGTGGAACCCGATGAATGTGTGCTCTTACCATTTGCAGGAAGCGGGCGCGACGCCAGAGCAAGAATTGGCCTATGCGCTGGCCACCGCGATTGCTGTGCTCGACCGCGTAAAGGCGGGCGGGCAGGTGCCGGAAGAAGACTTTGAGACCGTGTTTGGCCGAATTTCATTTTTCGTGAACGCCGGCGTGCGGTTTGTAACCGAGCTGTGCAAGATGCGCGCATTCGTGGATTTGTGGGAAGAGATTGGCCGTGAGCGCTATGGCGTGACGGGGGCCAAAGCGCTGCGCTTCAGATATGGCGTGCAGGTGAACTCACTGGGGCTGACCGAGCCGCAGCCGGAGAATAACGTCTACCGCATTTTGATCGAAGCACTGGCGGTGACGCTGTCTAAGAAGGCGCGGTGCCGGGCGCTGCAACTGCCCGCCTGGAACGAGGCGATGGGATTGCCCCGGCCTTGGGATCAGCAATGGAGCCTGCGTCTGCAGCAAGTGCTGGCCTATGAGACCGATCTCCTGGAGTTTGAAGACCTGTTTGACGGATCTCATGTGGTTGAGGGCAAAACAGAAGAATTGAAAGACAAGGCGCGCGCGGCATTGGCAGAGATTGACGGCATGGGCGGGGCGACCAACGCCATTCAGTACATGAAAGAGAGCCTTGTTGGCGCGCATACTGAGCGGGTGAAATCGATCGAGTCTGGCGACCTGAAAGTGATCGGCGTCAACGCCTATACAGAAACCGAAGAGAGCCCGCTGGGCGCAGGCGACGGCGCAATCCAGACGGTTGATCCGGCTGAGGAGTCCGCGCAGGTACGAGACCTGGTGGCATGGCGAAAAGACCGCGATCCGGCAGCCGCTGACGCATCCCTGCAGGCTTTGCGCGCGGCGGCCGAAAGCGGCGAGAACATCATGGAGCCCTCCATTGCGTGCGCCAAAGCGGGTGTCACGACGGGCGAGTGGGGCACGGTGATGCGCGAGGTGTTTGGGGAATACCGGGCGCCAACTGGCGTGGCACTGGTGATCAGCAGTGACGGCGACGAAAATGTCGAAGTCGTAAAGGCCGATGTTGAGCGCGTATCAAAAGCGCTGGGGCGACAGTTGACCTATGTGCTGGGTAAGCCGGGGTTAGATGGTCACTCGAATGGCGCGGAGCAAATCGCGGCCCGCGGACGTGAGGTCGGCATGAACGTTGTCTATGAGGGCATACGCTTTACCCCAGAAGAGATTGCGGCGCAGGCGAAAGAAGCTGACGCGCATGTTGTGGGGCTATCGATTTTGTCCGGTAGCCATCTGGATCTTGTGCGAGAGACGATCGCTGAACTGCGCAAAGTTGGCCTTGAGAATGTACCCGTTGTGGTTGGTGGGATTATTCCGCCAGAGGATGCTCGCGCCCTAAAGCAAATGGGCATTACGCGCATCTATACGCCGAAAGATTTCAAGATCACCGAGATTATGGGCGATGTGGTTGGCGTTGTTGAAAAGGCGTGGCTGGCGACGGTTTAGGGAGCTTCGGCGCTGTCTGCGTTGCATTTGGGGTTAGATGTGAAGGTTTCGCAGTATGCCGCATCCCAGCGGTCACTTGATAGGCGTTGGCCTGTGAAGCCGACGGGCACCCATAGCGCGGTGACGACAAGGGCGAAGGCGACGATGTAGCCCGCCCAGCTCAACCCGCTTTTTGGACGCCAGACATTGTAGACACGAAGGGCGCCCATAAGGGTGGCCGATAGAGCCACTGATGTGAGGGTGGTATAGAGCATCATCGACCAAGGTGAGCCGACATCGCTGAAATTTTCAGGCGCCAGTTCATTCCAGTAATAATTCGCCCATCCGGCCGCCGAGAGCCCAATGGCAATAACACTGAGCAACCAGAACGATTTTTTTCCGCGAGACAGCATGGGCCCGAAATGCGCCAGCAGCAGCAACGGAATGACAACAGATATAAACAGGATCGAAATAATGGATGACATAATGCGCACACTCATAGCATGTGAGCGTTTGATCACAAGTGATAAATTGACCTCATGCGCGCTTTTTCGATTGGGCCATGTGAGATGCGCCGATTGGCGGATCGCGGCAGACTTGCTAGACTCCGTTTCGTAAAGTGACTTCTCCTGAAAGGATTGACCGGATCATGTGGATGAAAATGACAATTGCGAGCGTATTGGCCGCAGGAATGGCGGCTATGCCGGGCCTGGCGCAGGACGCAGAGATGGTGCCCGTTGTCGGGCCGGTCGGTTCGCCGGAGCAAACGCAACCTGCGCCCACCAATCCGGGCACGAGCGCGACGGGGCTGGCCTACCAGTATGAAGGCGAGTGGCAGGCTGTGCTGCAAGAGGGCGCGTCAGGGCGCCAGATTCAAGTGCTCAATTCCTGTAGCACGCCCGTGGTGATTACGGCGCGCGGGGACCGCTTGCTGCAGGTCAGCCGCGGCGGCGCGACGTCTGTGGTGCAAGTGTCGGACATCGATGCGCATACAAATATGTGGATGAATGAGGGACGCACAGAAATTGTGACGAAAGCGTCTGACGGCAATTTTGCCCAGATGGAGACTGTTGAGCGCCGCAATGGCGGACAAGCGCGTGTCATTTCATACCTGCGATGCGGCTCTGCTGGCGCTACGGCAAACAGTCAGATGTGTGTGGCGGGTAATGCTTGCGCGATTCCAGAACCGGCCCCGCGTGTTGTGCCTGCGCCGCCTGTTGTACGGACCGTTGAAGACCGCTTGAACCAGTTGTTCAAGCTCAGCCCGATCGAGTTTGACGTCAATCGTGCCACCATCCGGACGACGTCTCGTGCAACGCTTGATGAAGCGGCTTCGATCATCAAATCCAATCCACAAGCGGGCAATTTGATGATTATTGGCCATACCGACTCAGATGGGTCGGCGTCGTCTAATCTGTCGCTCAGCCAGCGCCGCGCAGATGCGGTTAAGACTTATCTGGTCACCCAACGGGGCGTAAATGCTGGCCGCTTGATGACAGATGGCAAGGGCGAGAGCCAATTGCTGATCAGCCCAGAAAACTCACGGGCAGACAAACAGCGCAATCGCCGGATTGAATGGCGCCGCATGAGTTCAGCGCCGCTGAATCGTTCACAATAGTCAGCCTGACGCCTAGTAACAGTTGGGCTCGCGCAAGTCGGTTCGCAGGTGCGAGGCAACCTGCGCGACCGGCTGACATTCGGTGTGTGGTGAAACGTGGGTGACCATCAAGGCTTTTAGCGGGACGAGAACATCTTCCCGCGTTCGGTGATGGCAACGACGCTTAGGCTGGTAACGCCGAGCACGACGAAGCCCAGCAATAAAGGCACGGTGGAGCCATTGTAGAGATAGCCAATGATGAAGCCCAATACGCTGGACACGGTCGTGGTGGCAAAACCATAGGCTGCTGACGCCGTTCCGGCGATCTTGCCCAAAGGTTCCATGGCGAGTGCGTTGAAGTTGGCGCCGATCAGGCCGAAGCAGCCAAACGTGAGCGCAAACAAAGGGAAGAACAGGATGAAATTGCCCGGAGCAAACACGCTGACTGTGACGTTCAGCAGCGATAGCGTTATGAAACCGATTAGGGCCGCCTGACTGAGGCGCCGCATCCCGAAGCGTTCGACCAGTCGCGAATTCATGAAATTGGCGCATGCCAACGTGCCTGCGATCCCTGCGAACCAATAGACGAAGGTCTCATCCTTGCCGAACACTTCGCGGAACACTTGGGGAGAGGCGCCAATGAAGGCGAATAAGGACCCGAATATGATGCCGGAGGCGCACATATAGCCAAACGTAACGCGGCTTTTCAGGACTTGCCCATAGGCGCGCCCCGCCGCTTTCAGGTTGAGCGGTTGGCGGACCGTGCCGGGAAGCGTTTCAGGCAAGCGCAGCGCCGTCCAGACCAGCATGAGCGCGCCGAAAATGGCTAGCACGCCAAAGGTCCATTCCCATGGCGCGATGTAGAGCACCAGTTGGCCGATTGTAGGGGCCAGAATGGGAACCACCATGAAGACGGTCATTACCAGAGACATGATCGCCGCCATGCCCCGGCCAACGAACAGATCTCTTACAATCGAGACGGCAACGATGCGCGCACCGGAGGCAAATACGCCTTGAGTGAACCGCATCGCGAGCAAGGTGTTGAAATCCTTCATCAACGCGCAGGCGAGACCTGTAACGATATACCCGACTAGCGAGATAAACAGCGGCGCGCGGCGACCAAATCGATCAGAAATTGGCCCCCAAATGATTTGCGGCGCACCGAAGCCAAAGATGTAGGCATAAATGATCCATTGCTGGCGATTGTCTGGCAGACCATCGTCGCCAACGACGCCGAGCGCGGTCGCGATATCTTCAAGCGCAGGCAACATAACGTCAATCGCCAAGGCATTGAGCGCCATGAGCCCTGCGATCATCGCTACAAATTCGGGCTTACCCACCGAAAGCCGCGCCGAGTTCGAGGTTGATGAGGGGGAGGGCGGCTGGGTGTCAGACATGGCCCGCCTATGTGGACCCCGCCGCGCGGAAATGAAAGCGGCGATTTTGATAATTCACTGAGCGCACAAAAAGACCCGCAAGGCGGTGTCGCCTCACGGGTCTATTTGATTGGGTCGTGGAAGGGCTCTAAGCCTCTGGCCGCGCGATTTGTCCGTTCAAATTGAACATCACTTGCTCAGCATCAAAATAGGCAGCGTCGCTGGGTTTCGTGCCTTTGCCCATTAGGATTTCAGCGCCTGCGATGTAGCGGGTCACTTCGCGATATTCCTGCGGACCGCCCCAGAAAGGATCGTGATAGCCAGCATAGCGCCGGGCATAGCCGCGCCGATAAGGGTCACGGAAATATGAGGCGCGCGGGCCAAAGTAGCGATAATCGCAATAAAAATTGCTATAGAACGGGGAATATCCAAATGCGGGTGAACCCGTCGCGATCACGCGGCTATTGGCATCGGTTTCGCGATTAACGACGCGGAAATGATCAAACCCGTTCTGCCGGGTTAGCTCCGCCGCGCGGTAAAGAAGATAGGTCTCGACGGTTTTGCGGTCGGTCAGGCTGTTGCCTGCAAACTCAACCGAGTAGCGATTGGCTTCGATCTGCTGCTCAGAATATCCGCGATCACTGCCCGTTGCCGCCTGATAAGGTGTGGCGGTCGCACAAGCGCCCAATACGGCCAGGGCGGCCAGACCCATGGTAAAAGATTTTATAGACATAACGTTTCGGCCCTCCTGAGCTTATTTCACTACCGAAATATGTACGATGCAAGCTGAACGCCAGTTGAATAGGCAGATTTTACTGTGTTTTGGGGCCTCTTCTGTAGATATTTTGAGATTTAAGCCCCGCAGTCATTCAATTGTGTTCGTGAACGTATGGTTCATAGAAAAGGGGCAGACCCGCGAAGGTCTGCCCCTTTATTGAGTACAGTCGGTTTGCCTTAGGCGGCCTTGTAACCCAGCACAGCTTTAACTTCGAGGAACTCCTCAAACCCATGCGCGCCCCATTCGCGGCCATTGCCGGACTGGCCGTAGCCACCGAATGGCGCTGCGAAATCGGCGCCCGCGCCATTGACGTGAATTTGACCCGCGCGGATACGGTTTGCGATTTCATGGGCTTCTTTTTCAGGCCCCTGAACGTAACCTGACAGTCCGTAAACAGTGTCGTTTGCCATCTCGACGGCATGCTCGACATCTTCATAAGGCAGGATGCAAAGCACCGGGCCGAAGATTTCTTCGCGCGCAATTGTCATCTCATTGGTGACATCAGCGAACACGGTTGGCCGGGCGAAGTAGCCCTTGTTGAAGCCTTCAGGACGGCCGGGGCCGCCGGCAACAAGCGTCGCGCCTTCTTTGATGCCAGTTTCGATGAGGTCCTGTACTTTTTGGTACTGGTTGCCGTTAGAGATGGGGCCAATCGCGCCGGGTGATGCCTCTGCCGGCATCATCACTTGCACACTGTCGGCGGCGGCTTTTGCGTACGCGATGGCGTCAGCTTGCATGTCTTTCTGGACAAACATGCGTGACGGCGCGTTACAGGATTGGCCTGAATTGGTCATCATCTGGCGCACACCGCCTGTGACAGCTGCTTCCAGATCGGCGCCCGGCAGCACAATGTTCGGTGACTTCCCGCCAAGTTCTTGTGCAACACGTTTGACCGTTGGTGCGGCGGCCTGAGCGACAAGAACGCCGGCCCGGGTAGAACCGGTGAAGCTCATCATATCGACATCAGGGTGAGCTGAAAGCGTTGCGCCGACACCTGGCCCATCGCCATTTACGAGGTTGAAGACGCCGGCTGGAACACCAGCTTCGTGCATGATTTCAGTAATGATCATGGCATCGAGGGGGGCAATTTCGGATGGTTTCAGCACCATGGTGCACCCGGCGGCAATGGCGGGCGCGACTTTACAAGCGATCTGATTCAGCGGCCAGTTCCACGGCGTGATGAACCCGCAAACGCCAACGGCTTCTTTGCGCAGCAGGGTTGTGCCCATGGTTTCTTCGAACTTGTAATCTCTCAGAATGGCAGCAGTGGTTGCAAAGTGACCCATGCCAGCGGGCACCTGAGCCGCATTGGCGAGCCACATCGGGGCGCCCATCTCATTTGAGATCGCCTCAGCCATTTCTGGCATACGCGCCTGAATACCTGCCGTGATTTTATCGAGCAGGTCGGCCCGATATTCTACGCTGGTTTGAGAGAAAGACGGAAAAGCGGCCTTTGCAGCGGCAACGGCCTTATCAACATCGGCCTGCGATCCGAGCGAAATACGCGCGAATGCTTCTTCGGTTGCCGGGTTTTCGACGTCGAGGGTTTTTGGTGTCACGGGATCAACCCACTCACCATTTATGTAAAACTGCAGATACTCTTTCATCGAATTCTGACTCCCTTAGTGTCAATGTGTGTAGCCCTTACTATAGGGCGGCGCGCGCCGTTGCGCGAGTCCTCTCGCTGAGGAAACCACCGGGACAAGCCGATGTCGGAATGGGACGAAATTACATGGCTCTGAAAACGCCAAATTAACTCCGGTCATGCTATACGATACGTTGTTTTAACCCGTGGAACCTGGCCCGATGCACATCAACACCGAACATGCTGTTGGAATGGGCATCACAACGGGATTGATCTTCGTGACAGGCGTGGCTTACGGCGCAGAGGTGTTTTCGCCCGCAGACGCCTTGTTTGCAGGGCTGGTCAGTGTCTTGTTGGGCTTTATGCCAGTGGCGACATTATTCAGAGACCGAATTAATCGCGATATTTAGCGCTTAAACCCGCCCATTATTCCTCTCAGAACGTATCGGACAGCTTCGCGGCCAGCAGAACGGGCGGCTTGATTGCCAGCTTTTTGTAGCGGGCTCATCCGGCGAGACCTTGAACGCGTTTTGCGGCCCTTCTTCTTTTCGAGCGCCGCTTTGGATTTCTCTTCCTTTTCAGCCAGTTTTTCGGCTTCTTTCGCCGCTGTCTCTTCCTTGCTAATTAGGATTTCGTAGGCCGACTCGCGGTCAATCGATTCATCATATTTGCCGCCATAGGGACTCGTCGACTGGACCGCTTTGCGTTCGGTCTTGGTTGCGGGCCCTAGCCGAGAGGAAGGTGGCCGTATCATGGTGCGCTGGACGATAGACGGCGCGCCTTTTGGGCCAAGGGTAGAGACCAGAGCCTCGCCGACGCCGAGCTCAGTAATGACATCCTCAACATCAAATTGGTCATTCTCGCGAAACGATTGCGCCGCGGCACGAACGCCCTTGCGCTCTGAAGGCGTATAGGCGCGCAAAGCGTGCTGGATGCGGTTGCCGAGTTGGGCGAGCACAGTGTCAGGCAAATCGCGCGGGTTCTGTGTCACGAAAAAGACGCCGACACCTTTTGAACGTATGAGACGGACGACCTGTTCAATTTTTTCCGTCAGTGCGGGCGGTGCGTCGTTGAAAAGGAGGTGAGCCTCGTCGAAAAAGAAGACTAGCTTGGGTTTATCCGGGTCGCCAACTTCTGGAAGGCGTTCGAAGAGTTCGGACAGTAACCAGAGCAAAAAGGTTGAGTATAGGCGCGGACTATTGATCAGGCGGGTGGAGTCGAGAACATTGACGATGCCGCGTCCATCTGGAGCCGTTTTCATGATGTCATCGAGATCAAGCGCGGGTTCGCCGAAGAAGTGCTCTGCGCCTTCGCGTTCCAGCACCAGCAAGCGGCGCTGAATGGCGCCAAGCGATGCAGCTGCGACGTTGCCATATTCGGAGCTGAGCTCTGCGCGTATTTCTTTGTCGCCCATGTGATTGAGCAATTTGCGCAGGTCTTTCAGATCCAGCAGGAGCATGTTTTCGTCATCAGCGTATTCGAACGCGATGGTGAGGACGCCTTCTTGCGCGTCGGTCAAATCCATCAAACGCGCTAAAAGAAGCGGCCCCATTTCGGAGATTGTTGCCCGTACAGGGTGACCATTTTCACCAAACACGTCCCAAAAAATGGTTGGGGTCTCGCCATAGGTATAATCCTCAAGGCCGATTTTCTCAGCGCGGGAGATTAGCTTGTCGTGTAATTTATGTGATGTGCTACCGGCTTGAGAAATACCGGAGAGATCGCCTTTCACATCCGCGCAGAAAACGGGCACGCCGTGCTTTGAAAAACCTTCGGCCAGAATTTGAAGGGTCACCGTTTTGCCCGTCCCGGTGGCGCCAGCAACGATGCCATGCCGGTTGGCGAGTTTGAGTAACAGGCTTTGCGCCACATTGGGTGTGCCTGTACCCTCTGCATCTGCGCCGCCAAGAAAAATCGAATCGGACATATCAGTCTCCCGCTTAATGGCGCGGAAGCTAACGGTTACGACAGAATGGGCAAGGGGGCGGCTGTAAGCGGGTTGACTTGACGGCGAGGCAAACTCTCAACAGGCTTGCCCAAAATGCTAAGCGAGGAGCACTGAAGCGATGGATACAGCGACCAAATCGGGAATTTGGGTCATTGCGACGGCCGTCATCATCGCCTTGCTGTATCTTGGACGCGGCATATTGGCCCCGTTCGCTTTGGCGGTGTTCTTGTTTTTGGTGATGGAGGGGTTTGCGCGGGCGATTGATAATTCATCTGTGGCGTTAAAGCGTGGGCCTTCCCGTGTCATCGCTATTTTGACCGTGCTGGCAGGTTTTATTGGGTTCATTGTATTGATGGCCCAGGGCATTGGGCAGTTTGGCCGCGACGCTGGCGAGTATGAGCGCAAGATCAATAGCTTGATTGCTGACGGATATGCTGTGTTTCGTCTTGAAGACGCGCCGACCTTGTCCAGCCTGTTGTTCAATGAAACAGGCGCCAACTTTTTGAGAACAGTCGCCGCTGAGATGGGTGATCTGTCTGGCAATATCGTGATCATATTGATCTATGTGGCGTTCTTGTTCACAGCGCAGTCAAGTTGGACGCATAAGCTGGACAACATTTTTCCGGAATTTGAACAACGCGGGCAGGTGCGCCGGATTGGCGATGATGCGCGCCGCGGTATTGAAACGTATCTTTGGACACAAACAGTAATTTCGGCCCTGATCACGGCGCTCACCTATGCCAGCCTGTTGGCGCTCGGCGTGGACAATGCGCTGTTTTTAGCAGCGCTCATCTTTGTTCTGAACTACATTCCTACGGTTGGGTCGATTGTTGCCGCGATGGTTCCGCCCTTGTTCGCGCTGGTGCAACCGGACGCCAATATGCCGGACTGGATCCCCGGCAGCGCGCCACAGGATACCTACATATATGCCGGGATCGTTCTTGGAGTGGTGAGCTTCTGGCAGTTTTCGATTGGCAATTTTCTGCAGCCCCGAATGATGGGTGAGTCGCTCAACCTGTCGTCTCTGGTGGTCTTGCTCGCGCTTGCGATATGGGGATTGATTTGGGGTATTCCGGGGATGTTTTTATCGGCGCCGTTGACCGTTTTGATGATGGTGATCTTCGCGCAGTCTGATTCGACCCGGTGGATTGCGATCCTATTGTCGGAGGATGGAAACCCACAAGGGAAAGGCGACCTTGCGATCGAAACTGAGGTTGAAACACCGGTCGCGCATGGATAACTGCCAAAATCGCTGGCGAGTGATTGGGAAGTATGTCAAGTTTTTAGGAAATGAGGGCTGTGGGGACAGGCTGATATAATTTGAGCGCGTATCTCCACACATTCATGTGAGTACATTCGGCGGAAGCCGAATCGGGCGACGTTGCCTGATAGAAATAGCCATCAGGCCTCCGCGTGCGTCCCCCCACCCAGCCTGCGGAACTGGCCTGTAGGGCCCGCTGGACATGTCCCCGTTCGGCGGGTCCGTTTTCTTTAACGGCGACTGTCTTGGCAAAAAGTTTCATTGGTAACAAATCAGATTGAACGCGAGAGCGGTGCTTGATAGAGCAGAGGGACACTTCTCTCACCACAATTTTGGGCTGTTATGTCGAATTCGGAACCGACCACCGCGCCGCAGGACCAACTGCTGAGCCAAATTTTGAACGAAGCAAAGAATGAAGACCTGACCGGTCTGAACGATGCTGATTTGACGGTCTTATCGAAAGCCCTTTGGGATTGGGCAGAAGCGGTGCCGCGGGGTGATCAAAACGTTCGTGTCTTGTCATCGCCAGAGGGCGCGAAGGGCCCACTAAATCGAACCGTGCTGGAAACGGCGGGGCCAGACATGCCGTTCCTTGTCGATTCACTTTTGGCTGAATGCGCCGACAAAGGATTCGAGGTTCGCACGCTGTTTCACCCGATTGTTACGTTGGATGGAGGGCGCAAAGCTTCGATTATTCAAATTCACTTGCCGCTTTTGTCACCAGGAGAAGCAGAGCGTTTGCGCGTTGGGGCGCTTCGGACGCTGGCGGATGTGGACGTGGCCGTTTCCGATTATCAGGCGATGCGAGACCGAATGGCTGCCGAGGTGAAGCGGTTATCGAGCGTTGAAACGCTCTCAAAATCTGACCGGCGAGAAGGCGTCGATTTCCTTGAATGGTTGTCGACAGAGCATTTCGTTTTTCTTGGGTGCCGGGAATATAAGTTCGCCACCAGCAAATCCGGAAAAGTGTTACCGGAAGAGCCGATCATGGTCGACAGGTCGAACTTAGGCATTCTGCGCGACGAAACGGCGAATGTTTTGTCGCGCGACAGTGAGCCTTTGGTGCTGACCGAAGAAACGGGCTCTCTTCTGTCTGAACCGTTCCCACTGATTGTGGCGAAATCGACCTTGATGAGCCGCGTGCACCGGCGTGTGCGGTGCGATTATGTTGGGGTGAAGCGCTACGATAAGGACGGCCGGGTCAACGGCGAGGTGCGCTTTCTGGGACTGTTCACGGCTGAAGCCTATGATGAAACAGCGAGAAGCATTCCTTTCATTCGCAGGCGGGTGGCAAAGGTTTTGGCGTCCAGCGGCGCAACGCCAGGCGGGCACAGTGAGAAAACGCTGGCCAATATCTTAGAAACCTGGCCGCGTGACGAGCTGTTTCAGACCAATACGCGCACGTTGACGCCAATCATGATGGGCGCGCTGCATTTGGTCGGTCGGCCGCGCACGCGTTTGTTTATCCGGCGCGATCCGTTCAACCGGTTTGTATCGGCGATCGTTTTTGTGCCGCGCGAAGCCTACGACACCGATTTGCGCCAGCGCATTTCAAGTCTTCTGGTCGATGCCTATGCAGGCAGATTGCTATGGTTCCAGCCGCACTTTGATTCCGGCCCATTGGCGCGGGTGCAATTTCAAATCGCGCTTGAACCAGATCACCCCGATCCAGATGTCGCTGATCTGGAACGACGGATCACAGAATTGTCGCGAACGTGGGACCAAGTTTTCCGCGAAGCCCTGACGATCGCTGAAATCTCAGAAGATGCCCGTGACGGTGCCAGAGGATTTGTCGGCGGGTTCAATGCAGCCTATCGTGAAGCCTTCCGTCCCAGTGAAGCGTTGCAGGATGTCAAAGCGATGTCCGGTCTTAGCGCCGATGCGCCTATTCTGGCGCGGGCCTATGACGACCCAACCGATGGCCCGGAGCGCATTCGCGTGAAAATTTATGCGCGCGATGGGGCCTTGGCGCTGTCAGATTGCGTACCGGTTTTTGAGAATATGGGATTATTTGTCAGGTTTGAAACGGGGTTCCCTGTTCGGCCCATGGACAAGCCAGCTGAAGACGCGCCTGACGTCTATTGGGTTCACTCGCTGAAAATGGAAATGGCGGACGGGACACCGCTGGATGTTGATGCCATTGCAGATGCATTTGAGAATGCGTTTGTGGCCGTTTGGCGCGGCTTGGCCGACAATGACAAGTTCAATGGGTTGGTGCTCTCCGCCGGGCTCGATTGGCGCGAGGCTGCGCTATTGCGGGCTTTGTCGGCCTATCGCCGCCAGAGCGGTATGGATCAGCCACAGGAAGAGCAAGCGCAGGCCTTCTTGCGGTTTCCTGGCATTACGCGCCAATTGGTAGAGCTGTTTGCGGCGCGGATGGATCCCTCCAATGATCAGGATTTGAAGGCGCGAACGGCGCAATCGACTGAGATGCGCGCGAACATTGAGACGGCGCTTGGAGACGTTGACAGCATTGTGGACGATCAAGTCTTGCGCCGCACGGCTCAACTTATTTGTGCGATCCAGCGCACAAACTTTTACCAGTTGAGCGCGGGTGGCGCGCCGCGTCCGTTTATCAGTTTCAAGGTGGCGAGCCGCGAATTGGAAGATCTGCCGGATCCCAAGCCGTTTCGCGAGATTTTCACTTCCAGCCCCACGGTGGACGGTGTTCATCTGCGGTTCGGGCCGGTGGCGCGTGGTGGGCTGCGTTGGTCTGACCGAGCCGCTGACTATCGCACCGAAGTGCTGGGTTTGGTGAAGGCTCAGCAGGTCAAAAATGCGGTGATTGTGCCAGTCGGGTCAAAGGGCGGCTTCTTTCCTAAACAGCTCCCTCTGCGCGGCGACCGGGACGCCTGGCTGAAGGCCGGCACAGATGCCTATAAGGAATTTATCACGGCCTTGCTGGGGCTTACCGATAATTTGGACGGCAGTGACGTCGTTCACCCGGACAACACGGTGATCTGGGACGGGGAAGACCCTTATCTGGTTGTTGCGGCCGATAAGGGCACTGCGACGTTCTCTGATACAGCAAATGCCATTAGTGAGGCGCATGGGTTCTGGCTTGGCGACGCGTTCGCATCCGGCGGCTCGGTTGGCTATGACCATAAGAAGATGGGCATCACCGCGCGCGGCGCGTGGGAGGCGGTGAAGCGCCATTTCCGTGAGATCGGAAAAGACATTCAGTCCGAACCCTTCACCGTCATCGGCGTGGGCGATATGAGCGGGGATGTGTTCGGCAATGGCATGTTGTTGTCTAAGCAAATTCGGCTCTTGGCGGCGTTCAATCACATGCACATATTTATCGACCCTGACCCTCAGGACGTCGAGGCGTCTTGGGCAGAGCGCAAGCGTATGTTTGATTTGCCGCGCTCTTCCTGGGCGGATTACAACGCCAAGCTAATGTCGAAGGGCGGCGGGGTATTTGAGCGCTCCGCTAAGTCGATACCGCTCACGCCTGAGATAAAAGAAATGACGGGATTGTCTAAGGACGCGGTCGCCCCCGATGAACTGATCCATGCGCTATTGAAAGCAGAAGCGGAATTATTGTGGTTTGGGGGCATCGGAACCTACGTCAAAGCGTCAAACGAAACCCATGCGGCGGCTGGCGATCGGTCGAGCGATGCGCTGCGCGTTGATGGCAAGGAATTGAAAGTCAAAGTGATTGGCGAGGGGGCTAATCTTGGCATGACACAAGCCGGACGGATCGAATTTGCTCTGCGAGGCGGACGTATCAACACAGATGCGATTGATAACTCGGCTGGCGTCGACAGTTCTGACCATGAGGTGAATATCAAGATCCTGGCGGCAGAGGCTATTCGGTTGAAAAAGCTGGAAGCCAAAGATCGAAATGCTCTGCTAGCGAAGATGACGGATGACGTGGCCGCCCACGTATTAGCGCACAATTATGACCAAACCGGTGCGCTAACGCTGGCCGAAGCATCGGCAAAAACAGATCATGAAGCCTTGGGCCGTGTCATGACGTCTCTGGAGGCGCGGGGTGTTCTGAATCGGCCACTGGAGGGATTGCCCAATGTTGCTGAGTTCAAAGAACGCGGTGAGAAAGGGCAGTTCCTGACACGGCCAGAATTGGCTGTATTGCTAGCTTGGTCAAAGATCGTCTTGTTTGATGATCTCGTTGCGTCTTCGATGCCGGATGATCCGCATTTCGAAGCGGTCTCAAAGGGGTATTTCCCAAGCCCGATTGATCAATATGACACCGCCATAGACGGCCATAGACTCAAGCGAGAAATCATAGCGACAGTCGTCGCCAATCGCACTTTGGACATGGCGGGACCATCGGCGATCTTGAGGCTTCGGGAGCTGACGGGCGCAGACGTCGTTGCCGTAACACGCGGACTAGAGGCGTCACGTGCCGTGCTTAGCTTCGATGACTTCTGCAATCAGGTTGATGCACTCGACAATCAAGTTCACGCAGACTTACAAACCGATCTTCGGCTCACAGCGACCAGTGCAATGATTGAGGCGGCGGCGTGGTTTGTCCGCAGCATGCCAAGTTTAAGCGTAGCCGAGACGGTCACGCGGATGAATGGGCCATTGGCCATGTTCAAAACGACTCTTTCGGATGTGCATGGATCTTTTGGCGCCGCGCGCATTGAGCGCAGTACCCGGGCGTTTGCAAAACGCGGCGCTCCGGACGCGCTTGCACGTTGGGCCTCCGCCATGGGTGCATTTGTGGAAGGTTTGAGCGTCGTCGATGTTGCCGAAAAAACCAGCACGTCCGTAGAGGATGCTGGGCGTTGTTTCTATGCACTGGGGGATGCTTTGCGTTTGGACCGATTGCGGGCCAGTGCCCGGCAGGGGCTGGTCAAAGCGGGATATTGGGACCGGATTGCCGCGCGGCGTCTGATGGCAGACCTTGTGCGCCAGCAGGCCTATGAAACTGAAGATGCCTTGAAAGCAGGCGGCGCAGAGGCTTGGCTGGCATCGCGCGGCCCGCAGCGGAGGCAGTTGATGGCGACGCTGACCAATTTGGGACGTGATCGAAACTGGTCTTTCGCTCGGTTCGCGCTGTCTGCTGATGCCGTTCGTCAGTTTATGGAGAATTAGTCGGCAACGCGGTCAAACTGACAGGGCCATCCCGCAGGAAGGCGGTTGGGTGTAAGGTCTGAGGCCGACACCATATTTTCGTCAATGGATGCTTTCTGCACGTCGGTAATCGGAACAAAAACATGCTCGGCCATGTCGAAACATTCGAAACCATTGGCTGTGTCGCGGATGAGCGCGAGACGGCCAAAATGTGTGTAGGGTCTTAGCGGCGCATCTTCAGTTTCAACCGTGTCTGACCACTGCTCTATGATTTTGCCAGATCGTATTTCTCGATCGACGGCCTCTTCAATGGCCGCCAATATTTGTATTCTCTGATTAGAGGGGTCTGTCGCGTACTCCGTTAGTTCTTGGAGTTGCTCATATCTGGCATCAGGTTTGAACGGCATGTCGCTGAACATGGCTGTGTGAAAGGCCTCGACGAAATCGAGTAGCTCTGCGTCAGAACTCGCATTGTTGAGATCATTTTTCAGAACCAGAAAGGCACGATGAGCTTGCGTTTGCCCCGCAGTAGTTTCACCCGGCGGCGGGTAGGCCGTCGCGCACGCTGCGATCATCCATAGGAGGCATGAAGCTAGCTGGGGTTTAGGCATTTTCGCTAGCTAGTCAGCCGCTAAGGCGGCGGCGAGCTCTGAGGATTTGGCCGCCTTTTGAGCCGCGCAAAGAGAGGCGCGCTCGAGGCCTTGCGCCAATGAGCGCTCATATCCGGGAATAGCGCCAGCTTTTGACTCGAAAAACTCAGCCGCGGCACTCGCTTGTTCGGCGGTGCAAAATGTGCCCACGACGCGCGCCATTTGAGGCTTTCGGATTTCGGGAAGGTTTGAGACGACATTGTCGAAGCTCGCTTTGAAAATTGGCCAAGCGGTTGCGCGCTGGTCCGCGTTTGACATTGCGCTGAACATAACGCCATACGCATCATTCCCAGAGAAGCTACCGCCTTGAACAGCTTTCATCACGTCTGCGACGATGCGGGCGTCTCCGCTATTGGCGAGCGTGTTAATCACGGTTCGCTTTTCGCGTTGATTGGTGGTCGTATTGGCATACGCCATGGCCGCGTCATAAAAGTCTGCGCCGCCCTGTTGCGTGCGGATAGATAGGGCGAGCGGCAGCTCGTCGGGCGAGAGCGCGGTTGCGTCAGGCTCAGCGTTAAGGCCTATGTAAGACTCAGCAGCCAAAGCCAGTACCGCTTTATCGTCGGGTAGATCGCCATACTGCACCAACAAGCTGTACAGGCTATTGCGCAGCAAATTGTCACCAATGGAGCGCTCATTGTTTGGGGTGTTTTCTAGCGCAGAGAAGACTGGTCCATAGGTCGACTGCAACCATTCACTCATAGCGGGTCGATCGCTTTCGGGCAGCATTTCATAAAGGCCGGCAAGGTTACCGAGTGGCTCAGAGACGGCGTCCCATTCGCCCGTGCTTGTTGCTTTTAAGCCAGACAACAAGTCGGCTGCGCTCACGGTTCCAGCATTAAAACCCGCCATCAAACTGTCGGCAAATGTGATCTGCTCTCCGGGGCTCAACGTGTCAAAATTATCCGCCAGTGCTTTCCAATTGTCAGACCCGGTTGAAAACCGCCAATATCCGGCACCATCCGCGTTGGGCATGACCCATTCAGGACAGTCGCCATCAAGAGGAATCTTTGTTTCCGCGTCCTTGAGCATCTGGCGTAGGTTGCTCTGGTCGGTGGAGCCGCCAACTGTCGCGGCGAACGGCACTTGCCAAGTCGACGCGGCTGAATCGATCTTAGACCCAAGCGGTGCATAGCGGCTTTGGGTGATATTGATTTGTCCCGCATCTGGTGCGCACGTCACTTGGACGTCAAGCATTGGGATGCCGGGCTGGAAGATGAAGGACTTGAAACTATCGACCACGTCGGGTTGTTTCGAGCCGTCGGCAAGGCTTTGCATGAAGTCGTCTACGTCGGCGACGCCGTCTTCAAATCGCCGCATATGCAGGCGCATACCATCGCGAAACTCGTCCTCGCCGAGATAGCTTTCAAACATGGATAGGACATGACCGCCTTTGCGATACGTAATGGCGTCAAAGCCGTCCATGATGTCGCCATTGCGCTCAATGGGATTGCGGATTTGCCGGGCATTGATGAGGCTGTCGGATGACATCGCGCCAAGGCCTGCCTTTGTGGCCGCACGTTCCCAGCCGCCATCCGGGTCAAAATCATGCATGGTTTTGTAGCTGATCCAGGTCGCAAACGCCTCATTCAGCCAAATATCATCCCACCATTTTGGCGTGACCAGATTTCCGAACCATTGGTGACCAAGCTCATGCGCGTGAATCGTAAAGATGCCGCGTTGGCGACCCATGCTGGTTTTCTCATCAATCAAAAGCGCACTTTCGCGATAGATAATCGCGCCGGCGTTTTCCATTGCGCCATACGCAAAGTCGGGTGCAGCGATGATATCGAGTTTGCCGTAAGGGTAGGGATAATCGAAGTATTCTTCCTGCCAGAGCAGCATATCGTCTGTGGCTTTGAGCGCAGCGTCGAGCTTGTCGCCTTTCCCCGCTGGTGCAAAGCCGCGCAGGTCGATCGGGGCGGGTCTCAGCGCATTGCTGCGAATGGCAGCGCCATTGCGCTTATCATAGGGGCCGACCACCAACGCCACGAGGTAGGATTGGATGGGCCGGGTCGTGTTGAAGCGATGGGTTTGAGTGCCATCTTCATTCTCGACGGCCCCGGCACTCGCACCATTGGAAACGACTTGAAGCCCCTTCGGCGCAGTGACGTTAATCGACCACGGGGTCTTGAAACGGGGCTCATCAAAACTTGGCATCATACGGCGGGCATCGATGGGCTCCATCTGGGTCGCCAGATAGGGTTTCCCGCCTTGCTCGACCTTATAGAGACCTGCCAGGCCCAGATTATAGGGCGCCGTATAGTCGAGTACGAGCTTTGCAGAACCTGCGGGCACAGGCGTTTCAAAATCGAGCCGGGACACGCCGCCATCCGCCTGATCGCCTGTGAACGTTGCCGTTATTTCGGTGCCATCTTCCAAAATGGCTTTCGCGTTTGAGACCGTTTGTTCCAACGCATGCAACCAAATGCGTTGATGCGCTTGATCTAAAGTAACATCAATTCTGACCGTGCCTGAAAAGCCGGGCTCAGCTGGATCAGTGACCAGATCGAGTTGATAGGCTGTGGGTGTCACGCCCGTTGGCAGTTGACCGGCGGGGGCATCCGCCTGAATGACTGGTCCTGTTTTGTCGGCTGTATCCACTGATTTTTCAGCTGATTCTGTCGACGGGTTGGCATCGGCTTTGGGCGTCGATCCGCCGCAAGCGCTGAGGGCCAGAATGCTGGCGGCGGCAAGGAAGGTGGGCAGTTTAGATAGGCGTGTCATTAGGCTTGCTCCCAATCGGGCGGATAATCAATGTTGTGGGTTGAACCACGAATGGCTAGCGGGCGCAAAGCCTGTGCGTGTCAATTGAACTAGGCAGCGCCCCGAACCCTGATATGACTAGAGGCGTATGAAACGGCTATATCATTGGGCACTGGATCCGGCAGGCCGGATGGTTCGTCTTGTCCTTGCGGAGAAGGGCGAGGCGGCAGACATGATTGAATCGCCTGTTTGGGCGCCGCATCGTGATGTGACCAACCTTTTACCGGGGGCGAGCCTTCCGGCTCTCGTCGAACAAGGCCCTGAGGGGCGCGTGGTCGCTTGTGGGACCCATTCCATTTGCGAGCACCTTGAAGAGAGCTGCCCATCGCCGCGCCTGTTGCTGGCGGGACGCGCAGACCGGGCGGAGGCTCGGCGCGTATGGGCCCGCATTGAGGGCGCGCTCGCGGAGGTCAATGAGAGCTTGCTGGCAGAGCGCATATCGCAATGGGTGCGCAGGGACCGGCAGCCTGACTCAGCGGCGCTTCGCGCAGGCGCTCACGCGCTGCGAGGTCAGTTAACGTTCCTGAATGCTTTGGCGGAAATGCGCGGCCATTTGGCGGGGCGGCAGATGAGTCTGGCCGATTTGTGCGCGGCGGCGCATTTGTCAGCGTATGATTATTTTGGCGATGTAGAATGGGACGCCGTGCCGGACCTGAAGCTTTGGTATGGCCGGATGAAATCACGCCCGAGTTTTCGCGGTCTGCTTGCGGATCGACTAGATGCGGTGCGCCCGGCCCAGCATTACGCGGATCTGGATTTCTAGCCGCAATGGCTGGGTGATCGATATGACACTGGAAGCGTTTTTGCAGCAAGAAGCGACATTGCTTGGCTTTGACGCGTGTGCGATTGCGCGGGCCGATGAGGCCTGGGCAGCGTCGACGCGGTTGGAGGATTTCGTTGAGGCCGGCTGGCAAGGTGAGATGGCGTGGATGGAGGAGACGCTGGAGCGGCGCAAGACGCCAACGAGCATGTGGCCTGAGGCCCGATCTGCGGTCGTTGTTGCACTGAATTATGGTCCTGACCATGATCCAATGGAGACGCTTGAGCATTCCGGGCATGGCAATATCAGCGTGTATGCGCGCGGCAAGGACTATCACGACATACTGAAAAAGCGGCTGAAACAGCTCGCGCGCCGCTTTGCAGAGCATAGCGGGCAAGACGTGAAAGTGTTCGTCGATACCGCGCCGCTGATGGAGAAGCCGCTGGCGGAGAAGGCTGGGCTGGGCTGGCAGGGAAAGCACACCAATCTTGTTAGTCGGGAGCTAGGGAACTGGTTCTTTTTGGGGGTGATGCTGACAACTGCGCAGCTTCAGCCCGATGCCCCCGGTGAAGACCATTGTGGCAGCTGTACCAATTGTCTGGATATCTGCCCCACCAAGGCGTTTCCATCGCCGTATAAGCTGGATGCCCGTCGGTGCATTTCATACCTTACAATTGAGCTGAAATCGCAAATTCCATTGGAGTTCCGCGAGGCGATGGGCAATCGGATTTATGGTTGCGATGACTGTTTGGCGGTGTGCCCGTGGAACAAGTTTGCGGCCGCAGCGAAGGAAGTCGCATTTTTTGCTCGGGCGGAGCTTCGTTTGCCGGAATTGGACGCGTTGGCGGCGCTGGATGATGCAACGTTTCGGGAGGTTTTTTCGGGGTCGCCTGTGAAGCGGATCGGGCGGGACCGGTTTGTCAGAAATGTGTGTATTGCGATTGGGAACTCTGGTGATGCGCAGCTGGTTGAGGCGCTTTTGCCTTTGCTGGAAGACACGAGCGGTGTGGTCCGCGGCGCGGCGATTTGGGCGTTGTCGAAGCTGGACCGAGCAGCGTTTGAGGCGCAGAAAGGCATCCGCGCGCGCAGCGAAGTTGATCCGAACGTCATCCAAGAATGGGAGCAGGCCTGATGGTTGATATGGTAAGCCTCAGAGAGCGGTGGCCGATTAAGCGGATATTGAAGACGCTGTTTAAGGCGTTGATCGGTGTGTTCATTGCGCTCCACATCTATGCGCTTTTGCTCAAATTTATGCCGGTGCCGGGCACAATTCTAATGATGCAGCGAGGGCTGTCGGGCCAAGAGGTGCGGCGCGATATGACGGCGTTGAAAGACATTTCACCGCATCTGGTGCGGGCCGTGATTGCAGCGGAGGATACGCGGTTTTGCCAGCATCGCGGGGTGGATACAGAGGCGATCCGCAAGGCGCTGGATGAGCATAAGGCAGGCAAGGGGTTGCGCGGCGCCTCTACGATTACGCAGCAGACGGCGAAGAATGTTTTCTTTTGGAATGGCGGCGGATTTGCCCGCAAGGCGGGCGATGCATGGATGGCGACGGTGGTGGATTTTGTGTGGGGTAAACGCCGGGTGATGGAAGTGTATTTGAACGTGGCGGAATGGGGTGATGGACTGTTTGGCGCAGAGGCCGCAGCGCAGGCGCGGTTTGGCAAATCTGCAGCCGATCTTACAGAACGCGAGGCCGCGCTGCTGGCGGCGGTGTTGCCGAGCCCGAACAAATGGCGGGTCGATCCGCCGGGGCCGTATGTGACGAAGCGGGCCGGAACGCTGCAGGCCCGTATGCGGGTGGTGGCGGGCGAAAAGCTGGATGCGTGTGTGTGGGGAGGCAAGGTTCCGAAGCCGGTGGCGCAAAAAGCGCCGGCGAAACCAAAGACCAAACCCCCGGTTGTGACTGAGCCAGAGACCCCTGCGATTGAGCCAGACGCTGTCCCGTCAACGCCGATGCCAGATCTGCCGGACTTGCCAGAGGAGGAGGCCGTCGAGGGGGCTCCGCCTGCATTACCTGCTACAGAAGAGCCGATATTGCAGCCGATGCCGTCCCCGGATGCTGAGGCGACGGACGCGCTAGACGCGTTTTTGGACGAGGCAGAGCGCAGTTTTGAGCCTGCGCCTCAGACAGACGTGTCGCCAGAACCTGAAACAATGACTGTGGACCCTGCTGAACCTGCGCCGGAAAGTGAACCTGAGACCGAGCCTGAACCGGATGGTGATGGGCCAACAATCCTGTTCAAACGGGAGCCTCCGGGGCCTTAGACGTCTGCGGGGTTCAGCGCCGTTTTGGTGTCTGTATCCTGTCCATATCCTGTCTGTATCCCGTCCATATCGTGTCCATATCCTCGGCG
>CAZXVJ010000021.1:0-4042 GCA_964644385.1 uncultured Hyphomonas sp. | reverse complement strand
TATCCTGTCCATATCCTGTCTGTATCCCGTCCATATCGTGTCCATATCCTCGGCGTTGGATTTGCCCTTGGGATTAGATCGGTTCGTAGGGGAAGACCGACGTTGTTGCGCCGAGGTCGGTGTAGTCGTTTTGCATGGCGGGGAGGCATTGGCCGAGGATGTCGTCAATGCTCCAGCCTTCGAGGCGGGAGACAGATTTGACGGGGCGAGGCTGGTTGAACAAGACGATCTCATTGCCGCGCACGGAGAAGATTTGGCCGCTGGTGTCTTTGGCGCCGTCTGCGCAGAGGGCGAGGGCGAAGGTTGCGACCTGATCTGAGCGCATGCCCTGGCGCATACGCTCGACGCGCTCTGCGCCCGCTTCGTCTTTCACAGGGATGGAGGCGATCATGCGTGTGAAGGCAAACGGCGCGATGACGTTGGAACGGATATTCTTGCGGCCGCCTTCCATGGCGAGGATGCGCGACAGGCCGACAATGCCCATTTTAGCGGCGGCGTAATTGGCTTGTCCGATATTACCGATGAGGCCAGAGGTAGAGGTGAACAAGACGTAGTTGCCCGCCTCGCGTTCCCGGAAATATTCGACCGATGCGCGGGCGACATTGAAACTGCCGCGCAGGTGAACATCGATGACGCTATCCCAGTCGCCCTCACTCATTTTGTGGAACATGCCATCACGCAGGATACCAGCGGGATTGATGATGGAATCAAGCTGGCCATAGGTGTCCATCGCCTGCTCGATCATGCCTTGGACGGCGGCGTAGTCGGTGACGCTGTCTGAGTTGGAAACGGCGTTGCCGCCCGCTTTGCGGATTTCAGCTGCGACCTCTTCCGCCGGGCCAGCTGAGCCTTCATCACCGCCTGTTAGGCCGCCGCCCAAATCGTTGACAACGACGTTTGCACCTTGCTGAGCTGCCAAAAGAGCAGTCTCCTTACCGATCCCATTGCCGCCGCCGGTGACGAGGATTGTCTTTCCATCGAGTGCGCCCATTTAACTTGTCTCCGTCGCTTTGTGTGTGTGACCTTTGTGCCAGCCACCCTAGTTAGCGCGCCGCAATGTTCAAGGTTTGATCGCGGGCGGTAGGCGGGCTACACCTGCTGGCTATGACAAAAGAGATTGAAGCAGTGATTTGGGATTTTGGCGGGGTGATTACGACCTCGCCATTCGATGCGTTTAGAGCCTATGAGGCTGAACGGGGCTTGCCGGAGGATTTCATCCGCTCGGTCAACGCGGTGAATATCCACGATAATGCCTGGGCCAAGCTGGAGCGCAGCGAGGTAGATGCTGACGGATTTGACGCATTGTTTCGCGAAGAAGCCATTGCGAAGGGCCATGATGTGCCGGGCAAAGATGTACTGGCACTTTTATCGGGCGCGATCCGTTCACGCGTGGTGGACGCGTTGAAGGTTTGTAAGTCGAGAGCCAGAGTGGCCTGCATCACCAATAATGCAAAAGTGGGCAAGGGTGCGGGCATGACCCGCGATGCAGACAAAGCCAAAGCCGTGTCTGAGGTGCTGGGCCTGTTCGAGCACGTGATCGAAAGCAGCAAGGTGGGGCTGCGCAAGCCGGACCCCAAAATCTATCAGCTTATGTGTGAAACGCTGGAAGTATCGCCGGAAAAATGCGTTTATCTGGATGATCTAGGGATCAACTTGAAACCAGCGCGAGCGATGGGCATGACGACGATCAAAGTGTTGAATGAAGATCAATTGCTGGCCGATCTGTCGGCGGCGACCGGATATGATTTTCCGGCCTAATGCGGCTGAGCTTTCTTCTTCTGGCGGGTCTGATTGGGCTGAGCGGGTGTATGCGCGGCAGCGAGGCGGAAACGCGCCCTGTGCCGGAAAAAACGCTGACCCAAGCGCCGCAAGAGGCAACAGAGCCGCTGCTGCCAGACGCGGTGGAGGACACAAAGGCCCAGTTGATACGCCATGCCAAGGCAGGGTCGCTGAACGGACTGACGCGCATCGCGCAAAAAAATGAGCTGTTTGTTTCAAACTTTGGCGACGAAGCGCATCGCACCTATTGGGATTTGATGCGCCGCATTGGCGTTGACCCCAATTTGAAGCTGCGCGGACTGTTTGATGAACCGGTTGGCATTCGCGTGATTGACGGTGAGCGTTGGTATGTCTGGCCAGATTTAGCGGCGCGTGACCCGGCAGATTTGATTCCTGAAAAGCTGACGTTTCAAGACCGCAAACATCTCTTGGAACTGGTGGGTGAAGAGGGCATCGAGAAAGTACGCGCCGGCGGTGGCTATCCGGGGATGCGCACGGCCATCGCGGAAGATGGACGCTGGGTGTACTTTGTATTGGATGATGAGGCAGAGGATTAAGCCATGAGCGAGAAGATTGGCGCCGCGGTCGCCCTATCTAAATTGACGGGATGGATCGCCATTGAGGGCGATCGCGACGCGATTGAAAAGACCTACAAATTTGCGGATTTCAAAACCGCTTGGGCGTTCATGTCTGGCGCGGCGCTGAAAGCTGAGCAGATGGACCATCACCCGGAATGGTTCAATGTTTACAACCGGGTTGAGGTTGTACTGACCACGCATGATGTAGACGGCGTGTCGCAAAAAGACGTGACGTTGGCGAAATATATGGACCAGTTGGCGGCCAAACTGACCGACTAGTCTGCGTCGCCGTCGATCTCTATATTTACAGCGTCGGTGCCATCTTTATAGGTCGATTTTGCTGGATCGTCGCGCCTTGCGGGCGGCTCAGATTCGTTCGTAATCAGGGCGGCGGAGAGAGCTGATACAGATTTGACATTCAAGTCGCGCTGCGGGAACGGGATTTCAATGCCAGCCTTTTTGAGCACGTCGAAGACCTTGTAACGCAGCTCGCTGCGAAGGCGGATGAGGCGGTCAGCGTCACGTACGAAAGCCCGCAATTCAAGATCAAGCGAGCTGTCTCCGAAATTGGCGAAATAAACATAAGGCTCTGGGTATTTCAGGACTTCCGGTACGTCTTCCAGGGCGGTGAGCAAGACGTCTCTGGCGTGGTTGGGGTCTGTGTCATAGGAGACGCCAACGGCAATCTTAATTCGCGCGGCGCGGTCTTTATATGTCCAGTTCTGCACCGTGGAGCTGATCAACTCTGAGTTTGGAACGATGATCGAGCATTTATCGAATGTCTCAATTTCTGTGGAGCGAACATTGATGCGTTGCACGCGCCCCTCACCGGAGTTGGTAACGACCCAGTCGCCAATCTTGATTGGGCGCTCTAGCAGCAAGATGAGACCTGAGACGAAATTGTTGACGATGGATTGCAGGCCAAAACCGATACCGACAGATAAGGCACCAGCAATGATGGTGAGGCTGGAAAGATCAAAGCCAAGCGTACTGACGCCCGCAAAGAAGGCGACCACAAGCCCGGCATAGCCTGCGAGCGTGCGGAAGGAGTGGCGCAGGCCCTGATTGACGCCCGCCATAGGCAGGATGCGGCTGTCGAGCAGGCGCTGGATCAAGCGTGTTCCAACCAGAACAGCCACAATCACCAGCAGGGCGTATAGCATTTTTAGCGGTGAAATCGTAAATGAGCCGATGCTGAAGCCGTTCAGGGTGGCGCGGAAAATGGAGGATATTTCTGTCCATTCCACTCCGGCCAATGACAGCGCGACAGGCGTGGCGAAGAATATAAGCAGGCCGTCCACGGCCGCTTGGGTCCAGAAGGTAACAGCGTCGTCAGTGCCTTTCTCATCTAGCCGTGTTTCACCAAATACAATGCGCTCTACAGCGAGTGAGGCCCAGTCTCGCAGGAACTCACGCACAAGATAGAGCCCGCACAGGAAGATGGAGAAGTAGGCAATGCGCTGAATGAGCAGGCGGTTCAGCGCGGTGTAGCCCATCAGCGCCGCGGCGATCATCACGGCAGCTAGCGCGACGAGTAGTATTCGCGCGATGCTAGATTTGCGCCGCGTGGAGAACAGGATCAGCCAAACGGCAAAGCCCAGCGAGGCAACCAATGTGAGGAGGTCAACGAGGCGATGCTCACCCGTGTCGGGGTGGGGCGCGATCGCGACGAGCGCGGAATACCC
>CAZXVJ010000020.1:0-54989 GCA_964644385.1 uncultured Hyphomonas sp. | reverse complement strand
GCATTCAGCGGATCATTTGCGACGTCGGTGGCTTGGCCCGTCATAGGTGAATTTGCTTGCGCCGTAGGGTTATCGCAGCTGGCCGCAGCGGCGTTCGTATTCGGCAATGGCTTCTGGCATCCATTTGCGGAAGTTCTCGGCGCGGGTGGCTGAGGCCGGGTGGGTGGACATCCACTCCGGGGGTTTTTTGCCGCCGCCGATTTGGCCCATGCGTTCCCATAGTTCTGGCGCTTCGCGCGGGTCGTAACAGGCCCGCACCAGCAGATCGAGACCGATCTTGTCGGCCTGGGTTTCATGCTCACGAGAGAACTTCATCAAGCCGCCTTGAGCCGCCATGCCGAAGGCTTTCATCACGGCTTGTTGCTGAGCGGCGCCCATATCACCAAGGCCGAGGCCAACCGCCATCTGGCCCATCTGCACCATCTTTTGCGTGCTCATCCGCGCGGCGCCGTGGTGGGCAAGGGCGTGGCCGATTTCATGGCCCATGACGACGGCCAGCTTATCCACGTCTGCAATGTCATCCATGGTGACGCGGCCATCGGCGTTTCCGGTGACATCCAGAATGCCCGTATAGACCGCCACATAGCCGCCCGGCAGGCAGAACGCGTTCGGCGTATCAGACTGGACGACGTAATACGTCCAATCAAACTCTTCCACGACGCGCGGGATATCAAAGCCCTTGTCGATGTATTCCTGTTCCAGTTCGAGCGCTGCCTTCTCCAGACGGGCCCCGATTTCATTCACGGTTTGCGCCAGCTGTGCGTCGGTGTTTGTTTCACACTGCCCATTTGGACAGATAACGCGGTTGCCCTGTTGCTGCTCCGATTGCAGGATTTGCATGTAGGATTGCTGTCCCAGCTTGATTTCCTGCTCAATCGACAGCGTGTTCATCTGCTTGGCGCCCGGCGCAAAAGGCACTTCTTTTTGGTTCATTTGCCAATAGAAGAACAAGCCCACCAGGCCGATGATGATGATGCCGAACCGCCCGCCGGGCAAGCCCATGCCGCGGCGACCGCGAGATCTTTGTTGTGGCATACGCATGGACAGCGTCCTCCTGGAACTCTTCAGTTTAGGCAGTGTTAGCCGACAGTTCGCGCGGGGGGAAGCGCTTGAATGTTGTCAATGTGTCTTCACGAACCGGGGATTGCGGCCTATCTAGGTCGCATGACTGAGACACAGACCAAGCCGAAGATGGAAATCCGGATCATTCCGGTCACCCCCCTACAACAAAACACGTCGATGATCTGGTCGACCGAAACGCTGGAGGGCGTGTTTATTGATCCCGGCGGAGAGATCGACCGGCTGATGGGGGCGGCAGACGAGTTTGGCGTGAAGATTGTCGCCGTGTGGCTGACCCATGGCCATTTGGACCATGCTGGCGCTGCAACGGCTGTCTCTGAGCGGACCGGGTGTCCGATCATCGGCCCGCATGAGGATGATCAGTGGTTGCTGGACGATATTGAAGCGCAGGGCGCAAAATACGGCATAGCGGACGGCAAGAACGTCATTCCGACGCGCTATTTGAATGACGGCGACGAATTGGAACTGGCCGGCTTGAAATTTGGCGTTGTGCACACGCCGGGGCACACGCCGGGCCATGTCGTGATTTATTCTGAGGAAGGCCAGCTGGCATTTGTGGGCGACGTCATTTTTCGCGGGTCGATCGGCCGGACAGACTTTCCAAAGGGCAATCATCAGCAATTGATCGACTCGATCACCGCAAAGCTTTGGCCCCTAGGCAAGCAAATGCGATTTGTGCCCGGCCATGGGCCAATGTCGACCTTTGGCCAGGAGCGGATGGACAACCCGTTTGTGGCCGATGCGGTGCTTGGCACGGCCAGCTAAAGGCGATTGATTGAATTTCATCAATCGATTCAACAGCGCAGCAACCATAATCTGATATTCCGGTCCTCATACGCGGTGGCATGCCACGGCAAGTGAGGGATGACTTATGCGCTATTGCACGGATGAATCAGGGTCGACATTGCCGGTCTTTGTGATGACGTTGGCGGCTGTTGTGTCACTGGTGGGCGCCGCAATCGCACTCGGCATGGACAGCCGCTCTGCTGGCAATCTGCAAGTCTCCGCCGACACCGCTGCCATTTCTGGCGCGACGGCATTTATCACAGGACATTCACCTAAAGCACAGGACCGTCTGGACGAAGCCCAGCGCGTCGCAACCGCCATGGCGACTGAAAACGCTGACTATGCGCTGACCACACTTAGCGTCGGCGCCGTCACAGAAGACCCCTATGGCCAGCACACCCGCATTGATATCGAACTGAAGTTTGAACCCGTCAATTCCATGGCCAAAGTTGCGGGACGATCCAGCAATGTTGAAATTTCACGGACGGCAGCGGCGATCGCGACGTGGGGGTTTCCCTTGTGTATTCTGGGGCTCAATCGCAACGACACCGGGCTGAGCACTGAGGGCAATGTCGAAGTTGTTGCCGAAAACTGCGTGCTTTGGACGAACTCAAGAGCAAATAATTCCATGCGTCTGGCTGGCGGTGATGTCACTACGAATGGCCTATGCGCCGCTGGCCGTGCGCCCGTTACAGGCGGCACGCAAGCCAATCCGCGACCTGTCGAACATTGCGATGCAATCCCTGATCCGTTGGAAGACTGGGTGCCGCCCGCTCCCGGCAGCCCGTCTGCAACACCGGGTGAAATTGAAATGATGTCGCCAAGCGACCTAGAAGTGCTGAACGAGGCCCTCATCGACGCGCTTGGCCCTATGGTTGGCGGCGGTGACAACGCAGAAGACATGATGGGTCAAGTTGGCCCCGGCGGCCTACTGGAAGCGGTTCGCACCATTGAAGCAGGTGGCGGCGGAGGGGGCGGCGCTGGCGGATTGCAAGGCGGGCTCGTCGGGCCCGGCGGCTATGTGCTTAGCTTGGCTGAAGTGGCGCAACTATTGGGCCTTGTGGATAATGTTGATCCTGAACTTTACGCAGACGACAATTACGCGACCGCGGCCACACTGACCCTCGCGCCTGGCACATATGAAGGTCTCGATATTCATCGCGGCCACATCAGAATGCAGCCTGGTGTCTATCACATTGTCGATGCGCCGTTGGTGGTCCGCCGCCGCGCCACGCTCACCGGCGAAGGTGTTACGATCATCCTGCACGGGCCGAAAGCAACAATGAACGTGCTTGACGAAGCGCGGCTGAACCTGACCGCGCCAGAGGAAGGTGTCACCGCCGGCTTCGCGCTGGCAGAAGATCGCTATGAGAGCACAGGTAGCAATGAACGCCTGCGGTCACGCCTGACAGGGAAAGGCCGCGTGTCCGCCATCGGCACGGTCTACCTGCCCCGTCAATTGCTATCCATCACGGGCGAAGGCGCGGGCGAGCAAGCCTCACCCTTGCTGCAAATTGTGGCCGATGCGGTGGAACTCAACGATCAAGGCCAGTTGAAAATCGAGTTCGACACCACGCAAACGGACGTGCCGGTCAAAATTAAACCGCAACGCACCGCGCGCTTGATCCAATAGTGTCGCCGATTGGTTAACGTCGGTCTGCCAAATTTGACGATCTAACGGAAAGAAATCTCAAAGCTTCTAGACTAGAAAATACCTCTGGGCACTGAATAGCCCATGACGATGGGGTGTTGTGTGAGTTTTCGTTCAAATGAATCTGGGTCAACGATGCCCGTTTTTGTTTTGTCCTTTGCCGCGATGGTCGCTCTGGTCGGCTCAGCGATTGCGCTGGGTATGGACAGTCGGTCTGCTTCAAACCTTCAACTCTCAGCCGATTCTGCAGCCGTGGCAGGCGCTACAGCCTTTATCAACACGGCATCTCCAAAAGCAGATGATCGATTGCAAGAGGCCGAACGGGTTGCCGCTGCCATGGCAGAGGAGAATTCCGACTATGCTCTAACGCTGATGAATGTCGCCGCTGTCACCGAAGACGCTTACGGGCAACACACACGCATCGACATTGAAATGACGTTTGAGCCGGTCAACGCGATGGCCAAAATCGCTGGACGGTCCTCGTCTATTGAAATTACGCGCAGCGCCGCAGCGGAAGCCACATGGGGCTTTCCGCTTTGCATACTTGGGCTGAACACCAGTGGAACGGGGCTTGAAACCTCAGGTAATGTGACCGTCAAAGCCGAGAATTGTGTGATCTGGACCAATTCAAGCGCCAGCACGTCCATGGACCTGAGCGGCGGACGCATTTCCACAACGGGACTTTGCTCTGCGGGTCAAGCGCCTGTTTCGGGCGGTGCTAGCGTTAGCCCTCTACCGAGTGAATTTTGCGACGCTATACCCGACCCCCTCGCCGACTGGGTTCCTCCTTCACCGAGCACGGCAAGAGATTCAGGTGACTTCGCTTTCGAAGCTAATAGCCAGGAACTTCGAGACGCCGCAGCGTTCGCATCGCGCATAATCGAACGAACAGCTGCCAGAACAGGCGCGTCCCAAAATGATACGGTTGCAGCCGCCAATCAAGTGTCTGCGGCGATGGGCTTTACTGACCAATCGGGAAATTTTTCCATTGGGCCGGCCAGAGGCATGACACTTGAGGAGTTACTGCAAATCAATGGTGACTTCGACAACGTAGATCCAGAACTCTACCGAGATGATGCGTATGAAACCTCCGTTACACACACCTACACACCGGGCACATATAACGGCCTAGACATTTTTGAAGGACATGTGGAGTTCAAGCCGGGCATCTATCACATCGTGGATGCACCATTGGTTGTCCGCCGCCGCGCTACACTGACAGGAAACGGTGTTACGATCATTTTCCATGGCGACGATGCGACGATGAATGTGTTGGACGAGGCGCGATTGACGCTGACAGCCCCGACCGATGGCGTCACCGCAGGCTTCGCACTAGCAGAAGATCGCTATCGCCGCTTAAGCTCCACTCAGCCGCTAAGGTCGCGCATGACGGGCAGCGGGCATGTGGAAATGATCGGAACGGTCTACCTGCCCCGTCAGCGCCTATCCATCACGGGAGACGGCGCTGCTGAACAAGCATCTCCATTGCTACAAATTGTGGCCGATAGCGTTGAAATGTCAGACAATGGCGCTCTGAACATTGAATTTGATACTTCGGAAACAGATGTGCCGGTTAAGATTAAGCCTGCGCGGACGGCCCGCCTCGTAAACTGACCCCATCGGCACGGCTAACTTTCGAAATTGTAATTCTATCGCCGCATTTCGGTGCGATTTGGCGACCATTTTGATCATATACGGCGGAACCTTCTGCTGCGGGCCACGTTGGTGGCCTGATAGATCGAAAGGAAGTTATTATGACGAACTTATTGAAATATACCGCCTTTGGCGTGAGCGCAGTGATTCTTGGCGCCTGTACGACGACAGGAACAACAGAGAAGAATGCCGCAGTTGGCGCAGCGGGCGGGGCCGTTGCTGGCGCCGTCATCGGCAACAATGTTGGCGACGGCGACGCGAAACGCGGCGCAATTATTGGCGCCGTACTCGGCGGCGCGGCAGGTGCAGCGAAGGGGTGTTCGGAATCTGAGGATTGTGATCTTCCCGGCGTGAAAGATCAGGAAGACGAGCGCGATGCAGACGGCGACGGCGTCCCGAACGCGATGGATCAGTTTCCGTATGACAGCAGCCGCACCTAATCTGCAGTCCATATAAAAAGAAAGCCCCGCGCTCATTTCTGAGCGCGGGGCGTTTTTTGATTGTTGAAAACTAGGCCGCTGTTTGCGCCGCTTTAATCGCATCCGCAATGGCGGCGTTGTCCATGTCTTTTTTCACAACCCCAATCACCGCCTGATCGTCCAGATCAACCAGCAGCAATTGACCCGTTTTTACACCGGACTCCAGATGCGCACGGACCGCGTCGCCCACCCCGGCGGCGTCTGCCGCGCTAAAGAAGACGGCCTTGTCTTTTGCAGTGTAATCGAGAGTGACAAAATTGGTTGTATCAAACGTGTTGGACGCTCTGACAGTCGTCAGTTTCGGGTCCAGCGTCTTACAGCTACCGCACCAGTCTGCGTAGACGAGCACGGCGGCTAGATTTGCGTTTTCCACAGCTTCAATCATCACTGGAAGTTCCGCCGTCGTCTCAGACGGGGCGCTCGATTGGGAACATCCTGCTAGCGAGAGGGTGAACACGGCGCTGGCGGCAAACAATGTTTTGGGGGTCATTTTGGTCTCCTTCACGTCCGTCAGGGATTAGGCTTATTCAGAGCGTAAGCTGAATCACTTGTGCGTTATCCGCGCTTTCCTCTTGCCCCGCCCCCCGACTCTCCGCTACTGCACAGCCGTTTGCCCCATTGCTGGAACGGAGTCTGACCGACATGCCAAAGCGTACCGATATTCACTCAATTCTCGTGATCGGTGCCGGCCCCATTATCATTGGGCAAGCCTGCGAGTTTGACTATTCCGGCGTACAGGCCATCAAGGCGCTGAAAGAGGAAGGCTACCGGGTCATTCTGGTCAATTCCAATCCGGCGACGATCATGACCGATCCGGGCCTTGCAGACGCCACCTATATCGAACCGATAACCGCCGAAGTGGTCGAAAAGATCATCGAGGCGGAAAAGCCTGACGCACTTCTACCAACGATGGGCGGGCAGACGGCGCTAAACTGCGCGCTCGACCTGTTTTATGCGGGCACGCTGGAAAAGCACAGCGTTGAGATGATTGGGGCAAAGGCGCCTTCCATCGAGATGGCCGAAGACCGCAAACTGTTCCGCGAAGCGATGGACCGGATTGATCTGGAAAACCCGCGCGCAGCGATTATTGCCTCGCCGGAAATCAAAGACGCTGACGGAAAGATTACGGGCTATGACCGAATTGAAGGCCTGAAGCAGGCCCTGGCGGCGCAGGCAGAGATCGGGCTGCCCGCTATCATTCGCCCCGCCTTTACACTGGGCGGCACAGGCGGCGGCATTGCATACAATATCGAAGAATATGAAGAGATCTGCCGGTCTGGCCTTGCGGCCTCACCGATGGCGCAAATTCTGATTGATGAAAGCCTGCTCGGGTGGAAAGAATTTGAAATGGAAGTGGTGCGCGACACCGCTGACAATTGCATCATCATTTGTGCGATTGAGAATATTGACCCAATGGGCGTGCATACGGGCGACAGCGTCACGGTGGCACCCGCCCTGACGCTGACCGACAAAGAGTATCAGATCATGCGGAACGCCTCTCTGGCGGTGCTCAGAGAGATCGGCGTTGAGACCGGCGGCTCGAATGTGCAGTTCGCGGTCAACCCGGACGATGGACGCCTCGTCGTGATTGAAATGAACCCGCGCGTGTCGCGCTCCTCGGCGCTGGCCTCTAAAGCGACTGGATTTCCGATCGCAAAAATCGCAGCGAAACTGGCCGTCGGCTACACGCTGGACGAGTTGGACAATGACATTACTGGCGTCACCCCCGCCAGCTTTGAGCCAACGATTGATTATGTCGTCACCAAAATCCCGCGCTTTGCGTTTGAAAAGTACAAAGGCGCCAAGCCCGTGCTGACCACCGCGATGAAGTCGGTCGGCGAAGCCATGGCGATTGGCCGGAACTTCAAAGAGAGTTTTCAAAAAGCGCTGTGCTCAACTGAAACTGGGATCTGCGGACTAGATGATATGCCGTTCGAGGACACTGAAACCCTGCGCCAGGCCCTGGCGGTTCAGTCCCCTGATCGGTTGCGCGTCGTGGCAGAGGCCTTCCGGATGGGGCTGAGTGTTGAAGCCGTGAACGCCGTCACCTCAATCGACCCATGGTTCCTGCGCCAGATTGCCGAGATTGTAGACACCGAAGCAGCCATCAAAGCGAATGGTCTGCCAGAGACCGTGCGAGAGATGACCGCGTTGAAAGCCGACGGTTTTTCTGATCAACGGCTTGGCGCATTGGTTGGCCAAAACGAAGAATGGGCGCGCGGCGCGCGTCATGCGCTGAATGTGCGCCCGGTCTACAAGCGGATCGATACATGCGCAGCTGAGTTTGCGGCAAAGACGCCATACCTCTACTCAACCTATGAACATCCCGCTTTTGGCCAGACCGAGCCCGATTGCGAAGCCCTGCCATCGACCCGCGAAAAGGCGATCATTCTGGGCGGCGGACCTAACCGGATTGGGCAAGGCATAGAGTTTGACTATTGCTGCTGTCATGCCGCCTTTGCGATGGAAGACCTCGGCATTGAATCGATCATGGTCAACTGCAATCCAGAGACGGTCTCAACCGACTATGACACCTCAGACCGGCTCTATTTTGAACCGCTGACGAGCGAGCACGTGCTGGAAATTATGCACAAGGAGCAAAGCGCGGGCACGCTGAACGGCGTCATCGTCCAATTTGGCGGGCAGACGCCCCTGAAACTTGCCAACGCGCTACACGAGAATGGTATTCCGATTTTGGGCACCAGCCCGGAATCGATTGATCTGGCGGAGGACCGGGAGCAATTCGCCTTCCTGCTGGACTCATTGGAAATTGCGCAGGCCCCGTCTGCAACGGCCACCAGCGTTGACGAAGCGCAGGTGGCGGCCAACCAACTTGGCTATCCTGTGATGCTGCGTCCCTCTTTCGTGCTCGGCGGACGGGCGATGGAGATAGCGCGCAGCGACGCCGATCTGCGCGAGTTTGCAGCCGAGGCCCTCAGCGTATCGGGCGACAATTCACTCTTCCTTGACCGCTATCTATCGGACGCGATTGAGGTCGATGTGGATGCCATTTCGGACGGTACAAACGTGCATATTGCGGGCATCATGGAGCATATCGAGGAGGCCGGTGTCCATTCTGGCGACAGCGCCTGCGCCCTGCCCCCTTACACGCTGTCTCCCAGCCTTCAGGGGCGGCTGGCAGAGCAGACCATTGCGCTGGCCCGCGCGCTGAAAGTGAAGGGCCTGATTAACATTCAATTCGCTGTCAAAGATGATGAGATCTTTGTACTCGAGGCCAATCCGCGCGCCAGCCGAACCATTCCCTTTGTGGCCAAGGCCGTCGGCGCGCCCATTGCCAGCATCGCCGCGAAAGTCATGGCTGGGCAAACACTTGATACCTTCAATCTGGAAAATGCCAATCCGCGCCGCGTCGCCGTCAAAGAAGCGGTGTTCCCTTTCGCGCGCTTCCCGGGCGTGGACCCTCAGCTTGGGCCGGAGATGCGCTCCACTGGTGAGGTGATGGGCTGGGATGATGATTTCGGCGCTGCCTTTCTCAAATGCCAATTGGCCGGCGGTACGCTGCTGCCAGACGCTGGCACCGTATTCATCTCTGTCAAAGACAGTGACAAGCCGGGCGTCGTCGACGCTGCCCGACATCTGCAGGATATGGGCTTCTCACTTATGGCCACGGGCGGCACAGCGCGTCATCTGGCAGAGGCTGGGCTGACCGTGTCTGAAGTCAACAAGGTGGCCGATGGGCAGCCGCATATCGTCGATGCAATGATCAATGGCACGGTTCAACTGGTATTTAACACAACCGAAGGCGCCGCTTCCTTGGCCGATAGCGCCTCTATCCGCCGGACGGCGGTCAGCCGCCGCATCCCCTATTTCACAACGCTTTCAGCCTCAATCGCCTCGGTTCAGGCGATTGCCAGTATGAAAACAAAGGAAATCACCGTGCGCGCCTTGCAATCGGTGTAAACCTGCGCCACTTGACGCGCTTAGTTTTTGAGACAACCTTTTCCCCAGAAAACTAGCTTAGGGATATTGATATGGAACGCATTCCCATGACCGCCGAAGGCCATGTTGCGCTTCAAGAGGAATTGAAGACGCTAAAATCGGTCGAACGCCCGGCAATCATTGCGGCGATTGCTGAAGCGCGCGCGCATGGTGATCTGTCGGAAAACGCCGAGTACCACGCCGCCAAGGAGAAGCAGAGCTTTATCGAAGGCCGTATCGTTGAGATTGACGGTAAACTGGCCCGCGCCGACGTGATTGACGTATCGGCGTTTAGCGATGTGCGTGTGCGCTTTGGCGCGACGGTGACGCTGATCGACGTGGATTCCGAAGAAGAAGCGACTTACAAGATCGTTGGCGAAGACGAAGCCTCCATCAAACTGGGCAAAATTTCTGTCACCTCTCCAATGGCGCGCGCCGTCATCGGCAAAGAAGAAGGCGACGAGGCCGAAGTGGCTGCGCCCGCCGGTGCCCGCGCTTACGAAATCTCCAAAGTCGAGTACAAATAAGATATGCAGATCGAAGGCTCATCCGGGCCATCGATCTGGGCCGTGTCTGACGGGCGCGCAGGCAATGCAGCGCAAGTGCGCGCGGTGCTGCAGGCCCTGCAAGCGCCAGAGCGTTGGGCGCAGATCGCGCATATTGACGGCAAGGCCCATCGGCGCACCCCCATCACCCTGTCACCGCGCGCGCCCTGGCGTTGGCTGGCCCCTGATAAATGGCCCTCTCCCCTCAAGGCCCTGCCCAAGCAAGAACGCCAGCAAATCGCCGGGCCGTGGCCAGACGTTTGGATTGCAGCGGGGCGACGCTCGGCCGCGTTCACGCGCGATGTCAGAGACTGGTCGGATGGGCAGACCTTGTCTGTTCAGATTTTAGACCCGCGCATCACACCGGACGCATTCGATCTACTGGTTGTGCCTCAGCATGATGAGGTGAGCGGCGAAAATGTCGTTCGGACCATTGGGTCGCCCGCCTATTTCGCACCGGATGCCATAGAGAAAGCTGGCCGCGCCTTTGCCGAACTCGCCGATGAGCGCGGCAAGAGCGCGATTGTAATCTTGGGCGGAGACTCCCGCGCGCATACATTTTCGGTATCTGTCGCTAAGCGGTTGGAGGAGCAATTGCGCGCCTTGGCCGCCGATGGGTGGGCGCTGCGGCTGACCACGTCGCGGCGCACGCCCAAAGCCGTTACCGCGCAAATGCGCGCGATGACAAAGGATTTAGACGCGCAGTTTTGGGCTGGCCCCGAAGATGGCCCGAACCCGTATCTGGCATGGCTGATATATTCCGATGTCGCGATTGTCACCGAAGACAGCGCCAATATGCTGTCAGACGCAGCTTGGCACGATTTGCCAATCCATATTGCGCGGCTTGAAGGACGGGCGGATAAGTTTGATCGCCTGCATCAAAGTTTGATCGATCACGGCGCCGCGCGTTGGTTTGGCGGCTCGCTGGAAACGTGGACGTACCCGGCGCTGAAAGAAGCAGACCGCGTGGCAGACGCGATTGTTGAGCGATTGCTGACCCGCCACCCTGCGCCTGAAATCACCCCACATAACACAGGCAAAACGCCGCCGCCCGATTGGATCGGCAACGAAGAGGCTTAGGCCGCTGCGACACGCGCATCAGCTGGCACGGCGCGCAGGATGAAGCCGCCGCCGAGGACGTGGGCGGGCGTTTCCACGTCGTAGAGAACCGCCGCTTGCCCACGTGCCACGCCGTCTTCCGGCGTATCAAAGATCACGGCTGGGTCATCGCCCTGCCAGCCAAGCCGCGCGGGCACAGGCGGCTGGGTGGAGCGCACCCGCGCCAGCACTGGGCGCGCTGCATCACAGGCTTCCGCCAGCGTGCCATGACCAATCCAGTTCAGTTCTTCCATGAGCACAGCGGACACCATCAAGGCTTCGCGAGGGCCAACCACCACCCGGCGACCCGGCGCATCAATTTTCACCACATAGAGCGGCTCCCCCACCGCAACTTTCAGCCCGCGGCGTTGGCCGATTGTGTAGTGAATAACCCCTTGGTGCTGGCCAAGGACGCGCCCATCCAAATGCTGAATGTCGCCGCCCCGCCCTGCGCCGGGGCGCAATTTCTCAACCACGGCGGCGTAGGAGCCATCCGGCACAAAACAGATATCCTGGCTGTCAGGCTTGGCTGCGACGGGTAGCGCAAACCGTTCGGCGAGTTCCCGCACCTCTGTCTTAGGCAGACCGCCCAGCGGAAAGCGCAAATAGTCCAGCTGCTCGGCCGTGGTGGCGAACAGGAAGTAGGATTGATCGCGCGTGTCATCATGTGCGCGGTGCAGCTCTGGCCCATCCGGCCCGTCTACGCGTTTTACGTAATGACCCGTGGCAAGGCAATCGGCGCCAAGGTCTCGCGCCGTTTTTAGGAGGTCTGCGAACTTCACAGTTTGATTGCACCGGATGCATGGAATGGGCGTTGCACCTGATAGATAGCTATCGGCAAAATCTTCCATCACCTGCTCTTTGAAGCGGCTTTCATAATCCAGCACATAGTGCGGAATACCGATTTGATCGGCCACATTGCGAGCATCGTGAATGTCTTGTCCCGCGCAACACGCGCCTTTCTTCTCAATCGCCGCGCCGTGATCGTAGAGCTGCAACGTAATACCGATCACCTCATAGCCTTCGGCTTTCAGCATGGCGGCCACCACAGAGCTATCGACGCCGCCAGACATGGCCGCGACAACCCGCGTATCAGCGGGAGCTTTGTTAAATCCAAGAGAATTGACGCCGCCCGTATAGGGCGCGTGTGCCGTGTTCATGTCGTGACTCCCACCGGGTTCAAGGCCCGAAGCAGTTGGTGTTGGCGGGCTATATAGCGCGGGTGGGTGGCAATTGCGAGGGCGTGGCCCTAATGCCCGCCGCCGAAGACACCCGTTTTGACGCCATAGTCGACGGCGACTTCGTAATCTGGGTCGTCGACTTCGTCGATCATGAGCTGCCCGGCCCGTTTCAGCAATTTGTGGCAATCGCGGCTGAGGTGGCGCAGGCGCAGGGTCTTGCCCTCTGCTTCATATCGCGCGGCAAGGTCTTCAATCGCTTGTAGCGCGGATTGATCGACCACGCGGGAGCGCAAGAAATCTACGATAACCTCATCGGGGTCTGTTTCCGGGTGGAACAGTTCACCGAAGCCAGCAGTTGACCCGAAGAATAGCGGGCCTTCAATTTCATACACATGCGCGCCGGGCGTGCGCACAGAGTCGCGCTCAATCACGTGAATGCGTTTGGCATTGTTCCAGGCGTATGTAAGCGCCGATACGATGACACCGACGAGGACGGCGACGGCGAGATCTTTCCAGACGGTCACTCCCGTCACCAGAACGATCACGAACAAGTCAGTCCACGGCACCTTTTGGAACAGTTGGAAGCTGTTCCAGGCGAACGTGCCAATGACCACCATGAACATCACGCCAACCAGCGCGGCCAGCGGGATCATCTCAATCCATTTTGACCCCACCAAAATAAACGCCAATAGGAACAGCGACGCTGCGATGCCAGACAAGCGCGTATGCCCGCCTGATTTCACATTGATCATGGATTGGCCAATCATGGCGCATCCGCCCATGCCGCCAAAGAAGCCTGTCACAACGTTCGCGCCGCCTTGTGCCAAACATTCCTGAGACGCGCCGCCGCGCTTACCGGTCATTTCACCCACCAAATTGAGCGTCAGTAGGCTTTCGATCAAGCCAATCGCCGCCAGAATGAGCGCATAGGGGAAGATGATTCTAAAGGTTTCAAAGTTTAGAGGCGCGAGCGGTGCAAAGCCTTCGCCCATTTTGAAGACGCCGTAGACGGGCGTGTCAGACGTGGTGAACGGCATATGAAATTGCGGCAACCCGCCGGCAACAGACGCCAGATCGCCCACCGTTGATACATTTATGTTGAAGCCGATCACAATCGCCGCAACAATGGCGATGCCTGCCAAAGGCGCTGGAATGGCCTTGGTCACCTTTGGGATGCCCCAAATGATCAACATAGTCAGCGCCGTGAGCGCCAACATGAGCGTCATCTGCATGCCTGTAAGCCATTCGCCATTTGGCAGAAAGCTATGACCGTCCGGGGTGGCCGTGCCCGGCACCTGAAACAGCCCGAGTTGCGACAAGCCGATCACGATTGCGAGGCCATTCACAAACCCCAGCATGACCGGATGTGGCACGAGACGAATAAACTTTCCGAGCCGGAAGATGCCCGCCAAGAGTTGCAAAATACCCATAAGTATTACGGTCGCGAAGAGGTATTCCACGCCATGCTTGGCCACCAGTGCAACCATCACCACCGCCAGCGCACCCGTGGCGCCTGAAATCATGCCGGGGCGTCCGCCAAACAGCGCTGTGATCAGACCCACAATGAACGCCGCGTAGAGGCCAACCAAGGGCGGCACGCCTGCGATAAAAGCAAAGGCGACAGCCTCTGGCACCAAGGCCAATGCAACCGTCAGCCCGGCTAGAATTTCAATGCGCATTTCCCGCATACTCATAGCGCGCAGGCCATCACCGCCCCATTCGCCTTGAGGCATACGGTCAACCAAAGCAGACAGGCTGGCGCGGGCAGATTTTTGAGGCGTTTGATCAGTCATGGCTGCTGCCTATCGTGTTTATGTTGCAATGCAACACCGGTTTGCGGTGATCACAGCTTCCAATTGGCCGATCGCGAGCCGTTTTGCAGGTCAAGCCGCCGCCGCAGCCGCTGAATTTGCGGTGCCGGCCGCCACCCAAGCGCCGCGGATTGTTGGCGCAGGTTCGAGGCGGTCAGTAAGGCCGATGAGGCTTTCCCCTTCGCCCAGCTGGATCATACCGCCCGGAACAAGTTGCCCGGCGAGACGCTCAACCACCATCATGCGGGCCGTACGAGCCATGCCGGATAAAACATTGCGGCAAAGAATAATGTCATGCTTGCCAAGGCCGGAGCAGTCTTTCATCAAATTATGCTGCCGGAAACTGATGGAAGCGCGCAACGCATCAGACGCATCCCACATACCCGTGTCCATATGCGTGAAATGTTCCAGCAGGCGGTGAATCGACAAACCCTTTTGGATGTCAAAATGTCCGAACTGGCCGATCCGCGCTGCATCCGTGGTGGCTTTGCAGATGTCGGTGGAGAGAATTTCGATCTTTGCGCCTTTTAAGGGCGCGGCGTCTGGTTCCTGCAACATCATGGCAAGGGAGTAGGCTTCCTGGCCCGTTCCGCCACCCGCGCACCAGACTTTCAGCCGTCCCGTATTCGACGCTTTCAAACGCTCTGGCAGAGCCGACGTGATCAATTGGATCAGAATGTCCCGTTCGCGAAAGAAACGTGTATCCTTAGAGACGAGCGCCGCGGCCACCTCAGCCGCAAACACAGCATTGGAGCGGGCTTTCAGGCAATGAACCAGATCGTCCATCGTGCCAAAGCCTTCGCGCCGCGCCAAACCAGCAAGGCGCGCTTCGATCAGATAAGTTTTCGACTTCTGAATCGCTTGCCCAGACCCCGATAGAGCAAGGTCTGCCAGCACATTGAACGTGGTATCCTGCATGGATAAAGGGCCTCAGCTCTACGGTCGTAAAGGTTACCAATATCGCTGATTTTATTAAGAAAGGCTTCAGATCAGCCCGACTTCTGCAAATTTGCTCTCGATGATGTCAGCATCGAATGGCTTCATGACAAACTCGTCGGCGCCAGACCGGATCGCTTCACTGATATGTTCCGAGTCATTCTCAGTTGAGCAAAACACAACCGTTGGCTCCCCGCCATTGTCTTCGCGCCGAAGGGCCCGAAGAAAATCCAGCCCGTTCATGACTGGCATGTTCCAGTCCAGCAAAATTGCGTCCGGCATCGTCTCGCGGCAGTGTTTCAGGGCTTCAGCGCCATCGCCTGCCTCAACAATTTCAAACGCCAGGTCGCGCACAATGCGCCCAGCAACTTTGCGAACCACGCGGGAATCGTCGACGATCAGGCAGCGTTTCATATCTATTCACTCGTTCCGGCAATCAGGATGTTCCAGAAAGATAGAGCGCAAGGCGTTAACAAAGCCCTGCCAATAGACGCGGTCTATTAGCCTTCGGCGCGCACGCCTGCCGCCATAATGATCACCGTGTCATCATTCAAATTCGCCGTCAGCGCGCCGCCCAGACCATCAGCGATCATCTTGGCAAAATACGGCTGAATGGTTTCAGGGCCCCAGTTTTCTTCAGGTTCCTCGCCCGCCAGCGCCTTGATCGTAGCATCTTTCAATTTGGCCCGTTCGCCCTTGCCTGTCAGCGTCAGCGTCATGCCGCCCGCCTCATCGCGCACGCGAATGTTAATCACCCCGCCGCGCGGCAAACAATCCAGCGCGATGGTCACCATGTTCATCAGCAGTCGCACATGGGAATAGCTGAGATGGCTTGTTTCCATGTCCCACTCAAGGCTCGGGCGATAGCCTTTAACGAAGTTCTCGGTAATCGCCTTGGCTTCGTGCACATCTGCCGCGCCCGATGACAGGCCGATGGAGCCATAAGCGTATCGCAAGAACTGAATACGGGCGGCGGCTTTGTCTGCGCCGTCTTGCAGCAATTCTTCGGCCTGAGCCTGCATGTCCGCATCACCCGGCTCTTTCATAAAATCCAGAGCATTGGTGACCGATGAAACAGGCGAAACCAGATCATGGCAGATGCGCGAAGCGATGTAGGCAGACAAGCGGGCAGGATCAATCATTCTAACGGGTCAGCCTTTGCTGGAGTAGTTTGAGGGGTCTCAGGTGCAGAGTCGATTGCGCCGGGCGCTGTGTCAATCAATCTGACGCGATGGTATCGAAAAAAATACGCCCCCGAAGCCTATCTTGCTGCGGGGGCGTCCAAATTGATCGGTCCATTTCAGACCCATATTTCAAGCGCGTGGAGCGGCGTTAGGCCTCTATTTGCGTTGCCAGGTACCAGATTCCGGCATGAAATACTGATTGCTCTCAAGCTTTTCGATTTGCTTTTCGCCCACAACGCGGGCGACTTGCGCCACCGTGGTGTCGGTTTCACTGGCAAGCTGTTCATAAGCAGCGCGGCGCTTATTATTGATTTCCTTCACCTTGCGCGCGGTTGAGGCATCCACCTCTCCGACCACGCCAAGATAGCCGTCAATGCGCTCTCCAACCGTGCCTGCAGCAATGGCGGCATCAATTTGTGGGTCGCCAGCATGGGCGGCGGGGCTCATCATTATGCCAGCGGTCATGAGCGCTACGGCGAAAAGAATACTACGTAAAAAAGTCATGGATTGTCTCCTTATCAACGCTCGGCTTAGAACAGGTCTGCATTGTTGGCGATCAGGTCTTCAGCTTCTTTATCAAGCTTGATGTAGACCTCCTGTGTGATGTTCACATTCAGGTTGATCTCAATCGGTTTGTCAGGGGCCATAACCTGCACTCTGGGCGTACAGGCTGTCGCGGCGAGCCCGGCGCATCCAGCGATTAAAATTAGCTTTTTTGAAGTCATGGCACATTGCCTCCTCAAGATTCGGTATGACACTGACATGTTCAAGCTGAACATGAAATGCCGCTGATGTTGTCATCTATTCATTTGGCGCGGCGGACTCCGTCGCTTTTAGAGTGGCCGCTTGACGATTGGCCTCATCAACCATCCAGCTATGACTGCCAAAATTCTTTCCAGATTTCAGCAATTCGCTCAATTCTGAGCCAACAGCGATTTTGAAATCAAACGCCTTACCCCCCAAAACTTCAGGGTTTCGTCCCAAAATATTCAGGCTGACAACGATCCGGTCTGCCAGGTCTCCGTCAATGCCCAGTTCTAAGACCGAGAATTGAAAGTTCTTGAGCGCGTTGAACGCCATCTCGACATTTTGGTTCGCTTGCGCTGCGTTTTCCGCTGCTTTGCCAGTATAGGCCAGCCGCCCGCCGCGATCGTCAGCCTTCAGCGAGGCTTTGCGAATATATGCGCCCGTTTTGGTGACCTCTACGGGTATGGCACCTGATACAGTGCCTTTCGCCTCAAGATCGGGCACGTTCAATACAGCAACAATTTGTTCTAGTTCCACCTTCTCGGCGCGTAGCTCTAACCTTTGATCCTCACCGCCTAATTTCCATGTCGTTGGGGTCAGCGATAATGCGCCGCCCGCAAAGGGAAAGCTGAGCGCCTCCATGACAAGCGCTTTTCCGTCGACCAATTGAAACGATAATTTTCCGCCCGTGAATGGAATGCCCGGATTGATGCTGTCGATCGTGACGGTCTGTCCGGGCGGGGTCGACAGAGAGAGCAGGTTGTCAAATTCAACAGCGCCATTCACGCCTTCAACCCGGCCGAGTGCCGTTGTCTGAAAACCAAAGTCTTCGGCGCCAAACTTTCCCCGCCCCGCCAGCTTGCCCTTTTTAATATCAAAGGCGGCCAGCCCTGAAATAACGCCATTCGCATTGGTGAACAGACCCGTTAGCCGATCAGACAGCATCGCCGGCTGAAGTCCGCCGGGACGAAACTCCAATCGCCGCGCCTCCACAGACGCCGTTCCCGTCAACTCGACAATATCAAGATCAGAGCGGATTGCCCCGATGGTCACACCGCCTCTGCGAATACGAAGCGGCCCGGCCAGCACCATTTGCCCCTTATCCAATGTTGCGGTCATGTCCGACACAAGCGGCTGATAGATCGGATCATCGCCAAGATCTTGTATCAGAACCGCTGCCGCATCGAGCGCGCCAGAGATCCCATCTGCTTGGCTTGTGCCATCGAACGAGAAACTGTCGGCAGACACTTTAGCCGGGATCATCGTGCCGCCAAACCGGGTCGCTCCAAGACGCGCGGTGAGCTGAAGCGGTCCATTGCCCGCCCGCAAACCAAGGCGCGGCGATGAACCATCCACCGATAGCAAACGCGATCCGATCGTCAGGGGCAAACGAAACTGCTCTCCTGCAATCGCCATTGTTAGGCCGTCTTCAGAAGCCCAATCAACACGGGCATTCTCCAGCGTTAATTGCCCGCCGCCAGAATTGGTCGAAAAGGGAATGATCAATTCGCCCAGCCCAAATGCACCAGACGGCGCTTGGCCTGTCTGGCGGATAAACCACCCATCGTCTGGGCAGATCTGTGATGCGAGGGGCTCAACAGTAAGCCCGCCAAAGGACACCCCCTGGCTGCTCAGATCGAGACAGGCTTCTCCCACCGTCTTCACCGCCCATCCAGAGGCACGCCGCTGCACTGAAACGCCGCCGCTAAGTTCTGTGGCGTTCAGGTCCGCGCCTGAAAATGGCCCCGCCAGCCGCAGCGTGCCCTCGGTGGCGGCGCGGATCGTTTCTCCCTTCAAGGCAATATTGTAAGGCGCCAAATTCGCCGAGACGGTCCGGTTGCCCGTTTGCCACGACTTGAGATCAAACCTCGGACCACGCATGACGAACCCGTCCTCGCCTCGGCTGAGATCGTCGATACGGGCAAAAACGGTCGGCGCGCCTCCGCCAGACACCGACAGAGCGCCGCGCAGCGCAAAATCAGCGCCGCGGGTTTCAATCCAGGTCTCTCCCGCTTTCGGCTTTATCGACACCACCAGCCCTGTTGGAGATGTCATTTTGGTCGCCGACAAACTGGACAGGGACACGACATCCTTCTCAAGTAACGCGCTGAGCTGCGTCGACACATCAAATTTTGACAGACCGCGTGACAAAGCTGATTTGAGTGCTGCGCCATGCGCCTGAAGCGGCCCTGGCAAACCAACCGGTCTCAGCAGGCTGGCCTTCAGTGTCGGCGACAAGGCGGCCCCTGCGAGGTCAACTGCGCCGTCAAAACCAAGCAATCCGCCCGCATCGCGATTTATTGCCCCGTCTATCACCGCGCTTTGCACACGCCCCTGCGGCGCGCTCGCGTCTTTCAACTCAACACTGACTGGCCCGCTGAGCCGGCCATCTGTTTGCGTTACATCCAACCGCACCATTGCCTGCGCCGCCTTCAGGTCGCCGCGCTCAAACGGCCCTGTCTCGGCAGAAAGATCAGCCGACATCATGGCGTCTGAGAAGGCCGCCAATGAAAGTTCTGGTAGGTGTGAGAACTGCGCCACGCCTTCGGTCTGCGCGCCGCTCACCTTGCCACTTGGGAAAGCCCCGTCGGCCACCGATGCCTGCCAACTGAGCTTAACGGCAGTCGATCCGTTCGAATTCGGGGTGTCTGCCGTAAGGTTAGCGGACAAAATTCCGTCAGAGATAGAGATTCCATCAACGGCTGCGCTTTCCAACAACAAATCCACATCGCCGGACACCACACCATTGATCGCCTTCAAATCCACCTCGCCCTTCGACCAGATGACTTCGCCGCGATCCGTCTGCAATTTTACCGGGTCGAGCTCAGCCCGCAGAATCCCGTTTTGTGGAAAATTGCCGTCCAAAGCCACACTCGCCGCCACATCGCCTGCCGATGTCGATAGAACCAGACGCCCCTCTTGCAAGGTCACTTCAGGAACAGCGCCACCGCCCTCATTGCCAGAAGATTGGGCCAACTTCTCCAATCCGTGCAACGTCAATGACCCGTCTTCAATCGCCGCGCGCAAGGTTGGCGCTTCAACGTGGATGGCAGAAACGGTCGGCGCGAACAGCCCCTCCCATGCAAGTTCAACGCTTATCCGTTCGACCGAGAAGGGCGTGTGTTCGCCCGACGTAATCTGTAGATCGCCTATTAATGCCCGGCTGGACGAGAGCTGTAAGACGTCTGCACTACAGCTCAATTCGCGATCAGAGCAATAGGACGCCAGCGCCTGCTCCACGATTGATTTGCGCATCAACCAACCGAGCAAGATCGCCAGCAGCAAAATGCCGACTGGTACCAGAACGGCCCAAAGCGCCCAGCGAAAGCGACGCCGCCTAGGAGGGGAATTTTTCTCGGTCAATGCATCTCCGGCTTGCATTTTGCTTGTATCAGATTCTACAACTGCCCTTGGGGAAGAAATTAGGCCAAAATAGGTGCGTTGGCGTATCTTTAACACGCTCTCGATACCGTAAAGCAGCGTTCAGTTCATTGGAACGCCGCCCAAGGCCAAGTTTCCGACGGGCAAAAGTCGCTAGGAGCCCTGCCCGTGCCTGATCAAAATGCCTCTGATTCCCCCTACACAGACGTCAACTATTCTGACAAAGTCAACGGCATGCGATCACTGCGACTGCTTATAGGAATCGGCCCCATTGCGGCGGTTGCGGGTCTTATTCTGGTGAAATCCATCACCGGAAGCACCCCGGCTGAAGTCGTTGAGGCAACACAGATGCCATTGCCAGTTCTGGCGACAACCCTTTTCAGCGCTGATGATATTGAACCGACTCAGACTTTGGATCACGCCTCCGGAACCCTAAAATCGAAACAAACGCTCGTCGGTCTCGTGACCGATTTGGGCGCTGACCACGCCGACGCCAACACCGCACTCGCCGCTTTGTATGAAAACGAACTGATCGACCCGCGGCGTCTTCGCCCGGGTTTGCAGGCTGACATTTGGATGAAAGATGGCGCGCTGCAAGCTTTAGCAGTCAAAGCTGACGCAGATAGCCGCTTGATGGTTTCGCGCAGCACCCTTGGAACCTGGACGCCATCGCAGCTCAATGTCCGCCTGACTCCCAGCATGAAACGCATCGAAGCGGAAATTTCGACCTCTATTTACGATCAGGCCCGCAATTTGGGGGCGTCCGATCAACAGGTCGTCGATTTCGCGAGCGTATTTGCGTATGATGTTGACTTTCAGAGAGAAATCCACCCCGGCGATCGGTTTGAAATTGTCTATGAAACCTTTGTAGACGAGCGCGGCACCCCGATTAGAACAGGCGATGTTGTTTACGCGTCGCTAAACGGCAAAGCGATCACGCGCGGCTTTTACAAGTTCACACCATCGGATGATCCAGAAACCGACTATTTTGATCAAAACGGCGAGAGCGCCACTAAGTTTTTGATGAAAACACCTATCAACGGGGCGCGTCTGTCCTCGTCTTTCGGGCGCAGGCGACACCCTATTTCCGGCTATACCCGCCTGCACAAAGGCACCGACTTCGCTGCGCCGCGCGGCACGCCCGTTTACGCAGCTGGGCATGGCACGGTGGAACGCGCCAGTCGCTATGGTGGCTATGGAAAATATGTCCGCATTCGCCACGCCAATGGCTACAAAACGGCTTATGCGCACCTGTCTCGCTATGGGAATGTAAAGAAAGGACGCCGCGTCCGCCAGGGCGACGTCATCGGATATGTGGGCTCAACCGGCGCCTCGACCGGCCCACACCTGCACTATGAAGTCTACATCAAGGGCAAACCCGTCAATGCGATGCGCCTGAAGCTGCCCACGGGCAGAAAGCTGGCTGAAACGCCTGAGATTTTCGACGCGTTCCTCGCCCATAAACGTTCGATTGATCAGACGCGCGTCAATCTCGGCGCAGAGATAGAAGTGGCCTCAGTTGAGAATATGACGACAAATACCCCCTGAACGCGAATTGTGGCGCAAATTTTGCTCTTACCCCGTTGAAACACTAATCAACTGGGGATCAGCCGAGATCCCTGCCTTATTTCAGGGGGCCGGCGATGAGCGGTTCGAATTTCGATACAGTCACCTTGCAGGATGTTCGCGAACGCCTTTTGGCGCCGCCGCCAAAACCTGAACCCAAAAGCTCACTGTCTCGGCTTGAAATCACCGCGGTCGTTGCGGCCATCTTCGGCATGATCGGCCTGTTCATGTTCGTGTCCCCGTCTAACGCCTCAGCCAACACCCGCGCACATTCTTCCAATATTGTGAGTTACGATTTCCGCGATGAAACCATTGCCCCCGCCACCCTTGAACGCCGCGGTACAATTATCGAAAACCTGAGCGGCACGGGCGTTTTGCAAGTGCTGGGCGCTGACCCTACACAGGCTGACGACGTGATGACCGCCTTTGTCACCGCTGGGCACACCGGCGAAGCGGGCCCATCAACTGGCACGGTCCTAACCGCCCACTTCGAAACAAACGACGCAGATGATGCCATCCTTGGCGATCTGATTGCCGTGTCCTTTCGTCCAAATCCTGAACACACTATGATCGCCACACGGCTATCAGACGGAACCTATTTCGCTAGCCAGCTTACAGCTAAACTCACCAAGACCCGCCGCCATATTTCAGGTGCAGTGGACACCAATCTGAAAGACGCAATTCTCGCCGAAGGCGGCACGACTGCGCATTTCAATGCACTTACTCAGGCCTTTTCTTCAAACCGCAAAATTGCGAAGGGCGGTACCAAGGGAGATCAGTTCGAGATCGTATTTGAATCATATCTTGATGAGCGTGGTCGCTTCATTAAGGCCGGTAAACTAGAGTTTGTAGCTTACAAAGGCAGCGGCGCGACGGGCGAATGGTATCATTTCGCACCCGCCGATACAGGCCGCGCTGAGTTCTTTGCCGAGTCCGGTCAGGCCGCAGCGCCATTCCTGACTCGCTATCCCGTCAGTATCTCACGCGTGACGTCAGGTTTTGGGCAGCGAACCCACCCAATTGGCGGTTACACGCATCTCCACACGGGTGTCGATTTCGCAGCTCCGATGGGCGCGCATGTTTACGCGGCTGGCGACGGCGTGGTGGAAGAAGTGTCTACGCGGTCAGGATACGGCCTCTACGTGCGCATCCGTCATCCTCGCGGCTACAAGACATCCTACGCGCACATGTCTCGGTTTGAGCGCAGCCTGACTGCCGGCCAGCAAGTCAAACGCGGGGATCTGATTGGATATGTTGGCTCAACCGGAGCGGTGACAGGCCCCCACCTTCACTACGAGGTCCGTAAAAACGGCCGCTTCGTCAACCCGATGAACATTGAGCTTCCATCCGGTCGAAACCTGGCCCGCAAGCCCGATCAAATGGAGGCTTTTCGCGCCTACCGTGAAGCCATAGAAGCCGAACGCCAAATCGGCAAGGGCGCGCTCTACATGGCAAAAATGAACACGTACGCCTCTTACGGAAACACCCAGGATGGTCGTATTCAACTGGCCAATCCGTAGCGCCAGCCTCTATCGCGCTGGATGGTTGGCAGCAACAAAGCCAAGGGTTTCAGACAAAACCAGATGTCGTGCTTTGGTCGATTGGAGGAAATGATCTTCGCCGGGCATTTCAACCAATTTGAAGCCGGGTTTTCGATTCATTTTCTCGGCCATTATTTCCGCCTGTGTAAATCGGACGCGTGTATCCTCCTTACCGTGAATCAATAGAACCGGCGCGGTAATTTCCTCCGTGCGCTTTCGCGGCGTGATCGCTTGGGTTTCGGCATCAGAGGAAAACTCATCTAGTCCCATACTGCGAGTGAGGTAGTTTTCTGACTCGCTTCCGGCAGAAAAACGGGACTTACGGATCAAGGGATCTGTGACACCGTTGACAGAGGCCGCGCACCCCAGCTTGCCGCTATCCAAGACGGCCATCATCAGAGCGGAGTATCCGCCATAGCTGGCGCCGACTGCACAGTACCCGCCGGATTTCGCGATGCCTTGAGCCTCGGCCCAGCGCGCGCCATCAATCACATCGGTAATCATTTCATCGCCGAAAGCGCCGTACCCCGCCGCGGCGAATGCTTGGCCATATCCGGTCGAGCCGCGAAAGTTCGGTTGGAGAACCGCGTAGCCTTCTGCCGCAAATGCCTGCACCCACCAGTCAAAATCGGCGGTGACGCGCGCTGCCGGTCCGCCATGTGGCATGACAACCAGTCTAAATGGTCCATCTGCACGCGTTTTTCCGGGTGGCAGAGTGAGATACCCTGGGATGTTCAATCCATCGCGAGCGGAATAATTTATGGCAGACACAGTGCCCATTTCGACATCCGTCATATGCGAAGCCTGATTTCCAACCCCGCCGAGTTCCCCTGTCTTAGAATTAAACACGTAGTACTCAGATGGTTTGCCCGGCGCTTGCGCGCGAACCACAAACTTGTTTCTAGCAGCGTCCCAAGATCCAATCGTCACCGACTTTCCCGCCAGTGTATTTTTCATCTTGGCATGCACTGCCTTCAGTTTTGGATGGATAAACATCTGAATATCCAGATCATTTGTGTATTCCAAACCGACAAGGGATTGCGTCTGTGGATCTATTATCGGCGCGGCCCGCCCGGCATCCTCACCATCTAATTGAACAGGATTGAGCGCGCCATTTGCGACATCCATATGGTAGAGACCATTGCGCGCCGCTTGATCAAAGAACACCACGAGTTTGTTGGAATCTGCATCGTAACCATAGAGTGAAAAGTCAGAAATTTCGACATTTTCCGCTTCAAAGATGGGCGTCTTTCCAACCCGAATTGAATAATCGCGTTTGCTATCGCTCGGGTTCGTATCGTTCTCGAAAATTTGCGCCAGGATTTCACCGTCTGGTTTGAATAGGCTACGAGATACCTCTGGCACAAAAGTTTTTTTGCGTTTTGACTTGCCGGTGGCGAGGCTAACTTCGAACGTCGCCAAGGAGAACTTGAACCCCTCCTTATCGTCGATCTGAGTGAAACGATTAGCGCCGCGCGATGTGTTCACCGTCGTCGCGGTCATCAGCACTTTGTCTTTTTTACCGGGCAAAAATGCAACGATTTGCGTGCCATCTATCTGATTGCGTTCGTCGCGCATCAGCATGACGGCCTTGTTCTTTGACGTATCGAAAGCAACGGCGCGATAGAAGTCATAATCGCGCATTCCGCTGCCGGTTTGAATTGTTTCGAACACGCTAAAATCGAAAACCAAATACGTGTCATTGACCCAATAAAAATTGCCAAGGCGTTTTTCCGCTCCAAGCGGAATCAAGAGAGACTCCCCGCCGTTTACTATGTCGAAAACACACAAAGCAGGCACACCTTCAGGCGCACATTGAAGCGCCAGCTTATTGCCATTTGGAGACAGTTGCGGGTCGCTCACACCGTCAGCACGGCCATATAATTCGGCCGTGTCAGCCCAAGCAACGGCGACAAAAACAAACGCGCAGGTCGCAAAATAAATCAATTTTCTTAAGGTCATCTGGCCCTCCAGACTCTTAATCATCATAAGACAACGCATCAAACAAGGGGTTGAATCATCTGGAATTCCCCAAAAGGGAGAATGAACAGGCCCCGCCGCTCTTCCTGCGAAAAGGCCTGTCATTACTCATGTCATCGGCGGGATTTAGTTGAGCGCCATTTTTCCTGTTGCCACATCATTCGGCACGCCGTTTATGGTCAGGCTGTCAGCTTCCACGGTGACCTCAATCGTGTCGCCGTCATGGATGCCGCCCTCTAATAGGAGCCGAGCTAATGGGTCCTGCAACTCTTTCTGGATCACACGCTTCAACGGGCGCGCGCCGTAGACAGGATCATACCCGCGCGCCGCCAGCCAGTTGCGGGCTTCAAGTGTCAGCTCGATCGACATTTTTCGGTCAGCAAGCAATTGCGACAGTCGCTTCATCTGGATGGTCACAATGTGATCAATCTCGCCTCGCCCAAGCCGCTTGAACAAAACGGTTTCATCAATCCGGTTGATGAACTCCGGCCGGAAGTGGCCCCGGATTGCGGCGTCGACACTATCGCGCACGGCCTGACTGATCTCGCCGTCCTCGCCGCTCGCCAAAGCATCAGAGCCCAGATTAGACGTCATGATGATCAACGTGTTCTTGAAATCCACAGTGCGGCCCTGCCCATCAGTCAATCGCCCGTCATCCAGCACTTGCAGCAGCGTGTTGAACAAATCAGGATGGGCTTTCTCAACCTCGTCAAACAGCACGACCTGATAGGGTCTGCGCCGGACACTTTCCGTCAGCACACCGCCCTCATCATAGCCAACATATCCTGGGGGCGCACCAATGAGGCGCGCAACGGAATGCTTCTCCGAAAACTCGGACATATCCAGCCGCAGGATCGCTGTATCATCATCAAACATGAACTCGGCCAGCGCCTTTGTGAGTTCCGTTTTACCCACGCCCGTCGGGCCAACGAACAGGAAACTGCCAATGGGGCGGTTCGGGTCCTGCAATCCCGCACGCGCGCGGCGTACAGCATTAGAGACCGCCGTCAGCGCATCATCCTGACCGACGACACGTTCCCGCAAGGCGTCTTCCATTTTCAGGAGCTTTTCACGCTCGCCTTCCATCATTTTGTCGACGGGCACGCCGGTCCACTTAGAGACGACCGCCGCGATATGCTCAGGTTTCACCACCTCAGACACCAGCCCATCATCGGCGTCATCCCCGGCTTCAACATCCGCAATCTGTTTTTCAAGGCCTGGAATAACTGAAAACTTCAGCTCCGACGCCCGCTGCAAATCTCCGGTGCGTTGCGCCTCGGCCATATCGCCGTGCGCGCGGTCGAGCAGATCTTTGGCGTTCGCCGCGCCTTTCAGCTTGTCTTTCTCCGCCGCCCACATCGTGGTCAGCTCATCAGACTTGGCCTGTAACTCGCCAATCTCACCTTCAAGCGTTTTCAGTCGGTCTTTTGACGCGTCGTCTTTTTCTTTCTTGAGCGCCTCTGCCTCAATTCGGATCTGCATCAATCGCCGATCAATCTCGTCCAATTCTTCTGGTTTGGAATCGACTTGCATACGCAAACGGCTCGCCGCCTCATCCATCAGATCAATGGCTTTATCCGGCAGGAAGCGATCGGTGATATAGCGGTGCGAAAGAGTAGAGGCTGAAACGATCGCGCTATCAGCAATGCGAACGCCGTGGTGCGCCTCATATCGACCTTTCAGCCCGCGTAGAATTGAAATCGTGTCCTGCACGCTGGGCTCGTCAACAAACACCGCCATAAAGCGCCGGGCGAGCGCCGCGTCACCTTCAACGTATTTACGATACTCATCCAGCGTTGTGGCGCCAATGCAGTGCAACTCGCCGCGCGCCAATGCAGGTTTCAGCAGGTTCGAGGCATCCATCGCGCCGTCGCCTTTGCCCGCGCCGACCAATGTGTGCATCTCATCAATGAACAAGACGATGCCGCCCGCCGCTTGTTGCACCTCGTTTAGCACGGCCTTTAAACGTTCTTCAAACTCGCCTCGAAACTTCGCCCCGGCAATCAGCGCGCCCATGTCCAGCGCCATCAGTTTCTTGTTCTTCAGGCTTTCAGGAACGTCGCCGTCTACAATGCGCAGTGCCAATCCTTCCGCGATGGCCGTCTTCCCGACGCCCGGTTCACCAATGAGTACCGGATTATTTTTAGATCGACGCGACAAGACTTGCATTGCCCGGCGAATTTCCTCGTCCCGGCCGATGACAGGGTCCAGCTTCCCGTCCCGTGCATCCTGGGTAAGGTCGCGCGCGTACTTTTTCAGCGCCTCATACCCTTCTTCGGCGTTCTCGCTGTCGGCGCTGCGTCCCTGGCGCAGCTCGGCAATCGCCGCGTCCAGTGCTTTCGCCGTAACCCCAGCATCCTTCAGAACGCGCTCAGCCGGGTCATTGCTTAGACCCGCAATGGCTAACAGCAAACGCTCCGTCGTGACGAAACTATCGCCCGCTTTCTTTGCGCCTGCCTCAGCGTCTGCAAACAGTTTTGCGCCAGCTTGCTCTAGCCGTAATTGCGCGCCGCTGCCTGACACCTTTGGCAGTTTACTCAGCGCGGTCTCTACGCCTTGGGCCACGAGTTCAGGCCGCCCGCCACTGGCTCGGATCAGGTTCGCGGCCATCTGGCCCTGCTCATCCAATAGGGACTGCAGCAAGTGCGCGGGCGTCAGCGTTTGATGGTTGCTCGCCAGTGCGCGCGTTTGCGCCGCTTGCACAATCGCGCGGGCGCGTTCGGTATAAATCTCAATATTCATGCGTATCTCCTTTGAAAGGCAGATTGGGTTTTGATGTAGATTGCGCCCTGCTCAGCAGCGACGCGGCTTCGATCACTATGTGGTGAGGGGATTGATTGAGTGCAATCCCCCCCGCATAGCTAGCTTAGAGAAAATTACGGGAACGGATTTCACATGGCCTTCACCCCTTTTAAAGCGCGCCTTGCGGCGTCCAGCACAGCCATCGCGCTCAGCCTATTTGGCCTGCCTGCACACGCAAATTGCGACCTTAAGTCTGGCACGCCAGAGCGCTACGAGTTGATTGAATTGCCCCGCGTTGCTCCCCAAGCTGCCCGTTCTGAGGCGCACTCAATCACCGACGCTGGCGACATTTTGATCCGCAGCTTCAATCATTCCGTCAATCGCCAGGTCGACAGCATCGTTTTGAAACCCGATGGGACACAGACCACTGTTGAGAACATTTTCGGCGTCGGTCTAATCTTCGCAGACACGCTACATGACAATGGCTTCGTGACCGGTGTACACACGTCTCTCACGCCAACAGATCCACGCAACACCACCACCCCCATCATTTTGGATGGTCAGGGCAATGGCCTGACAAATGCAAATTATTGCGCCGCCCCAGAAGGCAGTGCAGCGGAATTGATCTCGATGTCAGTGAGCGCATCGGGCGAACACGCTGCGGGATTGTTCGAAACATCAGATCAACAGCGAATGATCGCCCGCTGCGCTGAAACAGGTTCGACCGAGGTCTTCACAGCCTCCAACGGGCTTGGACTGATCGGCGTGACCGATGAGGGGCAGATTGTCGGAAACGAGCTCAACGCGGCAAACTTTACGCCATGGATCACTGGCAAAAAGGATAAACGCACCAATCCTTTTCAGGGCAAGGCCAATACGAAAATCACTGGCATCAATGCGAACGGAGACCTGTTTGCGCTGCATTTTGGCGAGCTAAAAGTGGACGGGCTCGTGCGATTGGACGGCAAGGTTCAAACCATCGACTTCTTCGGAGAGACCGGGTGGAGCGCGGCAAGTGGCACGCTGGGCGCCTGCGGTGAACTGGTGGGCGATGCCATGCAGACCTCCTATGAGGAGTTCAGCCAACTATCCGCTAAAGAGCAGACCCGTATCCGCACCTATACAGACCTCATAAATGATTGGGACAGTCGGCGTGACTACACGCAATTTATTTGGTCAGAGAAACATGGCGCTCGCAAATTGAAGTCCGCGCTTTCCGTTGAGCCCGGCTGGTCAAACATTGTCGTTCAGGCCAGCAATTCAAGCGGCGTGATGGTCGGCGGTGGCACAGACCCTGACGGGATCACCCGCGCGATCAAATTGGTGCCTATCAAGTAAGCGACGTCGTACTTACTCGGCCGTTTCGACTGGCACTTCGCCATCCTTGGCATCCGCCGCGTCGGCAGCGGGCTTCTTCCGACCCCGGGAAAGCGTTTTCATAACGCCGTCAGTTTCATCAACATTGACGGCCTCTTCGCTTTTCTTGCGATACGTCCGACGCTTTTTCGGTTTGGCGTCGTCTTCAGACGCATCAGTCGCATCATCCTTTGCCTCTGCTGGCTCCGCGCGATCTTCTGAGTCTCGCTTTTTACGGCGACCTTTAGCGCGCTTCTCACCCTCATCAGATGACGCGTCATTCTGGTCGCCCGATTTGTTGCGATCAGAATTATTCTCAGAGTTTTTGTCAGACGATTTTTGGCGGTCTTCGCGGCGTTGGGCGTCTTTTTCTTCACGCTCTTTGCGTTGCTTCTCTTTGGCAGCGGTCTGCTTTGCAACGATGCGCTGATAATGCTCAGCAAACTGGTAGTACGCTTCTGATGTCACGCGGTCGCCGCTGGTTTGGGCGTCGCGCGCATATTGCAAATATTTATCTAGAACTTGTTGAGCAGACCCGCGGATCTTCACATCCGGGCCGACACTTTCATAATGGCGATTCGGGTTGTTGTGATTGCTATTGTTATTTCCGCCAGAGCGCCGATTGCGCCCACGAGACCGTTTCATGCGTGGTATGTCCTATTCAACAGGGCCTGATGTTCTACACGGGCCAATTTTAGCGCGAGATTACCATTGAAATGGTCTGGTTCTCATAAGGATGCGCGGGTTTCGAGGGATGAGCGCTTTTTCAAATCGCGACTCAATCTGTCTCTAAAACCTGTTTACCGTGCATTATGGACCGCGCGCAAGTAAAAATTGACGTCATTTGACCCCGGGTTTGTGGCCCCAGACCACCCGGTCGTGGCCGCCAAGGTCTTTTGCCGAACCGATTTCATCAAATCCTGAGGCCTCCAGCAGATCAATAACCGCCTCGCGCTGGTCAAACCCAATCTCCAGCACCAACCACGCGCCGATTTGCATCCGCTGCCCGGCCATCGCCGTCAGCCCGCGATAAGCCTCTAGGCCATCTATCCCGCCATCGAGGGCTGCCACCGGGTCATGCAGTCTTACCTCAGGGTCCAATCCTTCAATCACACCGCTCGCAATATAGGGCGGGTTAGACACCACCAGATCAACCTCGCCCCACCCCGTCCAATCGCTCCAATCAGACACCGCAATCTCAACGCGCGCCTCCAGGCCATGTCGTTTGATGTTCTCTCGCGCAAGGCTCGCTGCGACGGCGCTTGCCTCCACCCCCACGCCGGTCACACCCGCCCGCGTCTGCAGTATCGCCGCCAGCAAACATCCCGACCCCGTGCCAAGATCAGCGATACGAACCTCTCGCCCACGCCGCATCAGCTTGAGCGCCGCCTCAACCACAACCTCACTCTCCGGGCGTGGCACCAGCGCGCGCGCGTCACTGATGAACTCCATCCCATAGAAACTGCGATAACCGGCAATATGCGCGAAGGGTTCGCGTCCTTCGCGGCGGTGAACCATCTCTTCGAACCGCGCAGCCACCGGCCCGGGCACTTGGTCCTTACTGTGTGCGATCAAAGCCGCCGTCGATAAGTCTGCCGCCAACGCCATAAGCAGGCGCGCCTCGCGCCGCGGCGCGTCTATCTCAGATTTAGAGAGGCGCTCTGCAGCGCCAGCGATCAGATCATCATAAGTCACAGTTTCGGCTTTTGCGCCGATTGAGCGAGCCCGGCAACCATCAAACGCCAATCAAGCGAACCGTCCACAATAAGGTCATTTTGGGGCGATCTGCCTCGCGCGCTGGACAAGTAAACAAACGCTCACTAACAATGCGGATCTCATCTAAAGGAACCGCGTCCATGAAATTTCTCTATGCAACAGCCGCCGCAGTCCTGGCGCTCGCCACCGCCCCCGCCGCGCTCGCACAACAAAGCACAAACCAAGCCGGCCCTGCGACCAGCGTCTTCCAACCGCTTCAAAACGGCGGCCTTCGTCACCTCAATAGCGGGTATGATTGCCCCGGCACGCTGGCGTCCTTCAAATTTCAGAAGCACACAATCTATAATCCAAATGGATCAGATGTCGGCTGCGCTTACACAGATGCAGCAACCAATAAGAAGATGAACCTGTACATCTATAAGCGCCCTGACACCCAGACTGTAAACGACCTCGCCCTAGGCGCGGCCCGCACGATCTATCAAAACATGGAAGGGCTGGAGCTTGATAAGGCCGCCTCGCAAGACTGCCAGATCGGCGTTGGGACAGCCATGATGAAAGCTGGGCACGTGAAAGGTGACGCCACCGCGCCGCCCTGTTACGTCTTCACGAGAGAGAACCTTGCAACGCTCGTCTCCGTTTGGAAACGCGGTGACTGGAATATCAAAGTGCGCATGTCCGGCCCCGATACGCGCATCACGAACGCGACGGCCGCCGTGTATGCTATGTCTTACGAAAGCGGCGGCCCGGCGTCTTCTGCACCGGCCATCTTGGGAACGTCCAATCCGCCCCCGGCTGCGCCGTCCAAACCGGCTCCGGCCCCAGCCCCTCAAAAAGGCGACGGGTTAAGCAAAACCGATGTTGACCAATTCTGCGGAGAGGAGCGCACTCAGACGACACCCGGCATGCAGTTTAACGGCAAAAAGGCATCAACAGCCGTCATGTCGATGGCCCCGGGCCGCTATGACTACATAGACAATGGCGCGATGATGTACTTCGCAAACAAATCCTACCTTGTTCGTCTGCCTGACACACGCAAAGGCATCTTTGGCACTGACGGCGATGACATGGTCGCTGGAGGCGGCTTGATTATCGGGTGTAACGGAGAGCAGCTTTCGGAAATTTTCGAACGAAACGAATTGGATATCAACGCGTTCACACTGGTCAAACCCTATTAATAAGCACTCACGTGGTTCATGGACGAGGCATGCCCGTTATGTCTCCTCCATGGCCGCTAGCTTGCGGGCCTGATCCTCAGTGATCAGCGCGTCGACCACGTCTGATAATTTGTCGCCGGCGATAATTTTATCCAGCGAATAGAGCGTCAGGCCAATCCGGTGATCGGTCATCCGGTTCTCAGGATAATTGTAGGTTCGCACTTTCTGGCTGCGGTCGCCTGAGCCAATCTGCTCTGCCCGTGCCTCGGCGCGCGCCGCGTCAGCCATATCCCGCTCGCGCTCATACAAACGGATTTTGAGCTGTTGCATCGCTTTATCACGGTTCACATGCTGTGATTTCTCAGAGCTTTGCGCAACAATCCCGGTCGGCAAGTGGGTGATGCGCACGGCAGAATCGGTTTTGTTGACATGCTGCCCGCCTGAACCAGACGCCCGGTAGGTATCGATGCGAATGTCTTGCGTCCGAACTTCGATTTCGACGTTCTCAGGCGCTGGCAAGACTGCCACAGTCGCCGCCGACGTATGCACCCGGCCCTGTGTCTCCGTTGACGGCACACGCTGGACCCGGTGGACACCGCTCTCCCACTTCAGACGCCCGAAGACGCCGTCCCCTGACACCTCGGCAGTAATTTCCTTATAGCCGCCCATGTCACCATCAGATGCATCAATCACATCCACGCTCCATCCGTTCAGTTGGGCGTAGCGCGAGTACATGCGGAACAAATCCCCCGCAAACAGCGCCGCTTCATCGCCGCCTGTCCCGGCACGCAGCTCCAAAACAATGTTGGCTTTATCATCAACGTCTTTCGGCAACAGCAATAGCTGCACTTCGTCTTCAAGCTCTGATAGCCCGCTGCGAATGGCCTCAAGTTCTTCCTTAGCAAGCTCGGCCATGTCCGGGTCGCCGCCGGCAATCATGGCTTCGGCTTCTGCAATACCCGACCATGCAGCCGTCAACTCACGCGCTTTGTCAGCGACCGGCTTCAACTCGGAATGTTCTTTACTAAGCGCGATGATTTCTTCGGTCTCGGTCGCAACTCCCATGCGGGCCTCAACCTCTTCAAACCGCTCAATCACCTGCTCAAGGCGTGAAACTGGAATCGTACTCATAAAACGCCTTTAATGGGGTTTCGTCGGCGGCGTAAGCCCTGACATACTGCGGATCGGATCAAACAATTACGCGCAGCACTTCTTTCACGACCAAAGCAAATAGCGTGAACGAACTGAGTGCAAACATCATAAAGCGTAAAATCACCTTCCCGCTTAGCACTTGAACCAGTGAATGAATGACCCGCAACCCGACATAGCCCCAGGCAATATAAAGCGCGATCTGATCGCCTCCACCGGTCAAACCCGCGAAGAACATCAGCGCATAGAACACCGTCGGTTGTTCGTGCAAATGATTGTAATTGTCGGCCGCAGACCGCGTCGATGCGGGCAAAGCGTCGCCATACGTGCCCGGGTGACGCGCGCTATCAGGATCAATCCCGGCCTTCTGCATCGCAGGAATCCGCGTGGCATACATCCAGAACCACATGATCGATGTCCAGACGATCAAAGCCAAAACGGGTAGCAGAAACGCCTGCAAGCTGGCCGCCTGTCCCTCGATCGCTGCGTCCATCATCGCTTTCATGGCGACCGAAAATTCCGACATGTCCATCACGTTTAGCCCCTCCGCATCTATAGCTGACCAAACGCTAGTCGCTATCGCTCGTTGTGGAAAGGCGTTCGCCTGCCGTAGGCGCGCTGATGAAATGCGCCTGTGTAAAAGCAATCAACGCATCAATATCCTCTGAGACCACGCTATGGCCCCCAGCGCGCATCCAATACGCGATCCCTGCTGAGGCATCGAAATCGCGCATACCGCCCACCTGCAAGCCGCGCGCGCCTAGCTGTTCGTACACCTCGCTTGCCGCTTCTGCTGCGCGCCAAGTGGAGTTTGGGTCAGACCACACATCGCGCCGCCCATTGCCCAAAAACACAGGCTTGGGCGCAATCAAAGCCAGCAATTGATGCTGCTCCACAGGCAAGCGGTTCAGGTCATCGAGATAATCGCGCACATTTGGCGAAAGCCAATGCGGATAAGACTTCGCCATGCGTGAAAGACCTTCGCCGGTTGTCGACCGCGACAGCGCCGCCCCGCCAAATCCAGACTGGTGCGAAATCGCTCCGTCGACATTGGCATACCATGCGGCCGCCATCAGCGCCGCCTTGCCATATCGAGAATGCCCCATGCTGAGCGTGGCGTTCTGGCGAATGCGCGGGTCTGCCTCTATGGCGTCGATGGCTGCTGAGAAACCATATGCCCAAGCGGCCAGTGTGCTGGTCGGTGCATCACTTTCTCCTCCGCCCAGCGCTGCCAGCGAACCCGGCGCATGTTTGGCGCTGTCGGGCGCAACCTCGCCGCCATAGAAGCTCGCATAAGCAATCCCTGCTTCCAGATAGCGCTCCACCGGGGCCTCGGCGATAAAAGTTCCAAATATACTTGTGGCAATAGACCCCATCATGCCGTCCATTTCGGACCCGTCACACATTTCACCGGGGGTGGGCGCGGTGACCTTCAAGGACGGAAAAACGGAGCAATTACTGGAAAATGTCTGACTGACGATGAGTGGGAAGCCGCCCGCGATCGGCGCGCTCGGCATTGCCACAACGACGTTGACCGTACGAGCGCCATCCCCGCTTCCGATCGTAATCGGCACTTCCTGAACGGTGCCAAGCCCGTTTAAGTAGGGGGCGTCCACGCTGCGCCAGTCGCCAATGTTGAGCGGCAAATTTTGAGGCATTGGCCCATATAAATAGGCTTCAAACGACGCTTGCAGCGCCGCGCGCTCCGCCGCGCTCTCTGCCAGTTCGGTCACATTCAGGGCGGGCGTCGGCGCAGCCTTGTTGCTGGTTTCAAGGCTGGCATAGTTCATGCCCAACATCGTGCAATTGGCCATCACCAGTCCTGTGATGCCCAGCGCAAAGACAAATGCAACGCGCTTCAAAACCTTCAAAATCATGCGCACGCCAGCTTCTTCTCAAATTGCATCCGACGCCACCTAAGGGCGCAGCGCCCCACCAAGCAATTCAATAATTAGTGACATACCGCGCCGGCGCTTATTCAGCCGCCACTTTTCCAGCGCGCAATTCAGCCGCTTTGGCCTCCACAGCTGTCACAATCTCTTCAATCATGTCAGCATTGCCGACCTTGCGATTGGCCTTGCCGGCCGCATACATCATGCCCGCTTCCGCCCCGCCGCCGGTAAAGCCAAGATCCGTCAGCGCCGCCTCGCCCGGCCCATTCACAACGCAGCCAATAATCGACAATGAGATCGGTTCAGAGATGTGCGCCAGACGCGATTCAAGTGTCTGCACGGTCGAGATCACATCAAACCCCTGCCGCGCGCAGGATGGGCACGCCACGATGTTTACCCCCCGCGTCCGAAGGCCGAGGCTTTTCAGCATTTCATAGCCGACCTTCACCTCTTCAACAGGGTCAGCTGACAGCGACACGCGGATTGTGTCACCAATGCCCGCCCATAATAGAGCGCCCATGCCGATGGATGATTTCACCGTCCCGGTCCGCAAACCGCCCGCTTCGGTAATCCCCAAATGAAGCGGCGCATCGGTGGCGTCCGCCAGTTGCTGATAGGCGGCAACCGTTAGGAACATATCCGACGCCTTCACGGAAATCTTATAATCGTGAAATCCCAGATCATCCAAAATACGGGCATGGTCGAGCGCGCTTTCCACCATCGCTTCCGGGCAAGGCTCGCCATATTTCTCAAGCAGATCGCGTTCTAGGCTGCCACCATTGACGCCGATACGCATCGAACAGCCATTCGCGCGCGCCGCTGCGACCACTTCCTTGGTGCGCGCTTCTGATCCGATGTTGCCGGGATTGATGCGCAGACAGGCCGCGCCTGCCTCAGCCGCCTCAATGCCGCGCTTATAGTGAAAATGAATATCCGCCACGATCGGCACGCTGACCCCATCAACAATCTCGCGAAGCGCAGCCGTCGACGCTTCATCCGGGCAGGATACGCGAACGATATCAGCGCCTGCCTCCTCCATGCGAAGAATTTGAGCAATCGTTGCGGGGGCATCATGCGTCAGCGTATTGGTCATGGACTGCACGGCGATTGGCGCGCCGCCGCCGACCTCCACTGCGCCAACACGGATCTTGCGAGATGTCCGTCGATCGATATTGCGCCAGGGCCGAATTGGATTATGCGCCATTACCGTGCACCTCAATATGCCGGGCGATCCGGCTTTGACTTATAATTGGGGGCGATTGAGCCAAACGTAAAGCCGCCTCTATGCCGCGCCCAGCCTTACGGGTTAGCCGTTGTCTGGCCAGCCGCTGCAACAGACGGGGCTGCGATGTCGGCTGCCAGAGCCAATTTCTGATCGACACTGACAGAGAAAACAGGTGTAGCCTCTTCACTCAAAGCGCCAACCACAAGATCACCGACACGCCACTCAAAAGCGCTGCCATCACGCGCTGACACCGTCCAGCCTGCATCAAGCCGCGGAAAATAACGCTCACCCTTTGCCATTACCCGGCTTCGGAAAATCGTACCATCTGCGCCGCGAACCTCGAGCCAACCTTGCTTCACCGCGTGTATTTCAAGCGGCAAAGTCTTGGCCACTTGGCGCGTGTCGCGCTGGGCGTCTGCAAACAAGCTGTCATGCGCGCCATTGTAAGGCTTGGCCGGAAGCGCCGTTTCAACCTCGATGTCGCTACCGCCACCACTAAACAAAACGGCCGATCCGCCGACCACCACCAAGAGCGCCGCAGCCACCGCCAAAATCTTAGGCAGATCGCTTTTCTCCTTGGCGATCTCGCCAATTTTCGGAACAGGCGTGGCCTCATCAACCTTTTCAACCGCGCCGCATTCAGTCGTATATCCGATGACAACCTCTTCGGCGGGTAATCCCAACTGACCGGCAAAGCTGCGCAAATAGGCGGTGAGGTACCCCTGCGGGATCGGGCCGATTTCCATCCGCTCTATCGCCATAAGGTAATGATCGCGGATCATGGTTTCGCGGGCAATATCCGCCAATTCCAGTCCAAGCGCTTCTCTTACCCGGCGCAGCAACTGGCCATATCGCAGCGGTTCGCCCTCATAGAGCTTCGTTTCAAATATGTGATTGGCCTGCGCCCGCGCATCCAATGACGGATCAAACAGACTTTCAGGGGCCTCTGAACTTAATTCAGCGTCCTGAGAATCGGAACGGATCGTACCGTCAGCCGATTCAGACGGCTCAGAATTGTGGGCCTCGGTGCCCGTCGGATCTGAATCTTCGTGTGCCATTTTCGTCCATATGTCCCGTCATTACTGACATTTCCCCTGATAGGAGAGCAAGGTTTAGTCCACAAATGTGGTCGCTTGACGGCAAACACGCTAACCGTCCAACATCGCGATTCGATGTTTCATGGTTAATGCTAACAGGTCGTTACGAAAATCGGCGCCTGGATTCTCCAACAAGGCGAAAAAATCAGGTTTCAGCGCCGATATGTCGAGACTTCTGATCATCTGTTTAACCGGCCCAATCCCGGCTGCGGGCATGGATAACTGGTGGAAACCCAGCGTCACAAAACATAAAGCCGCCAGAGGCGACGCGGTGGCCTCCCCGCACATCGATGTCTCGATGCCCAATACTTCACAGCTCTCAGCCACTTGTTTCAAGAACCGGATGGCCGATGGACTGATCAAATCATAGCGTTCTGACACGGACGGCGTCATGCGGTCAGCGGCGAAGAAGAACTGCATCAAATCATTTGTGCCGACGGATAAAAACTCTGCCTTGCCGTCTAATTCCTGCAATGAGAACGCCAAGGCCGGGGTCTCCAGCATGACGCCGACTTTCAGCCGCGCCAATGACTTGCCTGTCTGTTGCTCACTCCATTCAACTTCTCTCATCAACAGATCATGCGCCTGATGAAACTCGCCTGGCGTCGTCACCATCGGGAACATCACCGTGAGCGGCCCCTCGCCTGCGGCCCGCACCAAGGCGCGCAACTGGCGCCGGAACAGCCCAACATGGTCCAGCGCGAACCGAATCGAGCGCCACCCAAGCGCTGGGTTTTCCTCCCGCATCGTTCCCAGAGCCGGCAGCACCTTGTCACCGCCCAAATCCAGTGTTCGAAACACAACCGGACGCTCACCAGCCCGTTCAAGCACAAATTTGTAGGCGTCGACCTGATCTCCAATTTTCGGAATCGTCTCGGACACCAGGAACTGAAATTCAGTTCGAAACAGGCCAACTCCATCTGCCCCCGTCTGGTCCAGCATATCCATATCCAGACCCAGCCCCGCATTCATCATAAGCGAGACATCCGCACCATCGCGCGTTCGGGCAGGCATATCTTTCAGAGCGGCGTAAGCAGCCTGACGTTCTGATCGCAACGCCACGCGCGCCTTATAAGCGTCGTACAGGTTATTGTCTGGACGAATGTGCAGGGTGCCACCTTCAGCGTCGACGATAATCCAATCGCCCTCATCGATGCGCGTGGTCAACCCGCTCACACCGCCCAGCGTTGGAATGCCCAAGGCGCGCGCAACAATCGCCGCATGCGAAGACGACGCCGCCTCCTCCATCAACACAGCCCGCAGCCCGCTACCGCTATATTCCAGCAGTTCAGCCGGCCCCAATCGACGCGCCACCAACACATTGCGTTCGCCTGCAATGATCGGACGGCCTTCATCTCCGCCCAAGATGCGCAGCAATCTGTTGTCCAAATCCTCCAGATCAAACAACCGCTCGCGCAAGTATTGATCCTTCGCACTCTGCAAACGCGCCCGGTGTTCACGCCGCGCCCGGTCGACAGACGCCTCAGCGGTCAACCCTGACCGCACGCCCTCATGCAGCTTTTCAGCCCAGGACGGGTCCTGCGCCATCATGCGATAGGTCTCAAGCACATCGCGCGGATCGTCGCCCAGCATCATGCCATCTATCGTCATCATCTGGTCGATAGACGCCTTAAGAACCTCAAGCCCCTCGCTGAGCCGGTTCGTTTCGGCCAGTTGGTCCATGGCAAAGAATTTGGCTGACGGCACCACTGGGTCATGCAGAACCGCCTGACCATACCCTAGCCCATCGCATAGCACCCGCCCGGCCAAAGACACTTGGCGGCGCTCCCGCATCTTTCCGGTGCCTTGGCCCATCTCGTCAGGGTCAATCCGGTCGACAATCTCTGCCAGCACCATCGCGATGGTCTGCAAAATATCAATCTCGTCTTCGGCGTAAGCCCGCTCAGTACGGTTTTGCACCGTCAGAACCCCCACCACGCGCCCGCCGCGCAATATGGGTACGCCTAGAAAGGCGTGGAACGGGTCTTCGCCAGTTTCTGGGCGGTATGAGAATGCGGGGTGTCGCGGGGCATCCTGAATAGAGATCGGCTTGGCCTGCGTCGCCACAAGGCCCACAAGCCCTTCTGAGTTGCTCAAACGCGTTGTCGCGACCGCTTCAGCGTTCAGGCCCTGCGTGGCGATCAACAAATGCTGGTCCGACACGGTGCTCAGATAGATTGAGCAAACATCTGCGACCATTGTCGATGCAATCATTTGCACCACATGGTTCAGCCGCGCCTGCGCGTCCCCTTCCTCCGCCATGATTTGGCGCAGCCGATTCATCAGCAAACGGGTGGCGGGCAAATTGTAGGGCATCTGTTCGCTGCTTGTCGCAGCCCGCCTTATACGGCGTCAAGGCCGAAGGCGGTATGCAGCGCCCGAACAGCCAACTCAGTATAGGCGGCCTCAATCAACACTGAAATCTTGATCTCAGATGTCGAAATAACATCGATATTGATGCCCTTTTCGTAAAGTGCGGTGAACATGGTTTGGGCAACGCCCGTATGGCTTTTCATGCCCACACCGATGATCGAAACCTTCGCAACATCGGTCACCACTTCAAGGCTCTCAAACCCAAGCTCATCCTGCAAGTTTTCTAGTACATCGCGCGCTACGCTGCTGTCTCTATCGGTACAGGTAAACACCATGTTCGCGCGTTCGGGTCCGCGCGCATTCGCCTGAACGATCATGTCGACATTCACGCCGCCGCCCGCCAGGGATGAGAAGATCTTGGCCGAAACCCCCGGCTTATCGGCCACGCCATACAGCGTCACCTTTGCCTCATCGCGCGAATAAGCAACACCGCTGACAATTTGTTTTTCCACGATTTCTTCCTCTGAGCAGACGAGCGTTCCGGGGTTGGGTTCGTCCGGCCTCAAAAAGCTGGACAATACGCGCACGGGGATATTGTGATTCATTGCAAGTTCGACCGATCGGGTCTGCAACACTTTGGCACCAAGGGACGCCATTTCCAGCATCTCTTCGAACGAAATTTTGGGGATGCGCTGCGCCTTTGGCACAATGCGCGGGTCGGTCGTGTAGACCCCGTCGACATCGGTATAGATATCACAGCTTGTCGCGCCGAGCGCCGCTGCAACGGCCACAGCGCTCGTGTCAGATCCGCCGCGCCCCAGCGTCGCCACACGGCCTTCATCGGTGACCCCCTGAAACCCAGCCACAACTGCAATCTCGCCGCCATCAATCGCGTCCGGAAGGCCGCTTTCATCAAATCCCAAAATGCGCGCGCGGGCATGATCGCCGTCGGTTCTAAGTTGTAGCTGCCAGCCCAGCCAACTGCGCGCGCGCATGCCGCGCCGCCTCAGCGCCAGCGCCAACAGTCCCGCGGTCACTTGCTCACCACTCGCAACCACCACATCATATTCGTCATCGAAATCACCGCGATCCAACTCGCCGCCAGCCGCGTCTTCTGCGTATCCGACCAGCTTATTGGTCTCACCCGACATGGCAGACACGATCACAGCCAGATGCTCGCCTGCCTTCGCCCGCGCCGTGACAAGATCAGCGACGTGCGCAATCCGGTCGAGGTCAGCCACCGAGGTGCCTCCAAACTTCAATACCGTGCGCGCCATTTCGCCTCACATCCTGTCACTCAAGGCCGATAACCTCTATATCGAAGTCTCATAGGGCGAAGCTGGCCGCCGATCAAACAGGATTGCTAAACCATGACTGAAGTATCTGGAAAAACCATTGAAGGCGCCGCCCATGCCCCGCACACGCCAAGCATTGACCCGGATGAAGTCGCCAAATTCTCCGCCATGGCCGCTGATTGGTGGGATCCGAAAGGCAAATTCCGCCCGCTGCACAAGTTTAACCCCACTCGCCTCGCCTTCATTCGAGACACCGCAGAGGCTCATTTTAACATTTCGCCCGGTGCCCGCGCGCCGTTCGAAGGCTTGCGTCTGCTAGATATTGGCTGCGGCGGCGGTCTCGTTTCTGAACCTATGGCTCGCCTTGGCGCCGCGGTAACAGGCGTCGACGCTTCAGAGGCAAATATCAAAACTGCGCTCACACATGCAGGAGAACATGGTCTCGATATCGATTATCGCGCCGGCACCGCCGAAGGCCTGATTGATAGTGGCGAACCAAAATTTGATATCGTCCTAAATCTGGAAGTCGTTGAGCATGTCGCAGACCCAGAACAGTTTCTAAAAGACACCGCCAGCCTTGTTCGCCCCGGCGGTCTCATGGTTGTGGCCACCCTAAACAAAACCGCCAAAGCCCTCGTCACAGCCATCATTGGCGCCGAGTATGTTCTGCGCTGGCTGCCGCGCGGCACGCATGACTGGTCCAAATTTCTCGACCCGGAAGACGTCCGCGCGCCGTTAATGGAGGCCGGGCTAGAGGCGCGCGCCGCTCAGGGTGTGTCCTACTCGCCGCTATCGGACAGTTGGAAACTCTCAAATGATACGGGCGTAAACTACATGGTCGTCGCCACCCGTCCTGAATAAGCCGCCCTAACCATGACCAACGCAACGCCCCATGACATCCTTAGCTATTGGATTGGCGAGGCTCGCAATGATGCAAAAATCGCCGCTCAGAAAAACAAGCTGTGGTTTGTTAAGTCTGACGACACCGACGACGAAATCCGCACGCGCTTCTCTGACACCCTCATCGCGCTAAAAGACGGGCAAGCCGACAATTGGGCAGCTCGCGGCGCCGACGACCGACTGGCCGCAATCATCGTGCTCGATCAATTCAGCCGGAACATCCATCGCGGCAACGCCAAAAGCTTTTCCCAAGACGCTCAAGCCCTCGCGCTTTGTAAAGCCGGTCTTGCCGTTGGCGACGACAAAAGCCTGTCAGAAGTCGAGCGGGTCTTCTTTTACCTACCGCTGGAACATTCTGAAATGCAGGAGGATCAAGCGGCCTCCATCGCCGAGTTCACACAGCTACATGCAGACGCCCGTCCCGAGTTCAAATCCTTCGCAAAGAACACGCTGGACTATGCCCACGCCCACAAAAAAGTCATCGACCAATTTGGCCGTTTCCCGCACCGCAACAAAATCTTGAACCGCACAAGCACACCCGAAGAAATGACATATCTTCAGCAACCCGGCAGCGGCTTTTAGCTAGATGTCTCTGCGTCCGTACCAGCGCTCAATTTCGCGGCCACATCAGCTTGCATTTCGCGCGTCAACGGAAACCGCCACCCAATCCACGCACCGACCAGAAACAGCGTCGCAGGCACCAAACAGAACACCAGCAATAAGCCGCGCAACTCGCCCGGTGTGTTCGCGCCAGCCGGATCAAACCCAACCACTTGGCCGAGGATCAAATACCCAACGCCAAACGCCATCGCATTGCCAATCTTATAGCTGCTGGTCAGCAGTGCGAAATATAAGCCGGATCGGTTTTCCCCGGTCCGCGCCAGTTCATACTCAATCACATCGGCCGTCATCGACCGGGTCAGCACAATTGGCGCGCCAAACGCTGCGCCGTTAAACACAGCGCTCACCAAAAGCGGTACAAATCCACCGATTTGCGCCGTAATCAAATATCCAAAATAGCTCAGCGCCGCCACCGTCATTACAATGGCAAACGTCGTATGTTTTTGCGTCCGCGCCGACATCCACAGCCATGCTGGCATCGAGATCACGCTTACCAGAAAGAACAGAAACAAGACGCCGCTGGCCTGCCCATCACTGATTTTGAAAATGAACTCTGCGACAAACAAATAATTGGCAGATGTCACCGCAATCGCCGTGCCCATGAAAAACTCCATGGCCAAGACGCGCCCCAAAAGATCGCTCCGCAACGCTGCAAAGATTGCCTTTGGCGCAAAGCTAGGCGGCGCGCCATCATGGCCCGGCAAATTTGGATCCGGCACAAACAAGCACGACAATCCCACCGCAATTGGCAGTGAAATAATCAACATCCACCCCATCACCCGCACTTGCATAAACCGGTCTGCCTCAACCCCGCTCATCTCCAGGAATGCAGGCACCGCCAGCAGAACAAGCATAAACAAAACGCTGACAATTTCGGTCCAAAGGAAATACCGAGAGCGGTCATCATAATCGGCCGCAATCGCAGGCACCCACGCCGACCGCGCGGTCTGCAACAGCGTGAACCCGACATAAAACACCAGCATCCATCCGGCAAAATACAGCGCGCCCGCGCCCTCTCGCGGCGGCATATAGATAAACCACGCGCCCAATCCCAGAACCGGAACGGATAGGATGATCCAATGGCGCACCCGCCCCAGCGGGCTCTTATATCGGTCGACCAGAAACCCCATCACCGGATCAGTGAAAATATCCCAGAACCGCAGCGTCATGAACAAGATGCCGGTTAGCGCCAGCCCCAACCCCACTTCGTCGGCATAGAGGGGCGCCAGATATATCCCCAGCGGCAGGCCCACCCCGGCCAGCGGCATCGCCAAGGTCGAAAACGCCAATACACGAGGAAGAGACAGGCGCTTGCCAGAAGGGACGGTCATGTCACCACACAGCCCAAAAATCGGTGACGGCCAAGTCATTTTTTTGATTGCCGTAGCGACCCGTGGCTTGACCTTTCAGCGTGGTACGGCGACGTTTCTCAAAATTGGCGGCGAAAAGAGACCCACAATCATGCTCAAGAAAATCTTCCTCACGATCACCGCCGCGCTGTTGATATTCATCGGCATCATCCTTTTCCGCACCTTCACCTACGGCGCAGCCCCCACCGCCAGCGACACCGTCGCCCTTCCCGATGCGCCTGAAATCTCTGCTGAAACGGCCGCGCAAAATCTGTCCCGCGCCATCCAGTTTGAAACCATCACCTATGCCAGCGGCGATCCCACTGCGGGCAATGAAGGCCCCTGGATTGAACTGCAAACATGGCTTGCCGAAACCTACCCCGCCATTCACGCCGTCGCCCCGCCAGAGCTTGTGCCCGGAACGCTCACACAGCTCTACACATGGCAGGGCTCCAATTCCGCGCTCGACCCAATTTTGCTGATGGCGCACCAAGACGTTGTCCCCGTCAATGCGGGCACGCAATCTGATTGGGAAGGCGCGCCCTTTGGCGGTGAAGTAAAAAATGGCTACATCTATGGTCGAGGCGCCATCGATGACAAAGGCAATCTCATTGGCATTATGGAAGCCGTGGAGGCACTGACCAAATCCGGCTTTAAACCACAGCGCTCAATCATTTTGATGTTTGGCCACGACGAAGAAGTCTCAGGCTCAGGCGCTGAGGCGGGCATCGCCCTTCTCAAGTCACGCGGTATTCGGCCAGAAATGGCGCTCGATGAGGGCTTCATGGTCATTGATCCCTCGCCCCTCACCGGCAAACCTATGGGCTTTATCGGCGTGTCTGAGAAAGGCTACATCACCCTCAAAGTCACAGCCCTCGCCGAGGGCGGTCACTCGTCAACGCCGCCGCGCAATTCTGCCACGGTGCGCCTGTCGCAAGCCGTCGTCGCCCTCGATGAAAACCAGATGCCATCCTATATCGGCGAGCCACCGATCTCAGATCTCTTCGCGTCCACCGCCGATGACATGCCATTCATGCAAAAAATGGCGTTCGCCAATCTCTGGCTATTCAATAAACAAGTCGAAAGCTCCATGGCTGACATCCCCGCCGCCAACGCCATGATCCGCACGACGACAGCCCCCACCATGCTCGAAGGCTCGGCCAAGGAGAACGTGCTTGCACAGCGCGCAGAAGCCACCGTCAACTTCCGTATCCACCCCAATGATACGCCCGAAAGCGTGCTCGCTCATGCCAAGGCCGTGACGTCTCATATTGAGGGGCTCGAAATTGCCGTGGGTGATGAGGGCATCGGCTCAAACGCGTCCCCCATTTCGCCGTCAGACAATCGCGCCTACCGCGTCCTCGCCAGCGTCGCGACTGAAACCGGCAGCGGCGCCCCCGTCGCGCCGTCTCTGGTTCTAGGCGCGACAGATGCCCGCTACGCCAGCGCCATCACAGACAGCGTCTACCGCTTCGCTCCAGCCGTTCTAAGCCCGGAAGACCTCACCGGCTTTCACGGCACCAATGAACGCATCTCGGTCGAAAACATGGGCCGCCTCTCCAAAGGCTACGCCCAAATCATCCTCGCCATGGATCCCCCCGAAGAATAAGCAAAGAGTGAATAAGCAGCTAGCGGCCGCCTAATTCACCGCGCCCGTCACCGCTTCGATCGCAATCGAATAATGCCGATTGCAAAATTGGCAGTCGATGGACAAATCCCCATCGCCCTCCGCCAGTTCGCGCAGCTCATTGTCTGGCATTGACTTTAGCGTCTCGATCAGCCGCGCCTTGTTACACGTGCATCGGTCTGACAGCCGCGTTGCATCTTCTAGCCGTACGCCTTGCTCATGGAACAAGCGAAACAACAGGTCGGGCATTGGCAGGTCAGGGTCCACCAATTCAGCGTCGCTCAGCGTGTGGAACAAGGCCTCGGCCTCGCGCCAGGCCTCATCAGTCTCCCCGCGCGCATCATCGGCCGCAATCCGCTGCACCATCATGCCGCCAGACACCCATTCAGACGCTTCGCCCGCCACATCCAGCTCAGCCACCGCCAGCTTAATGCGTGTCGGAATCTGCTCAGACTTCTCAAAATAGTCCTCTGCACATTCGGCCATCGTCGCTTTCATCAGCGGCACAACGCCCTGATAAGGCTGCACAGCAGGGTTATCCTGCACAATGATAAGCGCCAGCCGCCCGGCCGCGCCGAACAATTGCGGCATGTGCGGCGCGCCGCCCTTGTTCACCTTTTCAAGATGCGCCCAGCGGTCTGCATCAAACTTGGCATAGCCGCGCATCCCGCCATCAGACCGATACTCCCCCACCAGCATAGACACCGGGCCATCGCCCTCTGCCTGCACCAATAAGCGGCCCTCAAACTTTAGCGATGACCCCAGCACAGCCGCCAGCGTTACCGCCTCACCCAATATCCGCGCCAAACTGTCCGGATAATCATGGCGATGCAAAATCGGCGACACCGTCCCGGTTGCTAAACGCGCCGCACGCCCGCGCACGGGGCGGCCATCAATCTGAAAATTCGCAACAAAATCGCTCTGCGGCAGCAATGTATCAGGCATCGGTCAAACTCAGCTTCGCTCATTGGAGCGTTCCATGTGGCACTGCCCACAAGCGCGTTCAAGTCCGCACGTTGCGTCTGGTAACGCTTAGGCCGAACAACTCCCGCCGCCCAGCATGCAGAACGTCGCGCACCACGGGTGGTTCATCGCCACGGGCTCTGCCGTTGCCTCGGCCAGTGTCGCGCCCAGTTCAAAGCCTAGATCATCCACCAACAGTGTACACGCAGTCACGGTTGCCCGCCCAGCGCCCTTCCGCCGGATCACCATGCGTTGGTCGGCGCACATAATATCAGCGGGGTCTTTGTCCAAAATCTGCCAGCACGCCGTTGTAATCTCCGGCGGCGTATCACCCGCGACCATTTCTGGAAACAACACCAATTGCGCGCTATCCATTGGGTCCAGCGTCAGGCCCAGTTCTGCGGCCAATGCGCCATAAGCGGCCCGTGCGCTTGCTTCATCTTCGTGCAACGCCTGACGCCCGGCAATCGCAACGGGCAACCGCGTGCCGGCGAGCCAGCGCAGCCCCTCGCTCACACTCTCAAACGCGCCCGCGCCGCGCTCTGCGTCGTGTAAATCAGCGGCGTGAGAATCCATAGAGACGCGCAACACCATCCGGTCGGCATACGTCTCTGCCAGCTCCAATACACCGGCTTGAATCCGCGGACGCATCATCGGCCGCATCGCATTGGTCAACAGCAACAGGCGATGCCCGCGCTCCAAAACCGCTTGCATAATCTTCAAAATATCCGGGCACATGAATGGCTCACCGCCGGTAATGCCAATCTCTTTGGTCCCCTCGCCCAGCGCGTCAATCTCATCCAGAAACGGCGTCACATCGCTGAGGCGCAGATACACCAGCCGATCATTCGTCGGGCTGCTCTCAATATAGCAATTGGCGCACTCAATATTGCACAGCGTGCCGGTGTTCAGCCACAGCGTCTTCAGCCCGCGCCAGTCAACCGATGCGCGCGGCTCGCCCTTTGCGGTGATCAGCGGGTCGGTAAACGGCGCGAGGGGTAAGTCAGTATCAGCCATACGCCGCTTCTAACGCGCCCGTGCCAAATCGCCAGCCCGCTCGCGCATCCGTGATGACAAACTCCACCGGGGCAATTATCCGGGCTGACGCGCCGCGTTCTCAGCCTTCTCAACCAATTCAGCGACCAAGCCCTTCACATGCGCCGGGCGCAGGCCCAGTCCGGCCCCAATCTCCAGCAGCATTTCACGCTCTTCCTTGGCGAAATCGCCGTCAGAATTGGCGACATGGAACAGCGCCGACATGATCAGCTCTTTGCCCTCATCGTTCAGCATATTGCCCACCCGGTGAGACACGGCCAGCGCATCATCCAGGCTGTCCTTGGCCGAGGCTATCTCGGCCTCAACCTCTTCGCGCGAAAACTCACGCGCGCAGATTGAATTCACCACATTGAAAATCGAGTCGATCTCTTCCGGCTCAATCTCCCCATCGGCCCATGCCATACGCGCCATAATGGCGAGCGAGGCGGTCTCAAACTCGGCCCGAATATTGTCTGAACTGGCGCTGGCATTGTTCAGCACGCCCTCAACGAACGTCGCATTGCACGCCTTACACTCAACATAAGGCGGGTAGGTTTTCATCGGAATCAGCGGGATAAAATAGAGATGAAACCAGCTACGCGCGCGGCGTTTTTCAAAATTGGATTCGTTCTGGCATTGCGGGCATCCAAATGTGCCTTGATCCAGCAATTTGCGCGTCGACTTGGTTCCAAAAATAATCATCGGGCCGTTCCTCTCTCTTACTCTGATTTACAACTAATCAGGGAAGTAAGGCAGGAACAAGAACTTAGACGCGCATTGTTCGATTTTTGACTATTTATCAAAGCACCAGCGCAGGATCGCTTTTTGCGCGTGCAGACGGTTTTCAGCCTCGTCAAACACCAGCGATTGTGGCCCGTCGATCACGTCAGCGTCCACTTCCTCACCCCGGTGCGCGGGCAAGCAATGCAAAAACTTCGCGCCTGGCGCCGCTTGGCCCATCAAGTCCTGCGTCACCGCATAAGGGTCCAGCTCGGATAGGCGCTCATCGGCGTCATCATCGCCCATCGACACAAACGTGTCCGCGATCACCACATCGGCCCCTGCGACGGCCTCCTCTGCTGTGTCGAACAGATCAATCCGGCCCTGCAGGTCACGGGCAATGTCCACATCCAGATCATCTGGCGCATAGCGCTCAGGCGTGCCAACCGCCAGCGAGTACCCAAACTTCGCCGCCGCGTGCATCAGACTGGCGCAGACATTATTGCCGTCGCCCACCCAGGCCAGCCGCGCCCCTTTCAGGTCTAGCCCCGCCTCTTCCAGCGTCTGCAAGTCCGCCATAATCTGACACGGGTGCGAGCGATCCGTCAGGCCATTGATGACCGGCACACTCGCCGCAGCTGCAAACTCCTCAACGTCCGTATGGCTATTGGCGCGGATCATCACGCCGTCCACATATCGGCTCAGCACGCGGGCAGTATCCTCAATGGTTTCCCCCCGGCCCAGCTGCATGTCGCCAGACGACGCCGTAATCGACGTGCCGCCCAGTTGGCGCATCCCCATATCGAAACTAAATCGCGTGCGCGTTGAGGATTTCTCAAAGATCATCGCCAGCGTATGGCCCTCCAGCGGCGCGCCATCATCGACACGCCCCTTGGTCCAGCCCTTGCGCGCCGCCTTGGCCCGGTGGGCCTCGTCCAGCATAGCGCGCAGATCAGACGCGTCTATCTGCCACAAATCAAGAAAATGTCGGATCGACACAGGTCAGACCCTCCCGGAAAACCAAGCCTGCGACGTAGCCATGTTCGCTCGCAATAGCCAGCAGTTATTCCAGTACGCGGTGTTTCCCCGCTTCAAACGCTTCTGCCAATTTGAACTTCTGTATCTTGCCGCTGCCTGTCAGCGGCCAATCGGTGACCTCCACCCAATAGGCCGGCGTTTTCTGCGGCGACAACCGCTCGCGCACAAACGCCTTTAACTCGCCCGCGCTAAACGCCGCGCCCTTCCCACTGCGCACGAAGCAAGCCACCTGCTCGCCCCATTTCTCGTCCGGGATACCAACAACCGCGACTTCATCAATTCCGTCATGCTCCAGCATCGCGTTCTCAATCTCAGCCGGAAACAGATTCTCGCCGCCGCGAATAATCATCTCCTTCACGCGGCCTGTAATCTTCACATAGCCGCGCGCATCCATCCGGCCCAGATCGCCGGTGTGCAGCCAGCCATCTTTATCAATCGCCGCCGCCGTGGCTTCCGGATTGTCATTATAGCCCAGCATCACAGAGTAAGCGCGGGCACAGATCTCGCCCTGCTCGCCCACTGGCAGCACCGCGTCACTCTTCGGATCGCGGATCGAAATTTCCGTATAGGCCGCAGGTTGACCAATCGTCTCGGTCAGGTCCGTTTCAGAATCCTCAAACCAGGTCTGCGTCAAAACCGGAGACGTCTCGGTCTGGCCATACACAATCTGGATCGGCGCCCCGAACACATCGCGCGCATCGCGGCACAGCTGCGGCGCCACCATCGCCCCGCCAGACATAATCCGCTCCACCGAAGACACATCCCGCCCCGATCGGCGCACCTCATCAATCAGCGCCACCAACATGGTCGGCACCCCCAGAATGAACTTGGTCTTCTCGCGTTCAACCACTTCGGCAATCACAGCCGGGTCAAACATCGGCGCCAGCAACATCGTGCTACGCGTTCCTATGCCGCCCACCACCAAAATCGCGCAGCCCGTCGTGTGAAACAGAGGCATGTTGTGAACGAACGCATCCCCCGGTTTTATCCCACCACGCACCATCGTATCGACACCATTGCGAACCAGCCCGTGATGATGCAACAGAGCGCCTTTCGGAAACCCCGTCGTGCCAGATGTGTACTGTATCTGCACCGGGTCACTCGGTTTCGGGTCACGCAACGCGCCGCTATCTTCGCCCGCAAACAGCGCGGCATGATCACTCAGCAAAATCCGGTGTTTGATGGCGGGCAACTCATCGCACACCGCGTCTGCAATCTCTTGCATCGGATTGCCGCGAAACTCTGCGACATAGTAAATCGCCTCGGCGCGTGATTGTTCGAGCACATATTTCAGCTCTCGCTTTTGATAGGCCGGGTTCACTGTCACCAGTGTCACCCCCGCCAGCGCGGTCGCCAATTCCAACAAAATCCACTCCGGCACATTATTGGCGTACACCGCCACCCGCGCGCCTTCAGCATGACGGCTCGCCAGCGCCCGCGCCAACCGTTCACTATCCGTCAGCAGCTCGGCATACGTCCACGTCCGGCCAATCGCCCCGTCATAGCCAAGCTCTTTCAGCGCAGCTTGATCTGGCGCCGCCGCCGCAGACGCCCGCAGCAGCGCGCCAATCGTCATCGCCTCCGGTTCATCTCCGCCCTGCGCCGGAAAATAAGACTCGGTCAATTGAATATCGTACATGTTTTGCCTCCTAAGCACCGCCTTAGCTTAGCAAGCGTTTCAGCGCGCGGGTAGACGGCTTACAACCGATTGCCCATTTGCCGCGTTACCCACCATCGACGCGCCGCGATCATTGCCCACAATCCCTCAGCGATCAAAAACGGATAAGAGCCGATCAGAAACGCATAGACCGCCGCCATCGCGCAGCCGACCGCAAAGATCGCGATGAAGACGGGATGGCGTTTTTCCATCGCATAGGCACCGACCATGACTGTGATCGCAACAATGCCGAGCCACTCACTAATCGGCATCGGCACTTGCCTTGTTTCGGGCCATACCCTTTTCGATGCAGTCGGTGAAACTCGGGCAACTGCAGGTCAGCAACTCAGTTAACACCGCTTCCATCTGAGAGAGCTCATTCAGTTTCGATCGGATGTCACTGCGCTGGCGCTCGGCAATCTTCGTCCACGCGCCCGATGATCCGGAATCTCCACGATAGGCGATCATCAGGTTTTTTATATCCTCGATCGAGAAGCCAGTAGACTGAGCCAACTTCACAAACTCCAGAGCGAACAACGCCGCCTCATCAAAATCTCGTCGGCCTGATACGCGTGGCAGACGATCAACCAATCCAATTTTCTCGTAGTAGCGGATTGTCGATGACGGCAATCCTACCCGTTTGGACACGTCGCCAATTTTCATTACAGCTCCCGTCTACGCGCGCGCCTGACCCTCAGGACGAGTATGACCGCCAAACTCACGGCTCCTGCGACCAGCGCGAAAATTGCGATCATCTCAACAAACGGCGGAGGTTTAACCGCGGCAGCAAACCCGCTCAATCCGCCCATCCCAATGACGGCCAATATCAGCGGCAATTCACACGCGATCAGCGCCAATGCACCAACACCGACGCCAGACCAACTCATGCGCCGCACAGTCTTGCCAGATACTGATGACATCACGCACCCCGCTCTATCGCAGCGGCAAACATATCAATCGTTGCAGACGCTCCCGGCGGGCCTGAGATCTGTAGTTCATTTCGCGGCGCATCTGAGATAGCAAAGGTCAAAAAGCCACAGCATTGTCGCTCCAGTGAAACGAAGTGTTCCAGATCGGCGCGAAACTTTTCGCCCTCCTCAAATTGCAACGTCAACGTATCACCGTTGCGTTTGAAGCCGTTGACATGCCCCAGTAATGTGCGCCGCACCAGCGCTCGTCGATCCCTGAACTCCTGGTCATTCAACGAGCAGGCAATGGCGGCATCTGCATCCAATCGGTCCATATCAATCCCTTTCACATGGTTTGTTGGATTCAATGCCTACCGGTTAAACTCAACTTTAAGTCAAGCACGTTTTTCAGATTCCGCCCCCTGATCACAACGCGGCCAGCAGACATGCAACACGCATGGCAGGTTCCTCTTTCTAGCCTCGCAAATGTATCCGCAGATCGACCCCCGTAGAGTCCAATGCTCAATCTTCGCCTGCGCCTGCAACGTTCATTGCCCGCTCCTGTGGAAAACAGCTCTGCGTCTCCCCCAATTGCTGCGGATATGGACACATGCCCACCGATATGGACAGGATACAGAGCCGATATGGACAGGATATGGACACTCAAACGAGCCCGCCGAGTGCCTTATTCAGTCATATCCCATTCGCCCAGCGCGGCGTCCATAACGCTCACCGCATCGCGCACGTTTTCATCGGTGATAATCAGCGGCGGCGCCAGGCGCAGCACATTGTTGCCCGCAACACCCACCAGCAGATTCTTATCGCGGCAAATCGCCTGCACAGGCTTCGGCAATGCCTTCAGCTGAATCCCCGTCAGCAAGCCTTTTCCGGTCACAGCTTCCACCTTATCGGGGTGGCTATCAGCGAGCGATTTCAAACCCTGCGCCACCGTGCCAGACACGCGGCGCACCTCGGCCAGAAACGCCTCATCAGAGATAATATCCCACACCACATTGCCCACCGCCATCGCCAGCGGATTGCCGCCATAGGTGGAGCCATGACTGCCCGGTTGCATCACAACCCCGGTCTTCTCCGTCGTCAGGCAAGCCCCAAACGGAAAGCCCCCACCCACGCCTTTGGCAACGCACATAATGTCTGGCGCAGCGCCCTCGACCCATTGGTGCGCGAACAGTTTGCCCGTCCGGCCCATGCCGCATTGCACCTCGTCATAGATCAACAGGGCGCCATGCTCATCGCACAATTCGCGCAGGCCCGTCAGGCATGGCTCAGGCATCGCGCGCACGCCGCCCTCGCCCTGCACAGGCTCTACGAAAACGGCGGCCGTCTTACTGCTGAGCGCCTTTTTCAGCGCGTCATGGTCGCCCCACTCAAGCTGAGTGAAGCCCGGCAAGGCAGGGCCAAAGCCCTCCAGATATTTCGGGTTGCCCCCCGCATTGATCGCGCCCAGAGATCGGCCATGAAACGCGCCTGTGAAGGTGATAATTTCAACGCGCTCAGCATCATCATTTGCCCAGTGATATTTACGCGCGGTCTTGATCGCGCACTCCACCGCTTCGGTGCCAGAATTGGTAAAGAACACTCGGTCAGCAAACGTGTCCCGGCACATCTTCGCAGATAGGTCCTCAGCCGCCGGAACCCGGAACATATTCGATGTGTGCCACAGCTTGCTGGCTTGAGCTTGCAACACCTCCACCATTGCGGGGTGGGCATGGCCCAGCGCCGTAACGGCAATCCCAGCGACAAAATCGAGATAGCGATCGCCGCCCTCGGTCATCATGTAGACGCCTTCGCCATGCGTGAAGACTTCTTCTGGCGGGCGGTAGACAGGCATAATGTGTTCGCGTGGATCGCTCATGGGTCAAAGACCTCCCAATATTCAATCGTTACGGCCACTGAGTGACCTGTCTCACACGCTTGGCGAGCGCCTTCCCTCAAGTCAACACGCGTTCCCACTCAAAATCGTTTTTCGTGTGACAAGCGAGTGGTTTTCAGGCTCTACTGCGCCCATCCTTTCCTCTCGCGGAGACGCCACCCCATGAAAACAGTTTTGCTTTCCTTCGCCGCTCTCGGTCTTGCCACCTCGGCGCTCGCTCAAGAAGCCGCCCCAATGGCGGACAAAGCCTCAGACGCCGGCGCGCAGGCCGTCTCTCAAACCGTTGTGATGGTCGATGGGGAAACAATAGACGTCGACACCAACATCAATACTGACATTCCAGACGGTATCACGGCCCCAGCTTCAGAAACGGTCGTCATGGTGGACGGAGAAACCATCACAGTCACCAGCGCGCAGAGCACTGACCAGCAGGTCAATGTGATACGCAAACGTCTCGAGACCAACGTCGCTCTATCAGGTCCGATCAGCACTGAATCTCTGAATGCCCAACAGGCCAACGCGCTCATCAATAGCCAGACGCCCGTTACAATCACTGAAACGGACAACACGTCACCGCGCGTGCCCAGCGATCCGGTCATCATGGTGAAAATCATGCAAGGCGGCCAATACGGCGCCCAATCCGTTGACGTCGAATCCTCAAATACGAGCGTGACGGAAACGGTGACACCGGACGGAACAACCCGAATGATCCGCATCGAACCCACCGATGGCAGCGAAACGACGCTGATAACGATCACAAGAAATTAGTTGTTTTTCGAT
>CAZXVJ010000019.1:0-57696 GCA_964644385.1 uncultured Hyphomonas sp. | reverse complement strand
CACTCGACATTGCACAATAACGGCACTATATAGCCTTCAAGTCGAAAAATATCGGCGGCGTCTCTGGCAACGGGGGCGCCGCTTTTCTTTGCCCGAAAGGCACTTATCGCCCGTGATCGTTCTGAATGTTCAGGAGCAGCGCATGTTAGATATGGTCCAGCCTGTCGCTGACAGTCTGGGGATGGAGGTCGTGCGTCTGCGTTTGATGGGCGGCAAGAACGTTCGGCTGCAAATTATGGCGGAGAAAGCTGGCGGCGCGCCAACCAGTGTTGAAGATTGCGCCCGGCTCAGCCGCGGTGTGAGCGCGGTGTTTGAGGTCGAAGACCCGATTGCGGATGCGTATAATCTGGAGGTCTCAACGCCCGGCATCGATCGCCCGCTGACACGGCCAGGCGATTTTGCCAGATGGATTGGCCATTTGGTGAAAGTGGAGTTGCAGACCCCGCTGGATGGACAAAAGCGCTTTTCTGGCGTGATTACGAGTGAAGACGAAGACGGCGCGCATATTGAGCTCGACGACACGTCGGAACTGGTGGTTCAGGTCAATGAATTGAGCAAGGCCTCCCTCGTACTGACCGATGCGCTGATTGATCAGGCGCGCGCGAGCGGGAATTTGCCGCCACAACCCGATGAAGACGATCTGACTGGGTTCGAGATCGAAGAAATTACTGAGACAAACGAAGAAACCGGAGATGTTACATGAGCACTATCGGCGTATCAGCCAACCGGCTTGAGATTCTGCAAATCGCGAAAGCGGTTGCCGAAGAAAAATCGATCGACCAATCCATCGTGATCGAAGCGATGCAGGAAGCGATCGAGAAGGCGGCCAAATCCAAATACGGTCAGGAACTCGATATCCGAGCGATCATCGACACCACCACCGGTGAGCAATCCCTGTGGCGTATTCAGACAGTGGTTGAAGATGCGGCCATCGAAGACGAGACGCTTGAGATCATGCTGTCTGATGCCAAGAAGATCGATGCGACGCTGGAAGCGGGCGATGAGATCAAGGAAGAGCTGCCGCCTTTCGATTTTGGCCGGGTGGCCGCTCAAACCGCCAAGCAAGTGATCATGCAGAAAGTGCGCGACGCTGAGCGTGAGCGTCAGTTCAATGAGTACAAAGACCGTGTCGGCGAGGTGATCAACGGCATCGTGAAGCGTGTCGAGTATGGCCACGTGATCGTGGATCTTGGCCGCGCCGAGGGCATTATTCGCCGCAATGACGGTATCCCGCGCGAGAACTTCCAACCGAATGACCGGGTGCGGGCTTATCTTTACAAAGTGACTCGCGAAATTAAAGGCCCGCAAATCTTCCTGTCACGGGCCGCGCCTGAGTTTATGGTCAAGCTGTTCGCCCAAGAAGTGCCGGAAGTTTATGACGGTGTGATCGAGCTGCGTGCCTGTGCGCGGGACGCCGGGAGCCGGGCCAAGATTGGCGTGATTTCAAACGATAGCGGTATTGATCCGGTTGGCGCATGTGTCGGTATGCGCGGCGCGCGGGTTCAAGCCGTTGTTGGGGAGTTGTCGGGCGAAAAGATCGATATTATCCCTTGGAATTATGATGATGCGACGTTCATCGTGAATGCGTTGCAGCCCGCTGAAGTTTCCAAAGTGGTGCTGGATGAAGATGAGCACCGTGTCGAAGTTGTGGTCGCGGATGATCAGTTCCCATTGGCGATTGGCCGACGCGGGCAGAACGTGCGTTTGGCGTCTCAATTGACGGGATGGCAAATTGACCTTGTCACTGAGAGCGCTGATTCTGAGCGCTACCAGCGAGAGTTCCAGGAGCGTACAGACTTGTTCATGAAGGCGCTGGACGCCGATGAAACCTTGGCGCAATTGCTGGCGTCCGAGGGTTTTGAGACGGTTGAAGAAATTGCTTACGTTTCAGCCGAAGACTTCATTCAGATTGAAGGTTTCGATGAGGACGTTGCCAATGAGCTGCAGACGCGCGCGCGTGAATTCCTTGAGCGTCAGGCGGCTGAAAATGATGCCAAGCGTAAAGAGCTGGGCGTTGAAGATGCCGTGATGGAGCTTGAGAGCATGACGCCGGCCTTTGCTGTGAAGCTGGGCAATGAAGGCGTGAAGTCTGTTGATGATGTGGCGGGTCTTGTGCCGGATGACATCACTGGCTGGCGTGAACCGGGCCCAGACGGGAAACCGGTTTGGGTCGAAGGTATCCTGAAGAAAGGTGAGATGCGCAAAGACGACGCGCAAATGTTCATCATGAAAGCCCGCGTAATTGCTGGCTGGGTTGAACCTGAAGCCCTTGAGCAATTACAAGCCGACCTGACAGAAGAAGAGGCCCCAGACCTAACAGAAGAGGAGCGTGCCTTGCTCGCCTTGGGTGACCTTGGCGGCGTAGACGCAGCAGACGCGGCAGCAGCGGAAGATGCAGCCAGCGCAGACGATCTCGATTTTGACCTTGAAGCACTTGCAGCGGAGGGCGGCGATGAAGAAGCCGCACCGAAAGAATAGTGCGCGTCTAGACGACACTGCAGGCCACACGGCGCGAGGGGAGGGCCCTTTGCGTCAGTGCGCTGTGACGCGGGAGCGTCTGGCGCAGACAGCTTTGGTGCGCTTTGTGCGCGCGCCAAACGGCGTGATCATGGCCGACGTTGCCGGTAAATTGCCCGGACGCGGCGTATGGATTACGGCCAATCGGGCAACGCTGGACGAGGCGATGAAAGCGGGCGCGTTCAAACGCGGTCTAAAGACCGATGTTGAGGTTCCAGGTGATTTGCCAGAACAAGTCGAAGCGCTGTTGTTTCAGCGGTGTCTTGGCTTGCTTGGAATGGCGAAAAAGGCCGGAAACATTGTCCTCGGGTACGATCAAGTGCGGGCTGCCCTGCGCAAGGAACGTCCCGGTTGGCTACTTGAGGCCTCTGACGGGGCACAAGATGGGCGTGGTAAGGTATATTTCCTTGCGAAAGCCTTATATGAAGACGTGAACGTAGCTGGAGCATTGACTTCAGTTGAATTGGGCATGGCCTTTGGCCGGGAGCGTGTGATACACGGTCTCGTCCGCAAGGTTCCAATCGCTAAATCTTTTGCAGTCGCATATCGGCGTCTGACAGGGTTTCGTGAGGCGCCTGAAAGTGACTGGTTCTCTGATACAGGATCGGTAGCGGCAAACCGCCAGACGCAAGACGAGCGTTCTGGCCCAGAATATGATATGTAGGACGTATGAGCGAGACGAATGACACAGACAACAAATCGGGTGGCCGCAAGCCGCTGACGGTGACGCGCAAGACAGCCGGCACGGTCAAGCAGAGCTTTAGCCATGGCCGCTCGAAGCAAGTTGAGGTGGTCACTAAGAAACGCCGGGCGGTAACAGCCCCGGGCGGCGCGGGTGGTAAGCCTCCTGGAAAGTCTGGCTCAGCAGCAGCTGGGGCGGCGGGCAAGCCGACGCGCGAAGACAAGATTCGCGAGATTGCCAAAAAGCTGGGCATCACGGTCGAAGAAGTCAAAGCGCGTCAACGCGTTCTGGAAGCTCGAAATGCTCAGCAAGCTGAGCGCGCTAAGGAAGACAAAAAAGCCGAAGAGTCCCAAGCCCGTCTGCGCGACGAGCAAGAGAAGAAACATCAGGAATCCAAAGAGCGCGAAGAAGCCGAAGCGCGCCGTAAGGCTGAGGAAGCTGCGCTGAAGGCTGAAGAGGCTGCTGCGCGGGAACGCGCCGAGAAAGCGCCGAAGTCTGCAAGTCGCAACAAAGCGGCCGACCAAGGCCCAGCGTCTGCGCCTGCGTCCGATAGCGGCGGAAATTCACGTGGCCGAAAAGGCCGCGGCGGTGGACGCGATGACCGCGGCGGAGATCGCAACCGCGATGGGTCACGCCCGCGTTCATCCGAGCGCAGACGGGGCAAACTGACAATTTCATCCGCGCTAGGAGATGACGCCGATCGACAGCGCTCACTGGCTTCGCTGAAGCGGGCGCGAGACCGTGAGCGGGAACGCCGCTCTGGCGGGGCTGAGCAACGTGAAAAAGTATCGGTTGAAGTGACACTGCCGGAGACAATTACCCTGCAAACGCTGGCGCAGCGCATGAATGAGCGCGTGGCTGACGTTGTAAAATATATGATGCAGCAAGGCGAGATGATGCGCGGCAATGACATTGTCGATGCCGATACCGCTGAATTGATTGCAGAAGAATTTGGCCACACGGTGCGCCGCGTGTCTGAGGCTGATGTTGAGATTGGTCTGGAAGGTGATGAGGACGATCCGAAGGATATGGAGCCTCGCGCGCCAATCGTTACAATCATGGGCCATGTTGATCATGGTAAGACGTCACTGCTCGACGCCATGCGCTCCACTGATGTGGTGGCGGGCGAAGCGGGCGGTATCACCCAGCATATTGGCGCCTATCAGGTGCAGGTGGAATCTGGGGCCAAGATTACGTTCCTCGACACACCCGGCCACGCAGCCTTTACGGCGATGCGGGCCCGCGGTGCGAATGCGACCGACATTGCCATTCTGGTTGTCGCAGCAGACGATTCGATCATGCCGCAAACGATTGAATCGATTGCCCACGCAAAGGCTGCCGAAGTGCCAATTATTGTGGCTGTGAACAAAGTCGATTTGCCGGAAGCAAACCCTGACAAAGTGCTGACCGACCTGTTGCAGCATGACATTCAAGTGGAAAGCATGGGCGGCACGGTTCAGGCGGTGAAAGTCTCAGCGTTGGAAAAAACAGGGCTCGACGAACTGGTTGAAGCGATCAGCTTGCAAGCCGAATTGCTGGAATTGAAAGCCAACCCGGACCGCGCGTCAGACGGCGTTGTGATTGAAAGCCAGTTGGACAAGGGCCGGGGCCCCGTTGCGACTGTTCTGGTCAATCGCGGAACATTGAAACGCGGGGATATTCTTGTGGCTGGCGCTCAATGGGGCAAGGTTCGCGCCTTGGTGAATGAGCGCGGCCAGCAGCTGAAAGGGGCCGGGCCATCGCTTCCTGTGGAAGTTCTGGGCCTTGATGGCGCGCCGGACCCGGGTGACCCATTTGTTGTGGTCGATACCGAAGCGCGGGCGCGTGAAGTGACTGAATTCCGTATCCGTCAAAAGCGTCAGGTATCTGGCAAGGCTGGCGCAGCGGCGCGGGCCTCACTCGATCAGCTATTGCTGAAACTGAAAGATGGCGCGGTCGAAACGCAAGAATTACCGATCGTTGTGAAGGCCGATGTGCAGGGCTCTGCCGAAGCGATTTCTCAGGCGCTGGATGGCATTTCAACTGATGAAGTGCGGGCGACGGTTATTCACGGCGCTGTTGGCGGCATCTCTGAAAGCGATGTTCTACTCGCGCAGTCCTCTGGCGCACCGATCTTTGCGTTCAATGTGCGGGCGAACAAGCAGGCGCGTGAACTGGCCGAAAAAGAAGGCGTGGAAATTCGCTATTATTCGATCATCTACAACGTGATTGATGATGTGAAGAACACGTTGTCGGGCATGTTGGCGCCGGAACAGCGCGAAACATTCATTGGGTACGCTGACATTCTGGAAGTGTTCAACATCACCAAAACGGGCAAGGTTGCTGGGTGTAAAATCTCTGAAGGCAAGGTCTCTCGTGGGTGCGGTGTGCGATTGCTGCGCGATGATGTTGTGATCCATGAAGGCAAACTGAAGACTCTCAAACGCTTCAAAGATGAAGTCACCGAAGTCTCCAGCGGAATGGAGTGCGGTATGGCGTTCGAGCGGTATGAAGATATCCGCGCGGGCGACAAGATTGAGTGTTTCCAGGTTGAAGAGATCGCCCGAACGCTGGATTAACCGCGAAATTTGCTGATTTTACGGGGTTTCTGTGCAATTCGCGCGGATGCGTAAGAGAGATATAAGTCTTTTTGCCTGCTCTATTGTGGCAATGGAGGACGCGCGGCGTGGCGGCATCGAAACAAGCATCTAAGTTTGCCGTATCCGGTCATCTGACTGAGAAGGATATGAAGCGGCTGACGCGCATTACGCGCGGCGGCACGGTTGGGCCAACAGTGATCTATTATGCGGGCGTGACCGCGCCGATCATTTCTGCGGCGATGGCCATGATGGTGCGTGAAGCCATGAAGATGGCGGGGCTGGTGGAATACTGGCAGTGGTTTATCTCAACCTTAGTGGCCGCTTTTGCTGGGATCACCTGGTATCTAATTTTTATCCGTTGGTCCTATCGCCACCAGCATGGCCGTGGAACCGAGGTGTCTCTCGAAACTGAGATTAGTATGACCGATGATGCGATTTTGGTGCGGCGCGGCGATATTCACACGCGGATCGGTTGGGCGAGCATCGAAGAGGTTCAAACAGGGCGAGGGTTCACCGCTGTGCGGATAAATGGTGCAGACGCGCTGATTGTTCCAGATAAGTGGTTTGCAAAGGACAAAGCTGCTAAAGCCGCCTTTGTTGATCATCTGAAACGGAAAGCGCCGCACTAATGGCCAAGAGACAATCAAATGCGGGCATGCCCTCTCAGCGACAGCTGCGAGCCGGCGAGTTGGTGCGACACGCATTGACCGATATTCTGGCCCGCGAAGACTTGCGTGACCCAGACCTGATCGGTGTTATCGTGACTGTGGGGGAGGTGCGCTGTTCGCCCGATCTGCGTCATGCGAATGTGTTCGTTTCACCCTTGGGCGACGATAGTGAAGAGGGCCGCAACGCTTTGGCAGAGGCTTTGGCACGCGCGGCGGCCTTTTTGCGGGGGCGTCTTGGCAGACAGATCGAGATGAAATTTACGCCGCAACTCCACTTCATCGCGGACAAATCCTATGATGAGGCAACAGCGATTGATCGATTGCTCGATAGCCCAAAGGTGAAGCAGGATCTACAGGACGGCTAGCGTCTTACCGGCACGCGGCTATCCGGTTTGTCATTTGACTTAGCTAAACCCTGTGTAACTTTGTGTCCTCACATCAGCAGGGGACGTGATTGATGGAACGCTTAACGATCGATATGGAAGGGGCCCGCTATGGGGAACTTTCCGCCGCATCACTTCAAATGGGCGATGATACAATCGCGATTCAGCGCATCGCCACGATGTCGGTTGAGGCGCATGCGTTTCTTCCCTTTGATACGCCGGGCAATCAGCAGACGAAGGGTGTTTATGCGTCTTTGTTTGTTTTTTGTTTGTTTATTGCGCTGATGGGGGTGTCGTATTGGGGGCTTATGGCGAGTGGGACGCAGGCGCTGATTGCGATTGGGATTGCCGCTGGGTTTGGATTTTTGGCGCTAATTTTTGGCGTCAAAACGCTGCAATATGCGCGGAAGCTGAAAAAGCGCGTTCCGTATTATCGATTGCTGATTGGCACGTCTGATGGGCGCCAGATTCCGCTGGTGGATGACAACCGCGACGTGCTGATGAAAATCCGCGACATTGTGCGCCATAAGATGGACACGGGCGACACCGAAATGACCGGAAATTTCGATCTGAATTTGGATATCGTTGATCTAAAACAGTCGCCAAATGAGGTCCCGGTGGAGGAAGATGAGCAGATTTCGGAGATTTTAGATGCGGTTTCGGAGACCGCTGATGAGCCTTCAGACGAGTCCGCGCCGTCCATCCTGTTTGGCAATGCCGGGAGCGGCCTGAAAGACGCCTCGTAACGCGATGGGCCAAAGGGCGGTTGACCCGGCCTGCGCTGCGGCTTAATCCGCCCTGAAACGCAATGCCCAAGAGGCAGCCCGTCTACGTGTTCGATTCCCGTTGGCGGCACCTAAGAGAGACTGATTTTGGCCCGACAACGTAAGCGCAAAGGCGATCCGATTAGCGGATGGCTCAACCTGTTCAAGCCGGTTGATATGACATCGACGCAAGCGGTGGGCGCATTGAAGCGACTGTATAACGCGCAAAAGGTTGGCCATGGCGGCACGCTGGACCCACTGGCCGACGGTATTTTGCCGATTGCGTTCGGCGAGGCGACAAAGACTGTGCCGTGGATGATGGAGTCTGAGAAGGAATACGTGTTCACGATCCGCTGGGGTATCTCCACCGCGAGTCAGGACGCGGAAGGCGAAGTGATTGCTGAAACAGATGCGCGCCCGACACGTGAGGCGGTTGAGGCCTTGCTTGGCGATTATGTGGGGGTGATCGAGCAAGTGCCGCCGAAATTCTCTGCGATCAAAGTGGATGGCAAGCGAGCCTATGATTTGGCCCGTGAGGGCGAGGACTTTGAACTGAAAGCCCGTGAAGTGACGGTGTATGACGCGCAGGTTCTTTCGATGCCGGACGCCGACCATACGGTGATACATGTGACCAGCGGCAAGGGGTTTTACGTGCGGGCGATGGCGCGCGATCTGGCGTTTGATCTGGGCTGTGAGGGGCATATCAGCCAGCTGAGGCGGAACCGGGTGGGTGTGTTCAAAGCCGCGCAGGCCGTGTCTCTGGAGGGATTGCAGGGCATCGAGGAAAAGGATGAGTTGCTGGCCGCGCTACAGCCGCTTCAGCGGGTTCTGACAGACATGCCGGAACTGGTGATTGGCCGAGAGGATGTGCGCGAGTTGAAACAGGGCCGTACGATTGTTTTGCTGCCGCATCTGGTGGAGCAATGGCGCACGGAAACCAATGATGACGATGACGACCGCATGGCGGTTGTGACGTGTGACGGCGTGGCGATTGCGCTGGGCGATGTGCGGGCTGGGCGGTTTGAGCCGACGCGGGTGTTTCAGGTTTGACCTTGCGACAACACACCCGCGCCTGTTGACTTGAAACCCCTTCCCAATCTCTCGTAAATACGCCATAAGCCGCCCATTGAGAGGCGCGACTGTTTAGTGACCCCGGCTGGACGACATCTTGGCCACGGGACGCTCGGCAAGACCCTCCCAAAACCTAAGCCAATTCAGGCATATTTATCCACCTCGCCACCGCGCGAAAAATGAAAGAGTATCGATGTCGATTACCAAAGAACGTAAAGCAGAGCTGATCAAAAAGTTCGCCATCAAAGACGGCGATACAGGCTCTCCGGAAGTCCAAGTTGCGATCCTGACCGAACGGATCAACAATTTGACCGAACACTTCCAAACCAACAAAAAAGATAATCACTCCCGGCGCGGCTTGCTGACCATGGTCGCCACGCGCCGTAAGCTGTTGGATTATGCCCGCGGCAAATCCGAAGATCGCTACCAAGCGCTCATCAAAGAGCTCGGCATTCGCCGCTAGGCTCTTTTCGAAATCAGCCCGCCCGACAATCAGGTCGCGGCGGGCTTTCCGTATGTATGAAGAAAGAAAACCAAATGTTTGATAAGCACTCAGTGTCGCTGGAATGGGCCGGCCGCACGTTGACAATCGAGACAGGCCAAGTGGCCCGCCAAGCCGATGGCGCTGTGATGATCCATTATGGAGACACCACGCTGCTGGCGACCGCAACTTTCCGTAAAGAGGCCAAGCCGGGACAAGACTTCTTCCCGCTGACGGTCAATTATATGGAAAAATACTACGCCTCTGGTCGTATCCCAGGTGGCTTTTTCAAGCGCGAAGGCCGCCCGACTGAAAAAGAGACGCTGACGTCTCGCCTGATTGACCGTCCGCTCCGCCCGCTTTTCGTCGAAGGCTTTAAGAACGAAGTTCAAGTCGTGCTGACAGCGATGTCTTACGACCTGGAGAATGATCCTGACGTGATCGGCATGATTGGCGCCTCTGCGGCGCTGGTGCTGTCTGGCGCGCCATTTATGGGCCCGATTGGCGCGGCGCGCGTCGGCTATATGGATGGTGAGTACATTATCAACCCGACCATTGATGAGCTGGAAGAGTCTGAGCTTGATCTGGTTATGGCTGGTACAGCGGACGCTGTGATGATGGTTGAATCAGAAGCCAAAGAACTATCAGAAGACGTAATGCTGGGCGCGGTAATGGCCGGACATGAGGCCATTCAGCCCGTGATTGATGCGATTATCGATCTGGCCGAAAAAGCGGCGAAAGAGCCGTTTGAGTTTGAGCCAGAAGATCATTCAGACGCGCTGTCCAAAATTCAGGGACTGGTTGGAAATGACCTGTCTGCGGCTTACTCGCTGACAGAGAAACTTGAGCGTCAAAGCGCTGTTGGTGAAGCGCGCGATAAAGCGAAAGCTGAACTGGTTGGTACTGAAGACGCACCGGGCGAGATGACGGGCGAGAAGTTCAAGGCGGCGTTCAAGAAGGCTGAAGCCGCGGTTGTTCGCGGTGACATTATCAAGACTGGTAAGCGGATTGATGGACGGTCTCTGGATCAGGTTCGCCCGATTGAGGCGCTGGCTGGCTTCCTGCCACGCACGCACGGATCATCGCTGTTTACGCGCGGTGAAACCCAAGCCATCTGTGTCGCCACGCTGGGCACATCTGACGATGAGCAGTTCATTGATGGGCTGGGCGGTCTGCACAAATCCAAATTCATGCTGCACTATAACTTCCCGCCCTATTCGGTTGGTGAGACGGGCCGCATGGGCGGCACAAACCGCCGCGAAACGGGCCACGGCAAGCTGGCATGGCGCGCGCTAAAGGCGGTTCTGCCTGCGCATGAGGATTTCCCTTACACGATCCGCCTGGTGTCTGAGATTACCGAATCAAACGGTTCGTCATCTATGGCGACGGTGTGTGGGTGTTCATTGTCTATGATGGATGCGGGCGTACCGATCACCCGCCCTGTCTCTGGTATTGCGATGGGTCTGATTAAGGAAGATGACGGCATTGCTGTTCTGTCTGATATTCTGGGTGATGAAGACCATCTCGGCGATATGGACTTCAAAGTGGCTGGCACAGAAGCTGGCCTGACGTCTTTGCAGATGGATATCAAAATTGCAGGGATCACGAAGGACATCATGAAAACGGCGCTGGAGCAGGCCAAGGGTGGGCGCATGCACATTCTGTCTGAAATGGCGAAAGCGTTGGATGAGTCCCGCGATGAATTGTCTGAAAATGCTCCACAGATGGAAATCATCAAAGTGCCGACCGATAAGATCCGTGACGTCATCGGCTCTGGCGGCAAGACCATTCGTGGCATCGTGGAAGAGTCTGGCGCCAAGGTGAACATTGACGATGAAGGCAATGTGCAGATCTCAGCGCTGGATCGCCCGAGCATCGAAGCGGCTGTGAAAATGATCAAAGAGATCACGGCAGAAGCTGAAGTCGGCGCGATTTACGAGGGCACAGTTGTTGGCCTGAAAGACTTCGGCATCTTCGTGAACTTCTTCGGACCGAAAGACGGCCTTGTGCATGTCAGCCAGATGGCGAATGAGCGCGTTGGCCACCCGAAAGACCTTGTCAAAGAAGGCGATAAGGTTTGGGTCAAGCTGATGGGCTTTGATGATCGCGGCAAGGTTCGCCTGTCGATGAAAGTTGTTGACCAGGAAACGGGCAAAGAACTTGAAGGCGATGACGCCTAAGGGTTTGATCGCTTACAAATGAATTGAGGGCCGCCGGGTTGGGCGGCCCTTTTTGTTTGCGTGGTGTATAGGATATTGCGCAAAGAGGCGCTAAAGGCGGGCCATGAAGAATTCAAAAAAAGCCTATTTGATTGCGATGTCTGGCGGCTCTGGGTCCGGCAAGTCGACGCTGGCAGAAGCCTTGTTGGAGCGGTTGGAAGATGGCCAAGCCGTTATGTTTGGCGAGGATGCCTATTACCACCCGATGAGCTTTTACGGCGACGCGTCGACCAAAGCGAAACGCAACGCCATTATCGCGGGCGTCAATTATGATGATCCAGCGTCGAAAGAGGCCGATGCATTGGTCAAGGATTTGCGCGCGCTCAAAGGTGGCAAAGCGGTGGAGCAGCCGATCTATGACTATGACAAGCATGACCGGAGCAAGAAGACGCGGCGGATTGAACCTGCGCCGATCTTGCTGCTGGAAGGGATACACGCGCTGTCGATGCCGAAGATCAGATCGTTGATTGATCTATCTGTCTATGTCGATACGCCGGATGATTTGCGTCTGGCGCGCCGGTTGCGCCGGGATGTTATTGAACGCGGGCGCAGCGTAGAGGGCGTGTTGGAGCAATATCTGTCGACCGTGCGCCCGGCCCACTATCGCTGGACGTTTCCGGCGAAGTTTGAGGCCGATTTGGTGATCGCTGATGAGGGCTTGCCGGCCTATGGCAAGGTGCGCCCAACGGTTGAGGCGATAGACCGGATGCTGGCCCCAGTGGTGGCGCGGCTGAAAATAGCAGGTGTCATTGAGTGAATTGCGGTCTAGAGTCTGGCGCATGCCCTTTGTTTGCTTGAGAATTTTCGCTTTTTTGTGTGTTGCGCTGGTGTTTGTTGGCGGCGCGCAAGCGTGTGATATGGACGTGTCTGCGCGCGGGCAAGGGGTGGCGGACTATGTTGAAACCACCAAGCCATGCCTTGGAAACTTGCCCGAGGGGTATTGGATCGACCGCGACATGGAAAAGGGGTTCATCCAGGAGGTGAACGCTGAGCGGGTGAAGCGGGGCCTAAAGCCGCTGATCCATCGCGGAGAGCTGCTGGACACCGTTCGGATTCATAGTTTGGATATGGCCACCAATAAGTTCTTCGGCCATGAAGGGCCAGATAAGCGGTTCCATTTTGACCGGATTTCGGCGTTCGACCGGCGTGCGATCCTGGAGTTTTCGGCGGAAAATGTAGCGATGTTGGAGGTTGTTCAGGGCCCGTTCGACTTCTCATCCACACTCCCTAAATTGCACAAGGGTTTGATGGATAGCCCCGGCCATCGCAAAAATATCCTGAACGAAAAAGCCACACATGTGTCGATGGGCGTTATCCGCTCTGAAACCGGCGTTTGGGTGACGCAGGTGTTTGTTGAACTGGCGGGAACGCTGAATGAAGATGCGCCTGTTCGTGTTGGCAAAGGCCAAGCGATTGTGCGGCAAAGCCCTTACCTAAAAGAGTGGACGTTTAAGCGCGTCGATGTGCAGTTGCCGAGTGACGAGTTCACTGAACTGACCAAAAAGAACGGAACATTTATTGCGGGGTCTGGCCTGTCAGGCGAGATGGATCTGGCGATCTATGTTGAGATGCCAGGGCCAAAGCCGGGCAGTTATGTGTCGATGCGCCTATTCGGCCCAGCGGTGACCGTTTCGGACAGTACGAGCTAAAGAAAGCTTGCGATTTCGCCCAGCGGTTTTTTGACCAGCGCGTGGCGCGGCACCATCGCATCCTTAGCGGGAAAACCCGCCACGAGGATAAGGAACGGCTTCTCAGACGCCGGGCGTTCACACACATCGTTGAGAAATTTCATTGGATTTGGCGTGTGCACCAGCGTCGCCAAACCTGCTGTATGACAGGCTGAGATCAGCAGCCCTGTCGCAATGCCGACGCTTTCGCGGATATAGTAATTCTTTTTAGATTGCCCGGCGAGCTCTCCGCCAGTGGGCTGCGCAAAGATACAGATCAGCCAAGGCGCGTGCTCCATATAGGGCTTATTCGCGTCGGTTCCGATGGGTGCCAATGCCTTTAGCCATTCGCTCGGCGCACGGCTTTCATAGAATGCGCGCTCTTCGGTTTCGGCCGCAAGGCGAATTTCCCGCTTTTTGTCTGCCGATCCGATACAGGAAAAATACCAAGGTTGATGGTTGGCACCGGACGGCGCTGTGCCCGCCGCGGCAACGCAAGACTCAATAATCTCCCGCGGAACGGGCGTGTTGGCAAAGGCGCGCACTGAGCGGCGCGATTGCATCAATTTGTGAAAAGACGCGGCGCGCGCTTGCATGTCCTCAAGCGGATAGGTTGGCATAGGGGCCAGAGGGACATGCGTTTCTTCGGTCACGTTCATACTGACTTTTATGCCCGCTAGCCGTCCATATCGCAATTCAATTTGTTTTAGGAGCGCGCTGCGCCGCCGCCGCGCCGCGGGCCTCGGCTTGCTTCAGCCATTTCTGGATCTTTTTCTCTTTTGCGGTCTTCACCGTTCCCACTTGCAAGGTTCGTACGGGCTTTATGCCTGAAAACTTCATCACGAGGTTTTCGACCTGTTTCTTGCCGGGGCGGCCATAAGCGATCTGATCGTACCAAGCGGGCGCATCTGATGTGATGAGAACGTCGGCAGAGCGCCCGGCCAGTAGGCGGTCCCAGCCCAGCCCTTTCTCATGATACTGCATTGCGAAGCCCGGCAGGAAGGCGCGGTCTATGACGCCCTTCATCTTGGCCGGCATGCCGCCCCACCAATAGGGATAAGCCCAGCAGGTGTGATTGCACCAGGTGAGGTTATCGCGCCATTCTTCGAGGCTTGGCTCAAGTGTTTTGCGGCTGTGATAGCCTTCCTGTAGGTCTGGGTCGAAATCCATGTCTGAGAGGTTCATGCGGCGGATTTCAGCGCCATTGGCTTCTGCGCCTTTCGTGTAGGCGTCCGCCAAACCGTGGCTAAGCGATGTGGCGCGGGGGTGGCCCACCCAGACGAAAATGCGCGCCGTCATATCTTAGGCGTCAGCCTCCGGCATATCTGGCACGCCCACGACATGGAAACCTGCATCGACGTGGAGGACTTCACCCGCGATGGAATGACCAAGTTCTGACAGCAGGTAAAGTGCGCAACCCGCGACGCCTTCCATACGGGTGTCTTCTTTGAGCAGAGACCAATCGCGGCCTGTGCCCATCAGGCTTTTGCCGCCGCGGATGCCTGCGAGGGAGAGCGTGCGCATGGCGCCGGCTGAGATGGCGTTGACGCGGATGCCTTGCGGGCCGAGATCGCGCGCTGTGTAACGCGTGGAGGCCTCTAGCGCGGCTTTGGCGACGCCCATGACATTATATGATGGCACGGTGCGCTCTGCGCCGAGATACGTCATGCAGATGATCGCGCCGCCATCTGGCATGAGCTCTGCGGCGCGTCTTGAGCAATCAATAAAGCTAAACACGGATATATCCATTGCGCGTCTAAACCCTTCGCGCGTGGTGTTTTCGACCATTGAGCCTTGCAGCTCTTCCTTGCCCGCAAAGGCGATCGAATGGACGAGGAAATCAATCTTGCCCCATTTGTCTTTCACTTGAGCGAAAGCGGCGTCCATGCCGGCATCGTCAGTGACGTCAGCGGGGATCATGAAGTCCATGCCAATGCTTTCGACAAGCGGACGCACGCGGCGCTCTAGGCTGTCGCCCTGATAGGTAAAGGCAATTTCTGCGCCCTGCGCGGCCAACTGTTGGGCAATGCCCCATGCAATTGAGTTTTTATTGGCCACACCCATGATGATGCCGCGCTTTCCAGCCATTAGGTTACCGGCCGGGAATTTTTGGTCGTCACTCATTTGGAACGATTTCTCCGTCTGTGCATAGGTCTGTTGAAACGGCTAGGGGCCACTGCTCCTGTCGTCAAGCGTTGCACCCTTCTAAATTGGGCATGGAAAGTGCAATTGGAATCACAGGGAACACGGTTAGCCATAGGTTAATCGGACAATTGGAGATTTGAGTGCCCGTTTTGATGAAAGCCCTTGTATTGAGTGCAATAGCGATGGTGATGGCGGCGACTTCGAGCGCTGATATTGTTCACTCTGTGCGCTTCCAAAGTGGGCCGCAAGTGATGGTTTGGGGGGATGCAGAACGCGGCGCCTCAGACATAATCCCCGGGCAAGTCCCGGTGATGGTCGGACGGTTGGTCTCTGCGCAGAAAGCGCAAACATCTGCCACCTTCCGCGTTGCGAGCAATACGGGCTTCAAAATAGTCGCTGACACGTCAGATTTTGCGCGGATGTCAGCGGCGGAACTATCAGGGTCCATTTATACTATTCAGATAGCAGATGTTGGTCCCAATGCAGACGCGGCAACGTTTCAGCGTGGGATCACGCACTCAGGGACGCTTGCCGAGTTGCTGGCAGACCCGTCTATATTTCGTAGTTTTAGCCGAACAGCTGCCTCGGCGGGTAAACCCGGCAGCCAAGCTGTGACATTCGTGGCGGCGTGGTCCAGCCCAAGTGGCCCGGTAAATATGACGTTTGATGTGGTCGCAAGCGCATCATAATTAACGTGTAGTCCAAAATTTTTGGGTGCTTTTAGCAGAGTTTAAACCCCTTGCTGCGCTTATGGCGTATGACTTTGCGCCGCGCCTCGCTCTTTGCCATGATGACTGCTCTCAGCGCTTTGCCAGCGAGCGGCGAAATTGTGGACAATCCGCACTTTAATATTATGGGCGCCGTGATTGTTTGGGCCGCTGATGAAAATTCGACTGCGCCGGTTATTTCAGACTTTGTGATCGACAGCGGAACAGGAACGACCGGGCAGACATCCGGCGACGCCGATCTTATTTCGGGTGATGTCCATACGGTTGTAACCGGAACCTTGCTCGCCACGAAAGATGCGCTCAATTCGATTGGCACAATGCCGTTCCTGATTACCAATACCGACCAAGGCACGCTGAATACTGACAGCAATGGTGACGGCATTTTGGACGCGTCTGATTCTTTGTCCGCGTTTGGGTTGAATGCCAATTCAGATACGCGCGTGGACGCGACCACCACACGCTCTAGTTTCTATGTCGCGTCCAACACGGCTTTCGCGATTGATGTACAAGCCCAACCGCCACAATCAGGCTTGGATCTCACTTTGCTGAATATTATTCGGTTGAATATGACCTCAACGGTGAGCGGCGATGACGGCCTCGCTTTCGGGTCTAGAGCGCAAGCCGGACATTCGGGCGGACCTGATGCCGGATTTGCAGCGGAGTACCGCCTTATCCAAACACTGCCAGGCCGACGTATATTCACCGGCGATCAACGCACCGCCGCGGTCGACGGCACGCTTGCGGAACAATCCATCCGCTTTGACGCTGAATATACAATCCGAGCTCAGAACCTTGCCGGATACGACCTATCGCTCGGCACGTTCGATTTTGAAGTTGACGTCGTCTACACGGTTTTTGTGCCTTAGACGGCCTTAGGCCTCTTCTTGTTCGCCGCGATTGACCAAGCCCACACGCATGTCTTTGGCTTTGTAGATCACCTCACCATCTGCCGCCACCGTTCCATTAGCGATGCCCAGAACGAGGCGGCCTCTGCGAACACGGCGCATATCAATTTCATAGCGCACGAGCTTAATATCTGGCGTGATCTCACCCGTGAAACGAACATCGCCGACGCCCAGCGCGCGGCCTTTGCCCGGCGACCCTGACCAGCCAAGCCAATAGCCCACCGCCTGCCACATAGCATCTAGCCCTAAACACCCGGGCATGACGGGGTCTCCAGGAAAGTGACAGTCAAAGAACCAAAGACCGGGATGGATATCCAACTCGCCAACGACATTGCCCTTGCCGAACTCGCCGCCATCCATTGTGATCTCAGTGATGCGATCCATCATCAGCATAGGCGGGGCTGGCAGCTGTGCATTGCCGGGGCCGAAATATCCGCCTTCGCTGGATTTGATGAGGTCTTCCTTAGAGTAGGAGGCTTGCGGTGTGTGAAAATCGTGAGGGCCTTGCATACGAGACAGTCCTTTATGTTACAGCCATGTGTTTCGGCGGCTGCGGCTAGGTCTGTCAACATCAGAGCCAATATTGAGAGGGTGGGCTATAGCCCGGTTTCGTTGCTGTCTGCGCCCCACAAATGCGTTTGGCGGACCCAGCCTTTGTGCCCATCCGCTGTTAGATAGCACCATCCGCCCTTACAATTACCGAGTTCTGCCAGCACGCCTGCTGTCAGATTTGCTTTGACCCGGCTGTCGTCGAGCGGTTTGCGGTGCATCTGAGTGTCGGTCTGCACCAGCGCTGAAGGCCGACCGTTCAAGACGCGTTTATGCATCCAGACTTCATCGCCGTCTGGATCTCTCACGCGTCGCCAATCATTGCTTTCCTTGATGATAAGGACGGGCAGGCCTTTGCGTTCATAGCGCCAGATGATCTCATGGTTGCGGCTGGGGCCCTGTCGACCATTGGCGGCGGCGTATCTTAGGCTCTCAAAGCGAGGGACAGGTTCACCGGAAAATTCGCTGATGCGGGTGACGCTTGCCCCCTCGCTAAACGCCAAACCAAACCCTAGCGACAGACCCAATACTGAACACAGCACAGCCTTCATCTCGATACTCCACACACGCAACACAGACCAATAATGCATCAATGCAATGAATCAGGGGTAAAATGCCCATGATTTACATTGGCGGCTCGCCAATGCTCTGCTAATTCGGCTGTAATAGCCGTGACTGGAGGGGCCCTTTGATGACCATAAAGAAGTTGAAAGTCGTGGTGACGCGTAAACTGCCTGCGCCGGTAGAATTACGGATGAAAGAATTATTCGACACGACCCTAAACGAGGATGACCACGCATTCAGCGATGCGGAACTGGCCGAAGCCATGCAAACCGCAGATGTACTGGTGCCGACCGTAACCGACAAATTGGACGGTCGATTGCTCGCACGCGCGGGAGATCAGTTGCGCTTGATCGCTCAGTTTGGCGCTGGGGTCGATAATATTGACGTTCAGAGCGCCATACAGCGCGGCATCACGGTCACCAACACGCCCGGCGTTCTGACCGATGATACAGCAGATGTGACAATGGCGCTGATCCTTACGGTTCCTCGACGCCTGCATGAAGGCGCAGACGTCCTTGAAAAGGGTGACTTTAACGGGTGGACACCAACATGGATGATGGGGCGCCGGATTGCCGGGAAGCGTTTGGGGATTATCGGTATGGGCCGGATTGGGCAGGCGGTCGCGCGCCGCGCCAAAGCCTTCGGTCTACAGGTTCACTATCATAACCGGAAACCTGTCAGCCAAAAGATTGAAACGCTGCTGGAGGCAACCTATTGGGACAGCCTGGATCAAATGCTTGGCCGAATGGACATTGTATCCATCAATTGCCCACATACGCCCTCTACGTTTCACTTGATGAATGCGCGCCGAATTGAACTGATGAACCCGGACGCGTTTATTGTGAACACAGCACGCGGCGAAGTGATCGATGAGGCCGCGCTCGCACGGGCGCTTAAGGCGGGGCAAATTTCTGGCGCGGGACTTGATGTGTTCGAGCGAGAGCCTGCGGTCAACGAAGAATTGTTGGGGTTGCCGAATGTTGTGCTGCTGCCGCATATGGGATCGGCCACCATCGAAGGCCGCACCGAAATGGGTGAGAAAGTCATCATCAACATCAAGACATTTGCCGATGGCCACAAGCCACCTGACCGCGTCATCCCAGCAATGCTCTAATTGCGGCCCGTCTCTATTGTTTCAAGATTGACCGGCGTAGCTTGTTCCATAGCTTCTGGTTCATCGCCCTTTAGGTGTGTATCCAAAAAAGCCTTCAAGTCTATCAGGCTTTCATTGGCAACTTCTTCTTGAGGGACATGGCCGACACGCTCATAAATTTGAACGCTCGCGTGTGGGATCGCTGTTTTGAACTTCTCCGCTGCGCTTACGGGGACCAAGTTATCATCTGTGCCGTGCAGAATAAGCGTGGGGATTGTAATTTGTGACAAGGCTTGCGTTGTAGCGACCTGACGATCTGATCTGGCGCGGGTCAGGCTGAGAATCGCCTCGCGATGGCAGGGCGCGCGGCTTAGCGATGAATAGCGTTGGACCATCGTGTCGGTGACAAAGCTCTGGTCGACAAAACTATCTTCGAGTCCCGAGCGTATCAGACCTGACATATCAATGTCTTTCATAAGCGCGCGCGCCATCCGGTATTCGAGCAGCTTGAAGACGAGTGGGCCGTTATCGTCATCACCCTCAGCCTTTGGCCAGCCTGACGCACCCACAAGGACTAAAGCGTCCAGTTTTTCAGGAAACTTTAAGGCATACGACCACGCCGTGTGACCGCCCATTGAGCTGCCCACCAGGGTAAAGGATTGCGCGCCGAGGTGCGTCGCTGTTTGATCGACCACATCAACGAACTGCTCGACGCTGACATCTTCAGCAGCCAGGCACCGCGATAGCCCGTGACCGGGAAGGTCAAGTGATATCACGCGGTAGTCGGCTTTGAGGGACTCTGTCCAATCCTCCCACGTATGAAGGGAGGCCGAAAAGCCATGGACCAAAATAATGGCGGGCGCGTCTTTCGGGCCCAAGTCCCGGTAGTGTATTCGTGTGCCGTCACTGAGTTTCAGAAACTGGCTGTCAGGGCTCGCATAGGCTTTTTCCAACGTATCATAAGGGATGTCTGCCCGCCTGAGGGCCCAATAGCCCGCGGCGAAAATGACTGAAAGTGTCAGTAAAACAACAAAGAAACGTCGAAACATCTTGCGGAGGGCCCCTTCGGCAAGTGAGTGTATTGAGGTTGTTTAAGACCGTTGCGGGTCGCGCTGTCAAACGCGGGACTCACTCAACATGCAGCGCACGAACTGTCCTTGCGCAGTTTAAGTGTACGCGACCGACCCGCCAGCGCATCCGTAATCTGGATATATCCGGCCAACGTATCTCCCGCTCCGGTGACGAGCTTCACGACTTCCAATGCCATGGTTGCGCCCACCATTCCCGTTACAGCGCCAACCACGCCAACCTCGTCGCACGCTTCGGGATTTGGAGGGGTCTCTGGTATCCAGCACTGATAGCATGGCTTAGATGGGTCAAGACCGGATAGGAAGGTTGAAACTTGTCCCTGCCACCCCGCAGCAGCGCCATGCACCATGGCGCGTTTTGTGGTGTGTGCGAGCACGTTTAACGTAAATCGCGTTTCAAAATTATCGCTGGCGTCAATCAGAATTCTACCTTGCGGAGCCTCTCCCGTTGTAAAGCGCTTTGCCTGTTGGGATACACGAATTGCGGGGTTCTGCCGGGATAGCCGTTGCGCCAGACGATCAACTTTCAGAGCGCCTATATCGGCAGCATCAAATTGAATCTGGCGCTGTAGGTTTGAACCATCGACCCGGTCATCATCCCACAGTTCAATTTCGCCAACACCCGCGGCCGCTAAGTACAAGGCACACGGACCGCCGAGAGCGCCTGCGCCAATGATTGAGACGGACGCCTCCGTTAGCTTCTGAACGCCCGCCCCGCCAATTTCCTTTAGCAGGAGATGGCGCTTGTGCCGGTCGATATGATCTTGATCGGCGCTCATGCTTTGGCCGCCCTTCGGCGCAAGGCGGTCGAAGAGGCAGGGTTCAAAGGTGCTTTCATGTAGACCCATGCGGGTGCGCGTTGTTGGGGCAGGGCATTTGCGTTTGCCTCGGGAAGGCGATCGGCAGAAAATGTACGTGCGAAGACGGATTGGCGCGCGGCCGGACCGGCGCCGGGGCGGGCGATCACAGCAATCGGAACTTGGCGGGCAATCGTTTGCCAGTCTTTCCAAAGATGAAAATGTTGCAGACTATCTGCGCCCATAAGCCAAACGAACTGAGCATTGGGCGCGCGGGCCTGCAGCATGTTCAGCGTATCAACCGTGTAGGTCAATTTTTGGGTGTGCTCGATAAGGCTGACGCGCATATTGGGGTGATCGGCGATCGCTTCGGCCGACGCGGCGCGCTTGGCGAAGTCTCCATGATCAGATTTGAGCGGATTGCCGCGCGCCACGATCCACCAAACCCAGTCCAGTTTCAGGCGTTTCAGCGCGGTTTCTGCGACATGTCTATGGCCTTGATGGGCGGGATTGAAACTGCCGCCAAAAAGACCGATACGCAGATTCTCTGTTGGTCCCGGCAACATTGGAAGTGTTTTCTGAGCGATGGTCATGGCCTGATTTGACCGCTGCCTCGTACAACATATTTATAGATGGTCAATTGATCAGCGCCGACGGGCCCGCGGGCATGTATGCGCCCGGTTGCAATACCGATTTCTGCCCCCATGCCAAACTCACCGCCATCGGCAAATTGAGTGGAGGCGTTGTGCAAGACGATGGCGCTATCGACGGCGTTCAAAAATGTTTCAGCGGTCTCAGCATCTTCGGTCAGTACGGCGTCTGTGTGGCCTGACGAATACGTTGCGATGTGGTCGAGTGCGCCAGCGAGCCCGTTGACAACCTTGATCGCAATGATCGGCGCGAGATATTCGGTCCGCCAATCTTCGTCTGTGGCCGGGTCAGCGGGCAGCATGGTATTCATCAATATACGCAGCGCATCTGGCCCCGCCTTGATATCACAGCTGACGCGCGTAAGCGCTGCGCCGATCATGGGCAGAAACGTATCGGCGATCGCGGCGTCTACGAGCAAAGTTTCTGCGGCGCCGCAGACGCCCGTACGCCGCATTTTCGCGTTCACAACAATATCCTTGGCCGATAACAGATCAGCTGCGCCGTCCACATAGATGTGGCAAAGCCCCTCCAAATGTCCGATCACTGGCACACGGGCATCTGCTTGCACGCGCTCCACCAGGCTTCGGCCGCCTCTCGGCACCACGACGTCAAGATTTCCGCCAAGGCCGGTCAGCATATGCCCCACGGCGGCGCGGTCTGTTGTTTCTACCAATTGAACAGCGTCTTCTGGCAGGCCGCAGTCAGACAAAGCGCCGCGCATTGCCGCAACAATCCGTTTTGAAGAATGGATACTTTCAGAGCCGCACCTGAGCAGCGCAGCGTTTCCAGACCGAAGGCAAAGCGCGCCAGCGTCGGCGGTTACATTTGGGCGGCTCTCATAGATTATACCAATGACGCCGAGCGGAACGGCAACACGGGCGATGTCGAGCCCATTGGGCCGCTGCCAGCGCGACAGTTCGCGGCCAACGGGGTCGGGCAGATCCGCCACCGCCTCAATCCCGTCAGCCATTGCGTCGATACGCGATGCATCCAGTGCCAACCGGTCCATCATTGCGGGAGACAGGTTCTTACTCTTTCCCGCCTCGATATCGCGCGCGTTTGCTTCCAAAATATCTTGGCTTGAGGCTTTGATTGCACTTGCCATAGCTCGCAATCCTTGTGTCCGAGCCGCTTCAGAGACGCTTGCAAGCGCCCGCGATGCCGCGCGCGCGCGAACACCCATATCGGCTAATGTCGCCGACAAATCTGGCTCGAAGGAGGGAGGCAGAGCGCTCATATCGCATTGGTGCCGCAAACCCATTCACCGGGCAAGGGTCGTGAACGTTTGTGGATTGGGGCTGACAGCCGCCTCAAAGGCCTTATGGTTGGGGTCATCTTATCTTATTTCTATGGAAACCCTTAGGAGAGTTTCATGATTGACGTTAAATCCATGCCCAAATTGGCCGATATTCCGCGGGTGCAAGCGCAGTTGCGGGCCAGTGAGACGGCTTTTTTGTTTGAGGGCGCGGCCACCAGTTATGGTGCATTGGACACCCGGACCAATCAGGTGGCGCATGGACTGATAGGGCACGGCATCGGGCCTGGCGACCGGGTTGCCTATCTGGGCAAGAATACCGACGTCTACTACGAGATGCTGTTTGGCTGCGCGAAAGCCCGCGCTGTGCTGACGGGAATCAATACGCGGCTTGCAGGACCAGAAATTCAGTTCATCCTCTCAGACAGTCAGAGCAAAGTTTTGTTTGTCGGGCAGGATTTCTACGACGTGATTGATGAGATCAAGGACCAGTGCCTTGAGCTCGAACACATCATCACCATTGATGGCAATCGCGACGATTGGAGTGAATATACTGCTTGGCGCGATGCCAATGCGGTTGACGCCCCGGATGTCAGCCCTGTTGGTGATGATGATGTTATTCAACTTTACACGTCTGGTACGACCGGACTGCCCAAAGGCGTTCAGCTAACCAATGATAATTATCAGGCCATGTTCGAACAGGCTGGAGAATTGGAGTGGTCCAGCTATGGCGTTGGGGAGGCGGTGATGAATGCGATGCCGTTGTTTCACGTTGCCGGTGTCAATGTGGGTGTTCTGGGCGCAGCACAGGGCGCGAAGACCGTCATTCTTAGAGAAATTGACCCAGCACTCATTCTAAAGCTGATTCCGGAACAAAAAATTGCGCACGCGTTTTGGGTGCCGGCTGTGATTTTGATGCTGACCCAGATGCCAAACGTGGGAGACACTGATTTTTCCAGCTTGAAACAAGTGTTTTATGGCGCCTCCCCGATTACAGAAGGTCTACTGCTGGAGGCGACTGACCTTATGGGGGCACGTTTTACACAGCTCTATGGGCTAACGGAAACTGTTGGCGCTGGCACCTATTTGCCGCCCGAGGCGCATGACCCGGCATGGGATAAGCTACGGTCCTGCGGTGTGCCGTGGCCAGGCGCTGTTGTTCGCGTGGTGGATGAGGACGGCGCGCCTGTTGCGACCGGCGATGTTGGAGAGATTGTGATCAAATCCCGCTTCATCATGAAGGGGTATTGGAATCGACCAGAGGCGACGGCTGAAGCCATCAAGAATGGGTTTTTCCATACCGGTGACGCTGGGTATTTTGATGAAGACGGGTTCCTCTACATCCACGATCGTTTGAAAGATATGATCGTGTCAGGTGGTGAGAATGTTTATCCAGCCGAGGTCGAGAACGCGATCTTCGGTCACCCGGGGGTCGCCGACGTTGCCGTGATTGGGGTGCCTGACGATAAATGGGGGGAGGCGGTGAAAGCAATCATCGTTGCCAAACCAGAAAGCAGCCCGACAGCGGAAGATATAATCGCTTATGCGAGGGAGCGTATCGCTGGATACAAGTGCCCCAAGTCGATTGATTTCATTGACGCGCTGCCGCGTAATCCATCAGGAAAAGTGTTGCGCAAAGATCTGCGCGAACCTTACTGGGCGGGTCATACGCGGCGAGTGGGCTAAGGCGAGTGCGCCTTAGTTCATCAATTTCAACCATTCGCGCGCAGCTTGCAGGGCGATCGTCAGATCATCAGAGGACATCATGTCCGCCATTTCGCTGCGTTGGGTTCTCGCCTCTTCATGACCGCGCGACGCAGCGAGGTTGAACCATTTGTGAGCGGCGACGATATCAACCTCAACATCTACGCCAACAGCGTAGGCCAATCCCACACGATATAGATCGTCTGGCTGCGAATCCGCGCCCAACGTATCTTCCGGAACAATTGCGATATCTGAGTAAGCCATAGTCGTACATCCTTAAAACACCAGCCATGACACGTCGGGTTTTCCCGTATCGACATCATGGCCAAAACCATCTGGCCGGAACATCCGGCAGCAGGGTTAGAGTGCGCTTCAGAATTTTCGTTATGGTTAACGCAAGGGGCCGAAATGGCCGGGAGTGTTAATGTTGTTGAGGGGGTTGTTAAGATGCGGCATGTTTTGGCCGCAATTGCTTCAAAACACGCGAAAATTTAGATCATCGCTGAAATGAAAAACGCCGCACTGGATGATGAATCCAGTGCGGCGCTTCGCATGAGGGAATGACGTGCGCGTTTGCTTACGCAGCCACTGCCTTTTTCTTAGCCAAAGACTTAGCGAGCTTCTCCATCGCTTTCTCTTTGTCGATGTTTTCCACCGCCGCAAGTTCGCGCGCCATACGCTCAAGCGCATTTTCGTACAGCTGGCGTTCGGAGTAAGATTGCTCAGGCTGATCTTCACCGCGGTGAAGGTCACGTACAACTTCAGCAATTGAAATCAGATCACCTGAGTTGATCTTCGCTTCATATTCCTGCGCGCGGCGTGACCACATGGTCCGCTTAACGCGGGCGCGGCCTCCGAGAGTTTTCAGTGCGTCTTCGACCAGCTTCGACCCGGCCAGCGCGCGCATGCCGGACGCAACGGCGCGATTGGTGGGCACCCGCAAGATCATCTTATCTTGCTCAAACGCAACGACATAGACTTCCAGGTCCATGCCAGCGACGGTTTGCTTTTCAACGCTGGTAATTTTGCCAACGCCGTGGGCAGGATAGACAACGTTCTGTTCAACTTCGAATGCAAGTTCGACTTTTTCAGATTTTTTCGCCATGTGTATATTTTGCCCTTTTTTCAACTTCTACGCATTTTCAGCCGAAACATCCGTTCTCTGCCCGCGAACGCGAACAAAGTTTAGAAATTTGGCTGTTATTATTTATTGCTCAAGTGTGAACAATAGCACAAAACTGCAACGCTCACAACAGCGTCAGCGATCCAGCGCCAATCGGAGTGGTTAATGCGATTGGCCGATTTGTTAACCTTTGTTGACGATGAGGCCACTCCAATAGACCGATATTTGCCTGCTACTCGTCGCCCGTGCCCGGTTCCGCACTGAAAAATTCAGCCAATTTATTGGTTTTTTGCGCGAATTCCTCGCGATCTTCTGGCGGTTCTTTCATTCGAGTAATGTTCGGCCAGATTTTGGCGTAGTCTGTATTCAGCTTCAGCCATTTTGAATCAGGATCGTCTTCAGTGTCCGGTTTGATGGCTTCGACAGGACATTCTGGTTCGCAGACGCCGCAATCAATGCACTCGTCTGGATGGATGACGAGCATGTTTTCGCCCTCGTAAAAACAGTCCACAGGGCAAACTTCGATGCAATCCATGTATTTGCAGCGGATGCAGGCATCAACAACGATATAGGTCATAGGCGTAACACTCGGGGGACTTAGATAAACTTAGGAGATCGCCACATGGGACGGGCTGGAAATATTGTCAATTAGGCAAGCTGTGCCTTCAGAATTGCTAAACCTTCCAGCCTAGCTGACTTTCGCCTCCGCGCGTTGCCTGGCATTTGCGCGCGAGATGTCGTCAACATGCAGAAGAGAGGCCACATGGCGAATGTAGGCGTCTTCAATGGCATTCTTCTCACCATCTGCCAGCGCGACCCGGTAGAGGCCTTCCAGAATGGCGATCCGTTCGCTCATTGGCAGTTTTTTGACGTGCCGGGTGAATTGGTAGGAATCGACCGCTTCTTCGGCCAAGGCTTCGCCTTTTGCCAATACGGCGTCGGCTTTAACGGCATCAAACCCAAAACTCTCAAGCAGGATTTCTGCGATCACGTCACTTTCTAGATTGGCATAGACGCCGTCCGATAGAGCCGCCTCAACTAAAAGCGCCGCGGCGGCCACATGCGGGTCCATGGCACGTTCTGCTGGTGTTTTCGAGCGAAACAGGCGCTTCAGGGCTTCAATCATTGTCTTCTCCCACCATGCTATACAAAGCGCGGGCTTCATCTGGTGGGCCTCTGCGATCACCAAATTGCAACACTTCAATGCTGCGAATATGCGCGCCTCTACCGAAAGTCACAATATCACCGAGCATAATACTTGTTCCGGGCTTATTGATGCGCCGGGTCTTGCCATGCCGCGTGATACGGGCGCCGCGCCGCTTAATGTGAGCTGTAGACAAAGCGCGCGTTCTGAAAAACCGGGCCCGCCATAGCCAAATATCAAGGCGAAGGGCAGGCGTGTCAGTTGCGTCGTTCACGGGCAGACTAGTTGTCGTCTGGGTCTGGTGGACACAGGCGCTCACGATAGCAGAGGTCCTGTTCCAGCATGGCCAAACTGCCCATGCGTAGCTCTGGGTTCAGAACGGCGATGAAGCGCTTGGAGCGGCATTGATGGGTCAGGTCCCCGAGCAGACGGGCATAGGCGTCGTCGCTTTGGGAAGCGTTTACGATTCCATTGCGAGCATGGGTGAACAACCAGTCGCGCAAGCTGCCACTCTCATAATCCTGACCCTCTTCTGCCCAAGCGGCAGGCGCGGCAACGGCAATCCCCGCTTCTTGCGTTGCCACCATGGCGTGGAGGCCGCAGAGATTAGCGTGTTGATTGTCTTCGTCGATAATGTTGGCGAGCGTGCCCTCATACCAAGCCAACTCGCCATCGCTGAGACTGTTGATCCCGGCAATCGAGAACAGACGTTTCATAAAGCGCATGTCATCAACGACCGCTTCGGCTTTGTCTCGCGCGTCCGCAGATTGCGCCGTCGCTGCAGGCATGAGCAGCAAAGATGCCGCCAGTATGGCGATGTAGCAGACCCATCGGTTCAAGTTAAAGCCCTCCGGCTTGCCGGTGATTTATCGAAATGGCGTATACGTAAATTTTGTAGATGGCGCGTTTGATTTAGCGGTCGATTTTGATTTGCGTTTACGCTTTTTCCTGGCTTTTTCCGGCGGCGGTGGTGGGAGCAACGCGGAGAGTGCAGCAAACGGACTGTTTGGGTCTGGTTGGCGGGCGCCTGGCTTTCGGCTCCCTCTTTGAGGCCGTTGAGATTTGGACCCGCCTCGATCAGGTTTTTGGTGGCTTCTGGGGTTTTTGGCGGGAGATGCATCCGGGCGGCGCTTGGCGGCATAGCGCCATAGAAGGACGGCGTTCGTCTCTTTATCTTTCTCAGCGGGCGCGAGCCCAAAGCCTTTTAGAACGCCGGGAAAATCATCCCCCGGACACGATACGATAGAGGCCATATCAATCGGAATGGCGAACGCGTTTTTATCCACCTCTTTGCGGCGCTTGGCGATTTCCCATGCCAGACGCTCGGCAAGGTCTGCCCGCACAGCGCGGCGCCCGAACCGCAAATACCCATTGGCGGTCAGCGCGGCTTCTGGCCAGTTTCCATCCAGTGCAAAGCTGCCTGCTCCTTCTGGCGCGACCGGGCAGGGGGCGTCATCATAGACGCTGCGCAGGGTTGCAATCATGCGCTGGGCGGCTGGCTTTTGCGCGTCGGGGGCATAAGCGGCCACGCGGCCTGTGCGCAGGCCAATGGCTTTTAAGCTCTCGCGCTGTTCAGGCGTAATGCGGTGGCCGGGATCATCGTCTCTGAGATCAATCGCGGCGCCGCTTTCCATGATACGAAATGCCAAGCCGCGGGCGAGGCCATCCAGACTGTCGCCGGCCTTGTCGTGCTTTAATCGGCTGTGAGCGGGGAGGCGCTTTTGGATCTCTTCTTTGATCCAATGGCCGACGCGCTCCAAAGCAGGAGCCTTTTCGGCGGGATCAGATTCGGTTGCGCCAATAAGTTCAACACCGGGGACGAGCCAATCAGACCCTTTGGTCAAAGCGGCGATGGGCGCCCCGGCAAAGGTGATCACCGCGCCCTCGCCAAGTTTGAACGCATCATGTGAGGCCGCCGCAATTGTTTTGAGGCGTTCAGCCAGCATGGGCCGAATGGCGGCCAGCGCGGCGCCCCGTATGGTTTTGCCTTCAAGCGTTTTTGAATCGAGCACGGGGTCGAATTTCAGTCCCGTCAATTGCCCAACCACGTGGCCTTCAACGGTGACGTTTCCATCTGGAGTTAGATCAGTCACAAGCGCGTCATCCTTATCGAGGCTGGCGAGCAGCGCAGTGGTGCGCCGATCCACAAACCGGGCCGTCAGGGCTAAGTGTAGCGCGTCTGACAGGGTATCTTCAATCTTTCGCGTCTTTGCTTGCCATTTTTTTGGATCGGCGAGCCAATCCGAACGATGGGCAACATAGGTCCATGTACGGATTGCGGCGAGGCGTTGCTGCAGGCGTGCGATGTCATCAACCGGCAGAGAGAGATCATCCAAGCGGCGTTGCATGCCCGCTTCTGACAGGCGCGCGTCTGGATTCTTCAGGGTTTCGGCAAGGCCAAGCACGAGGCGGCCATGCCCTTCCGGGCCAGCTTTTCGGAAATCGGGCAGGCGGGCGATATCCCATAGACGGCGCACGTTTCGCTCGCCTTCAACATTAGGGCCGATGTCTGCGGCCTCTGACATGCGGCGCAGAACCCATTCGTCCAGTGCGCGCGGATTATGGATCAGGGCCGGGTTTCCAGACGGCTGTTCAAGGCCTTTGATGAGGGTTTTGAGGCTGGAGAAGTTGAGATTGGAATTGCGCCATTGAACGGTGTCGACGGGATCGAAGCGGTGGTCTTGAATGCGGTTCCACATCTCCTCATCAAAGGGCGCGCACGTGCCGGTCTCGCCGAACTCCCCATTGCTACGGAAGCGTCCAGCGCGGCCAGCGATCTGGCCACACTCAGCCGCCGTCAGGGGACGGCGGCGGCGGCCATCGAACTTTGTCCGGTCGGCAAAGACGACGCGGTCGACATCAAGATTGAGACCCATGCCGATGGCATCTGTGGCGACGATGAAGTCAACTTCGCCGGATTGATACAGCGCGACCTGTGCGTTGCGTGTGCGGGGGCTGAGCGCGCCCATGACAACGGCTGCGCCGCCCTTCTGGCGTTTGAGCAGTTCTGCAATGGCGTAGACTTCATCGGCGGAGAAGGCGACGATGGCGGTGCGTTTCGGCAGTTTGGTGAGCTTTGCGGGGCCAATATAAGTCAGCTCCGAAAACCGCTCTCTGGTGTCGGTTTCGGCGTGCAGGTCCAGCGCGCGCAGAAGACCGCGCATGGTGTCTGCGCCGAGGAGCAGCGTTTCAGATTTACCGCGCAGGTTCAGAATGCGATCGGTGAAGACGTGGCCGCGATCTGTGTCTTCGGCGATTTGGATTTCATCAATGGCGACGAAGTCGACAGATAGATCAACGGGCATGGACTCAACGGTGCAGACCCAGTAGCGCGCTGTCTTTGGCACGATGCGCTCTTCGCCCGTGAGCAGCGCAACGTGGGCGGCGCCTTTGCGCTCAACCACCCGGTCGTAGACTTCGCGGGCGAGGAGGCGCAGCGGTAGGCCAATCATGCCTGTCCCGTGGGCGACCATGCGCTCAATGGCGTAGTGTGTCTTGCCTGTGTTTGTCGGCCCGAGGATGGCTTTGAGGGTGTGCATAGAATGGGCGTAAGGGATGGGGTGCTGGCGTCAAGGCGGCGGCGAAAATGGAGTCCATATCTTGTCCATATCGACTCTGTATCCTGTCCATATCCCGTCCATAGACTGTCTATAACCCCAAGTCGGGGGAGGGGGAGACGTTTATCCCGCAGGCTGGCGCCCGTATTCATTGCGGTTGATAAGAATTTGGAGGTGTGAACTCGACGGGGGATGATGCTGGGGTAGGTTTGCCATCGTCGGGGCTATGCGTCTCGCCAGTCTCCAGGCGCGAGATCGCCAAGGGACCAGTCTCCGATCTGGTGGCGAATGAGGCGCAGGGTTGGATGTCCGACCGCGGCGGTCATGCGGCGAACCTGGCGATTGCGCCCCTCAGTGATGGTCAGGTTAAGCCAACAATCGGGGACCGATTTTCGGACGCGGATGGGCGGGTCGCGGGGCCATAATGCGTCTGGCGGATCCATGCGGGCGACATTTGCCGGCGCGGTTTTCCCGTCCTTGAGGACAACGCCGCGCCGTAAAGCGTCCAATGCGTCCTGACCCGGAAGGCCTTCTATCTGCGCCCAATAGGATTTGGCGGTCTTAAAACGGGGATCAGCAATGCGATGTTGCAAACGGCCATTGTCGGTCAACACCAGCAGGCCTTCGCTGTCCCGGTCTAGTCTACCCGCGGCGTAGACTTTCGGTACCGCAATAAAATCTGACAGCGTCGGGCGCGGCGTGCCGGCATTTCCCGCGTCAGTAAACTGGCACAGCACGCCAAACGGCTTATTGAAAAGGAGGGTGCGAGACATGAGAAGTTAATTGCGGATCAGGCCACGTTAAGCAAGATGACGATGTGATCGGCGATCTAAAGGATATTGCGCAATCTGTTGTATTTTCAACAGATCACGCCAAGGTTGTGTGTCAATTTCAAAGGACATTTTACCGATTTCCTAAGCCTTTTCGGTTAACGTCCATTCAGCATACAGATTTAACTGCTTGGCGTGAATACAAATTATGGTTGGTCACCTCGCGCGGAAATGGAAAGTCATTTTCGTTCCTCTTGCCGTTACGGCTCTGGTTGGCGTTGCCGAATTGGCAGCGCCGCTGGACATGCTGCAAGAGTCTGTTTCCAACAAGCTTCGGATGCATGACACCAGCGGGCAAGTCGTGGTTGTGGGGATTGAAGACGGATTCCAAAATGACTTGAGCGACTGGCCATGGAGTGGTGAGACACTGTCTTCGGTGACGGAAAACTTGCTGAGCAACGGCGCCAATGCGGTCTATTTCACGGAGCCTGTTAATGCGCTCACGCCTGCCGGGGACGCGGCATTCGCAAACGTTGCGGCCAAGTATCCGGGTCAAGTTTTTGTGTCGTTGGACAGAGAAACGGCGCGAGGTGGGACAGGAACGCAATATGTTCGGTCCGCGTCCGTCTTGGACGGTCATGCCGAAACACTGAGCGCGATTGGGCATATTAGCTATTGGGGCGGCATCGATACCTACCGTCATGTGATCGACGTTGAGGGCGAAACTGTTCGCTCCATTCCTTCAGCGATTGCAGGCGTCGATGCGGCGCGGCAGGGTGTCTTTAGGGTCGATTACTCTCTTGATGTGGCCAGTGTGCCCTATGTCAGTGTGGCAGATGTGGCCGCGCGCGCGCCAAGCGTCGCTCCGCTTGTAAGCGGCAAGGACGTATTGATTGGTCATGCTGCACATCCGCTGGCGACAGACCGCTTGACGATGAATCAGGGCGAAGTTGCCGATGTGTTTGTTTTGGCGCTGGCCGCTGAGACGATGTTGCATGGACAGCCAGCCAATTGGAAATGGTGGCCGCTATGGCTCTTTTCCGCGGCGATGATGATGATTGTTTTGGGTCGCCGCCATGACCGGTTCGCACTTTGGTTTGGGGCGGGCACACTTGGCGTGCTGGTGGTTGCGCCCGGACTGTTAGCTGCGATGAATATTTATGTCCACGCAGCGCCTGCTCTGTTGCTGGCTGTGGCCACACAGATGATGATTGCGCGCCGAAAGTTTGCGCAGAAGGCGCGGGCAGCAGGGTCGGTTGACCCGGTGTCTGGCCTGAAAACATTGAACGCCATTCGCAATGATGACCGCGTAGAAGCGCAGGCTTTAGTGGCCGCGAGGGTTCGCCGATACACCGACATCGTATCGACCTTGCCGCCAGAGAGCGAGCGCCAACTCGTGACGGATATTCTGGCCCGTCTGCGGCTTGGAGCCGGGACTGCCGAGATATTCCACGGCGATGACGGCAACTTGTATTGGTTGTCTGATATTGCAGATCCGTGTCTTCTCATTCAGCAATTGGAATCTCTGCGCGCGATTTTCCGTGAACCCATATTGGTTGGCGACCGGGGATTTAGCATCGATGTATCTTATGGCATTGACCAGCAACATGATGTTGCCTTGTCTCACCGCTTGAAGAGCGCCTTGTCGGCCGCTCTAACCGCTGAGGCCGATAGTGTGAGCCTAAAGCTGCACGACCCGTTGGCGCAAGGCGAAAAGGCCTGGTCCTTATCCATGCTGGCCGAACTCGACGCTGCGCTGGAAGAGGGCCAATTCTGGGTCGCTTACCAGCCGCAAATAGATTTGCAGACGGGCGAGCTTATGGGCGCGGAGGCTCTGGCGCGCTGGACCCACGACACGCGGGGCCCGATCGGTCCGAACGATTTTGTGGTTGTCGCCGAACAACATGGCCGGATCGACCGCTTGACCGCCTATGTGCTGGAAGATGCCTTGGCCGTTGCAAAACGCGCGCAAGAGATTGCACCGGACTTTAAGGTCGCCGTGAATTTATCCCCCAGCTTGCTGCGGACCATGGATATTTTGGAAACCGTGGTGAGTCTGTTGGCAAAGTATAGCGTGGACCCGCGCAATCTGATCCTTGAGGTGACGGAGACGCTGGAGTTTGGGGGTAGCGAAGTGCCGGTGGACGTGATGAACGCGATCCGCGCAAAGGGCATTGGGTTATCGATTGACGATTATGGGACGGGCCATTCAACGCTCGATTATGTTCGCAAGATCCCTGCGACCGAAGTTAAGATTGATCGCTGCTTTGTTGAGAACGTCTGCACAAGTGTTGACGATCAGACGGTTATAGCGTCCTCGATCGCATTGACCCACGCCATGGGCATGAAGGTGGTGGCAGAGGGGATTGAGTCCGCAGATGCCATGAAATTGCTGGCGCAGATGGGGTGTGATTATGGTCAAGGTTACCACATCGCCAAGCCGCTGACCAAGCAGGACTTATTGGACGCTGTGGTTGAGTCGAATCGGCCGACGGAGTCGGTTGCGTCTCGTTAATTGCTTGTTAACCACGATTTTTGATGCTAAGTATTCCCATGCAGTCACAGAGACTGCGAAGAAATGGGAACTATCATGCAAAACTTCGAAGAAAAGTTCGCAAAAGACCCCGTCCCTGCTGACACTGAGTGGAGCTTCTGGGACTGGCTGCGAGGAACAGGTCAACCTTAGTTGATTTAACGAATTAGGAGATTGAATCTCCGCACAAAATTGGAAATGGCGCTAGGGCAAACTAGCGCCATTTTTATTTGTATGCAGATTATTCCGGAAACGGTTGGCCCTACACATCGAGCTCGACGTCCCAATACAGGTAATCCATCCACGTCTCATGCAAATGATGGGGTGGGAATTTACGACCGATATTCTGCAACTGATAGCTATTGGGCTTGGTTGGCCTTTGCGCCAGATGCATATCGCTATCTTTGAGGAGGCGGCCACCCTTCTTCAGATTGCACGGGCTGCAGGCTGCGACAATATTTTCCCATGTTGTGCGTCCGCCTTTTGAGCGTGGCACCACATGATCGAAGGTCAGGTTTTTACCGTCACCGCAATAGGCGCAGGCAAAGCCATCGCGCAGGAAGACGTTGAAGCGCGTGAATGCGGGCGGGCGGTCTTGATGGATAAAGTCGCGAAGCGCGATGACGCTGGGCAGGCGGAACTCTGTGCTGGGAGACCGCACGACATAGTCATACTCGGCGATGATGTCGACGCGGTCTAAGAAGACAGCTTTGACGACATCCTGCCATGGCCATAGCGACAGCGGATAATAGCTGAGGGGTCTGAAATCAGCGTTCAGAACCAGAGCGGGCCGGCCGCTGGGCGGGGTGGCGATAATCTCTGTCATCGCGGCGCTCTGGCGCCGTCATGCGCGCGGTTTGATCTTAAAGTACAGGTGAGAACAGTGCTCCTTGTTTTAGGCTTCGAAGCGCTCGATAGCCGCTACCTGTAGCAAGATTATGGCAGAAAAGCCGAAAAGCAATGCCTTTGGTCAGATAGGGGGCTTCGACGCTGCACGAAAATGGTTGAGCCAGTCCCACAATAGGTGCGCTGCAACCCCGCGATGTGGGCGCCAGATTTCGGCGTGTTGGGTGAAGGCTTTGATACCCATGCGCGTGTCATAGCCCCCTAATTTGCGGTGAGATTCCATCAGGCCAACGTCGCCGACAGGGAAAGCGTCCACTGCGCCAATCGCATAGAGCAGGACAAGTTCGGCGGTCCACGGGCCGATACCTTTAACGGCGAGAAGTTCTTTGCGGGCCTCATTCAGAGGCGCTGCGCAGATACGATCAAAGCTAAGGGCGCCGGTCACAATTGCTTCTGCAATAGAGGTGAAGTGGCGAACCTTTGGGCGGGAGAGACCGCAGGCGCGCAGATCATCTTCGGTGGCGGCGAGTATGGTTTGCGGTGGCATGTCTTCGCCATACGCATCCACCACGCGCCCCCAGATGCTGGCCGCAGCTTTGGTTGAAATTTGCTGATAGGTAACGATGCGGGCCAGCATGGCATAGGAGGCAGGCTGGTCGCGCCAAGTGGGTAGGCCGATTTCGTTATAGGCGCGGGCAAGGGCAGGGTCTACCGAAGCGAGCGTTTCGCAGGCCGCTTTGAGCGCCCGCTTGGTGGGGGCCGTCATCCGCTTGGCGGAATGAGCGTGGCGACCGGTTTCCCAAGAAACAGGATTTGATTGTCTCGCACGGTGAGCGTGAGAAATTTGCCATCCTTAGACGCGGCTTCCAGGGCGGTGATGCCCATCATGGTCTCGGGGGCTTGGCCGGCAGCGTCCATCGCGCCGCGCAGGGTTTCAGCGTCATCAATCCGCACGCTGATCTCTCCATTCCAGGCCTGCTTCGCGGCGGAGATGTCACCCTTTGCACCTAGTTTCAAAGCGCCCCAATTTACAAATAGAGAGCCGAGATAGATATGGGCTTCACTGGTTAAGAGGGCTTGTGGCAGCGCGCTCACGTCACCGCCCGCAGCGGCGTAGGCGGGGAAGAAGCCTTCAATGTCGGCAATCATTCGGCTGGCCTGTAGTGTGTCGCCTAGAAATTCAGCGCCGGCAGGGGCCTCGGGCAAAACCAACTCATCCCACTGCACCGCAATACGCAAATCATTTGGCGCGCCAGAGCGGGGAGCGAGATTAAGAGAGAAGTTTGCGGCGGATATTTCATCGCCCGCAATCAATGCATCCATTTCATCAAGCTGCAGCCCGATGCGGCGTATCCCGGTTTTAGACCAAGAGACGCTGCCGGCGGATTTCTTGCCAAGATTGACGGTGTGGCGCAGGCCAGTTTCGCTGCTGACAACGTTGCGTCCGGGCGCGCGGGCTATGATGTGGTTCCAGTTCCAGGGCTGCATCACCAGTTGCAATTGGTCGCCTTCCCAGCGTTGTCCGTCCGGGGTTTGGTAGATGGGGTCTTCTAGGCTGAGTGCGAAGCGGAACGGAAATCCGCCAAGTGATCTGTCTGAATACTCGACGACCGCGCCGCGCTCTTTCTCGGATTCCAGCCAAGTGTCGATACTGTCGGAGACCATGCTGCGCGCGACGAACCAGTAAATTGAGTAAGCGATCACAATGAGCAGGAACAGCCCCCACGCAATGTAGAGCCAGAGTTTCGACGTGCGCGGTTTGGAGGGTGTTTCCATGGAGGGTCCTGTGTTGGAAGCGAGCTAGGTTTCAGACTGCGGTGCGAACTGGATTGGCCGTTCATCGTGGCGTTCGCCAAGCGTGGTTCGACCTTCAGCAACCAACCGTTCGGTGGCGGGATCGAGCGCGCCGGCCAATTCGCGCATCAGTTCTTTCCGGTTTAGGCCAGGCTGAATGGGGGGAAGAATTTCATAGACAGCGACACCGGGGGTGCGGGTAATGCCGTGGGCTGGCCAGAACAGGCCCGCATTGGTGGCGACCGGAACAACCGGAACATCTAGCGCCCGGTACAGCGCGGAAATGCCAGCCGCGTGATAGGCGGCTTTCGCATCTGGCGCAGCGCGTGTGCCTTCCGGGAAGATAACGATCTGGCGATCATCTTCGGCGCGTTGTTTTGCGGCAGCCAACATTTTTTTAAGCGTTTTCACATTGCCTGCCCGGTCAATCGGGATCATGGCGGCTTTCAGCGCATACCAGCCAATGGCGGGGTAAAACAGCAATTCTTGCTTCATGATAATGGCGGGGTCTTTGAGCACCAGGAATGGCACGAAGATGTCGAACATGCATTGGTGGCGCGGGGCGTAAATGACCGGTCCGGCGGGCACATGTTCAGCGCCGCGGATTATCGTCTGCACGCCGCAGATCACGCGCAGACCCCAGCGTACCCCAGCCGAATAGAGACGGATGCCGAACATGGTTATGCGCCGTGGCATGATCAGGCCGATAAGCCAGGCGATGCCCATGACAGCCATCAATCCGTACATCCATACGAAAAATAAAAGGGAGCGTACAAACCTCATAGCCGTTCCCTTTATCAATTCAGCCAAGCGTCGTCACGCGCCACTTTGCCCATTCGGTTAAGACGCCTCGAAAGGAGTTTGGGTTTGACCACACTTCAGACGGGTCAATTTTGGTGCGAACCGGCACGCCAATGAGGGTGACGTCTGGCATCGCAGATTGCAAAACCAGCATACTGCGCGGCAAATGATAGTCGGATGTCACGATAATTAGGCGCGAATACTCCCGCTCTGCTGCCCAGGCGGCGGTTTCTTCGGCATTTCCAATCGTGGTTTCGGCGCGGTAGCCGATATCGACGCAGCAGCCATAGGTCTCCAGTGGGCCGCCTGCGATATCCGCGAGGACAGACATTTTCACATCGGGGTGCACGCCAGACACCAGCAAACGTTCGCCTGTGCCGGACGCAACGAGGTTAACGCCCACCGCAATGCGTTTGCCAGATCCCCCGGTCAACGCAACGACGGCGTCGGCTTGCAGGGCGCTTGGGGTGACAAGATTTGTGACGGTGCGCGTAAATTTGAAGAAATCGAACGCTGCCAGACCGAGGGCCAATATCAACAGGGCGGGTAGGAGGCCGATGGGCCCGGATTTTCTACGCCGATCCCGCATGGGCTAAACCATTTCCTTGAGGTTCCGCACAACCGTTATACGGGCCGCTAATCTAGCGGCAAACCCAGCAAAAACGGGCGTCAAAACCAGAATAAGGAGATCGAAAAAGTCGAGGCTGAGTTGCGGCAACAGGCCGGAGCGTGAGCCGGTGGACTGCGCCAGAAAGATCATCAACGTGACCGCGAGCAAGGCAATCAATGCCCCTGCCGCCCCGGCCCGTAGGCCCAGCACCCAAAATCGTTGCTCAAAAAGGTTGGCGATGAAGCGATCGCGGGCCCCAGACAGGTGCAGCACTTCGACGATATCTCGCCGGGCCAATAGTGCGGCATGGGTCGCAAAAGCGATCACGGCAATCGCCGTGGAGGCCAAAAGCGCGACCGCTATGAGCGCGATCCAGCGCCCAATGCCTAAGACGCGTCGAACATCCTTTTCCCAACTCGAATGGCCATCAACGGCAGAGGCGAAACCAGCCTCCGTTAACCGTCTTTGTAGATCAGGCGCCATATTCTCCGCCTTAGGGTTGGCGGTGACAGCGATGAGTTGTGGGAGTGGCAAATCACTCGGCAAGCCGCGGCTGCCGAAGTTTGGCTCCAGCAAAGCGTCAATTTCTTCCTTGGTGATCAGACGCGCCTCATAAACCCCCGGCACAGCAATGATAATTTCGCGGGCCTCTTCGGCTGCGCGCCGATCAACGCCGGGCAAACTGACGGTTAACTCGCCTTCGACGGCCGCGGTCCAGCTGGCGGCCGCGCCATAGGTCGATTTTGCCGACAATGCGGCCAGCGCTGCAAGAAAACACAGCGCACAAACAACAAAGAACAGAGCCGACTCGCGCGCATCTTCAACGGGAATAAGGGGTGTTTCTTTCGCCATTAAACAGCCTCCTCACCAAGATCTGTAGGGGGTGCGGGATCTGTTCGTCTGCGCCCGGACTCAAAATCGGTTTGCAGCACCAGCATTCCATCCTGAATGTTGAAAACGGGCGCCTCTATTTGACGAACAAGGCCAATATCATGCGTCGCGATGATAACTGTGGTTCGTCTCCGTCGATTGAGCTCCATGAACAGCCGCATCAGGCGTTTACCCATATCTGGATCAACATTTCCGGTCGGCTCATCTGCAATGAGGATATCCGGCTGAGTGACAACCGCGCGGGCGATTGCGACGCGTTGCTGTTCGCCGCCAGACAGAGTGGGCGGTTTGGCGTGCAGGCGTTCGCCAAGGCCGACCCAGCTGAGCAGCTCTTCCACGTCATTTTTGTAGTCTTTTTCCCGCCGCCCCAGTACCCGCAGGGGTAAAGCGGCATTTTCATAGGCAGATAGGTGATCCAGCAGCCGAAATTCCTGAAACACGACCCCAACGCGTCGGCGCAGCGCTGACAATTGATCGCGCGTCAGGTTGCCCGTGCGCCGGCCGAGAAGACTGACATCGCCGCTGGTCGGTTTCAGCGCCAGGTACAATAATTTAAGCAAACTTGTTTTGCCGGCGCCTGAGGCCCCTGTGAGGAAGCTGAAGGAACCGGGTTTCAGGACGAGGTCAATGTCGCTAAAGATAGGTTCAGTAGAGTCATACCGAAGGGACACTTTGTCCAGACGAACGGCGACATCATCGGAAAAGACTGATCTTGATAAGGTCATAGCGTCTATTCGAAAGCCTATAAGTTAAGTATTTATTGGGACGAATTGTGGGAAAGACCAAGTTATGATCCTCACCTGCCCCTCTTGTGAAACACAATATTTCGCCGATGACTCAACAATCGGTGAAAGCGGGCGAACTGTAAAATGTGCTGCATGTGGGCATAATTGGTTCGTTCGGCCCGAAGCTGCGCTGGCCGCTTCAACTGGCAAGGCCCCCGCAGCACATGAGGTTTATCGCGAAAAAGTGCGTCAGGAACGGCGCCGTAAAAGTCGATTTGCGTCTCTCCTGTCATGGCTGGTTACGGCTGGAATATTTTTTACACTTGGGCTGGGAGCCATAATATTTCGCAATGACGTGGTGAAAGTATGGCCGCAAGCCGGTAGCGCTTACAAACAAATTGGCTTTGACGTGAACCGGTTCGGTTTAGAGTTTGCCGATATTGAGCGCGCCCGCACGTTCAACGATACCGTGCCTGTGGTCACCGTTACCGGAAAAGCGCTCAATGTGGCCCGCAGCGATGTGGATGTGCCGAATGTTCAAGTTAGCCTGAAGGATGAGCGCGGCGAGACCGTTGCAACGCGGGTGGGCGCGATCACGCCGCGTGTACTTGCCTCTGGAGAGACAGGAGACTTTATTGTCGTGCTGGAGCGAGCGCCAATGGAAAGCTTCAATATAGAAGTTTCTTTTGTGGACCCAAGCAAAAATCCAGTATCTGTATCCAGTCCAGAGTCCGTTGAGTCAGAAGCAGAGTCTGAATTAGATACTCAAAAGGTAGATGTCGGCGGGCCGCTAGAGCCCATCGAAGATGTGCCGACCCCATGAGTGATCTTCCCAAGATTGAAGTCATTGTACCGGAAGATGAATTGATGGCGCGGGTCGATGCGTTGGCAGAGCGATTGGCTCAGCGGTTGGGCGCGCGCGACTGGACGGCGGTTTCAATTTTGATTGGCGCAACGCCGTTTACATCAGACTTGATGAAGGCGCTCTCCCGGCGTGATATTCACCCTAAGCTGGATGTGATCTGGCTGGAGAGTTACCGCGATGCGCGTGAAAGCTCTGGCCGAGTGGTTGTACGTGCCGATTTGGCGCGCCCGGTGGAGGGGCAAGGTGTTCTGCTGCTGGACGATGTGTTTGATACCGGCCGCACGCTGGCATTTGCCAAGGCGCATTTGCTGGCCAAGGGCGCGAGCGAAGTGATCACCTGCACGTTAACCCAAAAGCCGTGGGCCCCGCGCGGCGAAGACGGCGTCGACTTTTGCGCCTTCGATGCACCGGGGCGATATCTCGTCGGATATGGCATGGATGATGCCGGAAAATATCGCGGATTGCCCTATATCGGCGCGCTTGATTAGGGTTAAGCGCGAGGCGCGGTCACTTGCCTTCAAACAATCCAGATTGGGGCGTGCCGCCGGGATTGGGCAGGCCCATGCGTTCGTAAGCGAGGGGGGCAGCGACCCGTCCGCGCGGGGTGCGCGCGACATAGCCTTTTTGCATCAGATACGGTTCGATGACGTCTTCGACGGCGTCGCGCGCTTCTGACAGGGCGGCGGCGAGCGTGTCAGCACCGACCGGGCCACCGGCATAGGTTTTCACCAATGCATGCAGATAGCGGCGATCGAGGGCGTCCAGGCCGTCGCTGTCTATTTCCAAACGGGCGAGCGCCTTTTGCGCGGCGGCTTTATCAATCTCGGTGCCATCGGCATCGGCAAAGTCTCTAACCCGGCGAAGCAAGCGCAGGGCGATACGGGGTGTGCCGCGCGCGCGTCCGGCAATCTCAATCGCGCCTTCATCGGTGATCGGCGCGTTTAACTTGCGGGCGGCAGCTTTTATAATGGTGGCGAGCTCTTCGGGTTCATAGAACTGCAAACGGATTGGAATGCCGAAACGATCTCGCAATGGTGTCGCGAGCAAACCGGCCCGCGTGGTCGCGCCAACCAATGTGAACGGCGCAAGATCAAGGCGGACGGACCGGGCCGACGGGCCTTCTCCGATGACGATATCCAGCGCGTAGTCTTCCATTGCGGGATATAGAATTTCCTCAACAATGGCAGGCAATCGGTGGATTTCATCAATGAACAGAACGTCGTTTTCTTCGAGGTTGGTCAGGATCGCGGCGAGGTCTCCGGCTTTGGCGATGACGGGGCCGGATGTGGCGCGAAAACCAACGCCCATTTCCCGGGACAGGATTTGCGCCAAAGTTGTTTTGCCAAGCCCGGGCGGGCCAAAAAGCAGCACATGGTCCAGCGCCTCACCGCGTTTGCGGGCCGCTTCAACATAGACGCTGAGATTGGCTTTGGCTTTTCGTTGGCCGATATAATCTGCGAAGGTTTGGGGGCGCAACGCGCGGTCCAGCGCATCGCCGGGCACGGTAGCGTTCGGATCTGAGAGTTGGCCATCGCGTGCGTCGCCGCTCATGCGCTCAGTTCCTTCAGCGCGGCTTTAATCAGGGTGCTGACGTCTGCATCCGCGCTCTCTCTCGCCGCAGCAGTAACGGCGCGGGCCGCGTCAGACTGGGTATATCCAAGGTTAACAAGCGCAGAAACCGCTTCGGAGCGTGGACCAGAGGCGAGGCTGGCGGCCGAGGCGGCTGATGTTGCCATGCCCTTGGCGTCTGCACCTTCAAACCGTCCGAACCGTCCCATTGGCGGTGGCTTGCCAGCTAACTCTCCCGCGATGCGTTCTGCGAGCTTTTTGCCGACACCTTTAGCGCGGGTCAGCGTCGCTGCGTCGCCCAGCGCGATGGCGTCCATTAACTCTGCCGGGGTGATCGCATCAAGAATGGCCATAGCCGCTTTGCCTGCAACGCCGTGAACATCTTGTAGGCGCACAAACCAAGCGCGTTCTTCGTCCGTGTCGAACGCATACATTGTGATCGAGCTTTCGGTCACTTTTGTTTCTATGTGCAGCGTTTTCTGATCGCCCGCAGTGACCCGGGTGAGCAAGCGTGACCCAGCATTGGCGACATAGCCGACACCGTTCACATCAATCAAAACATTATCGGCCCCCATCGCGGCGATGGTGCCAGTGAGTCGGCCAATAATCATGCGGCGCCCTTTCGGATATTTAGGCGTAGGTCTGGCGGCAGATGATGCGCGGTACAAATGGCGCAGGCCAGTGCATCAGCGGCATCTTCGCTCATATTCCCAGCGCGGGGCAGTAACCGCGCTACCATGAACTTAACCTGCTTTTTATCCGCTGCGCCGGTTCCTACGACCGAAAGCTTGATTTTGCGCGGCGCAAACTCAGCAACCGGCAAGCCGCACTGTGAAAGAGCAGCCATTGCCACACCGCGGGCCTGCCCAAGTTTAAGCGCTGAGCGTGGATTGGCGTTGACGAGGGTTTCTTCAACTCCGGCTGCATTCGGATTATGTATTTTGCTAAGTTCGGTAATTGAACTGTGGATAGCCGCTAACCGCGTCGCCATCTCCAGTTTTGGATCCACCGAGATGGTGCCATGTGCGACATGGGTCAGGCGCGCGCCGGTAAGATCTATGATGCCCCAGCCTGTGTGACGCAGGCCGGGATCAATCCCAAGAATACGAAGTGTGTCAGTCATGACGCCAGAATTCAGGCCACCCGGTTAATGAAGCGTTACAGTTTCACTATTTGTTCTGGTTTGGAATAGCAAATTTTTGCGCCGAACTAGAAAGCGCCGCAGTTTGGCGCTGATTTTGGCCAGGATCGCTGGGCACGAAGAACGCTCCTTTCCTCATCCTATTTCGGAGACGTCTCTATGCGCCGATTAACCCTCCCATTGGCAGCGTTCAGCGCAGCCCTCATCCTGTCAGCCTGCCAAAGCAGCGTTCAAACCTCATCAGGCAAGGATTATCTGGCGCGTTATGATGGCTCTTACGCGGTGGCAGAGGGCGTTGCCGGGTCTGATGTGGATGCGGATGTGCGGCGCATTGCGGCAATTGAACCGAATTTGAAGTTTCCAGCCAAGATTGGCGTTGCGCGCCTTGGTCCCCGCGGAACACTCATCGGTATGCCGGCGGAAGAACTCGCCATTTGGGGAGAGCTTGCCGACGAACTTGGCCCCAACCTTGGCGAGTTTGTGCCCGTTAGCCCAATGATTGCAAATTTGGTGGCCGCGCCGCGTGCGGAGCGAGAGAACCCGTCTGCGCATGCGATTGGCAACATTAGACGCGGCGCCGCCCGCCAGCATATCGATTATGTTCTGGCCTATGAGGTTGGTTCTAGCGGCGATCGGCGCGCCAATGGCATTGCGCTGGCAGACTTAACGATGATTGGCATGTTTGTGTTGCCCAGCCGAGATGTTGAAGTTGAAGCGTCCGCAAGCGGATTGTTGATTGATGTGCGAAATGGCTACCCCTATGCGACGATGACGGCGCACGCCGATAAAAAGGGCCTCAGCCGCGCCGTTTCGAGCTGGTCGAAGCAAAGCGCATTGCAGGCTGACGCAGAGCAGAAGGCGGTCTTAGAATTGGCCGATGATGTGCGTGAAGCTGTCACTCAGCTGGCGTTGAAGGCGGCCAGTGACACGCCCGCGGCCACAGGATCATAGGCCAAGGCTTTGCGCCGGTCGCTGCGCGTCACTAAGAAGAGCGTTGAGTGGCAAAAGCGGGGCCCGCAAATGACGAGCGATGGATGGAATGAATCGGCTGAGGCCTGGATTGGACATCTGGGCGCGCACGGCGATGATGGTCGGCGCTATATCCTTGATCCAGCCATGCATCCGCGTCTGGAAGGTCGGGGGTTTAGGCGCGCGCTGGACGTTGGATGCGGTGAGGGGCGGGTTTGCCGATGGTTAAGCAGCATTGGTGTCGACGCCATTGGAATAGACCCGACTGAACGCTTGATTGAGGAGGCGCGCAGGCGCGGGCCGGGCGGGGATTACCGCATCGCGTCGGCAGAAGCACTGCCATTTGAGAATGCTTCGTTTGATCTGGTTGTGACGTGTCTATCACTGATTGATATTCCAGATTTTCGCGCCGCCATACGCGAAATGGCGCGTGTTTTGGAACCGGGCGGAACCCTAATGGCCGCCAATCTAACGAGCTATAATTCAGCGGCAGATGGCCGGGGTTGGAAGCGCGGCGGTATGGGCGCCTACAAGCATTTTGCCTTCGATCATTATCTTGAGGAACGCGCCAACGATGTCAGCTGGGCGGGGATTCACATCAAGAACTGGCACCGCCCCCTAAGCGCCTATATGCAAGCCTATCTGGGGGAGGGGTTGAGGCTGACATTTTTCGATGAGCCCGCCGCCATTGGCGCGCCAGACGCCTATACGGAACGGCAGGCCCGCGCGCCCTGGTTCAATCTGATGGAGTGGACCAAGCCGGCTTAGTCCGCCGCTGGGCGCTCAGACGTCACAAATACTGCATGCCCGCTTCGAGCAGGCGGAACACGATGTAGACGATGATACCGATCGTCCACCGCCATGCTGCAACGGGGCGAGTGTTAAATTGAAGACTATCAATCTTGTCCCACAGGGCGCGTCCATTGCTGTTCACATACGCAGCGTTTGATAGCTGGGTGAGGACCAGCACAAACGGCGCACCAAAGGCGAGACCGAGGCCTGTCGAGGCAACGGATCGTTTCAGGCTGGTCCACAGGCTGAGTTTATGGCCAATGGCATTGCGGATGCGGATGCCCATCAGCGCCTTGCCGGGGGTGTTGCCAAAAACGGAAATGCAAAAGGCTTCTAGGAGCATGAAAACCAGCGTGTGACCCACGATGAAGGCGATCATAAAGGACAGGCCGTCAAAGAAAGCGTCGTCTGGATAGGGCACGCCGAGCGTGCTCGCCATTAGGCCATATAGAAACATGACCAGAAAAAGTACGATGAGCGATGGGATTTGAGCGAATTGGAAATCGAACCATTTTGCCAGAAACCGCGCCCAAAGGCGGGGGTCTTGTTCGCTGACATCCGGCGTTTTGCTGTCCAGCTCAATGTCATCGCCGAATACATCAATATCAGGATTGGACGCCATCAGCTTGTTCCCCTTATCTGGCGTCGATTAGAAACGATCAGATAAGCGGCGACAAGTTGAAACTTCTTTCTAGGCGAGTCGTTCAACCATCATTGCCTTAACGCTGGCAATGGCCTTGGCGGGATTGAGCCCTTTGGGGCAGACCTGCGCACAGTTCATGATGGTGTGACAGCGATACAGTTTGAACGGGTCTTCCAGATCATCAAGACGCTCGCCTGTGGCCTCATCGCGGCTGTCGATTAGCCAGCGATAGGCTTGCAGCAGCGCGGCGGGACCGAGATATTTGTCGCCATTCCACCAATAGGACGGGCAAGAGGTCGAGCAGGACGCGCACAAAATGCACTCGTAGAGGCCGTTCAACTCCTCACGGTCTTCTTCTGATTGCTTCCACTCTTTTTGTGGATCTGGGGTCACAGTTTTCAAGAAGGGCTGCACGTAAGCGTGTTGAGCGTAGAAGTTCGTCAGGTCGGGGATCAGATCCCGCACGACCGGCAAGCTGGGCAGGGGGCTGATGGTGATGGCGCCGCCGGGCAGATCGTCAAAGCCTTGCGTGCAGGCAATCGTGTTGCGCCCGGCGATGTTCATAGCGCAGGAGCCGCATACGCCTTCGCGGCAGGAGCGGCGAAAGGCGAGCGTGGGATCGATCTTGTTTTTGATATAGAACAAGACGTCCAGGATCATCGTTCCGGCATTGTCCATGTCGACATGATAGGTGTCCCAACGCGGCGCTTCGTCCTGTTCAGGGCTGTAACGATAGACCTTGAAAGCGCGCAGATTGGTCGCGCCTTGCGGCTTTGGCCATGTCTTACCTTTGGATGGCTTAGAGCCTTTTGGAAGTGTGAGTTGTACCATTTGGTTTAAGCCCCGTGAGTGTCTTGTGTTCGCCGCGCCGTGATGATCACGCCCGCAGTGATCGAGTGGCTGTGGGTGTCGTAATATTTTCGGCCGCGATCTACGGTCAGGATTGAAATAATTTCCAGACCGCTGGCCTCCGCATGATTGCAGGCGTCTTCAATTTCTTTGGCCAATGCCGCGCCGTCTACCTGATCATTGGCGGTTGACGAAACCGTGCCTTCTCCGAGCACTTTCGGGCGTTCGGTCACCACTGTTGGCGCCTCTATCCATAGCGTTTTAAATGAACCCATCGTCAGTGCCGCCGTTTAGTAAACCCGAGCCTTAGGCTCGATATAGGCGATCTCATTCGATAGCGTGTAGTCATGCACGCCGCGATAATCGATGGAGATTTTACCTGCGTCATCACACCAGGCCAGCGTATGCTTCATCCACTGTGCATCGTCGCGGTCTGCGAAATCCTCGCGGGCATGGGCGCCGCGGCTTTCGGTGCGGTTGGCCGCTGAGTTGATGGTGACGGCGGCTTGCGCAATCAGATTGTCAAACTCAAGCGCTTCAACCAGATCGGTGTTCCAGATCATTGTGCGGTCAGAGACATCGATGCCGGGCAGCTTGTTATAGATTTTGTCGATCTCGTCGACGCCCTCCTTGAGGACATCGCCGGTGCGGAATACGGCGCAGTTACTCTGCATCGATTTTTGCATTTCGAGGCGCAAGTCTGCGACCGGATGATCGCCTGTTGCATTCCGCAATTTGTCGAGACGCGCCACATGACCGTCTGTCGAGCTTTTGGGCAATTCAGGCTGCGTGGCGCCGGCTTCAAGCGTGCTGCCACAGCGAAGACCGGCCGCGCGGCCAAATACCACAAGATCGATCAACGAATTCGATCCAAGACGGTTCGCGCCGTGCACGGAGACACAAGCGGCTTCACCAACGGCCATGAGACCGGGCACAATGCTGTCCGGGTCACCATCTTTCTTGGTCAACACTTCGCCATAATAATTGGTCGGAATGCCGCCCATATTATAGTGGCAGGTCGGCAAGACGGGGATCGGCTCTTTGTTCACGTCGACGCCGGAGAAGATCTTCGCGGTTTCAGAGATACCCGGCAAGCGCAGAGCAAGCTGTTCGGCTGGCAGATGTTCAAGGTGAAGGAAAATGTGGTCCTTGTCAGGGCCAACGCCGCGCCCTTCGCGCATCTCCATCGTCATTGCCCGTGATACCAGATCGCGCGGCGCCAAGTCTTTCACACTTGGCGCATACCGTTCCATGAAGCGTTCACCTTCAGAATTGGAGAGGAAGCCGCCTTCGCCGCGCGCGCCCTCGGTGATCAGGCACCCGGCGCCGTAAATGCCCGTGGGATGGAATTGGATAAACTCCATGTCTTGAAGCGGTAGGCCTGCGCGCAGAACCATGGCGTTGCCGTCGCCTGTGCACGTGTGGGCAGAGGTACAGCTAAAGAAAGCACGGCCATAGCCGCCGGTCGCCAAAACAACCTTTTGAGCGCGGAACCTGTGCAGTTCACCCGTGTTCAGATCCCAGGCCGTGACACCGACACAGCGGCCTTCATCGTCCATGATCAGATCGAGGGCGAAATACTCAATATAAAATTCTGTTTCGTTCTTCAGGGCCTGACCGTACAGCGTGTGCAGCATGGCGTGACCGGTGCGGTCGGCTGCGGCGCAGGTGCGCTGAACGGGTGGGCCTTCGCCAAATTTAGTCGTGTGGCCACCAAATGGGCGCTGATAAATCTTACCCTCTTCCGTCCGCGAAAACGGCATGCCCCAATGTTCAAGCTCATAGACGGCCTGCGGCGCTTCGCGGCACAGATATTCGATCGCGTCCTGATCGCCCAGCCAGTCTGACCCCTTCACGGTGTCATACATATGCCAGCGCCAGTCATCCTCTCCCATATTACCAAGAGAGGCCGCGATACCGCCTTGCGCGGCAACCGTGTGGCTGCGGGTTGGGAACACCTTGGAAATACAAGCCGTTTTCAAACCGGACTGGGACGACCCGAGCGCTGCGCGAAGGCCAGAGCCGCCTGCGCCAACAACAACAACGTCATAGGTGTGATCAATAAAATCGTAAGTGCTCATAAGTTTAGAGTCTTTCCTGCCTTGCGGCGGTTTAAGTGCCTGCGCCAATCCAAATTTTCAGAACAGCCATCAACACCGAAACGAACAATGCGATGACCGCAAATGTGTTGAGGATCAGCAGAGCCGTTCGGGTGCTGTGCTTAGAAATATAGTCTTCGATAATCACTTGCATGCCGAGGCGCATATGGAAGAAGGCCGCGCCGGCGGTGAGGACCAAGAGAATGGCGTTCCATGGCTGGGAGACCCATTCTGCTGCGCCGACATATCCGGTCTGAACCGTTCGAATGATCGAGAACAAAAACCACGGAATGAGAACGGCAAGCGCGATGGCAGACACGCGTTGGCGAATATGATGCGAGGTGCCGGAGCGGGCAGAGCCCAATCCGCGCGCGGCCTTTGCCGGAGTGACGAAATTTTCAGATGACATCGGCGCGGACCCTACAAATACGCGGCTGCAGCCCAGACGGCGGCAGCGCCCAGAATGGCGAAAGCAAAATTAAACACGGAAATTCGGCTGGCGGTCTTTGGGTCAAACCCAATTTTCGGACCGTCCCAAAGCATGTGGCGGATGCCATTGGCGAAGTGAAAGAGGACCGCCACCGTCCAGAGATACAAGACGATCTGGCCCGGAATGGAATAGATGACGCTTTCAACCACATTATAGGCGCCGCGACCCGTCGACAGCGCGATCAGCCAGGCGGCAATCAGGAACGTGCCAAAATACAACGCCGCGCCAGTAATTCGCTGCATAATGGACGCAACCATTGTCGCGTGAAATCGCCAAACTTGTAGGTGCGGCGACAGGGGACGCGAAGTCGCGCGGGGGCTGCCGGACATGAGAACTCACTTAAATAAGCATTGAAGGACTTGGCGCAGGTTGTAGGCAGCAATATGCTGGTGTCAACGCGTCACAATTCCGGAGCGATCTCATGAAACATTTCCTTTTAGGACTGGCGATTGCTGCCTCTGCGCCGTTTGCGGTCGCGCAGGCCCCAATGTCTGCAGACCCATTAGATACGCTTGTCGTGGCCTATGAGGCGTTTGAACAAGAAACGAACCCGGACACAGCCGCTCGTTTGCGCGGTCAACTGCCACGCCAATGGCAGGATGTGCGCCCAGAAGCGGTGACGGAACGGGCCAACCGAGCGGCTGCCCTGATCCGTCGGATTAAATCGACTCCAACCCGGCGCACGGTAGACCAGCAGATCTTGCTGCGCCTTTTGCAGGTGCATGTTGACGCTGCCGCCCATGACGCGGCCCGCATTCCATTTACAGGCGATTGGGGCTTTCAGGCCGAACCTTTGTTTGCTGCAATGCAAACCCGTCTGGTGACGGTGCAGGATGCGGAGGCCTGGATCGCGCGGCTGGAGGATGTTCCGCGCTATTTCGAAGACAATGTGAACAATATGCGCCGCGGCGTTGAAACCGGCTGGACGGCTCATCCAGACCCGCTGGCAACGATGACCAGCCAAATTAGAGAACAGATCGTCTCGTCACCGGAATCTAGCGCATTGTACAAACCCTTCCTCGCGCTCGGCCCTGATATTGAACCGGCGGAAGCGGTGCGCTTGGCGACCGAAGGGCGCGCGGCGGTTGAGAACGTTATCGGGGCGTATCGGTCTACATTGACCTTTATTCAGACCGACTATTCACCCCATGCGCGCACTGATGCCGGCATTTCAGAGTTTCCGGGCGGTAAAGCGGCCTATGCCGCAGCGGTTGCCCATCACACCGCCGGAGCTGGATTTACGCCGGAGGATATTCACGCCCTCGGCAAAAGCGAGGTGGTCCGGATCCGCGCAGAGATGGAATCGATCATTCGGGAAACTGGGTTTCGTGGCTCTTTTTCCGAGTTCCTAGTGTTTCTGCGGACGGATCGGCAATTCTACGCCACATCGGCAGAAGACTTGCTGGAGAAAGCGTCTGCCATCTCAAAGCGTCTCGATGCGATTATGCCCCAGTATTTTGGGAAATTGCCGCGTCTGCCGTACGGCGTGTCGCCCGTGCCGGACGCGATTGCGCCGGGCTATACGACGGGGCGGTATGTGCAGGGCGATCCAGACGAGGGCAGGTCAGGCACCTATCTGGTCAACACCTATGCTCTCGATCAGCGCCCGCTCTACGAATTGCCCGCGCTGTCAGCGCATGAGGCGGTGCCCGGCCATCACATGCAGATCGCTTTGGCGCAGGAAATGGACGGACAACCGCGCTTTCGCAGAGAGTATTACGCCACCGCTTTCGGAGAAGGCTGGGGGCTGTATGCTGAACGGATCGCCGGTGAGGCCGGAATCTACACCACGCCTTATGAGCGGTTTGGCGCGCTATCCTATGAGATGTGGCGCGCGTGTCGGCTGGTCTCTGATACCGGGCTGCATTGGTATGGCTGGAGCCGCCGAGAGGCCGAAGCGTGTTTCCGCAATAATACAGCGCTGGCACCGCTGAACATCGAAACCGAGGTCACGCGTTATATTGGGTGGCCGGGGCAGGCGACAGCTTACAAGGTGGGGGAGCTCAAAATTCGCGCGCTGCGCAAAAAGGCGGAAGACGCGCTGGGATCTGATTTTGACATCCGGGCGTTTCACGACGCCGTTCTGGCGGAAGGCGCTGTGCCGCTGGACCTTTTGGAAAAACAGATTGATCGCCACATTCAACGTCGCCGCGCGATGACGCAAATTGCGCCTTAGCGATCAAGCGATGAAAATTACGATTGTTGAAACGGGGCTGGTGCCAGAATCCCTTCGCGGCCAGTTCGACGACTATCCTGCCATGTTTCGCGATTTGCTGGGGGATGGGTTCGACTATGACACGGTGTCACCGATTAAAGGTGAGGCGCTGCCAGACCCGGCCGGGATGGACGGCATCCTGATCACCGGGTCTGCCGCAGGCGTTTATGATGATGAGCCGTGGATTGCGCCGTTGCTGACTTTCATTCAGGACGCCGCAAAGGCGGGGGTGCCTCAGGCAGGCATCTGTTTCGGGCATCAGGCGATGGCAGAGGCGCTGGGCGGCACGGTGATCAAATCGCCGAAGGGCTGGGGCGTTGGGCGCCACACCTACAGTGTAGATATCGCGCCCGAATGGATGACCGGCGTGCAAGCGGGCGACGAGGTTGCCATTGCTGTGAGCCATCAGGATCAGGTTGTGACGCCGCCGCCAGGGGCTGAGGTGATCGCCGCCACGACGTTTACGCCCTACGCCGCGCTGTCCTATGCGGGCGCGCCGGCGATCAGCTTTCAATGCCACCCTGAGTTTGAAGATGACTATTCCGCCGCGCTCTATCAAAGTCGGCAGGGACGCCCGCTCACACAACAAGAGGTCGCTGGCGCCGTCGCGTCGCTGAAAACGCCCGATGACAATGCCAGAATGGGAGAATGGCTAGGGAATTTCTTCCGCCAATCTGCGTCTTGAGGCCGCTCGCCGGATATGGACACTTTGCTGGACGATATGGACAGGATATGTAGTCGATATGGACAGGATATGGACATCTGAGGCTGGCTCATTTTGTGCATAAGGTTGTGAGACAACACCGCTTAGTGTGTAACAGACGAAACCGCTGGAGAATCCCCCGCTATGATGCCGAAACCGCTTGCAGATATCGCCCCGAACACGCTCGATTTTGAAATTCTGCCTCTGGTAAAGCCCACTGGATTTCGTGAATATGATGCGCGCTGGTGGTTTAACGGCATTGGCCATGAAAAGGCGCCAGAGCTTAATTTCACAGGTGTTCAGGCCCTTGGCCTTGGCATGGCGACGCTCTTTCACGAGTTGGGTGTTGAGCCAAAAGTCGTCACCGGGCATGATTTTCGTTCAATCAGCCAGCCAATTAAGAATGCGCTGATCTTGGGCATGGTTCAGGGCGGCTGCGAAGTCCTCGACATTGGGCTTGCTCTGTCGCCGACTGTGTATTGGAGCCAGTTTGAGCTCGACGCAGCGTGTTGCGCAATGGTGACCGCCAGTCACAATGAGAACGGCTGGACCGGCGTCAAAATGGGCGCGGACAAACCGCTGACCTTCGGCCCGACAGAAATGGGCCGCCTGAAAGAAATCGTGATGGGCGGGGACTTCCAGCCCCGCGCCGGCGGCGGGCATTTCCGCGTAGATGGCATGCGCGAAAAGTACATCGCAGCGGCCAGTGAAGGGGTTAAACTCAAGCGCAAACTGAAAGTTGTCTGTGCGTGCGGCAACGGCACGGCGGGCGCTTTTGCAGCAGACGCCCTTCGTAACATGGGCGCCGAAGTGATCGAGATGGACTGTAATCTCGACAACACTTTCCCGAAATACAATCCCAACCCTGAAGACGTTGAAATGCTTCACGAAATGGCCAAAGTGGTCAAAGAGACCGGCGCTGATATTGCGCTTGGCTTTGATGGTGATGGGGATCGTTGCGGCGTTGTGGACAACACAGGTGAGGAAATCTTCGCCGATAAGATTGGCCTGATGCTCGCGCGTGATCTGTCCAAGCAGAACCCGGGCGCGACATTCGTTGTCGATGTGAAATCAACTGGCCTCTACAAGACCGACCCTGTGCTGCAAGAGAATGGCGCGAAGGTCGATTATTACAAGACGGGCCACTCCTACATTAAGCGCCGCACAAACGAGCTTGGCGCGCTGGCTGGGTTTGAAAAGTCTGGACATTTCTTCTTCCGCCCGCCGATTGGGCTTGGGTACGATGATGGCATCGTGGCCGCCGGCGCTATTCTGGCTATGCTGGACCGCAATCCTGATAAAACCATGGCCGACTTGAAGGGTGAGCTCGGCGTCGCATTCACCTCGTTGACCATGTCTCCGCATTGCGGCGATGAGGTAAAGTACGGGGTCATCGAAAAGGTTGTGAGAGAATACGAAGGCATGAAAGGCGGCGAAATCCTCGGCCGCCGCGTTGTGGATGTAAACACAGTCAACGGCGCGCGCGTCACGTTGGAAGATGGCAGCTGGGTGCTGGCACGGGCCTCATCGAACAAGCCGGAACTGGTTGTTGTTGTAGAAAGCATGGACAGCGAGGACGATATGCGCGACCTGTTTCACAAGGAAGTTAAACCGCGCCTCGCAAAATATGACGAAGTCGGCGCGTACAATCAGGAAATCTGACGCTAACGCCAATATGGGCCGAGACCGCGTCAAAATGTAGAGCCGTTTTTATGACCCTCAACCCAAACTATCAGACTGTATCTGGCCTGTATCAACTAACTAAGAATTGGGCGATTGCCCTGCCGGGAGAGTTTAATCGGCGGCTGGAAGAAGAATCGATGGTTCTGTGGCGCAAGGGCGTCACCTTGTGGATCTCTGCCTACGGCAATGACGATGGCATGAGCATCGAAAAGCGGCTCGACCGCGATGAGGTCGGCTTGTCTAAGGATGCAAGCCATAAGACGCGGGTCATCGAAGACGGTGTCGGCCGTTTGACCTACAGATTGTCAGAAAAGCGCGAGGATGATGCGGTTGTGAAAGCGGTTTACGCGACAACCCACGCTGACGACTGCCAGATCATGATCGCGCATTACTATGATGATGATCAAGACGTCGAGCAGGTCGAAGAACTGGCGGCGGCAATCATATACACGGGCGACCTAGCTTAGCGGGCGAACCCGAAACTCAAAAGATACGTCTCAAAGTGTATGCGCTTGACCGTTTTTGACATAACAAGCACCCGTATAATGTTTAGAGTTTAGTTTGGGGAAATTTCCATGCGCGTAGCTATTATTGGGACAGGCTATGTCGGCCTCGTATCTGGAGCCTGTTTCGCTGATTTTGGCCATGTCGTTACATGCGTCGATAAGGATGAGGCTAAGATCAAGCGCCTGAAAGAGGGTGGTATTCCCATTTTTGAACCTGGCCTCGAAGCGTTGGTGAAGAAAAACGTCAAACAGGAACGCCTGGCATTCACCACAGACGCCAAGGACGCCATCAAAGATGCGGACGCAGTGTTTATTGCTGTGGGCACGCCGTCCCGGCGCGGCGATGGCCATGCAGATCTGTCCTATGTCTATGCGGTCGCTGAAGAGATTGCGGATCTTTTGGACGGGTTCACCGTCGTGGTGACCAAATCTACCGTGCCGGTTGGCACTGGCGATGAGGTTGAGGCGATTATTCGCAAGACAAATCCGGACGCTGAATTTGCGGTCGTTTCAAACCCCGAATTTTTGCGCGAAGGCGCGGCGATCAAGGATTTCAAAATCCCGGACCGCGTTGTGGTTGGCACCGATGACGAGCGCGCAAAAGAGGTGATGAAGGAGCTGTATCGCCCGCTATTCCTCAACGAAACACCGATCTTGTTTACTGAGCGGCGCACGTCTGAACTGATCAAATATGCCGGCAATGCGTTTCTCGCCGTGAAAATCACCTTCATCAATGAGATGGCAGACCTGTGTGAAAAGGTTGGCGCGAACGTGCAGGATGTGTCGCGAGGCATTGGGCTCGACGGCCGGATTGGTCGTAAATTCCTCAATGCGGGCCCCGGCTATGGCGGCAGTTGTTTTCCGAAAGACACGCTGGCGCTGACGAAGACCGCGAATGACTATGGCGCGCCTGTTCGGATTGTGGACACGGTGGTTGAGGTCAACGCGGCGCGTAAGAAGGCGATGGCCGCAAAAGTGATTGCGGCGATGGGCGGTGATGTAAAAGGCAAGACAATCGGCGTTCTGGGCCTCGCCTTCAAGCAGAACACCGACGACATGCGCGACGCGCCCAGCCTCGACATTGTGCCGGCGCTTCAAGCAGCAGGGGCAACGGTGAAAGCCTATGACCCAGAAGCGATGGATGAAGCCGCGCATTTGCTGGAGAATGTCACCTTCTGCCATGGGCCGTATGACGCGCTGACCGGCGCGGATGCGATGGTGATTATCACCGAATGGGACCAGTTCCGCGCGCTTGATTTTGAACGGGTAAAGTCCGCGCTGAATGCGCCCATCGTGGTCGATTTGCGCAATATCTATTCGAAAGAAGATATGGCGAAGCTGGGCTTTGAGTATACCAGTATTGGTCGCCCTTAAGGGTTTACCCCTCGTTCGATTTCGCTTTGCAACGCGGCGCACCTTGCGCGCGAGGCCGAAACTGTCTTGAAAGACAGGATAGACCTGAAAGGCTTCTGACATGAAATTTTTTGTTGATACGGCAGACACAAAAGAGATTGCTGAACTGGCGGCTAGCGGCCTGATTGACGGGGTGACGACCAATCCCTCACTGATCGCAAAAGCCGGGCGACCCTTTCAGGAAGTCATCACTGAGATTTGCGGCCTGACAGAGGGCCCGGTCAGCGCGGAAGTCGTGGCGGTTGATTATGACGGCATGATCAGCGAAGGGCGCACACTGGCGAAAATTGCAGACAATGTGGCGGTCAAACTGCCGCTAACGTGGGATGGCTTGCGGGCGTGCCGGACACTGGCCGATGACGGCACGAAGGTGAATGTGACGCTGTGCTTTTCAGCCAATCAGGCTTTGCTGGCGGCCAAAGCAGGCGCGGCGTTTATCTCTCCATTTATAGGGCGCCTTGATGATATCAACATTGATGGCATGGAGTTGATCGAGGAAATCCGCATCATCTATGACAATTACATGTTTGAGACAGAGATTTTGGCCGCCTCGATCCGATCGCCTAATCATGTAAAATTGTCAGCGCTGGCGGGCGCAGATGTCGCGACCATTCCGGCCAGTGTGATTAAATCTCTCGTCAATCACCCTTTGACCGATAAGGGCCTGGCAGCGTTTCTGGCGGATGCCAAAAAGGGCGGCGTGAAGGTCTAGTCTGATGACGGATGTGCTGCCCGCCGAGCCCATGTTGGCGAGGGTTCTGGCGATTGCAGGATCTGATAGCGGCGGCGGGGCAGGTATACAGGCGGACATCAAAACCATCAGCATGCTGGGCGGCTATGCCATGACAGCGGTGACGGCCATCACCGCGCAAAATACGCTGGGTGTTCACGGTGTTTGGCCAGTCCCGACGCCGGGCGTTATTCAGCAGATTGAACTTTGCCTCCAGGACATTGGGGCCGATTGCATCAAGACCGGCATGCTGGGCAGCCCAGACCTTGTTGAGGCGGTCGCAGAGACGCTGTCAGCGCGCGCGACCGGCATTGCTTGCGTGGTAGACCCTGTGATGGTGGCGACCTCTGGCGACCGCTTGCTGGAGGATAAGGCGATAGATGCGGTGCGGTCTGTTCTGGTGCCGGGCGCGCGGCTGGTGACGCCGAATGCGCCGGAGGCTGAAATTTTGAGCGGTAAGTCTGTTGAAACGGTCGATGGCCAACGCCGCGCGGCAGAGGCGTTGCTGGAGCTGGGCGCGAAGGGCGCGCTGGTGAAGGGCGGTCATATGGGCGGCGATGTGATCACGGATGTGTTGCAAACAACAACCGGAGAGTGGCTGATGGAGAGCCCGCGCATTGAAACGCGCCACACCCATGGCACAGGCTGTACATTGGCCAGCGCGATTGCGACGCATCTTGCCAAGGGCGAGAGTTTGCCGATCTCTGTTGAGGAGGCGCGGGCCTATCTGCACGGGGCGATTGAGCATGCGCCGGGGCTTGGCAAAGGGCATGGGCCGGTGGGTCATGGCTGGGTGCTGGAGGCGGACGAAGACTAAACCCTGTGTGAGAAATCATCGTTTGATATGCGGGCGGCCTGCGTGCGATTGATGCATAGAGGGAGCCCCGGTTATGACTGACATTCCATTTTACCAGATCGATGCGTTTGCTAGCCGAGCGTTTGAAGGCAATCAGGCGTGCGTGATGCCGCTGGAAGCGTTTCTGCCGGACGCGCAATTGCAGGCGATTGCGGCGGAGAACAATGTTGCTGAGACGGCGTATATTGTGCCGGACGGCGAGGGAGCGTGGCAGCTGCGCTGGTTTACCCCGGCTGTGGAAGTGCCGCTGTGCGGGCATGCGACGCTAGCGTCCGCGCATGCGCTGTTTAACGAGCTTGGTTTTGACGGCGATCAGATTGAGTTTCGCACGCGTAAATCTGGGTCCTTGTTTGTGTCGAGGGGTGACGGCGACCAGTTGGAAATGGATTTCCCATCCCGGCCCGGCACGGCGCTGGACGTGACCGATGAGATTGCAGATGCGCTGGGCAAGCGGCCTGTGAAGGCGTGGGGCGGGTATTTCTATGCCGCGCAATTTGAAACGCCGGAGGATGTTCTGGCGCTGTCGCCTGATGTTGCGGCGTTGAAGCATTTGGGCGAGGGCGGCGCAGGTTGGGAGCGTGGTAATTTTGGCTGCTTTGCGCTCGGCGGAGAAGAGGGAGCCGATGTGACCAGTCGCTTTTTTGCACCGGGCAGCGGCATTGATGAAGACCCGGCCACGGGCAGTTGGCACTGCATGCTGACGCCGATTGTGTCAGAGCTGCGCGGGGCGGCGACGCATACCTGCCGACAGGCTTATCCCAGCCGCGGGGCATGGGTTGGGACGCGTCTGGAGGGTGACCGGGTCAAGCTGCTGGGCGGCGCAGTAACGGTGATTGCAGGGCAGTTTTTGTTGTAGCGGCAGCATTTTT
>CAZXVJ010000018.1:0-61502 GCA_964644385.1 uncultured Hyphomonas sp. | reverse complement strand
TGGCGGAGAGGAAGGGATTCGAACCCTCGAAGGGCTTACACCCTTATGCCCTTAGCAGGGGCACGCCTTCAGCCACTCGGCCACCTCTCCAGCGCGATTGAACGGTGTAGTGCTATGTTCGTCGCTCTGCAAGCCCACCTAGGCCTCCAAATTGCATCAAATTTCTCAGAAGATCGACACCAAGTTTTGACCCCATCATGGTAATTTAAGGGTGAACGCGATTTTTGATCGCAAAAGGATGCAAAATGGCCGACGGGCTCACAAATTTTGGGGTAAACAATTCTTCGAGCGATCGAATGAATAATACTGCTGAGCCTGTAGCGAATACGGGCGATAATGACAACATAGCAACTCCACAATCTGTCGATATTCTGACCTCGTCTTCTCCCCTGAAGGCCTATGTACTCCAGCGCGTAGCCAGACTTGCGGATAATATTGTCATCGCTGTGTGCGCGTTGGTGTCTTTGCAAAACCTAACGGGCACAATCTTAGGGGCCAGTGTGTCTCAAGCTCTACCGTTTGCGCTGCTCATTCTTGCCGTCAGCGGTGGCCTCAAAGTCGCAGGTGCATATCGATTCGGATATTCCGGATCCATCCTGACACATCTACGGCGTGTTATGATCGGAGCGGCCCTACCGGCGTTTGTGGTCGTTCTGATCGCGATTGCATTTAGCGCGCCATCTGTTGCCCACTGGGTCGTTATGGCTGCGCTTGCCAGTTGTGTCAGCACGCTGGTCTTGCACGTGCACTTTACCGCCCTTTTCCGCGGGTTGAAACGCGCGGGTTGGTTGAGCGAGAACGTTGTTATCGTAGGCGCTACGGACAAGGCTCGACGGTTGATCCTTCAAAATGAAGAGACGCATGATCTCAACATCGTTGGCATTTTCGATGATCGTCTGTCTCGCGCGCCTGATGATATGGCTGGCGCGCCACTACTGGGACGAATTGACGATCTTTTGGATTGGGACAAACTCCCGCAGGTCGACAAAATAATTGTGACCGTCACAACGGATGCGAAGGAACGTATTCAGTTTTTAGTGTCGCGTCTCCGCACGCTTCCTCAGCAAGTCATTCTGCTATTTGACATGGATGGATTGCAAGTCGAAACAAATCGTCTGTCAAGAATTGCGGACGCACCTGGTGCTTACGTGTCTGGGGCGCCGAACGATATGCGACGCGCGGTTTGGAAACGCGCGCTTGATTTATCATGCGCAGCGGCGCTTCTGCTAGCGTTCTCGCCGTTCATGTTGGCGATCGCGATTGCCATTAAGATGGACAGCCCCGGCCCGGTCTTCTTCCGTCAGAAACGACATGGATTTAACAATCAGGTTATCCGCGTTTGGAAGTTCAGATCCATGATCGACAACAAAGCCGCTGAAGAGCGCATGCGGTCACAAACCTGCGCGGATGACCCTCGTGTGACCCGTATTGGCAACTTCATCCGTCGGACATCTTTGGACGAGCTGCCTCAATTGTTGAACGTATTGATCGGAGAAATGTCTCTGGTTGGCCCGCGGCCGCACGCAATCGGAATGACAACAGATGAGCGCGAAGTCCACTCAATTGTCTCTGATTATGCCCACCGTCACCGGGTAAAACCCGGTATTACCGGATGGGCGCAAATCAATGGCTCACGCGGCCCGGTTCACACGCAAGAAGAAGTGCAGGATCGCGTCCGCTTGGATATGGAATATATAAACAGATCATCGGTCTGGTTTGACCTCTACATTATGGTAATGACCGCACCGTGCCTTCTGGGCGATGCAAAACGGGATCGTTAGCAGTGATGTCTGAGACGTCGAAGACTCCAACAGATACAAGCCGACCCCTGCCCCGTATTCTGGGCAAAGAGCGCACCCCTGATGCTGATGGCGAATATGTTGTCTCCAATGGCCACACTGGCCCGGCTGTGTTGACGATTTGCGTGCCTTGCTACCGCGACGATGCGGTGCCGCTTATCGCTCGCCTTGCAGAGCTCAGCGGCGCTGAGCGTTGCACATTGATACTCTATGATGATGGTTCAGGAGATGCGGCGCTCACAGATCGCCATGCAGAAGCTGTAATGGCCTACCCTGGCCCCGCGCGATTGGTCACGGCTTTGGACAATTACGGCCGCAGCCACGCGCGCAACCGCCTTGTCGCCCGCGCGGAAGCAGATTGGATATTGTTGCTAGACGCCGATATGCTGCCCGATGACGATCGGTTTTTGCAAAACTATATGCAGGTCATAGATCGCGGCGAAGCCCCCGGATTGATCGCTGGCGGGTTCTCTGTTGTTCAGGTGACACCAAAGGCCGATCAATGGTTGCATTACGCCCAAGCTGAGGCCTCTGACTGTCTCGATGCAGCTGCGCGCAACCTTGAGCCCGGCCGGTTCGTTTTCACATCCAACATTCTCGTACATCGTGACGTGCTAAGCGCTGTTGGGTTTGATGAATCCTTCTCAGGCTGGGGATGGGAAGACGTGGATTGGGGCCTTCGCGTCGCCGGGCGCTTCCCTGTGGCACATATTGATAACACGGCGACGCACCTTGGATTGGAGAGCGATCAACGCCTCTTGAACAAATTTGGATCATCGGGCGCGAACTTTGGCCGTTTGGCGGAAAAGCATCCCGACGCCGTTGAACACATGGCGCTCACCCGCGCCGCGCTTAAGTTGAAAGGATGGCGTTGGATACGTCCGGCGGTCAAGACCGTTGCTTTAACGAGACTTTTCCCCATAAGACTTCGTTTGTTGGCGCTGAAAACGTACCGCGCCGCGTCTTATTCTGAGTATCTGCAAGCCTAATGACCGATTTATCCCCCTCCTCGTATCAGCCGAACCGCTCCCTTGCGGCCAAAATCAATCGGCGCATGACGCAATGGCGCGCTGCCTCGCCATTGGCCTCAGCGCCAAAACGCGCCATCGTGACGTTTACTTTCGATGATTTCCCAATTTCTGCGGCCGATACCGGCGCAGACATTATTGAGTCGTTCGGCGGCCGGGCCGGATACTATGCCTGTACGGGTTTGTCAGGCCAATCGAATGCAACAGGTGAGTTGTTCCGTGACACACACCTGCACGCACTGGTCAAAGCCGGACATGAAATTGGGGCACACACGCATAATCATCTTGATTGTTCGCGGGCCTCACCAAAAGATGCCGTAGAAGATATAGACCTTAACCTGCAACGTTTGAAAGCGATGGGCCACACCGAACCCGTCCGCCAATTTGCATATCCTTATGGCGAAACCCGAACCGGGCTGAAACGCAAATTGGTGGGCAAGTTTGATAGCGTCCGCGGTATTCTTCCGGGCGTGAACGGTGCAGGCTCAGACGCTATGCAGTTGCGGGCCTTGGAATTGGAGCCCGACGAAGCGACGACGGCTCGCGCTGCTGCAGCGATCCAAGCTGCAGCAACCACTCCATCTTGGGTCATTATCTTCACCCACGATGTCAGTTCCACCCCCTCACCCTTTGGAACAACACCAACCGCCTTGCGTTCACTCGCGAAACAAGCGCGAGATTCAGGGGCTGCAATTTTGACTCCTAGCGCTGCCTTTTCTGAATTATCGTCACCGCTATGAACGCTCCAACCTGCGCCATCGTAATCCCCACGTTTCGGCGCAATGACGGGCTGATCCGAGCTGTTGAATCCGTATTCGCGCAGCTAGGGATTGAATACGTTGAACTTATTATCGCAGACAATGATCCAGGCGGAATGGCCAAAGTCACCGCAGAGCAACTGATCGCGACTGCGCCCGACTTCTTAAACATTAGGTATATCCACGAGCCAAACCCTGGCGTTGCCAATGCGCGCAATGCGGCCCTAAACGCCACAGAAGCTCGACTGATCGCTTTTCTGGATGATGATCAATCTGCACCAAAAACATGGCTCGCCAACCTCTTGCGCTGCCATGCAAACCATCAGGCGACGGTGACCTTCGGTCCAGTTGAAGCTGTGCTTCCAACGACTGAAAGTCCTCATATTGAGTATCTAACAAACTTTTTCAGCCGTTTAGCCGAATATGATACGGGCCTGATCGACGAATACTTCGGATGCGGAAATTCTTTGATTGATCGCGACACCCTGCCCGAATTGTCACCCGTATTTGACCCCGACACGAATGAGTCTGGCGGCGAGGATGATGAACTATTTGGCCAGGTCGAACGCGCCGGCGGCAAATTCGCTTGGTGTAAGGATGCGCCGGTGTATGAGCACGTGCCAGCTGATCGCGCGACCCTGCCCTACACACTCAAGCGTGCGTTTGCATACGGCCAAGGCCCAGTTACCGCTGCGCGTCGCCGCAATCCACCGCGTTGGGGTACGGTTGCGTACTGGATGATCATCGGGTCGGGCAAATTAGGGCTGAACGGGCTGATCTATGGGGGCAAGTGGATTGTACGAGCAGATGACCGGGCAGAATATCTCGATCGCGCCGTTAGAGGTCTCGGAAAAGTGCTGTGGTGGAAGAACCTAAATTTTTACGGACGTTCGCGGCTTAATTAGCGTTGCTTTTCGACGCTTGCGCCGCGAATCCGCCGTATTCGCGGCGTCCAGAGCCAACCGCCCACAAATGGCAGCGTAAGTTACCCAAACGATTGCATTTTGCTGCAGGATGATACTCTCGGATAGGCTGAAAAGTACAAACTGAGCAACAAATCCAAATGCGAAAATGCCGGTCCACCCCGACAGCGCCGCCGCGCACGATCGAACAATTATCAGGATGAAATTGGCGACAAATAATGCCAAACCAATCGCCCCAACACTGATCCATATATCTAACCAGCCATTATGCGCCGTCGGCGCGTCCCATTCGACCTGTTCTCGAATCCAATATGCAGGTTCAGAGTCTGGTCCCCAGAATACGCCGTAGCCGAAACCGAGCCACGGCCTGTCCTGGATGGCGCCCATCAAAGCGCCCCAAATTTCAGTCCGCCCCGTCAAACTCGCATCTCGACCAATGAGACCAAAGACGGCGTCAGGCGCGAGCGCCAACATCAACACAAACGCGCCCGCGCTGGTTACGCCAAACCATGCGAATGAAATCGCCGAAACCGCGCTGCGGCGCATCCAGCCACCAATACCGAGTATGCCAAATCCCATCAGCATCCCGAGAAGAGAAGTCTTGGACGTCGATAGTAAGACCAGCCCAATCGTAAGCGCCAACCCAAACGCCCAAATCTTGCGTGACCTTTCGTCCAACAATAGCAAAAATCCAAACAGGAAAGACGCACGCGCCATATGCCCGCCCATCGCATTCTTCTCCCAGAAGAGCCCCCGCCAAGCGCCAACGTGAACTTCCGTCATCGTTCCAAACCCCGGAAAACCTGCACTTGCGATGAAATTTGCAACGGCGATGAAAATCCAGGCAAAGCCAAACACGCGCAACATATCGCGCCAGTTATATCGAGATGCCAGATACAGGCCGAACATGGTTGTCATCAAAACAGCAACAGCCCGCCGCGCCGTTACGGCCGAATCAATTGACCAAAGTGTCGAAATGCCGACGAGGGCCAGCAGCGCGAATAGAAACGGTAGGCGCCAAACCAATCGGTAGAATTGCTTGATTTGAGTCAGCGCGCACACAAAAACGATGGCGTAAACAGGCAACCATAATTGCCTCAACAACGGGCTCCCATCGACATTCTGATCCGCCGTTACCAAACGTGGTAATACGCCCTCAGAAAACATCGCCAACAGAATGATGACCAGCGCCGCTTCTAACAATTTCGTAGCGTCGAATCTTGCCCGAGACGATGGCGTCATCCCAGACCCCTAAGACCCAAAGCGATCCGCAAGGCGTGCGTCTGCTCTCGTCTTGTTCATAACCACCCCGATCACCGTGCCGCCGTGCGCTTCGACTTCTCCGCGCAGCGCCGATAGTTCGTCAACCGTCGTTTGATCTGCACTTAGGACCAACACAACTCCATCGAGTTGGCTTACGACGGTCAGTCCTGCGCCAGAACGGTCTAATGCGGGGGCGTCAACAACAATCCAGTCTGAGATCTTGCGCAAGGCTTTCCACCATGCCGGCTGTGTACGAATCTGTACCCGCTGCCCCTGTCTCAGTCGTTCATTGCGAAACCGTGTCACCAGCAGGCGTGATCCGCCAATCTGATGCGCGCTCAATAATTTTGAGCCGGCGCCCTGCGCGCCCGATTTTGGGGTGATAGAATAAAACGGTTCTTCACCAAGCGAAGCATCCAACGCGCGGTCCGGGGCACCAAAGCCCTTACCGAACCCGTCCTCAAAGCCCCTGAAAACAGCGTTGCGGCGCAAATCCAAGTCTACAAGCCAAGCCGCCCGCGGTGTCCGCGCGCTCGCCATAGCTGCGAAAGAAGCCGCAACACTTGTGGTGCCTTCGCCCGACCGCGCTGCAACGAACATGACGGCACGCCCACCGGTCGGAGACGTCAGCCGCGCTGTTGAGCGCCAGAGATTCGAAAGGTCAGGTCTAAGGTCGTGCATGGGCTTCCTGCCAAATTACAAGTCAAACATAGCATTGTAATCGTTAACGCCAGCTTTGCTTTGGCAGTTCGTCCCTATCGCTTTTTGACGTTTGCTAGAACGGGGATACCCAACGTTCGCTCAATAGAGCGCCCCGTGGAGAACCCTTCGCGCGTCATGACACGCAACAATCCCGCCATCAGCGCCGTAAACGCCGCAAATAAAATGCCAAGCACCGCCACGGGAAACTTCAAACTTGACCCCTCAACAGGCGGTGTAGCGCGCTCTAACACCCGGATATTCTTCACATTTTGTTGGATCATCTCCGTGCGCGTGCGGGCCTCAACCTCGCGCTCAGAGAAACTGCGGACATTCTGTTCCAACAAATCGCGCTGACGCTGCAACTCTTGATATCGAGGCTCAAGATTCGACAATTGCCGTTGGCGTCCCTCAATCGAGGCGAGTTGACGCTCCAGTTCGACGTTTTGCTGCCGTAGGGACTGCGCCTCAGCTTCCAGATTGTTAGCGGCGGTTTCGATTTCTTGAAACACGGGGTTCGGCCCACGGCGGACAGTTCCTGTCGGGCCAGACTGATTCGCAAGATAGGCTTCGGCTTGAGCGATGCGCTTATCGATCTCTTTTATGACGCGCGACTCCGGCTTGTAGCGGGTCAACTTATCTTCCCGTTCCAGCTTCAGATCGAGCAACCGCTGACTGGACGTATCTTCAACAAACAAATCTTGTTCAGGTTCTACGTTTTGCAATTGGCGCTGATAGACCGATAGCTGACCATCCACGACCCGCGCGCGCGAGCGATTGGCAAGCAATTCAGCACTGGCCGTTTGATACAGTTGGCGCACCGTGTCGCGTTCGGATGCAAAATCGCCGATATCATTGTCTTCCAGGAAATCGCGAATGGCCTCGTCGCTTTCCGACAAATCACCTTCAAATCGCGCGCGTTGCTCGCCAAAGCTCCCCGCGCTGGTGTCAGTAAACACTTCGGTTCGATATTGCAGGTATGACCCGATCAAGCGGTTTAGAACTTCAGCGGATAGTTGCGGATCGTCATGTTCATAGGTCGCAAGCAGAACCGGCGTTTTGGGCGCAGCCCCAGCCCCAAACTTTCTCTGCATCGCCGTCACAGCGTTCTGAAAGCACTCATATTCCAGCGATTCGCGCGTCACCAATCGTCCGTTCACTTCCGTTCCGGGAAGCGTTTTTAGATTTTTTGCGCAAGTTTCCGCCAATTCCGGAAAAATACGCTCCACAGAAAGCGCGCTCAGCGTCCGCTCGACCACGACTGGGCTGCGAATCAATTCCAGTTCTGCTTGAATGAGTTCTTCTGATTCGGGGGCAACCCCGGCCGCTTCACTGCCCACGGCTGGTCGGTATACATACTCATCACCCAATGCCACCAGCAGACGAGACCGGGCTTCATATGAGGTCGGCATCTGCATCGCCACGAACACTGAAAGCGCTGATATGATTAGAAATATCGGCAGCATGAGCCACTTGGCCCGCCAGAGCTGGAGCAACAAGTCGGCAAGGGATAGCCGGGGCCGTCCCAGCGAGCTGCTATGACCGCCATCGCTATTGCGTGACCATTCGTCTGAAGATGCCATTCGGACCGTTCTCCACTTTCTTTCAGCTATGTCTGACCTGTGGCACTTGATATTTCCTTAAACATTAACCGCAATGATGAGACTCACTGTTTTCAGGCCGCTCGAGAGTGCTCAATCGCAATGTTACGACTTACGTATTTGGCCCTAGGCGCTGTGCTTCTTTCCGGTTGCGGAACCAAGCCCAAACCGTCCGAAGAATTCCCAACCCAGCAATGGCAGTTCGCCGATGGGTATGATGATCCATATCTTCTCGCACCTGGCGATACAGTGGAAGTGGTTGTCCACAGTGCGCCAGAGCTTTCGCGGACGATTGAGATTGCGCCTGATGGGCGCCTTCGCATGCCGCTGGCTGCGCCTGTGACGGCCATGGCCCGCACTGTTGATGAAGTTCGAGTCGCTTTGTCGGTCGCGCTCGCCGATGAATTGAAAGATCCCGATCTAGATGTCATCGCCACTGGCTTTGCGTCGCAACGCATATTTGTTGGCGGCGAAGTCGCCAACCAGGGCATGCTGGAACTCCCCGGCCAAATCGATCCGTTGCAGGCCATTATCATGGCAGGCGGCTTCACCAACGAAGCGCGACGCCGAGAAGTCGTCATCATGCGGCGTCTTCCGGGCGGCGAAGTGCGCACCGTCGTTTTGGACGTCAAAGACGGCATCTTTGATCCTGAGTTTGCAGCATGGATGCCCCTGCGCCGCTTTGATGTGGTCTATGTGCCGCGCTCAAGAATTGCGGATCAGAACCTGTTCGTTCAGCAATACATTCGCAACGCGCTGCCGATTGAGTTCTCTTTGTTCTACGATTTGCGCGGCCCTAACTAGCTTGCTTGGCTCCCGCGCTATTCCCGGAACGTCCTCGAGACGGCGTCCTGCAAAGGTTTGACCAAGTAAGAAAGCACCGAGCGAGATTCGGTTAGCACCAACGCGTCAACGGGCATTCCCGGCAACAGTTCGAACCGTTCAGACAGCAAAGACGCATCTGGTATTTCAACAATCGCTTCATAATACGACATGCCCGTCGCCTGATCCGTTAGCGCATCTGGAGACACCTGAGTGATCGCGCCGTCCACCTCTGGCGACTCATCCATGTTGAACGCGGTAAAGCGTAATTTTGCGGTTTGGCCGATACTCACCTTATCAATGTCCATTGGCATAATTCGCACCTTGGCGATTAAGCGATCTCCCTCAGGCACAACGAACATGATCGGCTCTGACGGCGTAATCACCCCGCCAATCGTATGCGCGCGCACACCAATCACACGACCCGCCCGTGGGGCGGTGATCTCTTGTCTGAATTGCCGATCTTTTGCTGTCGTTCGTTGTTCAGCAAGCTCTTCGATTTGCGTTTGCACATTGCGCAGTTCTGTCAGCACGTCTTCTCGGAAGGTTTGATCGAGTTTAGAAATTTCACTGCGCGCTTCACCGATCTGGACATTGATGGCAGCAATATTGGAGGTGAGTGAATCTTTTTCGCTCTCGACCACAGACTTCTCGCGTTTCAGCGCCAGAATGCGGATTTCAGGTGCTAGCCCCTTCTCTCGTAGGATTTCAAAACGCCCGATCTCGTCTTCTAATAAGTCTATCTGGCGTTCCCGCGCCAAAATTTCGCGGCCCATGCCATCAATGCGCGTTCGCAATTGCTCGATCTGCTGCCGGAAAATACTCGTCTGAGTTCTGCGCGCATCGCGTCTGGCCAGCGCCAGATTGTTTTGCGCGTCTAGAATCCGGATCATTTCTGGCTCCGTTTCCATTTCTTCAAACCCAGACCGGATACCCAGAACGCGCTGCCCGTTTTGTTCAGCAATCAGCCGTGCTTCTGTGCCCAGCAATTCGAACAAGCGCGCCTCTACAGCGTCCACACCGGCGTCTGTTGTCGTCGGATCAAGACTAATAAGCCTCTGTCCTGCTTCAACCGTGTCGCCTTCGCGTACATAAATTTGGCGCACGATACCGCCTTCCAGATGCTGCACGGCCTGTTGATTACTCTCAACAGTGATCTGCCCACTGGTCAGAATTGCCCCTTCAAAAGGTGCAAAAATGGACCACAATAAAAGGCCGCCAAAGACCAGCCCAATGACGCTCCACCCGAACATGAAATAGCGACGTGTGGCTCGAAACCGCGTAGGGGCCGGCGCTGGCGCTGCGGCGCCCGGTTGAGGATTTAGACTAAGCTCAGCCATTCGGCTCGCCCCCGCGAATGGTTCGAACATTTCCGTTTTGCCGCTTTGGTGAAATCGCAGCGAGCACTTCGTCGCGCGGTCCGAACGCTTTGATTTCTCCCGATTCCAGCACCAACAGCTTATTACAATGCACGATTGCGTTTGGTCGATGAGCGATCAGAATTGTGGTCGCCCCCCGGGCTTTCAAGCCAAGTATGGCCGCCTGCAACGCCTCATCCCCCGGCGCATCCAGATTTGAGTTTGGTTCATCCAGCACAACGAAACTTGGGTTTCCGTACAGCGCTCTCGCCAATCCAACGCGTTGGCGTTGCCCCGCTGATAAGTATGCACCGGACATCCCAATTTGAGAGTCGTAACCCTCTGGCATCCGTAAGATCAATTCATGGCACCCAGCCGCTTTTGCGGCATCAATAATGCCCGCAGGGTCTGCGTCTGGCTTAAACCGTGAGATGTTGTCTCGGATGGTGCCCGACATCAGATCAACTTGCTGCGGCATGTAGCCAATCTGGGGGCCAATCTCTCGGCGAGACCAACTCGATAGATCCGCGCCATCAATGCGCACATGACCCGCCAGCGGCTTCCATACGCCCGTCATCAATCTCGCCAATGTGGACTTGCCCGCCGCACTCGGCCCGATAACGCCCAGCACATCTCCGGGTTCAATCACAAAGTTCAAATTCCGCAGAACAGGCTTTGTCGCGCCCGGCGGCCCCGCAAAGATACCCTCCAGCGAAACATGCCCCTTGATGGGCGGCAGCGTCATTCCGTCTTCTGCTTCCGGCGAGAGTTCCAAAAACCCTTTGAGAGATGTCCAGGCATCTTTGGCGCTGACCACAGACCGCCATTGGCCGACCAACTGCTCAATCGGCGCGATCGCGCGGCCCATAATAATTGAGGCTGCGATCATTGCGCCGGGCGTCGAGACACCTTTAATCGCCAGATAGGCCCCAAGGCCCAAAATCGCCGATTGCAAGAATAGGCGGAATGATTTCGTGCCGGATGTGAAACCGCTCAGGATTTGGCCCGATTTCGTCATCGCTCCATCAGATGCATCAAACACCTCGCGCCAGCGCGATCGCAATGTCTCGCGCATCCCCATCGCTTCCATCACTTCAGCATTGCGCACCATCTCCACCGCGCGCATTTGCGACACACGTTCCAGCTCTTCACTTTCCGCCATCAGTTTAGAGGATGAGCGCTGATTGATCAGACCCAATACGAACAAGACGGTCGCGCCAAACAGCGCCCACAATCCGAACGACCAATGCAATGCAAACAACACAATAAAGAACAGGGGTGTCCACGGCGCGTCGAACACAGCCTTTGGGGCCGGCCCGCCCAAAAACTTGCGGATGGCGCGCAGGTCTCGCACCGGGCGCTCCGATTGCATGCCTGGGTCTTTTAGGCTGGCCTCGATTGCCGCATCCGTGGCGCGCTCACCAAGCACATCCTCAAAAGCAGAAGACGCCTCATTAAACAGTGCGGATCGCACCCATTCCAACAACGCTAAGGCCAGATACAGCACAAATACGATCACGGTCAGCCCGACCAACGTCTCGATCGAAGACGACGCCAAAACACGGTCATACACCTGCAACATATACAGCGGGCCCGTCAGCATCAGCAGGTTCACGAAGAAACTGAAGATACCAAGATGCCAAAATACGGCCTTGGACTCCGAAATGGCGTCTCGCAACTCGTTCTTGGGCTGGGTCGGGTGGGTCATATAGCGTGTTTATCAGGTTTCGCGCGCACGGCGCAGCAGGAATTGGAGTCGATCATCGCGGGATGCGCGACTGAGTACAAAGCAAGAATCTATCCGTACTAGATTCTGATTGGTTCTACACAAAATTATACGCGCCAATTTGTACAAAAATTGACCGTTTCGAGCGCGACGAGCGCCAATTTGCGCAATATTGACGCCTTTTTGCGATACATCGGGCTGCGCGTAGCGTCGGTTTCCATTGTCCCTATTGGCTTTCCCATGGGTCAGAGTCTGGTTAAAGGGGTTAGTATGACACACTATTTCGAGCCGATATCGTATGCCCTTTGGGCCGAAAACAAGGCCGCTTTCGCCAAAGCGCTTGGCAATTCATTTCGTGAAACGGGTTTCGCAGTCATCAGCGATCATGGCGTCGACTCGGCCATCATTGATGCGAACCTGGTCGCGACGAAAGCTTTTTTTGCCCTTTCTTCCGAAGAGAAAGAGGCCTTTCACGATGCGAAAGGCGGGCGCCAGCGTGGCTATACCCCGTTCGGCACTGAAAACGCTAAGGGTAAAAGCGAAGCCGATCTCAAAGAGTTCTGGCACACAGGACGAAAACTGCCCGAAGATTCGCCCTATCGCGCCACCATGAAAGACACGCCATCTGTCAAAACGGTCTCCAACTTTGATGACAGCACCTACGCCCTTTACGAAGCGCTCGATACGATGGGGCGTGATTTGTTGCGCGCCATTGCCCTACATCTCGGCCTCGAAGAGCTTTGGTTCGATACCCGTGTCGACATGGGAAACTCTATTCTTCGCCTGTTGCATTACCCACCGCAAATGACCCCTCCTCCGGAAGGCTCTGTCCGCGCAGGCGCGCATGAAGATATCAATGTCATCACGTTATTACTCGGCGCAGAGGAAGCGGGGCTTCAAGTTCAGCATAAATCTGGCGAATGGCTGAGCGTGAACCCACCGGCGGGCGCGCTCGTCGTCAATTGCGGAGACATGCTACAGCGCATGACCGCTGGCGTCCTGCCATCCACCACGCACCGCGTGCTCAATCCATCTGCCGACCGCGCCAAGTTCCCTCGCTATTCCACGCCTTTCTTCCTACACTTCAATCAGGATCATTTGATCGAGGCTTTAGACAGTTGCGTGGAGGAAGGCGGCCAAGCCGAACCGCCGATCACCGCGCAAGACTATCTTATGGAACGGCTCAGAGAGATCGGCCTCATCAAAGCCTAGGTGTCGTCTTCTGACAGCAACACACCAGATACCCGCAAGCTTTCAACGGCAGCCGCGTCCATGCCCGTCCAATCTGCGAGCGCTTCAAGATTGTGCTCACCGCGCTTGGGCGGGCGCGAGTCCGCCGTTATGCCGCTCACTGCGTCAGAGTAACGATACGGCGATTGAACGGCCCGGCGAGCACCACCGTGATCGTCCTTCACATCCACCAGCAGGCCCCGCGCCTCTACCGTCGGCTGACTGAATGCCTCCTCGCCGGGCGCTCGTACAATGCCCCAGGGAAGGTTCAGACTGTCCAACTCTTCGGTGAACGCGTCAAACGTCTTATGGGAGACAAATTGCTCCGCCAAACGCGCGCGCCTCGCTTCAATCTTTTGTTCAAGGCTTGCGCCTGCTGGCACTTCTGCGGTCAGGCCAGCCTGATTTGAATAGAGATGCCAGATCCACTTCAAATCCCCCGACACCAAGACTTGTTTGCCTTCCGGGGCGTCCCAAACATAGCTCTCATTTCCCAGCGGCCAGACGCCGTCCAGAATATAGGCGGCATAATCATCGGTCGCGTGCATCACGCTAATCATCGCAATGTCTAGATGCTGGCCTTTACCTGTTTGCTCCGCCAATCGCAGCGCCGCCAGAGTGCCCACCAAACCATGCAACGAGCTATACGTATCAGCCATTGAGAATGAGATATCTGCAGGCGCATTGCCCGTCACTTGCGCCTGGCGCGCCAAAACGCCGGACTCAGCATGAACGATGGGCGCATATGCGGCCCGCGCCCGGTCAGGGCCATCTTGGCCAAACCCCGAAATAGAAAGCATCACCAGCTTCGGATTCACTTTGCTGAGATCACTCCACCCCACGCCAAACTTATCCATCACGCCGGGCCGAAAGTTCTCCACCACAATATCAGCTTCCGCCGCCAGCTTTAGGATCAATTCCCGCGCGCCATCGGCTTTTAGATCAACGCAAATGTTTCGTTTGCCGATATTGTTTTGCAAATAATACCCAGACACCCCGCCGGTATGTCGCGATGAAACGCCGAACGTGCGCGTCATGTCACCCTCGGGTGGCTCAACTTTCAAAACATCTGCGCCCAAATCTGACAGCATCCGCGTCGCAAACGGTCCAGCCAGCACTCTGGAAAAATCAAGCACACGTAAACCAGCGAGCGGGCGTTGAGACATAAGACTAAATCCTGACCATCATTGAGAGCCGCCAGCCTAGTCTGCGACCCTACCGCCTGCCAAGACGTGCCTTTGCGGAAATTGTTTAGATCAATCCCGCCAGCGGCGAGCTTGGGTCTGCGTACATCTTCTTTGGCATACGTCCCGCCAGATAGCCCTGCCGGCCTGCAATCACCGCATGTTTCATCGCAGTCGCCATGCGAATAGGGTCTTTTGCCGCCGCAATAGCGGTATTCATCAACACACCGTCACAACCAAGCTCCATTGCGAAAGTCGCATCAGACGGCGTGCCTACGCCTGCGTCCACAATGACTGGCACCCGCGATTGCTCAACAATCAAACGAATATTCACCGGGTTCATAATTCCAAGTCCTGAACCAATCAGAGACCCAAGCGGCATGATCGCGCAGCATCCTGCCTCCTCTAGCATGCGCGCATAAACCGGATCATCTGAGCAATAGACCATGACTTCAAATCCATCCGCGATCAGCGCCTTCGCGGCGGTCAATGTCTCCGGCATGTTTGGATACAGCGTCTTCTGATCGGCCAGCACTTCCAGCTTCACCAAATTCCAGCCCCCCGCCTCACGGGCCAGGCGCAAAGTGCGAACGGCTTCGTCTGCGGTGAAACATCCGGCGGTGTTAGGTAGGTAGGTGAACTCATCCGGTGTGACATGATCGACGAGGCGCTCAGACCCCGGCTCAGATACATTCACCCGGCGAAGCGCCACTGTAACGATCTCAGCGCCAGCCGCGCGTGCGGCCTCTGCATTTTGAGCGTAGCTGTCATATTTGCCCGTCCCAACGATCAACCGGGACGAATACGCTTTTCCAGCAATCGTGAGGGGGGTGTCATTCGTTTCTGTCATGCGCGGGGTGTATCGCCCCCGCGTATGACGGGCAAGCGCCAGGTCGTGGCACTGCCGCCATCGGGTGGTTACAAACTTTAGAAGCGGCGTTTTGCCGGGTCTTCTTTGTGAGCATAGATTGTGAAGACTTTGCCTTCAGCATTGTATTCAGCCGCCGCAGATCCCTCGCGGCTACCATCACCCGTCTGCACGGACCCATCAATTGGTGAGACGAATTCGTATTCAAACTTTACGCGCTCGTGGACATCGCTCGCGTCGTAGCCATGAACGGCAGCGGCCATCGGCGCGACGTCACAACCCATATAAGCACGATCTTCAGAGCCGCGCTCAACCAGCTGGGTTTTGTTGCTTTTGACATAACAATCGACAACCGACGCCGTAACCGTCGCGTCTACAGGCGTGTAGTTCATGCTCTTGTCGGCCTGTGAAACGCCAACACCCACTGCCAGCATCGCTCCCATTGCGCCATATGTCTTCAAACCCATCACTATTCCTCCAAACTGAATTTGGATCTTTCATAGACGAATACGGTAAGGGCCCGATTGAGACGATGCTTCAAATTTTATGGATCTGGCGACTATTTATCAGGGTACCTTGCGTCAGCCGCCGCCAACAAACTGAACAACCTCCAAAACGTCCCCATCTTCCAGCACCGTTGCGCTATGCTCAGACTTGGGAACAATCTCCAGATTGCGTTCAATCGCAATCCCGCGCGGGTCCCGCCCCAGCGTTTCAACAAGCATCGCGAGCGTTGTGCCGGGCTGAACCTCGGTCAGCTCGCCATTTAGCGTGATTTTCATGCCACTCTCCTTAGGCGCTTATGCCCTTGCCTTGCCCACCGTTACAGCGCAAGACGAAACGCAATGACGAAGCCTATATATGTCCTCGCCGGGCCAAACCTCAATCTGCTTGGCACACGTGAACCCGAAATATACGGGACCGACACGCTGGATGACGTTCATGCGCGTCTGCGAGACCAATCGGATGATATCGCGCTCGAAACCCGCCAATCCAATCATGAAGGCGAATTGGTCACTTGGGTGCAGGAAGCGGCTGAGAAAGCCAGCGCGCTCATCATCAATGCGGGCGCCTATACGCATACATCTGTCGCCCTATTGGACGCGCTAAAATCGTGCCTCATTCCCAAGATTGAGGTCCATTTGTCCAATCCATCGGCGCGCGAGAGCTTTCGTCAAACAAATTACGTGTCGCCCGCCGTGACAGCAACGATTGCAGGTCTGGGCGCAGACGGTTACGAGTATGCTTTAAACGCTGCTAAGAAGTTGATATCTCAGGGAGAAAACTGATCGGATGAGCACATCAAAATCAAAACTTGATACCGGGGTCGTTAGAGAATTGGCCGCAATCCTCCGCGAAGCTGATCTTGGGGAACTGGAAGTTGAGCACGAAGGCTTACGCATCCGTGTCAGCAAGCCTGCCGCGCCCGTCATTCAGGCCGCGCCAATGATGGCCGCCGCCGCTGCCCCTATGCAGATGGCCGCTGCGCCTGCTGCCGCCGCCCAAGCTGCCCCTGCAACTGCAGAGGCAACAACGGCCGCCGCGCCAGATAATGCCATCACCTCGCCCATGGTCGGCACGGTGTATCTTTCGCCAGAACCTGGCGCCAAGCCGTTCCTGAGCGTCGGCGACAAGGTCAAGAAAGGCGACACCATCATGCTGGTTGAAGCCATGAAAACCTTCAACCCCGTTGAGGCAGATCGGGCTGGCACACTAAAAAAATTCTATGTCGAAGACGCCCAGCCGGTCGAGTTCGGCGAACCTTTGGCGCTGATCGAATAGGCCGAGACGCATGATCAAAGCAGATCTGAAAATCAAAAAAGTCCTGATCGCCAATCGCGGCGAAATCGCTTTGCGTATCCACCGGGCCTGCAAGGAAATGGGCCTCTCCACCGTGGTCGTCCATTCAGAGGCAGACCGAGATGCCATGGCCGTGCGCCTTGCCGATGAAAGCGTCTGCATCGGCCCAGCCCCGTCCACGCTCAGCTATTTGAAAAAGTCCAACATCATCGCCGCGGCAGAAATCACAGGCGCAGATGCCGTTCACCCCGGCTATGGCTTCCTGTCAGAGAACGCGCAATTTGCTGAAATGGTTGAGGCCCACGGCCTCGCTTTCATCGGCCCGACCGCTGAACATATCCGCGTCATGGGTGACAAGATCGCCGCGAAACAGGCCATGATTGAGGCTGGCGTGCCCTGCGTCCCCGGCTCAGAGGGCGCGCTGAAATCCATCTCGGAGGGCAAAAAAGCCGCCAAGAAGATCGGCTATCCGGTCCTCGTAAAGGCCTCCTCCGGTGGCGGCGGGCGCGGCATGAAACTCGCCCGCACCGAAAAGGATCTGGAAAACGCCATCAAAACCGCCAAGACAGAAGCGAAAGCCGCCTTTGGCGATGACGCCGTCTATCTTGAGAAATATCTCGAAGGCCCCCGCCACATCGAAATTCAGGTGATCGCCGATACGCACGGGAACGTCGCCCACCTATGGGAGCGTGACTGCTCGCTACAACGACGCAATCAGAAAGTATTCGAAGAGGCCCCCTCCCCAGTTCTCAATCAGGTTCAGCGCGAAGAGATCGGCATGATCTGCGCCAATGCCATGAAAAAACTTGGCTATCGCGGCGCTGGCACCGTCGAGTTCCTGTACGAAGACGGCAAGTTCTACTTCATCGAAATGAACACCCGGCTACAGGTCGAGCATCCCGTCACAGAGATGATCACCGGCATTGATCTGGTGCGCGAGCAAATCCGCATCGCAGATGGTAAAACCCTCTCCTTCCGCCAGGAAGACGTCATGCTCGTCGGCCACGCCATTGAGTGCCGCCTGAACGCCGAACACCCCGTCACCTTCGTTCCGTCTCCCGGCACGATTACAGAGTTTCATGCCCCCGGCGGCCCAGATGTGCGAACAGATAGCGCCGCTTATGCTGGCTATCGCATCCCACCGCACTATGATTCCATGATCGGCAAACTCATTGTCCACGGGCGCACCCGGCGCGAATGCCTCATGCGCCTTCGCCGGGCCTTGCAGGAAATGGTCGTCTCCGGCATCGAGACCACCCTCCCCCTACACCGCCGCCTCGTCGACAATGAAGACGTCCAGCAAGGCAATTACGACATCCACTGGCTGGAACGGTTCCTGGAAGACACCAAATAGGCTGGGACAATCTAAGTCTCACAACCACTGCACTCGGAGTCTTCCGAGACATTCGCTCAGCGGTGTAAGACGCGCAGAATAAGACGCTCACTGACTTCCGCTAATCGCCAAAAGGCGACCGACATACATAACTTCCAAATGGCGGCAATGTTCGAAAGCGGTCATTTGGATTGATCTGTGTCAGAAGCCGGATATCACGAATAGAGCGTCAGACTGCTGACCAGCTCATCAATATCTTGCTCGGTGGTCCGACCATTTGTCACACACATTCTCAAAACTGGTTTTCCCTCAAAGACTGCCTTGGATATCCAGCTCGCTCCATTCGCTTGAATGTGATTGACGATCGCCTCTACAGCGTCATTGCCTTCTGGTGGCACCATACACACGACAGCCATTTCCGAGGCATTAGCTTGCGTCCAACCGTTCGCAGTCATTTGTCTGGCGAACCGATCCGCTAGTGACCGAGCGTGATCAACGTGCTCTGCATAGCCGTCCCACCCAGCTGCACCCAATGACAAGAACAACCTTAATCCTAAAAATCGCCGAGACCATTGCGCGGAGTTCAGATAGAAATCACTTTCTGCCTCGCTGTCGGGCATATAGCTCGCGGACACACGGAACGCATCAGCAGCAACCGCCGGGCGAGATGTAAGGAACATGCCGGCACCCATTGTGGTCGCGAACCATTTGTGGGCATCGATGGTGATAGAGTCTGCGCTTTGAATGCCATCTAACACTTTCGAAGCATCGGGACAGGCAATAAGGCCTCCACCCCAAGCCGCATCTACATGAAACCAAGTGTTGTGTTTTGCAGCGAGATCGGCACAATCTCCAAGTGGATCAACCATACCTGCATTGGTGGTGCCCGCGGTGGCCGCGATTATGACTGGCGTGTTTCCACCAGTGAGATCTGCTTCAATTGCATCCGACAGCGCTGATGAACTCAAGCGACCCGCTCCATCTGTTGCCACCAACCGAACCGATTCTCGACCAATCCCGGTTGCGTGCGCAATCTTCAACCAGGCCAAGTGACTTTCCCTCGATGCATAAATAATGGGTCGCCCTTCAAATGCGCTTGCGCCGATTTCGCCGAATGCAGCGTTCTTTGCCGTCAAAGCGCAGAGAACAGCTGTGTTGTTCGCTTCCGCGCCACCACTGGTGAAGTGTCCAGATGCACCATCCGGTAATCCCACACGACTTGCGACCTGTTGGATGACATGCTGCTCTATCTCAACCGCTTTAGGAGCATGAGACCAAACACAGATTTGAGGATTATATGCCGAAGCAATTCGGTCAGCGCACTCCGAGGGAAAAGTCGGAGCTGGATTGAATAGTCCCATATATCCCGGATGGGTCATGTGGACGATGCCGTCGTCGAGCGAGGCCATCACCCACTCCATTAGTTTTTCCAGATTCTCAGGCTTTTCAAACCGGTATGCGTCAAGCTCGTCTCGCCAGTCTTGTGATTGCTTTTCTGGCGAAACCGAGTTGTCGCGCCGCTCCGCTCTTTTCTGCAGGAGAGTTCTTGTCAGCCAATCCTCTACTGCATGCATCGTATCATAGTCCGGAAACAAGGATGTAGTGCTGGGCATGTGGGTTTACTTATTCTCGATGGATGTTGAGCACAGCCTATCGTGAACGAGGTATTGGTTGCCACCCGTTTCTTGTTATTTTGGAACTGTACGCACTGTGCCCGCTTTGGCGCCGAGAGCTGACGCTCTCAAATCGCACACAGATGTCCGCTTCTGACCAAGAGTAGCCAAACAGCCATCCATTTAGCGGCCTTTGTTCCTTGCCGCTGCTCAAAAACCCACGATTCAAACGATCTGGACACATGGCCATAGATATAGACAGGATATGGACAGTATATGTAGTCGATATGGACAAGATATGGACACTTGAATGACGGTTCGCCTCACCCCTGAAATCCTGCTTGCCTGCTACCGGCGCGGCATCTTTCCGATGGCAACGTCGAGCGATAGCGCCGACATCGAATTGATCGATCCTCATTGGCGCGGCATCCTCCCTCTGCGCGGGTTTCACATCCCAACCCGCCTCAAGAAAACGGTTCGCAGAGAGCCCTATTCAGTTCGGGTCAACACCGCCTTCAGCCACGTAATGGAGGGCTGCGCTGCCCCCGGCAAGGGCCGCGAAAGCACGTGGATAAATTCTGAAATACTGAATGCATACAGCGCATTGCACAAAATGGGGCACGCCCATTCCGTTGAGTGCTGGCAAGAGGATCAGCTTGTCGGCGGCCTTTATGGCGTCACCCTAGGCGGGGCATTCTTCGGTGAGAGCATGTTTTCTACCGCAACCGACGCGTCGAAAATTGCCCTCGTCCATCTCGTCGCCCTCTTGCTTGACCGGGGCTACCTATTGCTCGACGCGCAATTCCACAATCCGCACTTGGAACAGTTCGGATTACTTGAGATTTCACGGGATGAGTTTCAAAGCCTGTTGGCCACGGCCCTGAGCGTGGACGCTAGTTTTTACTCAGGCGTTGGCTCGGAGTCTTCGGCGTCAGGCTCATATGGCTTCACCGGATCAGGCGCCGTGCAGCGGATCACCCAAACATCATAAACAGGATGCTCCAGCGCGCTTAGCCCCGGTGATGACGCAAACATCCAGCCCGAAAACAGTTCCGGGTTCTCTTCGCTCACCGTCTCTACCTCTGTTGCAGATACAGCAGATTCCATCGTTTCAACCGCAACGGGCTGGGTGGAATTGATCTTCAAAAACGCCGCGCTTTCGGGGGCTTCCTCTGGCGGGGTTTGATAGCAAACCTTCAGTTCAACTTTCAGCGAGCCAAACACCACAGGCTCATCAACAATTACCTCAATGTCCGTGGAGCGGCCTGTGATCTTGTCCAGCGCGCGCAAGGTCGCTGTGTCCTTCTGGACATAGGTTGCAGAGGCGTGGGCCGCGCCCAAAAGGCCCAGCGCAAGCGCGCCGACAATGGCTGTTCTCATCATTGGATTTCGTCCTCATCAAACAGATCGTCCGTCGCTGCTGCAGGCGCAGGGGCTTTCGCATCGTCGCCGCCGCTTCCGGCTGCGAAGGATGCAAACAACGTCAGCAGGTCAACAGAGCCGCGCGTATAGGTGATTTCGCCTGTGCCATCTTGAGCGATCATGTCGTAACCGCCCCCCGGTTCCAGCGCCACGTAAGAGCCGCCAAGCAGGCCATCCGTAGAAATGCGGGCATCTGTATCGTCAGGCAGTTCCCACTTCTTATCGAGAGACAGCGTTACGACGGCCTCAAATCGTTCAGGATCGCCTTCAATAGATTTGATGACGCCAGCTTTCACGCCCGCCAAACGCACGTCAGATCCGCGGGATATGCCGGACGCATTGTTGAAGCGCGCCGTCACATCATAGCGTTCGGTGCTCGTTGCCCCATCGCTGCCGTTCTGCACAGCGAACCATAGAAATCCGCCCGCAACCGCAACCACGAGGGCGCCAACGAGTGTTTCGAACAGGGATTCACGCATCGGGGGTCCACGCTTCATAGTCTCCGGCAGATTTTTGCCGAGTGGTCTGACTGGACATCGCGCCTTTTGGCTTCGTGGCGTAGGGCGTGCCGGTCATATTGGGCTTGTGGTCTGTTTCCCAGTCGCGACGGTCCAGCGGGGCCTTCGTGGGCGGCTCGCTTAGGGTGTGATGCAGCCAGCCATGCCAGTCGGCGGGCACCTTTGATGGTTCTGCCAGCCCCTTGTAGAGCACATATCGGCGCTTACGGCCCTCAATCGAGGCCTTGTTCTGCTCGAAATACCGATTGCCATACTCATCGGTACCGACATACGTGCCGCGTCGCTTGATATCAAACGCCGCGCCAATCGTGTTTCCGTTCCACCAAGTGAATAAGCGTTTTAGCATCCTGCGATCCTGACCAATCTATTAGGCCACAATATGGCCTGTCTAAGGCAGTTAATCCAGTGCCCACCCCAGCGCAACCACCCGCAGTTGCACCCGCAATGCTTATTACAACACAAACACGCGAGGCATGCTTGAAACAGCGCTCATATCGCCGCATCCTCTGCGCAACGATTCGCAGGAGACTGGCCTAATGGCAACCCAGACGAGAGATATACTCCAGGCTTCAGAAGAGGATGGTCTGGTGAGCCCGGCGCTCCTGTTCGGTCACATATGCCCCGTCGCCGCAATAGAGCCGGTACCGCTCTCTGACATTGCTTTGACGCAAACCCGTGATCACTGGGCTTTGGCGGGAATCCAATCTGTTTCCCAGCTTGCATTGGCTGAAATGCTGGATCGCATTGGTCTCGCCCCTCGAAATATGGACCTTGCAGAGGCGCTTGCCTCTGGATTTCCTCAAGACTTGCTTGAAGAAGCGCTTCGTCTCCCGGGCGGGATCGAAAAGACGGCAAACGCCCTGCGCGCCTCGGCGACCAGTGGAAGCGCGCTTCCTCCCACCGTGTTTGACGCTGCCGGGTTTAACGACACATCACCGTCCCTGTTCAACGCGGCCCTGAGTGAAGGCGCCATGATTGCCGTTTCACAAGCTGACCTGCCTGACGCTCATTGCCCCGCCAGAGCGATCAATCTGTCACGCGCCATAGGCCCCGACGGATTGGAAGATGACTTGTTGTTCCTGTCCGCCCAGGCAGCGGCGCAGGAGATGACAGACGGCGTGATCGTTTTGACCGGGCTTGGCGCGGCGCTCCTTGCGCTGGGCCTGCCCTATGCCTCAGACGTTGCCGCTGAGACTGCAGCGGCCCTTTGCGCGCTCGTGCAATCTGCAGCCACTGGCGCTGCCTTTGGCGAGCAATACGCAAAGACGCTCAATATTTCCCCCCGTGACGCTATGGAAAAGCGCGCTGTTCACGTGCTGATTGCGCCCATCCTGCCAGATTTGGCAGATGCGATTGGCAGTGACAGTGATGGCGCCTCTCCCGTGCGCGGCGTTTTGATCTACGAAAACGATGCTCCGTCCCTTATTCAATCTGCGAAATATGGACTGGCGGCCCGCGCGCCCGAACGACTGCCAACATTGCTACAAGGCTTGGCCACAGTGGGCGAACAGGATCTCGATGCAGCACTGGGTATAAACAAGCTCAAAGCGCGCGGCTTCAACGATAATGCACTAGGGAAAGTCGGGCGCGCGCTCGGGGAAGGCCTGCCCCTCAGCGCCGCTTTCTCAAGATGGGTTCTGGGCGACGAAATCATTTCTGATGATCTCAAACTTCTCCCGGAAAACTTTGATTCTGACGGCCTCAGTCTTCTGTCAGCAGTTGGGTTTTCGAAAACCGATATCGTCGCAGCGGAAGCGGCGATTGAAGGCGGTGGTGAGTTGATGACCCAATCGGTGTTCGAAGCGGCCGGCTTGCCGCTTGGTGCGTCCCCAGAGGCTGAATTGAAGATCGCGTCCGCCTGCGCTGAGGTTCTGTCCGCGCCGGTTTGGCTGACGGCATCGGGCGCAAATGCGGCAGATCTAGCCAAGGCCGGCCTGTCTGATGGCGTATCCCTCCTTATGATTGGCCATCGCGCGCCTCCATCAGCTGAAATACAGGAACGCATGGAACATGCACTGTCCTTGGCCGAAGACATGGGTGAGGAAGCAGAACCGACACAGGCTATGCCCGCTGACGCGCCGTCTGCGCGCGCCGCGGGGCCCTATCAACCCAAACGAACGCGATTGCCAGACCGCCGCAAAGGCTACATCCAGAAGGCAACCGTAGGTGGCCACAAAGTCTACATCCATACAGGTGAATTTGACGATGGCGAATTGGGCGAGATATTTATCGATCTCCACAAAGAAGGCGCTGCATTCCGCAGTCTGATGAACAATTTCGCCATTTCTGTTTCCATGGGGCTACAGCATGGTGTTCCCTTAGATGAGTATGTCGACGCTTTTGTGTTCACTCGGTTTGAGCCAGCCGGCGCGGTGAAGGGTAATGACCGCATCACCAATGCCACATCGATCCTAGACTATATCTTTAGAGAGCTCGCGGTTTCATATCTCGGCCGCGATGATTTGGCGGAGGCCGATGTCAGCCATGATGGTCTCGGTCGCGGCGCGGGGGATGCCACCCGTGATGCCGCTGAATTCTCGGAAGAAGCCGCTCAAATCATCTCAAAGGGCTTTTCCCGCGGACAACTTCCAGACAATATCGTTATCTTGGACAAGCTGAGACCGGAAGCAGAGGCCCAGCCCTCGGAAGACGCCCGCTCCGACGTCGCTCCGGTCACGCCAGAATACATAGATCAGGCCTGTGCCGGCTGTGGTAGCTTTACGGTTTTTCCGATCAGTGATGACGGCGAAACAGAATGCGATACCTGCGGCAACGAGGATCAGATTAATCAGTGATTGATCCGTTTCCCGCTGTTTCAACTGCATAATTGGGTTTGGCGCGTGTTTTGCTGCCGTTAAGATGTTGATTACCATCAAATCAGGATTTTTGTATCATGCTGAAACATTTCGCAGCCTTCGCGACCCTCGCTGTCGCACTTTCATTGCCATCTACGGCCCAGGACGCCAGCGAAATCGCTCGGGTTCAGCAAGGAAAAGCCTGTCAGGGCTGCAATCTGTTTCAAGCCAATCTGGCTTATAAAGACCTTCCTGGTCTGAATGCGTCTGGTTCTCGCTTGCGCCAGTCTAATATGTCTCTGACCACGCTAGATTCTGCGGATCTGTCTGGTGCAAATCTGACGATCGCTAATCTGTATGGCGCACGTCTATCCGGCACCAACCTGTCCGAGGCAGATTTAACCGACGCCATTTTGGTCGGGGCCTATCTTGGCGGCGCAAATCTAAAAGGCACCGTCTTAAAGGGCGCAAATTTGGGCGGCGCTGAAATCACAACCGCTCGCGGTTTGACACAGGGCCAGTTGAACGAAGCTTGTGGTGATCGCCACACGCGCCTGCCCACTGGATTGACCGTCAAGACCTGCCGATAAACGACGCGTATTGCGTCATATGGCAGATTAGCAACACCCCAAAGACCAATACAGTTCTTACCATTTATTCAGTTTTCTCCATCAAAACAGGTGGGTAAATTTGGTGTCCAATGCTATTTCGCTTCCGTCTTCTCCTTTGCGTCATCACGACAACAATGGTGATTGCCCATCAGGCAAACGCACAGGCGACGCGTGTGACTTGGTCGCCTTCCTATGGGGGATCTTGCGCCGAGTGCGATCTGACGGGGCGCAACATGTCCGGCTGGTCAATGAATGGTGCGAATTACCCAGGTGTCACGCTAGAGGGCGCAACTCTTCGCTTTGTAACCGCTGAGAAGGCAGTTTTTGAAGACGCGCGCGGCGCGGGCGTTGATCTACGAGATGCGAATTTGCAGCAAACCCGCTTTACGGGGGCAATCCTAACCGGCGCATTTCTGCAAAACACCAACGCATCTGGCGGATTTTTTAACCGCACAGACTTTAGCAACGCCAAACTGATGGATGCCCGCTTTATTGGCGCGACGCTGAACTACGCCACGTTTGACGGCGCTGACATGTCTCGTGCTGACTTTTCTGGTGCAAGCTTTAATGGCTCGAATATTTCAGGGGCAATATTGGGAGGTGCGATCTTTGACGGCGCCAATCTGACTGGGGCGAACCTTCGAGACGCCAATCTGGCTGCAACCTCATTTCGAGACGCGAAGCTCACCGAGACAGATTTCACAGGCGCGATCGGCTTCGAAACCGCCGATCTCACAGGAGCATGTGGATCGCTGGGCACCAAATTACCTCTAGGTATGAATTTACCGCTTTGTGCTGATGCGTTTGTGGCCGTGGGGCCATTGGGCAGTCTACCTGAGCGTCAAATACTGCAGCGCGACTAAAGGTTCGTTTCCACATTTGGAAATTCGCGTTCAAATTGGCCAACTCGCTCATGAGGCAATCGAACCGTCAATCGGCTCAGACCGTCTTTTTCATGCGTTTCGCTGACCACATCTCCGCTTCGATGTAGCCACGCCCGCGCTTTGCCATCTGCGGGTTTCAATTCGATGACCAACTGGACTGCGTTCTGCAGCAGTGCTGACTCAATCTCTTCCAACAAAGTGTCGATGCCATGCCCGGTTATGGCCGACGTCAAAACCGCACGTGGGTCCTCAGACGCGTTCGCAGCCAACTGTAAGGCGCTCATCCGCTCTCTAGTGAGTCTATCCGACTTATTCCAGACCTCAATCATGGGCGGCAGCGACAAACCTGTTTCGATCTCTAGGCGTTGAAGAACAGACAGTACGTCTGAGTTTTGATCGTTGTCAGACTCGCTTGCTCTGTCACGGACATGCACCAACAGGTCCGCATGCATTGCCTCCTCCAGCGTTGCTTTAAAACTATCAATCAAATGCGTCGGCAGGTCGGTGATAAATCCAACAGTATCAATCAGCGCCGCTTCGCCTAAAGTTGGCAGGTCAACGCGCCGGATTGTTGGATCCAGCGTTGCGAACGGCATATCCTTGGCAAAGACTTTTGCACCAGACAGGCGATTAAATAGTGTCGATTTTCCAGAATTGGTATAGCCGACCAGCGCCACGACATGTTTGCCACTGCGTTTGCGCCCAGATCTTTGAACAGCGCGCGTTCGGCTCACCTCCTTCAGATCACGCCTTAAGCGCAAAATCTTATCGTCCAGCATGCGCCGGTCGGCCTCCAACTGGCTTTCTCCAGGGCCAGACAGAAAGCCGCCACCGCCGCGCTGCCGCTCCAAGTGCGTCCATGTTCTAACCAACCGAGACCGCTCATACAGCAGCCGCGCCAATTCTACCTGCAAACGCCCTTCTTTGGTGCGTGCTCTCAAGCCGAAGATTTCCAGGATCAAGCCCGTCCGATCGATGACCTTCACGCCGAGCCGTTTTTCCAAATTTCGCTGCTGAACAGGCGTCAGCGCACCATCCACGACGGCGATCGTTGCGCCAGCCGCTTCCAAATCTTCCGCAAAACGATCCAGCAGGCCTCCAGAGAACAACAACGAAGCGTTCACATTGCGAATGTGATCGGCCCGCAGAAAGGCCAGTTCACAGCCCAGCGCCTCCACAAGGCCGGATGTTTCGATCAAGCGTTCCTCTGTGGGCCGCGTCGCGGGGCCAAACCAAGGAATAACCGCGCCCGCCACAACGAGCTCTGGCGTTCGTTCGATCATCTTGTCTGTCAATGCGCGTTAGCTTTCTTGCTCGTCTTCGAATAATTGAACCGGCGCGCTCGGCGCAATCGTTGATATGGCGTGTTTATACACCAATTGCGGCGGCCGCCCATCTCCGCGCAGCAAAACACAAAAATTGTCAAACCACGTGACGACCCCCTGAAGTTTGACGCCATTTACAAGAAATACGGTCAGCGGAGTTCTGGATTTGCGGACAGCATTGAGAAACGTGTCCTGCAGATTTTGATTTTTATCCGATGACATGGTGTGACCCCTTGGTGACTGGTGTTCTTATTATGATTTCGGGCTATCGGGATTGCCTTCAATACGCAAGCGAGAAGGCACTTAACCCCTCCAAAAGCTGGGGACAAGCGCTGGCAACAGCGCTAATATCTCGAGACGCCCGAGCAGCATGGCTAGCGTCAAAAGCGCGCTCTCGCCAGATTGCAGCGTCGAAACACTCGCATCGACCACGGCGCCAGAATTGGTCAACCCGCCAACTGCCAATCGTATCGCAACGTCGAACTCCTGCCCTAAAAAGCTAAATCCGCTCACGCACGCAAAGACCGCTACGATATAGCCCAAGATATAGACCCAAACCCCAATGACACTGCGCTCGCTAAGTTGTCGTTCTCGAAACCGAAAAGTTACAACCGATTTGCGATAGCCAAGCTGCCTAAATTCCTGCCCTGCTCGCCGTAACAGAACAATAAGTCTGGCAAGCTTAACGCCCCCCGCCGCTGACAGAGCGGAGCCGCCAATCAGAGCCGGAATAACAATGACCGTAATGGGAAGCGTTTGGGCCAATCCATGATCACTGAGCGGCAGGCCAGAGGTGGATGCAGCTGATATTGACCATCCCAGCGCACCTAAAATTGGTCCACCTGCTACAATCGCTATGACAGCAAAAACCAACACCACAATACAAAAAGCCACCGTTTCCGGGTCGCTCAGCAACGATCTCAACCGAAACCGTCTAAGTGGAAGGCCAATGGCCAATCCTAATGCTCCCAAAAATAGGCCAAAGCCGAGTATTGTTGCGGCAGCAGGTGAAACGATGCTTCTGGTGGCGCCGTCAGGGTAGACCAAGCCTGTCGAAAGAGCGCTCACTGCGTCTCCCATTGCGCGCAATCCAGGCACACCTGCCAACACAAGGGCGCTTGTTAGGGCTATAAGCGCGATCGCCATACTCACCGCCACGAATATGATTACACGCGGCGCGGCATCAAAGAAACTTCCCTCAGGGATCGTAAACAGAACGGTCCGGTGAATACCTGGCCCGCCAAGATTAAGCGCAGCAAAGACAGACGCCGCCATCGTTATGGTCGCAATCGCGCCTATAATGTGAAGCACACCTCGCCAGACCAGCAAGCTTATCGGCCATGCGTCGGTGTTTATAGCGATCAGCGTATGGCCCGTGGTCGTAAGACACGACATTGCCTCATGAATGGCCGCTAATGGCGAAGCGTTCGCCACCCCCAAAATGAACGGAAGCGAGGCAACAATCGGCGCTCCTATCCAAAACAATATGACAACGGCCAATCCATCAGCCGGACGCGCTCTCCGTGTTGGTTTGTTCGTCAACAACAAAATTGTACTTGAGATGATACTGATCGTTGTCGACATCGCCAAAAAAGCGAACACTTGCTGACCTTCAGACTGTATCGCTGCAACAAGTGCGGGCAACAAACCTCCCGCGGCGATCGTCAGCATCAATCCTGCGGTAACTCGAACGACGGACGTATAGTTCATGCGCGCTAGAAGAAGTCCGGGCTAACCCGGAAATACTTCTCTACCTTTTGCACCATATCTTCTTCATAAAAGACGATCAGATGGTCTTCTGCGTCCACCGTTACGTCTGGGCCTGCCATCAGCACATTGTCATTACGCACGATAGCGGCGGCCACCACGCCCTCTGGAAGGTTATCATAACCCAACGGTTTGCCGATTAAGGATGATGAGGCGAGGGTGATGCCTTCGGCCACTTCTGCAGTTCCGTCTTCAATGGACTGCAACCCCAGAATGCGGCCGCGTCTCATGTGTAGCAGTATCTGAGAAACAGTCAGCGCGCGCGGATCCAAAACCGCATCGATTTTCATATCACGGGCTAAGGGCGCCAGTTCTGTTGCATTGATAAGCGCCAATGTACGTTTGGCACCCGCGCGCTTGGCCAAGTTGCTAATCAGCATGTTGGTTTTATCGTCATTCGTTATCGCTATGACAAAGTCAGCCGTCGCGGCTCCAGCTTCTTCTAATATGTTCGCATTTAGACCGTCACCGTGAAGAACAATAGAGCGATGCAATTCACTCACTGCTATATCGGCACGTTGTTCATCGTTCTCGATCAAGCGGATACGAATCGCGCTCTCTTTCTCCAAGACCTTGGCGACGTAAAGTCCAACATGCCCGCCGCCAACAATGATGACCTGTTTCATGCCAGTAGTATTGCGATTGAAGATCGTCGTAAGCCTTTCGGCGTGTTCATCCAACACGGCAATATAGGCTCGGTCGCCCGGCGTCAGTGTATCGTTAGACCGCGGCGCAAACACGTTCTCAGCGCGCCCTATTCCGACGACACGAGCGGAAAGTTCTGGAAACAGTCCCTTAATCTGGTCGAGCGGGGTATCGAGCAACGGATTGTCATCCTCAACTTCCAGTCCGAGCAATTTCACGCGCCCCTGCCCAAAAGATGCGCTCATAACAGCGCCCGGCGTTCGGAACCTCTGCAGGATAGCTTCGCCCACCTCAATTTCGGGTGAAATAACCATATCGATGGGAAGGCCCTCTCGGGAGAAAATATTCTTCCAAGCCGGATCGATATAGGACTGATCACGCACTCTCGCGATCTTATAGGGTACAGAAAATAACGTATGCGCGATCTGACAGATCACCATATTGATTTCGTCGTAATACGTCACGGCGATGATCATTTCACAGTCTTCAGCGCCGGCTTGTCGCAACACGTCTGGATGGGCTGCATGCCCTCTGACACCTCGCACATCCAAATCAGTGGATACCTGCTCAACGAGATCTGCATTCTCATCAATTATAGTGATGTCATGACGCTCTCTGGCGAGGCGCCGCGCAATACCGTGACCGACGCGCCCCGCGCCGCAAATAAGGACCTTCATTCTTCAGTGCCTCCCGGCTGACCGTTAGGTCTCCTGTCGTGCTTGTCCTGAATGAACACCCAGAGCCTTTAATTTTCTGTGCAAAGCCGACCGCTCCATCCCAATAAACTCCGCTGTTCGGGAGATATTGCCGTTAAATCGAGTGATTTGTAACGCCAAATACTCTCGTTCGAACTGTTCACGCGCATCCCGCAGAGAAAGCCCCACCAATTCTGCCGAGCCAGAACTTGCATTCATTGGTTCATTCTTGGAGGTTTCTTTCGGCAATTCGTCTACAGAAACAGAGCGGCTTGCGTCAGCTGGCGAGAGAATCAATATGCGTTCAACAACATTGCGCAATTGCCGGATATTGCCGGGCCATTCCATAGATTGAAGCACAGCGAGCGCTTCATTTGAGAACGTCCGCGAGGTTAAGCCAGAGGAATCTGCAATTCTGGTCGTAAAGTATGAAATCAGGTCCGGAATATCGTCTCGGCGCTCTGCCAGGGACGGCACACGCAGTGGAACAACGCTGAGACGGTAATACAGATCCTCTCGGAACCGTTCGCCCGCAATCTCGACTTGCAGGTCCTTTGTCGTCGCAGACATTACGCGCACGTCAACACTCACGTCCGAACGTCCCCCTACGCGGTGAAAGCTTTGCTCGGTGAGGACGCGCAAAATCTTGTTTTGCGTGCCGACCGGCATATCAGCGACCTCATCCAGAAGGAGCGTGCCATTATGCGCTTTTTCAAACAAACCAACGCGCAGCGTGCGCCCTTCAGCGTCTTCCTCTCCAAACAGCGCGCTCTCCATTTGATCGGGCGCAATGCTTGCCGCATTAACGACAACAAAAGGGCCTTCGCTGCGTGATGAATTTCGATGGATAAGCCGCGCCGCCAATTCCTTGCCCACACCAGCAGGCCCCGTAATCATGATGCGTGAGTTCGTCGGACCAACTTTTTCTATTGAGGCGCGCAAAGTACTGGCAGCCTGACTGTCACCAATCCATTGCTCCGTATCCCCCACTTGGTTCTTCAGCCGCGCATTTTCATATTTCAAAGCCGCCGACTCTATGGCCCGCTCAATCAAATGAAGAAGGCGATCTGTCTTAAAAGGCTTCTCTATAAAGTCGTACGCCCCCCGGCGAATAGCCGCGACGGCTGTTTCAATATTGCCGTGACCACTAATCACGATAACGGGCAACATCGGATCGATAGATTTGAGGTATTTCAGCAGCGATAGGCCATCCATACCGCTACCTTGAAGCCAAACGTCGAGTACCACTAAACGCGGCGTGCGCGTTCGAACTTCCTCAAGTGCGCGCTCTGCTGTGTCAGCCGTTCGGACAGAGTAACCCTCATCATCCAATACCCCCGCGATGAGTTCACGGATATCGGGCTCATCGTCTACAACTAGAATGTCTAAGGCCATTGTGTGGGTTCCTCTACAGTTGTGGGGGTGGGGAGATTTGTGTCTTCGAGTTGTATCAGTTGCGATGCACTTACGTCTTCAGGATCGGGATAAGGCAAAAGTACGCGGACCCGCGCACCGCTCAAACCATCAAGCCTGTTTTGGAGCGAAATTGAGCCGCCATGATCAGCGATGATTCTGTTCACGATCGCGAGACCAAGACCGGTGCCCTTTTCGCGCGTCGTCACATAAGGTTCCAACAGTTTGTCGCGAACGTCTTCAGGAAAACCAGGCCCATTATCTTCAATGGTGATCTCCAGTCCAATATCGCTTTGCACCAGAGATATCGAAATACGACCCACAATCTCGTCCGATTCAGGAAGTCCCTCAATGGCTTCGGCTGCATTCTTAACCAGATTGCCAAAGGCTTGGCCCAACAATCGCTCGTCACCAACATATCCGGAATCATCGGCATCTGCGGTGACGTTAATCTCAACATCAGGAGACACCATGCTTTGCGAGAAGCCCGCGCCTCGCAAGGTGGCAACCATGTCAAACGGCGCGACGCTTGGCTTTGGCATCCGCGCGAATGACGAGAACTCCTCAACCATTCGGCCAATATCTCCGACTTGCCGCAAAATCGTTTCAACGCAGCGTTCGAAGACGCCGTCTTGATCATCAATCTGTTTGCCATAGCGACGCTTCAGCCGCTCCGTCGACAACATGATCGGGGTCAACGGGTTTCGAATTTCATGCGCGATCCGCCGGGCAACATCGCGCCAGGCGAGTTGACGTTGAGCGTTGGCCAGCCGCGTTGTGTCATCAAAGGTGAGCACACACCCACCTGCAGCATCCAGCGCAGTTTTCAAGCGTATGTGGCGAATTTCTCCGTCGACTTCAAAATCAATGGATGCATCCACCGGGGCATCCCGTTCAATCGTATCACGGACAAATCGTTGAAACTGCGGCGCAACGCCTTCGATATAGGTGCCCTCATCAATCGCATCGATTCCCAAAAGCTGACATGCAGATCGGTTCGCCAGTGTGACCACCAAATCGCCATCCGTGCGAATAACCCCTGCGCTGACTTCTGCGAGAAGAGTCTCGACAAATTGTCGCCGATCTTCTGCGTCTTCGCGGGCCTTAATCAGCGCGCCGCGTTGTTCACCCAGTTGCTCAGTCATTGCATTAAAAGAATCTGTTAAAGTCCGCACTTCATCCTTGGGCCCGCTGGCCGGCACCCGCACAGTCAAGTCACCATCGCGCACCGTCATGGCCGCCGAAGCCAATCTGCCAATTGGCACGGTCACGCGGCTTGCCGCCTCCAATCCGAGCCAACCTGCGAGCAACAAAATGAGTGCGGCAATCTGCGCATAGCCCAGCATAAATATGCGTTGCAAACGTCCGCCGCGCTGAGTCGCCTTATCATATTGGATCAGCGCCTGCTCAGCTTCCCGAAGCTGTGTAGCGACATTCTTGTCGAACCCCTTCACGGTATAGACATATCCATCCACTGGTGCGTTGATCTTGAACAGCGCTGTCGCATACCCGCTACTTTCGTACAGCGTGCTGCCCACTTCGCCGCGATCGGCGTCCTCGAATGCAGACGCTGGCGGCGTTAAAAAGATCGGATCTTGCAAACTCTGCTCAATCAGAATTTCTTTGCCATCGGCGCCCAATACGACGACCGTCAGGAAACCCTTGAACAGCATCGTTCGTTGCAGGCCTTCGCGAAACTCTCGCGCTGCGTCATCACTGCTAAAGCCCTGATCATAGATTCCTGCGTCTTCATCCTGACCCGTGGCGAGGTTTTCCTCCACCTCTTGCGCAAAAACCTCGACGTCCAGCGCGGCCAAACGGGTATCGAGTTCGAGACCCGTCGTAAAACTTTCAATATAATTCCGCGATACGCTCTGCGTTTTGGTCATGATCGTATCGACACGGTCGCCCATCCAATTTTCCAACCCGCGCGTGATCGTAAGGCCTAGGAAAATCGCTACGATTGCCGTTGGAATCAGGGCTGAGAAACCGAAAAGCAACACGAATCGCTTCGCCAACCTCCCTTCTCCGCGTCCTTCACGGCGCATTGCCATATATTCGCGGAAAACGATGGTGGCCAAAGCCCCAATCACAAGAAAATTGAGCCCTAGCAGCCACGGAGTTGCGCCAGCCCCCGGATCGTCTGGATCAGCACCTGAAATAGCAATAAATGTAGCGAAAACAGCAACAAATGCGGCAACAATGAAAAGACCCTGAAATAGGGTCCAACTGGCTTTACCAGCTCGCTGACTCAACGAATTCGGCACGCAATACTCTCACACTCAACCAAACAGAGCTGCTCAACTTAAATGACACAAAAGCGTCTCTAAACAGCAACACTGGTGCAATAGAGCAACACACCCGCCCTGCGTCAATCACTCATCTGCAATTCCGAGCGCATTTATTTTCGCGCGCAGCGTGTTTCGGTTCATTCCCAAGAGCTGCGCTGCTTTCACCTTGTTTCCTGATGTCACAGATAGAGCGAGCCGTATAAGCGGCCGCTCAACTTGGTCCATAACTTTTGCGTACACACGCGCCTCGTCTTCTTTGTCAGACCCAATCAGATCGCTAATAACATACCGATGAAGTAAGATTTCGACGTCTTTCTCAAACCCAATCAAAGAATTACCGACGGATGTCGCGCCAGCTCGCAGTTCTCGTTCAACATCTTGCAGCGTAATAACTTCATCTGGACTGAGCGCCGCCAAACGCAGAATCAGGTTTTCCAACTCTCTGACGTTCCCGGGCCAATCATAAGCCAACAAAAGATCGAGCGCGGATTTATCAAGCGATTTAGACGCTAGCCCCTGCTTCTCTGCACGCACCAAAAATGCACGGGTCAGTTCTGCAATGTCTTCTTTGCGAACCCGGAGCGGCGGTAGCGTCAATCGCACCACATTAAGTCGGTAATACAAATCTTCTCGAAACGCGCCGTCATCCACCAAACGTCCCAAGCTGCGCCGTGACGAGGCAATAATGCGGGCCCCCTGTGAATCGCGCATCAATTTTACGAGTTGGGTTTGTGCTTCTGCCGTCAGATCGCCGATCTCGTCCAAATAGAGCGTGCCCCCCTCCAGGTGTACCGCGCCCGTATTGTCTTCTGTTCCGAACAAATCTTTTTTAACCTGCTCAGCCGGTAGAGCGGCAAGATCAAGACTCAAAAAAGGGCCATCCTTGCCACTGCCGAGCTGATGAATTGCGCGTGCGGCCAATTCTTTTCCTGTTCCGCTTTCGCCCTCAATCAAAACCGTCAAATCGGTATTCATCACTTTCGCGATGATACGGTAAACGTCCTGCATCGGTTCAGATCGACCAATCAGAGGCAGCCCAGGTTCGGTCTCTGAGGGACCTGTGGGTGATGTGACCGCGGGTCTGCCGTTGCGATTGGACGCCTTCAACGCGCGCGCCACCAGTCCTGACAGTTGATCAATATCAAAAGGCTTAGGCAGATAGTCGAATGCGCCGTGTTCGGCGGCGGAGGCAGCGGTCAAAATCGTATTCTGCCCGCTCATGACGATGATAGGCAGATCCGGTCGAGCAAGTTTGAAGGACGGAAGAAGATCAAAAATGGAGGTGTCGCCCAAATAGACGTCGGTAACAACAACGTCGCCCTCCCCATTGCGTATCCATCGATCTAGCGCATCGGTCGAACTTGTCGCGCGAACGGTGTAGCCGGCAGATGCGAGCGTTTGATTCACAATTAGCCGAATGCTGGCATCGTCTTCGGCCAAGAGAACTGTCTTGTCAGCCATTCTTCGTCTCCCTCGTGATGGGAAGTAGAATGGAAAAAGACGTCAGTCCCGGCTGACTGCGCACACGCACGGTTCCGCCATGAGCAGTGATGACCTCATTAGCTATTGATAGCCCCAACCCGCGCGACCCAGATTTCGTGCTTCTAAACACGTTAAAAATTGCGGCTTGTTGAGACTGCGGAATACCCGGTCCATTGTCTTCGATTTCGATTTTTATGGCCCGGCGCAATTTGCGTCCCATGCCAGCGCGTTTCATGCCGAGACCTGCCGCATACTTAGTCTGAACAGTGACGCAGGCGTTCCCTTCACCTGAGCCGGCAGCTTCTGCAGCGTTTCGAATGATGTTTTGAAAAGCCTCATGTAAGTGGTCAGCATCGCCCATAATCTCTGGCAATGACGGATCATAGACACGGTCAAATGATACCGCTTCACCCAGCGCGGCTGTCTCGGCCGCCAAGACGCGATCAAGCAATTCATGAACATTAAAATCCGCCTTGCGCGGCGCTGAAAATAACTCAAAAGCTGAGAGTCGGTTGACCAATCGCTCAATACGTTTGGCTTCGCTCAAGATTATGCCCAGCCATTCCGTTTGATCTGAATGCCCCTGACGTTCCAGCAGTTGAGCGGCGCCAGAAATACCCGCCAAGGGGTTTTTGACTTCGTGACCCAATATGCGGCCAAACCCCGCAACGCCGGCGACAGATTGAGCCGTTTCATGGCTGAGTGTTTCGTTAAGTGAGATCGCGAAACCGTCCACTTCCACAGGTTTTACGCGCACATCACAGAGCGACTGACCCTGAAGCGAAGGACCAGAAATAGGTGTGCCTGGCGCTGTTACGAGCCCGCCGAGCCGTTCGGCTCTATCGATGAGCTCGAACATCGGAGAGTCATGGAAAATGACTTCGCTTAGCGGGCGGCCGGACAATATTCTTCGAGAACTAAATAATAAGGCTTCCGCGGCCAAATTGGCCTCGACAATGCGCCGTCGGGAATCAATGACGAGCAACCCAACCGGCGCAAGATCGGCCAATGTAGATTTTGCAACAGCAGTAACACCATCCGACATCGTTTAAACCACAGCTTCGAGAAGTCTGCCTGCGTACACATCACGTAAACTCGTGATTAGGTCAGAGGCGCGAGCAATTTGACATAGATTAGACCTTAAGCTTCGGCGCACTGCATCATTGAGAGGCAAATCAACAAGGTCTATCGCGGCAGACACATGCTTTCGCACCATGCGAACGCCAAGGTCATCGCCATATAAGCTGACACAGTCCTCAATTTGCGCGCACAAGCTACCGATCTGTTCCTCCAGTGACGGCAGGGCGAAGGCCTTTCCCCTGAGAGCGGCGTCCACCTCGCCGATAATCCAAGGCCGGCCCAATGCTGCGCGGCCAATCATAACGCCGTTCGCGCCGGATGCGTGCATGGCTTGGCGAGCGTCTTCAGCCGATGAAATATCACCATTCACGATGACCGGCACAGACACCGCATCGACAGTCTCTCTAACGCGGTCCCAATCTGCCGACCCCTTGTAAAACATACAGCGGGTACGGCCATGCACGGTGACCAATCGTACACCCATGCGTTCTGCAAGCGCTGCCAATTCAGGCGCGTTCAGGCTGTCATGATCCCAGCCAAGACGCATTTTAAGGGTAACAGGCACGTGTCCGGCGCCATCCAACGCAGCTTCGATGATTTGCTCGGCTAGGGTCAAATCCCGCATCAACGCAGATCCAGACTGCCCGCCCGTCACTTTGCGCGCCGGACACCCCATATTGATGTCGATGACATCAACGCCCGCTTCTCGCATTAAAATCGCTCCTGCCAGCATGTCCTCAGGACGACGGGCGGCGAGTTGGACGATCCAAGGGCCGATGCCTTCATGTCGACACGTTCGGCGCACGACATCGGGGCGGGCCTGTGCGAGCGTTTCACCAGCAACCATCTCCGACACCACTGCAGGCGCACCAAAGCGCACGGCCTGACGGCGCATGGGCGCATCCGTGGCGCCGGACATGGGGGCGAGCCAGACTTTGGGTGCCTTAAAATCGATCATATTGGGCTTATTAACCGTCGGGCGCTTGTTCGCAAGTGCACAATAATGCGGCACACTGAGCGCGGGCCCGTGTAAATACCGCTATAGCCAACGCCTGATGGGTCACTTAAAACGCGCTTATGCAGTATGCCGCTATCATTGTTGCTGCCGGGCGAGGCACGCGCGCCGGGGCAAATCAGCCAAAACAGGTCCAGTCCCTATTGGGTCGCCCTGTCCTGGCATGGTCGACCAGCACATTCACCAGCCACAGGCAAATTGCGGAAACAATTATCGTTACAACTCAAGACGTTATCGACAAATTTTCGGACGCGCCATGGGCCGATCGCGTAACGTTTGTCCTGGGTGGGATGACGCGGACGGCGTCTGTAAAATGCGGGCTGGCGGCTATTTCTCTAAGCGATGACTGCGGTGTTCTAATTCATGACGCGGCCCGCCCCGGCATTGATGCGGCTGTGATTGATGCGTTGATTGAGGCGCTGGACACCCACAGGGCAGCCGCGCCAGCTTTGCCGGTCGCGGATGCACTTAAACGCCCGTTGAATGGCCAATTGGAAACGGTCGACCGCTCAGAACTGGTGCGGGTACAAACACCGCAAGCCTTCCAATTGCGGGCATTGAGAGAAGCATTCGCGAATGCCGATGAAGACTTGGTGGACGATCTGGCCGCGCTGGAGCCCATGGGTATTGAGGTTGCGCAGGTTGCGGGCTCAGTGCGTTATGGAAAGATCACCTATCCGGAGGACTTTGAAACCATGGCTCGATTGCTGTCTTCTGGCGCAACACCGCGTATTGGTAAGGGATTTGATGTGCACGCCTTTGAACCCGGCGACCATGTCACTTTGTGCGGGGTTAAGATCGCGCACTCCGCGGGTTTGAAAGGTCATTCTGACGCCGACGCTGCGTGGCATGCGCTGACGGATGCCATCCTGGGCGCTGCGGCACTAGGCGATATCGGCGATCACTTCCCCCCATCGGATGAGCGCTGGTCAAATGCTGACAGCGCGCAGTTTCTGAAACATGCCAGCGATCTGGCCCTGCAACAGGGATTGCAGATTGGCAATGTGGATATTACGATCATTTGCGAAGCGCCCAAAATAGGTCCGCACCGTCAGGCGATGCGTGAGCGCACGGCAGAGCTACTCAATCTGTCTCTCGATCATGTCAGTGTGAAAGCAACAACGACCGAAACTCTTGGGTTTACCGGACGCGGCGACGGGCTTGCGGCAGAGGCGGTTGCGCTGCTTATCGGATAGTTCGAGTTGACCGTTAGCAAGTGTCCATATCCTGTCCATATCCACTACTTATCTGGTCCATATAGGTGTCTTTATCTCGGCCATACGTGCGGCCCCCTTTCCATTGGGGCGTGTTCGGCCTAGCACTTGTTTATGTTTCCAGATCGTTTGAAAAATCTCGCCATGCTCATCGTCGACGATGCCGCTCAATCCCGGCTGAAAATCTGCACGGCGGAAAGCTGTACGGGCGGCTTGGTCGCGGCATTGCTGACGGATGTCGCGGGGTCTTCAAAGGTGTTTGAACGGGGTTTTGTGACCTATGGCAACCGGGCCAAAGAAGAGATGCTGGGTGTGGCCGGCGATGTGCTCGCCGATTATGGCGCGGTGTCAGAACCCGTTGCCCGCATGATGGCTGAAGGCGCGCTGGAGGCAAGTCGTTCAAATATTGCAGTCGCGATTACGGGCATTGCCGGCCCCGGCGGCGGCACACCCATGAAGCCTGTCGGCACAGTGCATGTGGCATGCGCGAGAGAGAACCGCGCGGTGATCCATGAAATGCTATCTACAGGCCCAATTGGACGCGAAGAGGTGCGTATGGCCGCAGTCGAGTCGGCGTTGAAACTGGTGCAACTTCAGATGAAATAGCGTTAGGCGCTGGGTTTGGGCGCAGGCGTGTGCGCCCCGTATCGGCGTTCCGCCTCTGCCAGATAAGCGCTCATGATGCGGTCAACCGCCATGCTTTCATTCGCGGAGGCCAGCATGCTGATCAGTATGTTTTTGAACTCGTAGTCTATCGCTAGCGTGCAGACGCACCCGCCTTCAGACCCTGGTTCAATTGTCCAATCGGCCTGAAGTTTGCGAAACGGGCCTTCAATCAAATCCGCCCTGACAGAGCGCGTTTGCGGGTTTGCGGTGACCTGAGTGGTGAAGCGTTCGGTGAAACCTTTGAAGCCGACAACCGCCTCACCTTTGAAAGAGCGGACGCCATCGGTAACAACCTCATCGCTAACGCGCATGGCTGTGATCCACTTTATGAACCGCGGATAAGCGCCAATGTCTGACACCAGCGCGAAGACGTCATCAGCGGCATAGGGCAAATGTTTGGAGGTTTTGAAATAGGCCATGGGTCAGTCGGCAGGGCTGGCCAGCTTTGCCTCCCGCGCCGCGCGCATTTCTTCAAAGTCTTCGCCCGCATGATAAGACGACCGGGTGAGCGGCGAGGCTGACACCATCAGAAACCCTTTAGAGCGCGCGATTTCCTCATAAGAGGCAAACTCGTCAGGATGCACGAAGCGGTCCACGGCGGCGTGCTTGCGGGTGGGCTGCAGATATTGCCCGATGGTGAGGAAATCGATCCCGGCAGAGCGCATGTCATCCATCACTTGCATCACCTCTTCCTTGGTTTCGCCAAGGCCCACCATCAAACCAGATTTCGTAAACTGGCTTGGGTCGCGATCTTTGACCTTTTCCAGCAAGCGCAGCGAATGAAAATATCGCGCACCGGGCCGGATGGAGAGGTAAAGGCGCGGAACGGTTTCAAGGTTGTGATTGAACACGTCTGGTTTGGCGTCGATGACGCGGTTTTCCCAGCCGTCTTTTCGCAAAAAGTCTGGCGTGAGTATCTCAATGGTGGTTCCCGGCGAGGCAGCGCGAATGGACTCAATCGTATGCACAAAATGCATCGCGCCACCGTCTTCAAGATCGTCCCGGTCAACTGATGTGATCACCACATGGCTAAGGCCCATTTCAGCTACCGCTTCACCGACGCGGCCAGGCTCATCCTTATCAACCCCCGGCAAGGGTTTGCCGGTTGAAACATTGCAAAAAGAGCAAGCGCGCGTGCAAGTGTCGCCGAGTATCATCATGGTGGCGTGCTTTTTCTCCCAGCACTCCCCGATGTTTGGACACCCTGCTTCTTCACACACCGTCAACAAGCCGCGCGACTTCACAATCTCACGAGTTTCTGCGTAGCCTTTTGACACCGGCGCTTTGACGCGAATCCAATCGGGCTTACGCAAGATCGGTGTATCGGGCCGATTGCGTTTTTCCGGGTGGCGATGCTTGGTCTCTGACGAGGTGAGATTGATCAAATTGGCCATGGCGTAAAGATGGACGTCAAAGCCTGCAAGTTCAAGCCAATACGACTGCAATTCAGGCATGCATCGACGCAATATCTATTGCGCGCATGGCGTGATGTGACAATGTGCTCACATAAACCCGCATCCTGTATGGAGAGCCCATTGACTGCATCTGTTGACGCCATTCCGTCGCCCACGCCATGGCGCCCGTCCAGAATTCGAATTGATACGTTCGGCGCGCTGCTGCGGGCCAAACACGAACACGGCGCGGGAAAAACGATCGTCATTGATGGGGATGACCGGAAGCTAACATATAAAGAGATTATTCAGGCGTCTTTCGGGCTTGGGTCTGCGCTCAAGAAAGGCACCAAATTTGGCGAGAATGTTGGCATTATGCTACCGACGGGCGCTGGCGCGGTGATCGCCTTCTACGCCGTAAGCGCGTATGGCCGCGTTCCCGCGATGCTCAATTTTACGGCGGGAAGCAAGAATTTGAAATCTGCCATGAAGGCGGCAAACGTGAAGCGGATTGTCACCGCGCACAAGTTTGTTGAATTGGGCGGCTTGGAAGATTTGCTCGCTGAATTGTCGAGCGTTGCGAAGATCGTTTATCTCGAAGATGTTCGCGAAGGGCTGACGCTCGGCAATAAGATTGCTGGCGGCCTTGGCCCGATACTGCCAAGCCTGTTTCGCCCGCGCGTCAGCAGCAAAGGCGCCGCGGTGACACTGTTCACGTCTGGCACTGAGGGCGAACCGAAGGGGGTTGTGCTCTCGCATGAGAATATACTCGCTAATGTTGAGCAAGTGCGGTCTCATATTGGGCTGAGTTCTAAGATAGATAAATTGCTGAACCCACTGCCGACGTTTCATTGTTTCGGCCTGACGGTGGGTGCAATACTGCCCCTTGTGGCGGGCATCCCAGTTATGTTTCACCCGACCCCGTTGCAACCGCGCGAGATCGTCAACCGCATCAAAACGGCGAAGCCGACCATCCTGCTGGCCACAGACACATTCATTTCTCAGTATGCGCGCATCGGCAAAGAAGATGACATGAGCAGTATTCGATTGGCTGTATGCGGAGCAGAGCGGGTGAAAGACGAAACGCGGTCGCTGGTGCGGCGCAAGTTTGAAATTGAGATACTTGAAGGCTATGGCGCGACGGAGGCCTCTCCGGTTGTCGCGGCAAACCAATGGGAAAATAACAAGCCTGGCACGGTGGGAATCCTAATGGCGGATATGGAATCCAAATTGATTCCGGTAGACGGCATTGAAGACGGCGGGCGACTTCAGATTAAGGGGCCGAACATCATGATGGGCTATCTGCGCGCCTCGAACCCCGGCGCGTTGGAGCGCCCGGAAGGCGGCTGGCACGACACGGGTGATATTGTGTCGATTGATGATGAAGGCTTCATCCGCATCAAAGGCCGCGTGAAACGGTTTGCAAAGATTGGCGGTGAGATGGTGTCCCTTGCGGTGGTCGAAAACTGCGCCAGTGCGATTTGCCCAGATAACATGCACGCGGCCGCCTCCCTGCCGGACCCGCGAAAAGGTGAGCAAATCATTCTGATGAGCGATACAGACGATATCAGCCGGCAAGACATGCTGGCATGGGCGCAAAATCATGGTGTGCCGGAATTGGCTGTGCCGAAGAAGGTCTACAAGGTCGATGAAATCCCAGTGCTGGGAACCGGCAAGATAGACTATGGCGCGGTGCAAAAAATGGCGCTGAAGCTGACCGAAAGCTAAGCCATCGCCTCAGCGGCGAGGCCATGCGTCAGGAAGCCCTTAATGACGCGGGCGGACTCTTCGGCTCTGGTGACGATGAACAAATGCCCGCCGCCCTCAACCACATGTAGCTGAGAATTGGGCAGTGCAAAGTTCAAAATTTTCCCGTTCACCAAAGGCACGATGGAATCATTATCGCCCATCATAATCAGCGTCGGCATCGTCAGGAAGCGAATGAATGGTAGGCTGGACCAGCCGAGAAACGCGGTGAGCTGATAGACATATCCCATCGGTTGCGGCGCCATCAGGTTCTCAACATGCTGACCAGCCCCCTCCTCTGCTGCTTCACCGTATAGGGTCGCGAAGTTCTCCATCATATAGTTTGGATCTGTATAGCGACGCGCATCCATCATCTTGCTGAGCGCGGCAGGCTTGCCGGGCACCATTGTCATGCCGGCTGTCGTGGCACACAGGATGAGTTTGCCGACGCGATTGCGATACTGAACGGCATATTGCTGCGCCATCGCCCCGCCCCAGGAGACGCCCATCACGTCAACGGACTCCATGTCATACTTGTCGAGCAGCTTACGGGTCCACCGCGCAACCATCCACGGACGATAGGGGAATTGCGTGACGGGGCTGCCGCCGACCCCTGGAATATCGAACGTGATGATATCCCGGTCCGGGAACATATCGCCCAGCTTAAACGTCAATTCCAAATTGGCGCCGATGCCGTTGAAGAATAACAGTGGCAGATTGGCTGACTTTTTCTCAGCCTGCCAATACGCTGTGCGCAATTCCATACCATCGATGAACTCCATCGTGATAACGGGTTTTCGTTTTGCTTTCGGCATATTCTGCACACTCACTATACTATGCGTTGAAGACGTACTTTCCGGGTGCGTCGTAAAGAGGGGTGAACTTTTTGTTGCCGCACTTTTTGGGTGCAGGTTTCAGACCACCCGATCTGGCTTGCAGAAACTCTCCCCATAACGGCCACCAAGAGCCCGGCACTTCCGTCGCCGTCTCTGCCCATTCTTCGGGCGTCGGCTTAATCTCGGTGTTTCGAAAGTATTTCGCCTTGGGGTTTCCGGGCGGATTGATCAGCGATTGCAGATGCCCGCTGGACGACAAGATAAACTCAACATTTTCAGACCCCAGCAAAGCGGGCGTGCGATAACAGGCTTTCCACGGCGTGATATGATCTGTTACGCCGGCCAGCACGAACGCATCGCACTTCACCTTCGTCATATCCAGGGGGTGTCCGGCCACGTTGACATCGCCGGGGTTTTCAAATGGCTGGCTTATGCTGATGTCCAGATAGTCCGAATGAAGCTGCGCTGGCAAATTCGTGGTGTCATTGTTCCAAAACAAGACGTCATAGGGCGGCGGGTCTTCGCCCATCAGGTAATTGTTGACGACATAGTTCCACACCAAATCATTGGGCCGCATCCATGCAAACATGCGCGCAAGATCATCCCCTTTGAGAATGCCTTTACGACGTGAATGTGCGCGGGCAATCTCCAGGCTGCGCTCAGAGACAATTTCGCCAATCTCACTATCCGACGCTTCAGGGTTCAACACACACACCATTAGGGTCAGTGAGTTGATCCGGTCATCCCCGGCGGCGGCGAACAGGCTTGCGAGGGTCGCCGTCGTGATACCGCCAGAACAGGCGCCAGACATATTTATTTTCTTAGACTTTGTGATTTTCTGTATCACGGTCGTCGCCTGAATAAGACTGTCGATATATGCGTCCATGCCCCAATCGGCGTGCTTCTTGGTTGGGTTGCGCCATGAGATGATGAAGGGCTGCATCTTCTGCGACAATAAGAACTGCACCATGCTGGTGTGAGGCGTTAGGTCTGACGCATAAAACTTGTTGATCTGTGGCGGGATGATCAAAAACGGTGTTTCGTAAACATCTTCGGTCAGCGGCTGATACTGGATCAGCTCCAATACTTCGTTCTTCCAGACAATCTTACCTTTCGAAATGGCCAAATTCTTGCCGATCTCAAACGGGCGCTTGTCCACTTGTGACGGCATACCGCCATTCTTGGTCAGGTCTGTGTAAGCGTTCTTCAACCCCTTCAGCAGAGACATACCGCCGGAATCAACCACACGTTTGGAGGCGGCCGGATTGCCGATCAGCGTATTGGTGGGCGCCATAGCATCTGTGATCATACCCATGACGAATTTTGCCCGGGCGTGTTCCAACTCGTTCATTTCGAGATCTTCGATCCAATCCTGAAGATGCTCTTGCGTCGCTAAATAGGTTTGCATGCCGCGCTTATAAAATGGGTTATTTTGCCAGGCGTCGTCTTTGAAGCGTCTGTCTTTCGGGTTCGCGGTGCGTTCCGACTTCCCCATCATAATCTGAGTGTTCTCTTTCGAAATTTTGCCAGCATACTTCATGGAGGTGACGGGATTGGTCATTGTGGACCGTAGCATCATAGCCACAGAGCCGAGCAGTTCCTGACGGTTTATACCGCCCATGAGCGGGTTCATCGCGGTGGTGCTCCGCGCGGCGTTGCGTGCAATCTCGTCTTTCGGTTCCATACGTTCTTCTCACCCTCTATTCGGCCTCTGCGGACCATTCTTTTGCTGCACTCATGGCCGCTGCCGCCATGGTGTCTAAAACCTTATCATATTACGAATAAACTGTTGAATTTCCTCATACATTATTCGTTTCATGGTGATGTTTTTGTGTCAAATTGCGACCTTAGCCCATGAAAACCCGTGATCGCATCCTTCAAACCAGTCTGGCGCTCTTCAATGAAGAAGGCGAAGCGGAGCAATCGGCCGTTGATATCTCCAATGCGTTGGAGATAAGCCCCGGTAATTTGTATTATCACTTCAAAGGCAAAGACGCGATCATTCGGGCCTTGTTCAATGACTTCGAAGAAGAACTTCGGATCATTCTACGCGGCTCTGAGAGCAGTCTCAAAACCCTCGATGACCACTGGATTTACCTCTACATCCTTCTCGAAGAGATTTACGACTTCCGCTTTTTCTATCGCAATCTTGGCATCCTGCTGGATCGCTACCCTGATTTGGCAACCCGCTTTCGCGCTCTATCCGCCGAGGTGCGCCAAACCGTTCAGCGCGTCTTACAAAACCTGACACAGACCGGCGCGTTGAAACTCGACGCGCGTCTCGCCAATGTGATCACAGATCAAATCCTCACGACCCTCACCTTTTGGCTGGTGGATGATGTTGTGCGCGGAGACGGCCTAAGCGAACCGCGCCTGATCCACAAAACTGTGTTTCAAACCATGTGTCTGGTCGTGCCGTATATGGGCGAAACCGGCTTTGATACGCTCACCCAAATGATTGAGCGGTACGAGACAGCGATCGCTTAGCGTAAAATGGGTATCAACCGCGCATCGTTCTGATGCACGGCTGACAATCCAGTTTCAAACACTAGCCTTTAGCGAGCGCTTTCGCCTGCTTGACCCATCCGTCACGAACGATGCGACCGCGCGCACCGATCTTGTCGTCCAGGGCCTCAGCCGCTGCTTTGTTCATGGCAGAGACTTGAGCAAATGTGGTCACGCCAGCGGCGGCCAATTTCTTACGCAGCGCAGGGCCAACGCCCGTGATCATGGAAAGATCATCAGCTTTTTTGGATGCAGCTTTGGTCGGCTTGGCTTTCGCAGCGGTCTTAGACTTTGATGTCTTGGTCGCTTTGACGGTCTTCACAGACTTCGCTTTTGCCTTCGACTTTTTGGACTTTTTGGCCTTCTTCTTTTTGGCCTTTGGAGCGTCTTCGTCGCTTGCAACATCACCGGCATAGGCTTCCAGCTCTTCAGCCAAACGTGCCAGACGCTTCTTCAGCATCTTGTTGCCTTTCTTCAGGGCTTTGCCGGTTGCGCCAACGACATCATCTTCGAGTTGGTCCAGCTTGCTCGCTAGCTTGTTCGCGGGTGTGCCCATTTCTTTGACACCGAGAACTTCGCGCATACGCTCCATGCGTGTTTCAAAACGCTCACGGGCTTGTTCCTGAAATTCACGAGCAGACCCCATGACCTTTTGAACTTGCTCGCCTGCTTTTGCGACGCGGTCGTCAGCAACGAAGCGTGCGCGCACGTCGTTCTCAATTTTCTCGCCGCGCTGAACAAGATCTTCGAACAATTCGACAGATTTCTTGTTCATGTTGCCAGCATTCTCAACGGCTTCTGAATAGGCGCGGCCATAGGCGCCAACGCCTGCAAGCCAGATCTTGTGCGCGGTTTCAGCCGCATTGGTTTCGATTGCCTTGCCAACTTTTTTGGCTTTGGCGTTAGATTTCTTTTTTGACTTAGCCATGGGTGTCTCCATCATTAGGGTGGGTCGATGATGTGAGAGATAGGTCAAAAGTCTAGAAAGCGCATACTAATCGCGGCCGCCCGGCCAAATTGCTTGCTAATTTCAGCTGGTTTCGGTGTATCTGCCTGAACAATTCAACTTTGCCGGAGACCCAGACCATGAGCCACTCAGCAACGTCCGTTGACTATACGATTGATGGAAACCCCTATGAGGGCTTCTTCGCGATGCCAAGCGGCGGCGAAGACTTGCCCTTGATCGTCATTGCGCATGCCTGGGGCGGGCTTGGAGACAATGAAAAGCAGAAAGCGCGAAAGATTGCTGATCAGTTGAACTGCGCGGCCTTTGCCATGGATGTGTACGGCAAAGGCAAGCGCGGCGCTGACGCTTCTGAGAACGAAGCCTTGATGATGCCACTCGTGCAGAATCGCGCCGAGCTTCAAAATCGATTGGCCGCAGGATTGGCCTTCGCGAAAACGCAAGACGGCGTCAACGCGAGCAAAGTCGCTGCGATAGGCTACTGTTTTGGGGGGCTAAGCGTGCTCGACATGGCGCGGGCGAATATGGATGTGCTCGGCGTGGCGTCTTTCCACGGCTTACTTGGCGCAGCAGACAATCTGTCGCCCAGCCAGATCAAACCTAAAGTTTTGATAGAGCATGGCTGGCAAGATCCAATGGCAAAGCCGGAAGACGTGGTTGCGATTGGCGCTGAAATGGTTGCGGCGGGCGCTGACTGGCAGCTGCACGCCCACGGCAAAGCGGTTCATTCCTTCACCACCGAAGGCGCCGATAATCGTGCAGGCGGCACCGAATATGACGCCGATGCAGATCGACGCAGCTTTCAGTCCCTCGGCGCCTTCGTCAGCGAATTGTTCGCTTAGGCGTACTTGATCACCACGAACCTTGCACCAGAGGGTGGGACGGCCCACATATTTCCTATGCAAACCAACACAGACTCCAGCGCGCTTTGGCATGGCACCACAATTTGCGCCGTGCGAAAGGGCAACACGCTTGCCATGTTGTCCGACGGTCAAGTCTCGATGGGTCAGACCATTATGAAGGGCAATGCGCGAAAAGTCCGCCGCCTGGCCGGGGGTGAGATCCTTGCCGGGTTTGCCGGGGCCACCGCTGATGCCTTCACGCTGTTTGAACGGTTGGAAGAAAAACTTGAGCGCTATCCGGGCCAGTTGGAACGCGCGGCGGTCGAGCTTGCGAAAGAATGGCGCACCGAGAAATACCTGCAAAAACTCGAAGCACTCCTGATTGTCGGCGACAAGAAAACAACGCTGGTGGTCACCGGATCAGGCGATGTTTTGGAACCAGAGCACAATGTTGTGGCCGTTGGCTCTGGTGGCAATTACGCGCTCGCGGCGGCGCGCGGCCTCTATGACTATGAAGAGGACGCCGAGATCATTGGCCGCAAAGCCATGCAGATCGCCGCCGATATCTGCGTCTACACCAATGGCAACTTCACGCTGGAAACGCTGGATGTTTGATCGCACAGATCTCAAAGCGGCTGAGGAAGCAGGCATCCTCTCGCGCACTCAAGTCCAACGGCTTGAAGCCTTTCTCACCCAACGCTCAGACCCAGCCGCTGCTGGGCAAAGCGAAAACCTACGCTTCCTTTCAAACTTCAATGACATCTTCATCACCATTGGCATCGTAATTCTGGCCATGGGCCTAACCGCGCTGACATCGTTCATGTTCGGTAAGTCGGCCATCACCATGGCCGCCAAAGGACAAGCTGGATGGTCCGTCGCCCTTATCTTTGCCCCCGTCGCTGCGGTGATGTGGCTCATGGCCGAGTATTTTAGCCGCAGGCGCCGATTAGTTTTGCCCTCCATGGCCCTAGTGCTATTCTTCACCATTTACGCTGGCCTCAGCGTTGGAGCGATTATGTCGGGTATCAATGGCATGACAGCGGAAACGGTTCAGAGTTTTTCAAGCCCGGTTCAATTTCGTAAACTGTGGGGAGTCTTCGGGAACACGGGCATCGCCGCATTCCTAGGTTCGTTCGGCGCAGCGATCATCGCATTCTGGCGCTTTCGCCTCCCCTTCACACTGCTGTTAATTGCCCTTCTGGCAGCGGGCGCTTTTTACACGTTCACAGGCTTCTTCGGTGATATAGGTCTCCTCCTCGGCGGTTTAGGCTTCATCCTTGTCGGTGTCATTACCCTCTGCATTGCCATCTGGTTTGATGCCAAAGACCCACAGCGCCTTACCCGCAGCGCAGACCACGCCTTCTGGCTGCACGTTGCGGCGGCCCCGCAAATCATCTGGGGCTTGCGCAGTTTGATAACGGGCTCAGGGTTTGCCATGCCGGGGCAAGCCGAAGCCTTCCTCATCGTGGCGACGCTCGCCGCCATTTCCATCCTATCCATAGCGCTCGACCGCCGCGCCTTAATCGCAGCGGGCCTCGTCACCTTGGCCATGGCTCTCGGCACCATCGTCGAATCTTTTGGCGGAAATGAAGCCACCACACTCATCATCACGCTGCTCCTAATCGGCACAAGTATCGTTCTATTGGGTGGCGGATGGCGCACGGCCCGCAAACTGGTCTTGTCCATCCTACCCTCCACGCCGTTTACCCAGCGCATATTCCCTCCCGAACCTGCCTGATCCTTTTCGAAAGCCTTTCTAAATGTCAGACCTTACCCCGCGCGAAATCGTTGCCGAGCTTGATCGTCACATCATCGGCCAGTCCGGCGCAAAACGCGCCGTTGCGATCGCATTGCGTAACCGCTGGCGACGCAAGCAAGCCCCGGAAGACCTCCGCGGAGAAATCACGCCAAAGAACATTTTGATGATCGGCCCCACGGGCGTCGGTAAAACAGAAGTCTCACGCCGCCTCGCAAAACTCGCCAATGCGCCTTTCCTGAAAGTGGAAGCCACTAAGTTCACAGAAGTCGGCTATGTCGGCCGCGACGTGGAACAGATCATCCGCGATCTGGTAGAGGCCGCCATCGGCATGATCCGCGATCAAAAGCGCCATGGCGTCGCCAAACAAGCCCAGGACATCGCAGAAGAACGCCTGCTAGACGCGCTGGTCGGTGGAGATGCGCAAGACTCCACCCGCGAAGTGTTCCGCCAAAAATTACGGTCTGGCGATTTGGACGATAAACCCGTCGATATCGATTTCACAGATACGTCAAACCCAATGCAGATGATGGACATACCCGGCCAGGGCGGAATGGGCATGATCAATCTGGGCGATATGTTCGGCAAAGCCATGGGCGGGCGCACCAAGTCCGTCCGCACCACCGTCAAAGAGGCCTACAAGCCCCTGCTGGACGAAGAAGCCGACCGCCTGCTGGATGAAGACGCCATCGTCCGCGAAGCCCTCAGCGCGGTTGAAGAAGACGGTATCGTGTTTCTGGACGAGATTGATAAGGTCGCTGCCCGCAAAGATCGCGGCGGCGCAGACGTCAGCCGCGAGGGCGTCCAGCGCGACCTCCTGCCCCTTATTGAAGGGACCACTGTTTCCACCAAGCGCGGCCCGATCAAGACGGACCACATCCTGTTCATCGCGTCCGGCGCGTTCCACGTCTCGAAACCCTCAGACCTCCTGCCAGAACTGCAAGGCCGCCTGCCCATCCGCGTTGAGCTAGAGGCACTCAGCCGTGATGATCTGCGCCGTATTCTGGTCGAGCCAGAAGCCAGCCTGATCAAGCAACACAAAGCCTTGATGGATGCAGAGAATGTTACCCTCACCTTCGATGACGCTGCGATAGACCGACTCGCAGACCTCGCAGAGATCGTGAACAACACCGTCGAAAACATCGGCGCCCGCCGCCTCCAGACCGTGATGGAACGCCTGCTCGACGAAATCAGCTTCGACGCCCCGGACAAGTCCGGCGAAACCATCAACATCACCGCCGATTACGTAAACACCCAAGTCGCCAGCCTCGCCGGAGATACGGATTTGTCGAAGTTTATTCTTTAGTCTTTCTTCATCGGCGCAAGACGAATGTTCAGCTCTTTCAGCTGAGCATCATCCACCGGGCTTGGCGCGCCCATCAGCAGATCGCGTGCCTGCCCGTTCATCGGGAACAGCGTCACATCGCGAATGTTCTCCGCGTCCGCCAGCAGCATCACAATCCGGTCCACGCCCGGCGCAATGCCCCCATGCGGCGGCGCGCCATAGCGGAACGCGTTCAACATCCCGCCAAACTCTTCTTCCACCACTTCTGCGCCATACCCGGCCATTTCAAACGCTTTCAGCATAACGTCCGGGCGATGGTTCCGAATTGCGCCCGATGACAGCTCAACACCGTTACACACGATGTCATACTGAAACGCATTCAGCGCCAGTATATCATCATCGGTCTTGGCCGCTTCCAGCGCTTCCATCCCGCCCTGAGGCATAGAGAATGGGTTATGGCTAAAGTCGATCTTCTTATTGTCTTCGTCATACTCAAACATCGGGAAATCAACGATCCAACAGAAGCGGAACACGCCGTTTTCGATCAGCTCTAAGTCTTCACCAATCTTCGTCCGCGCCGCGCCCGCCAGCTTATAGGCATCGCCCTTTTTGCCGGCAGAGAAAAACACGCCATCACCCGCGCCAAGGCCCATCGTCTCCAAAAAGCTCGCCAAATGACCGGCGTCGAAGTTCTTCAACACTGGGTCCTGGCTGTCCACGCCGCCGCCGTCTGCCTCTTTCAGACGTGCATAGCCAAGGCCCGGCGCCTGCATTTCTTTCTTGGCCCACTTGTCCATCTCGTCGAAGAATTTGCGGGACTTCTCCGCTGCCGCTTTCGGCGCTGGGATCGCAATCACTTTGCCGCCGCCTTTGATAATCTTCGCGAAGATTCCAAAACCCGTCTTGCCTTCGTCGACAAAGAACTCAGTCACATCGGCCAGCTCGATCGGGTTGCGCAGGTCTGGCTTGTCGCTGCCATATTTCGCCATCGCTTCGGCGTAGGGAATATGCACAAATGGCTCAGCGGGCACTTTACGCCCCTTGCCTTCCCAGTCTGCGAATTCCTCAAACACGCCGCGCATGACAGGCTCAATCGCGCCGAACACATCTTCCTGCGTGACAAAGCTCATCTCGATGTCGAGCTGATAGAACTCACCGGGTGAACGGTCGGCCCGCGCATCTTCATCGCGGAAACATGGCGCAATCTGGAAATAGCGGTCAAAGCCCGACACCATCAAAAGCTGCTTAAACTGCTGCGGCGCTTGCGGCAGCGCATAGAACTCACCGGGATGTACGCGGCTTGGCACCAGAAAGTCCCGCGCGCCTTCCGGGCTAGAGGCCGTCAAAATCGGCGTTTGATACTCGGTGAAGCCCTGCTCAATCATCCGGCGGCGCAAAGACGCAATCACATCAGAGCGCAGCGTCATATTCTTATGCAGCGTCTCCCGGCGGAGATCGAGGAAGCGGTTCTTCAGGCGCATGTCTTCGGGATAATCTGGCTCTCCAAACACGGGCAGCGGCAGTTCAGCCGCCTCAGACTGGATCGACGCCTCTTTCACCCGCACTTCTATCGCGCCGGTATCCAACCCATCATTCACGAGTGACGCTTCGCGCGCCAGAACTTCGCCCTCAATCGTGATGACGCTTTCGGTGCGCAGGCGCTCGACCACAGCAAAGGCGGGGAAATCCGGGTCGAAGACGCATTGCGTCAGGCCATAATGGTCGCGCAGGTCAATGAACATCACCCCGCCATGGTCACGTCGGCGGTGCAGCCAGCCTGACAGTTTCACGGTTTGACCAACATCAGACGTCCTGAGTTCGCCACAAGTATGGGAGCGATATGCATGCATCAGAAAGTGTCTCCGGCTAAGGGATCGGTGAGAATCAGGCAATTAGGGAAACTCCCCTCTCGCCTTTGGTTAGGCGATGCGATACGCAAGCGAGCGATGACTGACAACACCTTAACGCCCATTATCGAGCAAGATGAGCTTCAAGCGCTCTGCGACAAACTCGCGGAAAGCGACTTTATCTGCATCGATACCGAGTTTCACCGCGAAACAACCTATTGGCCAGAACTCTGCCTCGTACAGGCCTCAGCGCCCGGTGTAGAGGGCCTGATCGACCCAATGGCAGAAGATTTGGACATTGGTCCATTTCTCTCACTGATCGCCGAAGAAAGCCGCGTGAAAGTGTTTCATGCTGCCCGGCAAGACCTTGAAATATTTAATCGACTGATCGGCCACGTGCCCGGCCCTATCTTTGATTCGCAGATCGCAGCGATGGCGCTCGGGCTTGGTGATTCGATCTCCTATGACAATCTGATCAACCGTGTTTTGGGCCGTCAGATCGACAAATCCAGTCAGTTTACCGACTGGAAACGCCGCCCCCTCTCCCAGAAACAGCTGATTTACGCCCTTGGTGACGTCACACATTTACGCGACGCCTATCTGCTCATGTCAGAGCAATTGGAAGAACAAGGCCGCCTCGGCTGGGTGCGTGACGAAATGGCCAGCCTTGAAGACCCCGCCAAATACGACACCGACCCAATGAAAGCGTGGCAGCGCCTTAAAATTCGTAAGCCCAAAAAAGACTACGCCGCCATTGTCGTCGCCGTGGCCGCTTGGCGCGAACAAACCGCGCAAGATATGAACAAGCCGCGCCGCCGCATCCTGAAAGACGATGCCATTCAGGAAATCGCCAGCCAGAAACCGCGCAAAGAGAAAGACTTCGACAATCTACGCGCCGTGCCCAATGGCTTCATCCGCTCGCGCTATGGCGCGGGCCTGTTAGACGCCGTCAGCGCGGCGATAGACGACCCCGATGCCTACGCGCCTGATCTACCAAAACGCCGCCAAAATGCACAGACCCCTGCTGGCGCGCCGGAACTGCTCAAAGTTCTGCTCAAGCATGTCAGCGAAGACAATAATGTCGTGCCGCGCCTCATTGCCAATGCGGCTGATGTTGAGCGGATTGCCCGCGGTGAAACCGGCGAAGACATCGCGGCCATGACAGGCTGGCGCTATGAGATGTTCGGCAAAAAGGCGCAAGATCTGCTCAATGGCAAACTCGCCGTGTCCTTTGAAAATGGTCAGATCCGTCTGTTTGACGTCTAAGCCCGCCGTCTAAGATTTCCCAATCCGCACGCCCGGCTCAAGCCCCATCAGCGAGGCCAGCTGCGTCAGTCGCCGGTGCACCGTGTCTGACACCATCGCTTCGTCTGCCTTCTTAACGATCAAATCCAGCCGCCCCTTTGAGCGTTTCAGCTGCGCGCGCTTCAAGATCGGGCCAGAGCGGCCAGAGAACACCGCCCCAAGCCGCATCGCCGTGCCGAGCTGCCGGGCCCGGCTCGCCTGCTCCTCAGTATTCAGCCCCACATACGGGTTCGGCCGCTTGAACTTGCGCGAGTATCGATACCCAATCGCGTGCGCAATCATCGCCCGCTGCGCATGGTTGACCCCCGCATAGGGCGCTCGCAAGGCTTGGTCATACGCCATGATGGCGCGGTGATCGGGGTGAAACCGCCCGGCGCTATCGGCCAGCATACAGGCGGCGCGTTTGATGCGCCCGGCGGCAGTAGGCGAACCAAACAGGTCTGGCTGATCCACGAACGCGTCAGACACAAACTTATATAACTCCTCTCCGAACGCGATCTGATTGCCATTCAACTGAGCAAACGCAATCGCGCCGTCGATGAGTGGGTCACCCTCAGAGACGCCAACCGCTTCCCTCAACACGCCCTCGCGCAGCCCATTCGATGAAATCGTCAAGCCATCAAAATTACCCACCTGCATGACTTCATCCAAAATGATGGCCGCATAGGGCATAATTTCGACCCGGCGCTTATCAACCGCCTCGATGCGCGCCCGCAAGGCCGGTTGGTCCACACTGTCGACACACATCTGCACCGTCCGGGCAATTTGACCGGATGTAAGCTGGTAACCATTCAACACTTGCAAGGCATACCCATCCAACGCCATGTTCAGTTTCGCCAACGTCCGCCACGCCCCACCAACCGCGTAAAACTGGCCTTTTGCGTCCCCTAAATAGGTCGAGTTTTTGAGCGCGGCGCGAACCTTCTTCCGTAACTTATCCGCATCAAACGCCTGTTGCGCCAAGGACAATGGCCCCAGCAATAAGCTCTCACCCTTGCCGCCGCCGCGACCGATATTATGGAACTCAAGGCTCGACCCGCCAAGATCGCCGACCAATCCGCGCGGCTTGTGGAAAGATGTCGTCACGCCCAGCGCCGATAATCCGGCTTCATCTTCCCCGGTCAACAAAACGACTTTCTGTCCAAGCGCCTTCTTGGCGGCCTTCAAAAAATCAGGGCCATCGCGCGCCACGCGGGCGGCAGCCGTGGCGACGGCGGTAATGTTTGTCACCCCCAACGCTTCTAATATTGCCCGAAACCGCTCTAAAGCACGTATGGCCGACACCCACCCGTCAGCAGACAATTTACCCGTCTGCATCAATCCCGTGCCAAGGCCCGCCATGACTTTCTCATTGAATGTCGGCAAAGCTGAAGCGCCTTCAACATTGTAGATCACCAGGCGCACCGAGTTAGAGCCGATGTCGATGACGGCGGCGCGCAGCGGTAAACCGTCCGCGCTCATCGCTTACCCTTCCCGCTGCGGGTGCGGCTCTTTGGCGAAAGTCTCGGCGGCAACGTCACTTCCAGCGCGCTGCCTCGGCCAGACAGGCTCGGATTGTCCATGAAATATTGGTGCGCCACGAACCCGCCATCTGCCGTATCTTTAGAGCGTGCATAATCTCCACCCGGCTGCATCGTCCAGCTTTGCGGTCCATCATTCAAATTGGCGACCATGATTTGATTCAACACTTGGCGATGCACCGTTTCATTCTCAATCGGCACCAACGCTTCGACGCGTCGCTTTAGATTACGCGGCATCCAATCGGCAGACGAGATAAACACTTTCGCGGCAGGCGACGGCAACGTCTCGCCATTCGCAAAGCAAACAATGCGGGCATGCTCTAAAAAGCGTCCAACAATCGATTTGACCCGAATATTCTCTGACAGGCCCGGCACGCCCGGTCTTAAACAACAGATACCGCGTACAACCAGCGCAATCTGCACCCCGTCCTGACTGGCGCGGTAGAGCGCGTCGATCACGTCCCCATCGGCCAGAGAGTTCAGTTTCGCCCAAATGCCCGCTGGCTTCCCCGCCCGCGCATTTTTGGCCTCAGTTTTAATCAGCTTAATCAAATCGCGCTCAAGGCTCAGCGGCGACATAGACAGCTTTTCAAGCTTAGGCCCTACCTCCGGCGGCTCCCGGTACGCCGTAACGAAGTTAAACAAGCGATTGGCATCGCGCCCCAACGCATCGTCAGCAGTGAACAGCGACAAGTCCGTATATATTTTTGCGTTGATCGGATGGTAATTGCCGGTGCCGAAGTGCGTGTATGATTTTAGACCGTCGTCTTCGCGGCGCACCACCAAAGACACTTTGGCGTGGGTCTTATACTCAAAGAACCCATACACCACCTGAACCCCGGCCCGTTCCAGATCCCTCGCCAATCGCAAGTTCACCTCTTCGTCGAACCGTGCCTTAATCTCAACCAGCGCCGTGACATTCTTGCCCGCCTCGGCCGCTTCTATCAGCGCCGCGACAATCGGGGAGTCGACGCTTGTCCGATAAAGGGTCTGTTTGATCGCCACCACTTGCGGGTCTTCAGCGGCTTGGCGAATGAACTGCACGACCACGTCGAAGCTCTCGAACGGGTGATGCACCAAAATGTCCTTGGCCCTGATGGCCGCAAAGCAATCGCCATTCATCTCCCGGATACGCTCAGGGTATCGCGGCTCATAATACGGAAAAACGAGATCTGGGCGATCGTCAACGATCATCTCAGACAGCTGCGCCATGCCAAGCAGCCCATCATAAAGCACAACATCAGCAGCCTCAGCGCCAATCTCTTTCACGATAAAATCGCGCAAGCCTTCATGGGCGTTTGAGTCGATCCGAATCCGAACAATCCGGCCCCGTCGACGCTGCTTCAGCATCACCTCAAACTCGCGGATCAGGTCTTCAGCTTCTTCCTCGATCTCAATATCGCTGTCGCGTACAATCCTGAACATGCAACGCTCCACCTGCACGAATCCTGGATACAGCTTGTCCAAATACAGGCCAATCACGTCTTCCAACGCAACAAAACTCACCCCGCCAGACTTGGTTTCCGGCAGGCTGATAAAGCGCCGCACAAAGGCGGGAAGCGGCACAAGCCCCACCAACGCATCATCCCCCGTCTTGGCAGACAGGCTAAACGCAACAGAAAATCCAAGATTGGGAATGAACGGAAACGGGTGCGACGGGTCCACCGCCAGCGGGGTCAACACTGGAAATATGTCGGTCTCAAAATGATCTTCCAACCATTTCAACTGGCGCTTTGTCAGTTCATCTGGCGACAAGACACGAATACCCTTGTCGGACATTTCGTCTTTTAGTTCCCGCCACTGCGCCTGCTGGTCTTCGATCAGCTTGCGCGTCGCCTTTTCAATCTGACGAATTTGCTGCGCCGGCGTTAGCCCATCGAGGCTCGGTTTTGTTACCCCGGCGCGCACTTGCTCTCTCAGGCCCGCATACCGAACCATTTCAAACTCATCCAGATTGCTCGCAGAGATCGACAAAAACCGAAGGCGCTCCAGCAAGGGGTGAGAGCGATTACCCGTCTCCTCCAGCACGCGCTGATTGAAGTTCAGCCAAGAGAGTTCGCGGTTCAAGAACCGATCGGTTGAACCCATCAATGCGACGGTTGAAGCGGTCAAATCCTCTGCCATTCAATCGTCCCTACCCCTGCGGTTGTTGCTATAGAAGGCGCGCCTGGCGTCTCTCATGCCCGCCCATCCTATCCAGCACACTTCGTGCCAAGGGGATGGAGGGCGCTCTATCATTCTCAGATACCGCCTCACTCAGCAATTGCACGCAGTTTTCGATGTCCGCATAGGTCAAATCCAGCCGCAGCGACAGAAAATGCAGCACATCCGGCTCCAGTTTCAGAAAATATCGCTCAGCAGACGCTTTCAGCCGCCGAACCAACCCATCTTCATCCGGCGGGTCAATCTCAGCCACAGGCATAGATTTCAACCGCGATTGCAGATCCGCAGATGATGTCGTCCATTGCGCGGGCGGCGTATTGGCGGTCAGTAGTAAGCGCCCAGAGCTCGCCGTCATGCGGTTGATCAGCGACAATAGTTTCTCTGACTTCTTCACCCGCGCAGCGTCCTCGATCACCACAAAGCCGCGCTCCATCGCGTCGACCGTTTTCGCAGGCAACGCATCAAACGCACGCGTCGTGAACAGCGCGGCGTCGTTCATCCTCGCCCACGCGCCCGCAATCGTCGTCAGCCCACTCTTTGGCGGGCCGACCAGGCACAAGACAGGCATTGGCCAATTGCTAGGCTGGCGCACCACACGCAGCGCCGCCTCATTCGAGGCCGAAACGACCAAATCATCAAACCCGCGTTCCGGCGGCGGAAACCCAAAGATCGGCTGCGCACTCATAAACGGTTCAGCTCAAGGCCAAGTTTAGTTGCCACGTCCGCCAGAGACCGCCGAGCGCATCACATAATGCGCCCCCTCCCGGGAATAACTCACGCCGCGCTGGCGCAGATCATTTTGCAGCCGCGCCTGATCGCCCGCATAGGCAAACGTCACCATCGCGCCATCGCGGGCAATTGCACCAATCTTAAAATCCGCCACCAGCGGAGAGCGCGCCAACGCCCCGCGCAGCGTGTTCCACTCTGCTAGAGACGTATAAAGCACCGTCGCATTTTGCAGCGTGCGCGTTGTGTCCACAATCACAGACCGCGCTTTCCACACTTGGCCCAGATAGGCTGACGCCGCCGCATTGGCTTGGCTCAGCGTGGCTTTGGGACGCGTTGTCCCAATCGTTTGGCGACCATCCGCCGTGAGCGTCGATAGCTTGATCTGATACGCGCCAGAGCGGCCAATCAGCTCGCCCATAATGCCGCGCCGCGCGCGATAATAATCGGCTTCTGATTTCAACTCGTCCCATGTCGTATCGCGCGTATAGCCTGCGCCCGGCGCGGTCACATAGGGCGACAATCCATACTTATCGCCATCGCCCAAAGACTCCCGCCAGGCATCAAGAGATCCGCCCGATGCGAGCGGAATAAACAAGCCTAGCGGGCCCTGCGTATCCACATACGGCACGCCCAGCGAGTCCAGATGCGCCCGCACGGTGCGTGGGTTGAACACCACAGACAGCGTCCCGCGATAGCGTCCTGCGCCCGCGGTTTCATCTTGCACGTCAACGGCGGCGGCAAACTGCTCGGCCAGCGCCCGGTCAACCGGAACGCCGCCCGCCGCAGAGCGATGCTCTTCCAGTGTCAATTTGCGGATCAACTGGCGCGCGCCGATCAGTCGCGCCGTTGCCATGGCCTTCTGCCGCGCTTCAATCACGCTGCCGGCGCGTTCATCCACAGCAATATCAGTAATCGTATAGACCGCGCGCGCATCGGCGTGAGCGTTAGGGCTAGCAAGCCCAAAAACCACCGCAGACACGGCAAAAAAGGCGGACAGCATAAAGAAACGAATCATGTTCAACGAACTCCTAATTGACCCCTTGTAGCAAGCGGGCCGCAGACCTGAAACCACACGCAGCACTGGAATGGCTGTTTTCTCCATGATAACGCGTGAGGCATGATGAAAAACACACCAAAAACACCCCTGTCTTACCGTGACGCTGGTGTCGATATTGAGGCAGGCGATCGTCTTATTGGCGCGATTGGTCCGCTCGCCAAGGCCACCGCGCGATCCGGTGTCATGGGCGGCCTCGGCGGATTTGGCGCGCTGTTTGATCTGAAAGACGCAGGCTACACAGATCCGGTACTCGTCTCTGGCACAGACGGCGTCGGCACAAAGCTGATGCTCGCCTTCGACACAGGCCGCCATGACACCGTCGGCATAGATCTCGTCGCTATGTGCGCCAATGATGTGCTGGCCCAAGGCGCTGAACCACTGTTTTTCTTAGACTATTTCGCCACAGGCAAGCTCGAGAACGGCATTGCGGAGGCCGTTATTGCGGGCATTGCAGAGGGGTGCAAACGCGCCGGATGCGCTCTGATTGGCGGCGAAACGGCTGAAATGCCCGGCATGTACCCGCCCGGCCATTATGATCTGGCAGGCTTTGTGGTTGGCGCGGTAGACCGCGACAAAATCATCCCCCGCCACGCCGATATGACCGCCGGAGACGTGCTGATCGGCATCGCCTCCTCCGGCCCCCACTCAAATGGGTATTCGCTCATTCGCAAGATCGTAGAGCGGACAGGCCTCTCCTATGAAGACGCCTCCCCGTTTTCTGATGTAAGTCTTGGAGACGCCCTGTTAGAGCCCACCCGCCTCTACTCTGAGGCCAGCCTACCACTTATAAAGTCGGGTAAAATCAAAGGCCTCGCCCACATCACCGGCGGCGGTCTCACCGAAAACACGCCCCGCATGTGTCCCGAAACACTCACCCCCATCATCGACTATAACGCTTGGACGCCGCCGCCTGTTTTTGAATGGCTCGCCGAAGAAGGCGCTGTTGCGCCCGAGGAAATGCGTAAGACCTTCAATATGGGCATCGGCATGGTCTTCGCGGTTGGCAAAGACGACGCCCAAAGCACGCTGGACGCGCTCACAAAATCCGGCGAAACCCCCGTCATCATTGGTGAGCTTGCCCGCGCATGACCCGCAAATTGCGGCTCGCCATCCTGATTTCCGGGCGCGGCACCAATATGGAAGCCATTCTGAAAGCGGCTGAGGCCGAAGACTATCCCGCCAGCCCTGCGCTGGTCCTCTCCAATACGCCCGGCGCAGACGGCCTTTATACCGCCCGGCGCGCAGGCATCGCCACCATCGCCATCGACCACAAACCCTTCGGCAAAGACCGCGAAGCCTTCGAGCGCCATATAGACGCCGCCCTGCGGGACGCAAATGTGGACATCATCGCGCTGGCCGGCTTCATGCGCATCCTAACGCCATGGTTTGTTCAGCGCTGGGCCGGACGCCTCGTCAACATTCATCCGTCCCTCTTGCCCAAATACCCCGGCTTAAAAACCCACCAACGCGCCATAGACGCAGGAGACAGCCATGCCGGCTGCTCCGTTCACTGGGTCACCGAAGGCGTCGACGCAGGCAAAGTCATCGCCCGCGCTAAAGTTCAAATCCGCGACGACGACACCGCCGAAACGCTCGCCGCCCGCATCCTGCCAGAAGAACACAGGCTCTACCCCGTCGCACTGGCAAAGGCGTGTAAGACGCTGGCGGCCCGTTGAGACCTCAAGAACCCCGCACAATTTCCTAAGCGAACATCAACAAAACCAACGC
>CAZXVJ010000017.1:40689-61527 GCA_964644385.1 uncultured Hyphomonas sp. | reverse complement strand
TCTGAACAGATTCTACTGCTTCATTCACTCGGTGTTCAGGGGCTTGTTGTATAAGTTGGTCCTATGAAACGCTTTATTGCTTCTTTTTTGGTGATCGGCCTGTTGGCCACCACACCTGCTGCGGCTCAGGGATGGGCGCAGTCTTTCTCTCCTGGTCAGGCGCGTGACGCCGTTCAGACGGGTAAAAATGTGCCGTTGAAAAAGATTTTCCGCGCGCTCAAGCGCGAGTATGGCGGCTATCAGCTCAGCGCCGAATTGTTCTCTCGTGAAGGCGGCGGCGCCAATTATCATATTGACTGGATGACCGAAGACGGTCGCAAGATGTTCTTCAAGGTGGACGCCGAGACCGGAGACATCATTGCACAGCAAGGCGGCTAGCCGTTAGAGTTGACTGTGCCCCTTAAACCCGGGTGTATTTTTGGAGGGTTTTTCCATGCGTATTCTTATTGTTGAAGATGATTCTGATCTGCGCCGCCAATTGGCGGAAACGCTGTCGCAATCTGGCTATGCCGTAGATCTGGCAGCCGATGGCGAGGACGGTCATTTTTTGGGTGATACCGAGCCCTATGACGCGGTGGTGTTGGATTTGGGCTTGCCCAAGATGGATGGCGTCAGCGTTCTGAAACAATGGCGTGCGGACGGCAAAGCCTTTCCCGTGCTGATTCTAACGGCGCGTGATCAGTGGAGCGAGAAGGTGGCTGGCTTTGACGCCGGCGCCGATGATTATCTGACGAAGCCGTTCTACACGGAAGAATTGCTGGCACGTTTGCGGGCTTTGATGCGCCGGGCGGCGGGCCATTCTGCGGCAACGCTGGAAGCGGGTAAGCTGATGGTGGATACGCGCGCGGCGCGGGCGTCTGTGAACGGCGAGCCGATTAAGCTGACCGCGCATGAATATCGCGTACTGAGCTATCTGATGCATCATCAGGGCCGCGTTGTGCCACGCACCGAACTGGTTGAGCATATTTATGATCAGGATTTTGACCGCGATTCCAATACGATTGAAGTGTTCATCGGACGCCTGCGTAAGAAAATTGGTACCGATCGGATTCAAACGGAACGCGGATTGGGCTATCGCCTGATCGTGCCTCAGGAAGAGGCCAGCGTTGGCGCATAGCCACGCGCGCTGCTAAGGCGGTGGTATGGACGCCCCGGTTGCCCCCACATCAGGATTCTTAGACCGCTGGTCGAGCATGTCGCTTGCCCGGCGGTTGATGCTTGCGGCGGCGGTCTGGGGCCTGTTGGTTTTGGTTGGCGGCGCGGTGGCCTTGTCCACCATCTATCGGACGCAGACACTGACGTTGCTGGATGAGGATTTGGATCAGGGGCTGATCCGGCTGACCCGTGAGATTGGGTATGTTGAGGACCGCCTGGTGACCGACACGGACCGGGAATTGTTTGCCGGTGATTCGCGCTATGCGACGCCGCTATCTGGTCGGTATTGGGCGATTGTAGCGGTGACCGAAGACGGTGAACGCGGCGGTGACTTGCGATCTGCGAGCCTGTGGGACGGCGAGGTGCCGATTTCAGACGAGGTGTTTGAGCGGGTGGTCGCAAACCCCGGCGCGACGGTTCACGCGACTGCGATTGGGCCAGCCGAGGAACCTTTGCGGGTGGCGGCGAAGTCCATCATTTTGGAAAACAGGCCGACGCCGCTGGTGATGCTGACGGCCGCTGACCGCACACCCAATGACACCGCCGCGCGCCGGTTTCGCAATATGTTGCTTGGCACAATGGCGACGCTGTTTAGCGGTGTGTTTGCAGCCATGTGGGCGGGCATCAATTTTAGTTTGCGACCGTTGAAACGCATCGAGCATGACATTGCCGAGATCCGGGAGGGGCGGCAGACGCGGCTGGCGACGGACTATCCCAAAGAGGTGGAGCCGCTGACGGGGGAGCTGAACAAATTGCTGGAGCACAATAAGGATGTGGTGGAGCGCGCGCGCACGCATGTGGGCAATCTGGCGCATGCGCTGAAGACGCCTTTGGCGGTGCTGCGAAATGAAGCGGCGGGCGAGACACAGCTCGATGATGTGGTGCGCCGGCAGACCGAAGCGATGCATGGCAATGTGGAGCACTATTTGAAGCGCGCCCGGGCGGCGGCGCGGGCCGGGACGTTAGGTGCGCGCACAGAGGTGCGCCCGGTGATTGATGGGCTGGCGCGATTGTTTAACCGCCTGCATGAGGGCAAGACGGTCTCCGTGGAAGGCGGCGCGGACGCGGTTTTTCGGGGCGAGGCGCAGGACTTCGAAGAGATGATGGGCAATCTGATGGACAATGCCTGTAAGTGGGCGAACAGCTCTGTATCTGTGCTAATCACAGGCGGGGCGAACGGCGAGGCGCTTGTGATTATGGTTGATGATGACGGGCCGGGCCTGACACCTGAGGAACGTGCAGGCGCATTGCAGCGCGGCGTACGACTGGATGAAACGACGCCGGGCACCGGCCTTGGCCTGTCGATTGTGACGGAGGTGGCGGAGCTGCATCATGGCACGTTTGAACTGGGCACCAGCGCGAGCGGCGGCTTGCGCGCAGAGCTAAGGTTTTCAGCATTATGATACGCGCGAATGGGTGGATTGTTGCGGCGTGTCTGACGCTGTCAGTTGCGGCCTACTGGATGGTCGGGCGACCGGGTATGGGCGGCCAGCCAATGTCTGAACGGCAAGACGCGTTGGCGCAAAAGGTTCAAGCGGCGCCACAGTCGCTAACGCCCGGCGAGGCGATGTCTTTGTTGGAGCAAAAAGTGCTGGAGGATCCGAAAGATCCGCAGCCGCATTTCTTTATTGGTGAGATGCTGCGCGCGCAGGGGCGGCCTGAGGATGCGATGCGGGCTTATCAATCTGCGCTGCGCCGCGACGATACATTTGTGCCGGCATTGGCGGCGCTGGCCGATGTGATGGTCGCGATTGGCGGCGGGGGTGTTGGGCCGGAGGCAACGCAGCTATATGCGCGGGCCTATGAACTGGACCCGGAGGGCCAAGTGCGCAGCGGCATGTGGGCGGCGATGGGCGCAGCGCAGGCGGGCGATCAGGCCAAGGCCGAACAAGCCATGCGGTATATTTTCAATCGGTTGGACGCAGATGACCCGCGGCGCGAGCGGTTTGGCGCGATGATTGAGGCGATTGGGCAGGGCGACGGAACGCCGCCGGAATAGTACGGCGCTAGGTTCTGGTGCAATTTCAGCGCAGATAAGGTTCGCATCTGCCGCACTCCCATTTTTGGGTGGCTGAGACTATAAGGAACGTATGAGAGCCCGTACCCGCCGATTATGGACTGTTTTTGTGTCTGCGCTGCTATTGGCGCTGGCCACTGTGCTGGTGGTGTTTGCGCTGCGGGAGAACGCCAATTTGTTTTATACGCCTGAGGTTTTGGCGGAGCGGGGCCTGCCGCAAAAGAGCGGCGAGGTGAAAGTGGGCGGCTTTGTTGAGCCCGGCTCGCTGACCTATCCGGGAGACGGCGCTGAAATGCGGTTTCGGGTGATTGATGATAGCCCGCACACGATAACAGTTAGCTTTACAGGCATTGCGCCGCCCTTGTTTATGGAGGGACAGGGCGTTGTGGCGATTGGGACGTTTGGCGAAGGCGATGTGTTCACGGCGCGGCAATTGCTGGCCAAGCATGATGAAGATTATCAGCCGCGCGAGTTGAAATCGATCACCGCGCCGGATGAGGCTGGCCCAGCCGGATGATTGAAATTGGTCACCTCGCGGCGTTTTTGGTGCTGGGGCTGTCTTTGGCGCAAGGCGTGGTGGGCCTGCGCGGGGGCAGAGTGTTGGCAGGGCGGATCGCGCTGTCTGCGTTTGTGTTGATGTCCATATCGTTTGTGACGCTGATTGTGGCGTTTGCGGTATCGGACTTCTCGCTCGCTTTGGCGGCCAACAATTCGCACACGCTGAAGCCGATGATTTACAAGATTTCGGGGACCTGGGGCAATCATGAAGGCTCTATGGCGCTGTGGTGTCTGGTGACGGTGGGGTACGGCGCTGCGGGCGCGCTGTGGATGCGCACGGGACGGGATGTTTTTGAAGCGCGGGCGTTGGGGATTCAGGGTCTGCTTTCGGTGGGCGCGTTGGCGTATTTGTTGTTTGCGTCGTCGCCCTATTTGCGTCTGGACCCGGCGCCGTTTCAGGGCGCTGGGCTGAACCCGCTTTTGCAGGACCCGGCGCTGAGTATTCATCCGCCAATGCTGTATCTTGGCTATGTTGGGTATTCCTTTTTGTTTGCGCTGGCGGCGGCGGGCTTGATTGAAGGCCGCATTGACCGGGCCTGGGCGAAGGAAGCGCGGCGGTGGGGCATGGCAGCGTTTGCGCCGTTGACGCTGGGCATCGCGCTTGGATCATACTGGGCCTATTATGAGCTTGGATGGGGCGGCTGGTGGTTCTGGGACCCGGTGGAGAATGCCTCTTTGATGCCGTGGCTGATCGGGGCGGCGTTTCTGCACTCTGTGGTGGTGACGGAGAAGCGCGGCGGGTTTGCCGCATGGACGGCGCTGCTCGCGGTGCTGGCGTTTTTGTTCTCGATTATGGGCGCGTTCCTGGTGCGCTCAGGTGTGCTGACCAGCGTACATGCGTTTGCGGTGGACCCGGAGCGCGGCCTGTTATTGCTGGGCGGTTTGATCGTGTATGGCGGCTTTGCGCTGGGCCTGTTCGCGGTGCGCGCGGGCAAGTTGGAAGGCGGCCCGCCCTGGCGCGCGGTCAGCCGTGAAGGCGCGCTGATGGCAAACAATATCGTGCTGATGGTGGCGACGCTGACGGTATTACTGGGCACCTTGTTTCCGCTGATGGCTGAGGCGACGGGGCGCACGATTTCAGTGGGGGAGCCGTATTTCAATCTGACCTTCGTACCGATGTTGGCGATCATTTTGGTGTTGCTGCCGATTGTGCAGGCATGGAGTTGGGGCAAGGCGGATTTGAAACAGTGGCCGCTTTGGCTGGGCGGCGGCGTGGCGATTATTGCGGTGTTCAAACTTTTGGATGTTGGGCCTTGGGACATATCGCTGGGGGCGGCTTTCGGGCTAGCGCTGGCGATGTGGCTAATCATTGGCGGTGCGCTAGAGATTTGGCGACGGGCCAAGACCGGCGCGCGATTGTTCAAACTACCGGCGCGGGTGTGGGGCATGACGCTGGCGCATGTTGGGTTGGGCTTGTTTGTGCTGGGCGCTGTGGTGGAGACGACCGGGCGCTATGAAGCGACGCTCGCGCTGCCGGCGGGCGGGTCTGGCGAGGTGGCGGGCTGGACATTCACGCTGGATGATGTGCGCGCGGTGGAGGGGCCAAACTGGTATGCGGACCGCGCCGTGCTGAACGCGACGCGCAAAGGGCAAAGCGCGGTGCTGACGCCGATGAAGCGCTATTATCCTGCGGCGCGGATGCCGACGACGGAAACCGCGATCCACAAAACAGGGCGGGGTGACTTGTACGCCGCGCTGGGCGAGCGCAGAGATGTTGATGGAGAGGCGCGCTGGGTGTTCCGCGTCTATTTCAACCCGCTGGTCGACTTCATCTATTTCGGATGTATCTTCATTACGCTGGGCGCGGGGTTGAGCCTGTGGCCACGCCGCCGGAAGGAGACGTCATGAAAGTTATTTTAGCGTCTCTCATAATGATGGTCGCCAATACCACCCCTTTGGCCGACCCGGCAGAGGAAGCGCGGGCGCAAGATTTGATGCGCGAGCTGCGCTGTGTGGCGTGTGAGAATGAGCCGATTAGTCAATCATCCGCGCCGATTGCCGAAGATATGCGTGCCAAGGTGCGCGAACTGGTGGACGGCGGGGCGAGCGATGAGGATGTACGAGACTGGTTTTCCAGCCGTTACGGCGAGTTCGTGTTGTTCCGGCCAAATGCGAGCGGGCCAGATGGGTGGCTTCTTTGGGGCGCGCCATTTGTTTTGTTATTGTTGGGCGCTGGCATAGGCTTCGGTCTGACGCGTAAGCGGGGCAGCGATGTCGAGCCGGTTCGACCGGAAGACGCGTAGGGCGTCATCACGTTTACGACAATAGAGTGTGAGTTGAACTGGCTGGCGGGCAAGGCCATCTATGCTGTGTTCAAGAGTTTGCAGGGAAGGCACATATTATGGCCAAGTCGGAACCGATCGAGATTGAGGGACATGATGGGACGCCGCTATCGGCGCTGATTGATAGGCCCATCGCAGAGCCAAAAGCATGGGCGCTGTTTGCGCATTGTTTTTCATGCTCGAAAGATATTCAGGCGGCGCGGCATATTGCGCAGAGATTGGTGGAGCAGGGCCTCGGCGTTTTGCGCTTTGATTTTTCAGGGCTGGGCGGATCCGGCGGCAATTTTGGCGATACGAACTTCACGACGAATATTCAGGACTTGTTGGCCGCTGCGGCTTGGCTGAAGGCGGCACATGGCGGGCCGCAATTGCTAATCGGTCATTCACTTGGCGGCGCGGCAGTTGTTGCGGCGGGTAGCCAGATCGATACTGTTAAAGCGGTGGCGACCATTGGCGCGCCCGCGGACGCTGATCACGTGACGCATTTGTTCCAGCAACATCTAAGCGAGATTTCCAGTCAAGGTGAAGCCGATGTGAAGCTGGCGGGCAGGCCGTTTACGATCAAGCAGCAATTTGTGGATGACGTGCGCGGCGCAGATGTGCGGGCGGCGGCAACGGCGCTCGGGCGGCCTTTACTGGTGATGCACGCACCGCTTGATGATTTAGTGGGTATTGAGAATGCGACGGGTCTGTTCGTGGCGGCCAAGCATCCAAAATCGTTTGTGAGCCTTGATAAGGCGGATCACTTGTTGACGCGCAAGGTAGATGCCCAACGGGCGGCGGATATGATTGCGACTTGGGCAGAGCCGTATGTATTTGACGCAGGCACGGCGCAGCCGGCGCAGGACGCGCGGGGGTCTCGTGATGTGGTGGTCTCTGAAACGGGGCGGGGCAGCCGATTTGAAAACCTTGTTGAGATTGGCGAGCATTTGTCGATTGCGGATGAGCCCATCGAAGTGGGCGGCGGCGGAAAGGGGCCAGACCCGTATGAGTATGTGTCGGCTGGCCTTGGCGCATGCACGTCGATGACGCTGCGCATGTATGCTGACCGCAAGAAGTGGCCGCTGGAGAGCGTATCGGTCGAAATCTCGCATTCTAAAGATTATGCCGATGACTGCGAAAACTGTGAGAAAGACCGCAAAATCGACGTGTTTACGAGGGTTCTGACGGTGACGGGCGATCTGGACGCCGACCAAAAGGCGCGATTGCTGGAGATTGCTGATAAATGTCCCGTGCATCGCACACTCGAAAGTAGCAGTTTGGTACGGACTCAGTTAGGTTAACGACAGAATGCAGTTATCGAATGTGACTGTCTTTTAATGACCACATTTCTTGTGACATGGTTATTTTGAACCATGTTGCATTTAACCAATGCAATTACAGTGACTTGGAGAGACATATGAAACGATTTGGTATTTCGGGGCAGACGATGGCCGTCGCGTTGGTTGGCGCTAGCGTATTTTCGGCATTTGCACTCGGACCCAAACTTTTCAGCCCAGAGGCTGGCGCGCAGCCGATTTCTATTCAGGCCCCGCGCGGCGCCCCGATGAGTTTTGCCGATCTGATCGAACGGGTCGAGCCAGCTGTGGTGAGCGTGAACGTGGTGTCAGAGCGTGAAGTGAGCGAACTGTCTGATTCTGAGCGGTTCTTCGACTTCTTCCGAGGTGGCCCGAATATGGATCAGTTCGGGGACGAGAATTCCGAAAATGATCAAAGCGATGATGATGACGAGGAAAGCCCGCCGCGCACCCGCGAAGCGCGCTCTTTGGGGTCAGGCTTTTTCATTTCTGCGGATGGCCTGATTGTTACCAATAATCACGTGATTGACGGCGCAACCAAGATTGAAGTGACGCTGGAAGATGGGCGCGAGCTGGAGGCTGATCTTGTCGGCACCGATCCATCGACCGATCTGGCTGTGCTGCGCGTGAAAGAGCCCGGCACTTATAAATATGTGAATTTCGACAATACGGCCGCCTTGCGCAAAGGCGATTGGGTCGTTGCCGTCGGCAACCCGTTTGGGTTTGGTGGCACAGCGACCGCCGGCATTCTATCCGCCGATGGACGCGGCGGCGGGCGTGACAACCCCTATACAGATTATCTGCAAATTGACGCGGCAATTAACCGGGGCAATTCCGGCGGTCCGACATTTGACCTCAGCGGCAATGTGGTTGGCGTGAACACGGCGATTATCTCTCCGACGGGCGGCTCTGTTGGGATCGGATTTATGATCCCAGCCGAACTGGCCAATGAAGTGACACAGATGCTGATTAAGAACGGCAAGGTGTCGCGCGGCTATCTTGGGGTTTCCATTGGTGACTTCACCGAAGATATGGCTGAGGCCGAAGGACTGGTTGGCCAGGAAGGCGCGATCATTTCTGATGTGAATCTCGCGAGCCCGGCTGAGAAGGGCGGTCTGAAGCGCGGCGATGTGATTACCTCCGTCAATGGTAAGACCGTGACCGATGCCAGCACGACGACGCGCGCTGTCGGGCGTTTGCTCGCCAATACATCCAACTCTTTCGCTATTCTGCGTGACGGCAAACCGATGACGATCAATGTGACCGTCGGAGAGCGCCCTGATGATCTCTACGCCAATGACAATCAGCCGCAGCGATCTGAGAACGCTAAGGGCAATAGCGACAAGGGCGATGCGTCGAAAGATTTTGGTGTCAGCTTCAAGGCGCTGGATGCCGAAAGCCGCAAAGCGCTGAACTTGCGCGCGACGGAAAACGGCGTTGTGATTACAGACTTGGATCGTGAGAGCCCGCTGGCCAAATTGGGGCTGGTGAAGGGTCTGGCGATTCTGGAAGTGAACAATCAGACCGTGACGTCCGCGGCAGGGTTTGACCGAGCGATAAACGATGCGCGTAAGGCTGGGCGCAGTAAGGTGCTGATGGCAATTCGGAACCCACAAGGCACGATCTACAGCACGCTTGATTTGAGCGAGAAAGAGTAAGGTAATCCACATGGAACAGGCCGTAATTGACGACACGCTGCATGTTTTGGTCATCGAAGACGATGTCGAAATGGCGGACTTCATCAAGAAAGTGCTAGGCGAAGCCGGGCACCAGGTGGACACAGCAAATGATGGGCAACGCGGGCTTGAGCTGGCGCGCTCTGCTGAGTTTGATGCGCTTGTTGTTGACCGGATGTTGCCGGAGAAAGATGGCCTGACATTGCTGAAAGAATACCGCGATGGCGGCGGGGCGACACCGGCTCTGTTTTTGTCGGCGCTCGGCGATGTGGACCACCGCGTTGAAGGCCTGAAAGCTGGGGCAGACGACTATCTGTCTAAGCCGTTTGCACCTGCCGAACTGGCGGCGCGCGTGGAAGCGCTTGGCCGCAGAACGGCGGGAGATGCGCCGATTACGGTGTTGAAAGCGGGCGGGTTGGAGATGAACCTGCTGACGCGCAAAGTTACCCGTGATGAGCAAAAGATAGACCTACAGCCGCGCGAGTTTCGCCTGTTGGAATATCTCATGCGCCATGCCGGCCAAGTTGTGACCCGCACCATGTTGCTGGAAAAAGTGTGGGACTATAATTTTGACCCCCAAACCAACGTGATTGATGTGCACATTTCGCGCCTGCGCGGGAAGATCGACAAAGAGTTTGATGAGCCCTTGTTGCACACAGTGCGCGGCGCGGGATACCGCCTTCAGGCTTGAGGCTGGCGGCATCCGCAGGTACGGGTCTGAGATATGAAACTTGGCCCGTCTTTCGTAAAAACGACGACGTTCAAACTGGCGCTTATTTATAGCGCTATGTTTGCGGCGTTTTCGGCTGCGCTGCTGACATATCTATATTTTTCAACGATCTATTACATCAAGGCACAGTCAGAGCGGGAACTGACGAGCGAACTTCAACAATTAGGCAATGCGTACGCGATTGGCGGGTTTGAACGGCTGAGTGAGTCTGTATTTGAGCGCATGAATGCCAATGGCAAACAGTTCATCTATTATTTGGAGAACAATGAGGGACGCAAACGGGCGGGTCAGCTGGATCAGTTGCCATTTGAGCCGGCGGGGACCGAAACAACGCTGCCGTTTGAGATTGAGTTTGTGTTTGCAGATGGCAGCACCCAGTCGAATGTTGCGGCGGGCCGGGCCCTGATATTGGTGGATGGCGGCAAATTGTTGGTGGGGTATTTTACCTCGCAGCAGAATGAGATTTTGCGTCAAATACAAACCGCGATTCTTGTCGCAGCGCCGATTGGTTTGGTGTTGTCCCTGCTGGGGGGCATCTTGATTTCTCGCGGCGCGGCGCGGCGGGCCGATGAACTGGCGAAAACGGCAGAAGCGGTGATGGGCGGAGAGCTGGGTCGGCGCGCGCCAGTGCGCGGATCTGGCGACGAATTTGACCGGTTGGGGCTGCGCATGAACGCCATGTTGGACCAGATCGAGAAGCTGATGGATGCGACGCGCCATACGGGCAACGCCATCGCGCATGATTTGCGATCGCCGCTGTCACGGCTGCGCAATAAATTGGAAACAGCGCTGTCTGAACCCTTGTCAAAAGATGAGGCCAATGCGCGCTTGGGCGAAACGGTGGAAGAAGTCGACCAGGTTCTAATGACCTTCAACGCGATTCTGCGCCTGGCAAGATTGGACGCCGGATCAGAAGGCAAACGCGTGCGGATGGATGTGAGCGGACTGGCCGAAGAGTTGGCGGAGTTGTTTGAACCGGCGTGTGAGGAGTCCAATCTGGATTTTTCAAGTCAGGTGGGTCGAAATTTGGTTATACTGGCGGACCGGGATTTGATTGGACAGGCCCTCGCAAACCTTCTGGATAACGCCGTGAAGTACACCCCAAGCGGCGGCGCGATCAAATTTTTGGCGACGAAAAGCGAAGACAATATGATTGATCTTACGGTCATCGATTCCGGGCCGGGCATCGCAGAGAGTGAACGCGCGCGCGCCGTGCAAAGGTTTCAACGCATGGACAGTGCGCGGACATTGCCCGGCTCTGGGCTGGGATTGGCTTTGGTGGATGCCGTCGCCGATATGCATGAGGGGAAATTGATCTTGCTGGACGGTGATGGGCCACCGGAAACCCCCGGACTGAAAGCCATTTTGCGCTTGCCGAGGGTTTGATGCTGAAAATATCGCCGCTGGCTGATACGCCGTCCGAGGCCCTTCGCATGGCAGGGGAAGCGTCCACCTATCTGCGCCGATTGGCTGAAGTTGACGATTTGCCGGACTATGACGCCGCCCTCGATATGGTGTCGAAAATAGATGTCGACACGCCAATTGACGTGGTTATGCGAACCTTGCGCCGCGCCAAAGCCGGGGTTCACCGCGCATTGGCGGCAGAGGATTTGTCACGCAGGCGGACAGTGATGGAGATTACCGCTGCGCTAACGGACTTTGCTGACGCTAGCCTCGCCGCAGCGATGCGCGCTGCACTGGGCGTTCACAGTGTAGAGGGGAACGGTTTTTTCGCGATCGCTTTGGGGAAAATGGGCGCGCATGAGTTGAACTATTCCAGCGATATTGATGTCTGCGTGTTTTATGACCCTAATATCTTTGATGGTGGCGCGCTCAGCCCGGGGGAAGCGGCGCAGCGCGTCACGCGAGAGATTGTGCGCCTGATGACGGAACTCACGGGTGACGGATATGTGTTTCGCACAGACCTTCGGCTACGCCCCGATCCGGGCTCTACACCGCTGGCCGTATCGACCGATATGGCGGAGCTTTATTATGAAAGTGTCGGGCAGAACTGGGAGCGCATGGTCTGGATTAAGGCGCGGGCGTGCGCGGGGGATATGGCGACGGCGCAATCCTTTTTGGAGGGGATGAAACCGTTCGTTTGGCGGCGCAACCTGGACTATTGGGCGATTGGGGACATTCAGGCGATCAAACGGATGATCAATGCGAAAGCCGGTTCGGACGGTTTGGAAAACGTGTCTCCGAATATAAAACTGGGACCGGGGGGGATCCGTGAAATTGAGTTTTTCGTTCAGACGCAGCAGCTCATCCTTGGTGGGCGCCACACCGATTTGCGCGATCATACAACGCTGGGCGCATTAAAGGCATTGGCAGAGATAGGGATTGTGGAACAGAGCACGGCCGATAATCTGCGTGCTGCCTATGTTGTCTTGCGCGACCTAGAACATCGCCTGCAGATGCGTACCGATGCGCAAACGCACACAGTGCCTGAGTCAGAGGGCGCGCGCGGCGATATTGCGACCCTTTGCGGATATAGTGATCTTGCGACGTTTGATGCTGATGTGCTTGCCACACGGCGGATGGTCCATGAGGCGTATCTGGCCTTGTTTGCGGAAGAGGACCGACGGGCCGCCGAGAGCCGACTTGGCAATTTGGTGTTTACGGGCGTTGATGACGACCCCGGGACGGTAAACACACTGATCGGGCTGGGCTTTAGCGATGCGAGCGGCGCGATTGATACGATCCGAAATTGGCACCGGGGGGGCGTGCCCGCCACACGTACAGCGCGGGGGCGCGAATTGCTGACGGCGATCTTGCCACAAATGCTAGAGGCAATGGGCCAAACGGGCGAACCGGACGAAGCCTTTCGGTGGTTTTCTCGGTTTTTTGAGGGGCTGTCATCTGGCGTTCAGACGCTATCAATGCTGCTTGCTGAACCTGCATTGCTGGAAGACCTCGTCGCGACGCTGGCGCTGGCCCCGCGTTTGGCGGCGATCTTGTCGCGTCGGCCGGACTTGCTGGAGGCCCTGGTGAGCGGGCAAGCGCCGGAGCCACCGCCAATTTCCGACAAGACAAGTTTTGACACGGCGATGGATGACTGGCGACGGTATCAACGCGAGCAGAGCTTTTTGATCGGACATAGATTGTTGCACGGCAGGATCGCTGCATCAGAAGCCGCGCGGCATTGGTCGCGTTTGGCTGATCAAAGCCTTATCCAGATGAGCGAAGCGGCGTTGCACGAAACACAGCGCCAAAAGGGCGAGGCGCCGGGCCGATATGCGGTGTTTGCCATGGGCAAGCTGGGCGGCGCTGAAATGACGGCGGGGTCTGATTTGGACATCATTCTGATTTACGATGCCGAAGACCCGGGCGCGGCGGGCAGTTGGTTTACGCGCTTGACCCAGCGATTGATTACTGCGCTGTCTGCGCCAACGGCTGAAGGCGCGCTGTATGAAGTGGATATGCGGTTGCGGCCATCTGGGCGAGGCGGGCCGGTGGCGGTTAGCTTGCCCGCATTTGGAGACTATCAGCGCACGGCGGCGTGGACATGGGAACACATGGCCATGACGCGCCTGCGCTTTGTGGCGGGCGATGCAGCGCTTGGGGCGGAGGTGATTGAGATTGCGCGCGCGGCGATCGCTGAACGGGCCGCCCGCAACACCGGGGCGATCGGTATTGACGTTTCTGACATGCGCCGCCGGCTGCACACGGAAAAACCGGGTCAGGGTCTTTGGGACATGAAGATGACGAAAGGCGGCCTTGTGGACATCGAATTTGTTGCGCAGCAGGAGCAGTTGCTGTGCGGAGATGATGATTTGGTCCATTCGAACACCGAAACGGCCCTAGCGGCGCTGCATAAGGCTGGACGATTGGGAGACAAAGACTGGAAGATTTTGAGCGAGGGGTTAGGATTTCTTCAAGCGATTCAACAGGTTCAGCGTATCGCAGTTGGGGAAGGCCTCGACCCGAAACAGTTTCCTGAGGGACTGAAAGACCGCCTCTGCCGCGCTGTTCAGATTGATGCGTTCGAGGCCCTTGAGCGGGAACTGAGCGTCCGCAAAGCTGCGATTTCTGCGATTTCTTCAAAAAAACTGCAGATGGATGCGACGGAATAGGCGCTTCGGCGCGTTATATAGGCGATGGGTCAACACACACTGGAGATACCGAAAATGAAAAAAGCATCCCTCACAGCAATCGCGGCTATGGCCGCACTTGGCCTTGGGTTTTCAATGACCGCCGTTGCACAACATGGCGGTGGCAAACATGGAAAACGCGGCATGCATCATGGCGGCGGTATGATTGAGAAAGCCGACACCAACAAGGATGGCGCTGTTAGCCGGGCTGAGTTTGACGCGGTGCATGCCGCGCGCTTTGCTGAACTTGATACCAATGCTGACGGCATGATCACCAAAGAAGAAATGCAAGCGGTGCGCGAAGCCAAGCGCAGCAAGCGTCGAGCAGAGCGGTTTGCGCGGGTCGACACCAATGGCGACGGACAGATCAGCATGGCAGAACAAGACGCCGCTGCTGAGGCCCGCAAGGCGCGCAGAGGTGAGCGCGGCGGAAAGCGCGGGCAATCCCCCGAGTAGCAAGCGTCTTACGCGATAAATGTGCCAAGTTCCGGGTCGATGAATGAGATGGAAAACTATGCTTCCCCTATGCATTATCTCTTTCGTTCGGCCCGGTTTTGGTACGTGTTAGCACAGTGGGGTTTTCTTCAGACCTTGATGAGCTCACGCGCGCAGCATCTGGCGACAAGCGCGCGGCATCTGCGCTTGTGGCCCGCTACAGCCCCGGTGTATTCGCAATTGCGACGCGGATGCTGGGCGACCGCCAGGCGGCAGAAGATGTGACTCAGGAGACGTTTATTCGGGCGTGGAAGATCTTGCCAGAGTGGGACCCTCGAGCGAAGTTTTCTACTTGGTTGCACCGCGTTACCCTAAACCTTTGCTATGATCTGCTACGCAAGCGACGAGACACGTTGATGGCCGAGCCACCTGAACAAGTGGACGGCGCATTGAGGCCAGATGAAGCGCTTGATCAAAAGCAACGGTTAAGCGCGTTGCAAACTGCGATCAACGAACTGCCTGATCGGCAAGCGGCCGCGTTGACGCTGTGTGCGATTGAGGGACATACGAATATTGATGCGGCAGAGACAATGGAAATTAGCATCGAAGCGTTAGAAAGCCTGTTGGCCAGAGCGCGCCGAACGCTGAGAAAGACGTATTTGAAGAAGGACGCAGCATGAAGGACGAGCACATGACGGAGGCCCGCCTGCTGGAATTGATCGCGGCGTTTGGCGCCGACCCGCTTGGGTTTCCAGAGGTAGAACGTGCAGCAGCGCAAGAATTGCTCCACACACAACCAGAGCGCTTTGCGGCGGCCTTGCTGGACGCGGCGCAAGTGGATGCGGCATTGGCTGAACTTCCAGATATAGAGCCGCCTGCGGCCTTGACGGCATCACTGGTGGCGTCATCGCCGCAAGCACGCGCCACAAAACGAAATTGGCTTGCGGAGATGTTTGGGACGATCCGTATCGTGCCTGCGACTGGCGCTTTGGCGAGCCTGGCGATTGGTGCGCTTATCGGCATGAATCTTGGTGCGCCTGAGTCTGCTGATACGTTTGAAGATGAAGCGGTCGTGTATGCGTCGCTGGGGCTTACCGATTTTGATGCTTACGAAGAGGTGACCCAATGAGTGAGCAAGCCAAACGTCCGACGTCATTCTGGTTGATCGCATCATTGCTCTTGAACATGTTGTTGATTGGAGCGCTGGGTGGATTTCTACTGCGCGCCGGGCATGGCGGACCTGGACATCGCGGTGGCCCGGAATTTTCTGAGAATGCGACGCCAGATGATGCAGCAGCGGTGCGGTCTGTCATGCGAACGGCGTATGAGGCGACACGCCCGCACCGTGACACACGGCGTGAGGCACGTCGGAATTTGTCTGCTGCGGTGGAACAAGAGCCTTATAATGAGGCAGCAGTGGCAACCGCGCTGGAGGCGGTTCGTGAGGCTGAACAGGCCATGCAAGTCGCCCTGAATGACGCGCTGACGCGCCAGCTGGCTGAGCTAACGCCCTTGCAGCGAAAAGGCGTGGCGGAGGCCATTTCACGCGGGCCGCGAGGACGCCGCGGGCACCGAGGACCGGGTAGGAGAGGTGATCGGCCTAGACCCGACTGAAGCGATTAGCCGTCGTCTTTTGATTTGCTTGCCAACGCGCCTGCATGGGCTTCCCAGTTTTGGCCATCGAAAGGGTTGATTGTCGCACTGAGCGCTTGCCAGCCATCGATACAGCGCCACGTCACGGCAAATCCGTCTGGGTTGGAGCGCGGGATATAGAAGCACTTGATGCCGCATGTTTTGCAGAACAGGTGTTTCGCTGCGCCCGTGTTGAAGGTGTATTCGGTGATGTTGTCTGCGCCCTGACTCAAACGAAAACGCGTGGCGGGAACGATGACGTGGATGTTTCCGCTCATCGCACAGATCGAGCAATTGCAGTCTTCAACGTCAAATGTGTTTGGAAGATCAACTTCGAACCGAACAGCGCCGCAATGACAGCCGCCTTGATGTGTTGTGCGCGCGGTCATATTGGGGGTGCCTCTTGGGGTGCGTATGTAAGCCGATCAGGCGAAGGGCAGGCCAGACTTGCTGACAGCGTGTTTATCGTGGATCGACAGGATGGTAGCGACTTCTTCCAGCGCGCCTTCGGGGCCACACTCTGCGACTTGGCGGCAAACGGTGAATTGGGTGTTTGCCGCGTCATATTTTTTGAGCCAATCGCGGAAGCGGGTCTCGTCTTTCGCATCAGTGATCGGGAAGACGCTTGGCGGGCGATCAAGGTCGGCGCGCCAGGGTTTGATGGTGAGGCGTGCGCGATAGCAATTTTGGTTTTGGCAGAGTGTTTGGAACAAGGGATCGCTATCCAATTGCGTGAGGAGGGTTTTGGAGTCCTCACTGGCCGGGTCAAACAATTTGTTGGTGACAACGACGCGCAGACCGGAATGGGTTTCATAGACGCGGAGCCCTAGCTTTGGGCGTGTATCTGCAAACGCTTTGACTTTGCCGAGGGTGTCGTCCCGCCGGGCTTGCAAGCGGGTTGCAAGGCTTTCCCCGCGGCCAAACAGGCGTGCGATGCTGGCGAAGAGGCCAGTGCCGGGCAGAGCGGGGTAATCCACATCCGCGAATAAAACATTGGCTGCGTTGAGCACCAGCGAGCCGTAACGGTTTCGGGTTATGGCGGCGATGGGTTCGCCCTTATCATTTTCAAATGTCTGTATGACCTGCTCGCGGATTTCACCATTTGCGGCGTAGTTGTAGGTTCCGCTATTGCGCAGGTCTTCGCCAGAATCAAAGCGTGCTTTGAGGGCGTCCAGAGCCTTGGCGGCAGCGACTTTTGCGCTTGCAACGCTTTCGTTTGAGCCGGCGAGCTTGGTTAGCCACAGGGGTTGTCCATCTTTTGATGTGTGCGACGTCGATTCGCGGGCCCAGTATTTGAATATTTTCATGGACTCCTATCCGATGGTTATGGCGGTGCCGGAAACGGCGACCAACATCATCGCGCCATTGCCGCCTGTCGTACCATAATCAAATTTTGTCGCGACGATGGCGTTGGCGCCTAGCTTTTCGGCATTTCGGATCATCTCTGACAGCGCACCGTCACGTGCTTCGCGAAACGTACTTTCATAGGCTTCTGAGCGCCCCCCGACCAAATTGGTGAGGCCCGCCATGAAGTCTTTGCCCAGATGCGCGCCCACAATGACTTCGCCGCAAACGATGCCTTTATAGCCCGTAATGGAGTGGCCTTCGAGGGTGGGTGTGGTGGAGATGATCATTGGGTTGAGCCTTTCGCGCTTACGGAAATCGAAGTGCCATAATGATCGCTGCGGCGATGAGCGCAAGGGTTGGATGGAATGTGCTGGCGAACCCGACCGCGCGGGCAAGCGGGCGGCGGTTGTAGCCAAAATAGAACAAGGCCCGCGCAATGCAGAACCAGATGGCCATGATGGGCAACACCGCCGCGCTAAATGCTGGGGCGGCGAAGAACAACGCGCAGGACGCCCCAAAGAATAAGAGCGTTTGCTCCAGTGTATTTTCAATATAGCGACGGGTGAGATGGAGCGGCGTGCCAGGAGCAGGGGCTGAGCCATCGATGTTCTGCTCGAAATGGCGCGTACGGGCGGCCCATCCGATTCCAGCCGCGAGGGGAAGCAAGGATAAAGCGAGGCTGAACGCGGCCGTTTTGCCGAATGTGGCGAACGATAAGATTGCGAACTGCGTCTGCAACCACACTCCAGTGACAATGAAGGCGATGGATAATCCCCAGGCAGCTAAAATGCCTTTTAGAACCGATGCGCGATCTTGTGGCGATGGGATCATAAGTTAGCCCGGTAGTTTAGCGTGGGAGTTCGAAGACGAGTTTCGTCCAGGTGATGTCGCGTGACCTGTTTTCTGACTGAAGAGACGCGGCGTGTTCATTGTAGAGGCAAACGAGGCCTTGAGCATGCGCGAGTTCGATCGTTTCTTCCGCGCCAACGTCAAACATGCGCCGCCCTATTGGTACAGGCCCATGACGGAGCATCATGAATACACGGGCACCGGGATGCATTAGCGCCGCGATGTGTGGCATTGCCTCTGCGCGTTGATCGCGGTCGAGGTGCATCCAAACAGCGATGAGCAGAACAAGATCAAAGGTTTCATTGAGCGAACCTATTTGGTTGAGCTGAGGCAGGGCATCATCTAGCCACCGAATGCTTGGTTCTGGGTGGAGCGCTTGTGCGCCTTCGCGCAGCTCTGCGGTCGGTTCAACTGCCAGAACCTTGCAACCCTGTTGGGCGAGCCAAGCGGCGTCGCGCCCTGTCCCTGCACCGATGTCTAGCGCTTTGCATGGCCGGGCCGGAAACAGGTGGAGCCATTCGGCGTGCCCTTCATCAGAGCTGCGCGCCTCATACCGTTTCAACAAGACTGGCGCTTCAGCGGCATATCCTTGATTGGTCGGTATGGCGGGCTTGGTCATTCTGCCGCGACGTCTGCGCCGTCCTTTTCGAGGACATCCAGCATGGCTTTGGCTGCGTCGGCAATGACGGTGCCGGGAGGGAAGATGGCAGTGGCGCCAGCCGCGTAGAGCGCATCAAAATCTTGCGGGGGAATTACGCCGCCGACAATGATGCGGGCATTTGCAGCGCCTTCATTGCCGAGGGCGCGTTTAAGCTCTGGCACGAGCGTGAGGTGCCCCGCGGCAAGCGATGAGGCCGCGACGATGTCTACGTCTGCTTTGCGTGCATCGGCGGCGGCTTCTTCGGGGGTTTGGAAGAGCGGGCCGATTTCAACATCCCAGCCGAGATCCATCAGGCCCGAGGCGACAACTTTTTGGCCGCGATCATGGCCGTCTTGGCCCATCTTGGCGATGTAGATTTTAGGGCGGCGTCCGTGTTTGTCCTCGAAGGCTTTGGCGAGGGATTTTGCGTCTTCTGCAACGCGGTTGCCTGTGACCCCTGTGCCGTAAACGCCTTGAATGGAGCGGATAACAGCCGTGTGGCGGCCCTGGCTGCGTTCGACCGCTTCTGAGATTTCACCGACCGTGGCTTTGGCGCGGGCTGCGTCTACGGCGAGGGCGAGGAGATTGCCTTTGCCGGACTCAGCGGCGGCGGCGATGGCATCGAGCTTGGTGTCGACTTCAGCTTGATCGCGGTCTGATTTCAGGCGCGCGAGCTTATCCAGCTGCATGCGGCGCACGGCGGCATTGTCGACTTTCAGGACGGGGACGTCTTCATCTTCGTCGAGGTGGAACTTGTTGACGCCAACAACGGTTTGTTCGCCGCTGTCGATGCGGGCTTGTGTTCGGGCGGCGGCTTCTTCGATGCGCAGCTTTGGCAGGCCCTCTTCAATGGCTTTGCGCATGCCGCCCATCGCTTCGACTTCTTTGATGTGCTCCATCGCTTTTTCGGCAAGATCATGGGTGAGGCGTTCGACGTAGTAGCTGCCGCCCCACATATCGATGGTTTGGGCGGCGCCGGCTTCCTGTTGAAGGAACAGTTGCGTGTTACGAGCGATACGGGCGGAGAAATCTGTCGGGAGCGCGAGGGCTTCGTCAAAACTGTTTGTGTGCAGGCTTTGGGTTTGGCCGCCTGTGGCTGCGATGGCCTCAAGGCAGGTGCGGATGACATTGTTGTAGACGTCTTGCGCGGTGAGGGACCAGCCGGAGGTTTGGCTGTGGGTGCGCAGGGAAATGGATTTAGGGTTCTTGGGCGCAAACTCTGCATTCACGAGTTTCGCCCAGAGGAGGCGCGCGGCGCGCATTTTGGCGACTTCCATGAACGTGTTCATGCCGATGGCCCAGAAGAAGGAGAGACGCGGGGCAAAGGCGTCTACGTCGAGGCCAGCGGCGCGTCCGGCACGGATGTATTCAATGCCGTCAGCGAGGGTGTAGGCGAGTTCTAGGTCTGCCGTCGCGCCAGCTTCCTGCATATGATAGCCGCTGATCGAGATGGAGTTGAACTTCGGCATGTTCTGGCTGGTGTATTGGAAGATATCGGAAATGATCCGCATGCTTGGTTTTGGCGGATAGATATAGGTGTTGCGGACCATGAACTCTTTGAGGATATCGTTCTGTATGGTGCCGGCGAGTTTATCGGGGGTGACGCCTTGTTCCTCTGCCGCGACGATGTAGAGGGCGAGGATGGGGAGGACGGCGCCGTTCATCGTCATCGAGACGCTCATCTTGTCGAGCGGGATGCCAGAAAACAGCGTGCGCATGTCATAGATGCTATCAATCGCGACGCCCGCCATGCCGACATCGCCGGAGACGCGGACGTGATCGGAATCGTAGCCGCGATGGGTGGCGAGATCGAAGGCGACGGAGAGGCCTTTTTGTCCGGCGGCGAGGTTGCGGCGGTAGAATGCGTTGGAGTCTTCAGCGGTGGAAAAGCCAGCATATTGGCGGATGGTCCATGGGCGCTGGGTGTACATGGTGGGGTAGGGGCCGCGGCCAAACGGGGCGATGCCAGGGAAGTCATCGAGATAGTCGAGGCCGGCGGTATCAGTGGCGGTGAAGGTCGATTTTACGGGGATGCCTTCGGGGGTGTGCCAAGGCTCACCAAGCGCGGGGGCGGCGGCGGTGGCGTTTGGTTTGCCGAGCTCGATTTTAGTGAAGTCGGGGAAGG
>CAZXVJ010000017.1:29426-40589 GCA_964644385.1 uncultured Hyphomonas sp. | reverse complement strand
GAGCCGCAGAGGACGGCGAGGGCACAGCCGCTGGCCTTGAAGGCGGCGGCGAGTTCGGCGGCGCTTTGCGGCGGGACGGGGGCCTCTTTGGCCTCGATGCCGCCGGTGGCGAACAGGTTGCGGGCGAAATCTGCGCGCGCGGTGTGTTCGGCGAGCGGGCCGAGCGTGGCGAGGAAGATGGTTGGCGGTTTGGCGCGCGCTTTGGCGATGTCGCGCAGGCGCTCGAACGGTTCTGACAGTCGGATGGGCCAGAAGGGTTCGGCAATCGCGTCTTCGCCGCTGGTGGGTTTCAAATTTGGGAGCAGGCTTTTCAAGCCTTCATCAGAGACGCCGTCTTGTGGGGTGATGTTCCCCAATTCTGCGGTGGGCGCATCGATGCCGCCGAGTTGTGGGAACTCGCTGACGCCTGTGATGGCATCTTTGCGTTTTGCGATGGCTTTCATGCGTTTGGCGCGGGTTTTTGCGACGCGGGCCTGAAACTTGTCCGCCATTAGAGATACGCCATAGCCGCCCTCAGCCTCGATGGTTTGGAGTTCTTCCCATGCGGCCTCTGCAAGGTCATTGGCGAGCGTTTCGGTGAACCATGCCCCGCCTGTGGGATCAGCGATACGGCCAAGCTGGCTTTCTTCCATGGCGATGATTTGTGTGTTGCGGGCGACGCGGCGGCCGAGTTCTTCGGGGACGCCGAGGGAGGCATTGAACGGACGAATGGTGATGATGTCTGCCTCACCGACTGCGCCGGCAAAGCAGGCCGCTGTGCCGCGGAGCATATTGGTCCACGCATCATAGCGGGTGAGCATGCGGGCCGAGCTATAGGCTTGTAGACGCATGGGGTGGGTGTCGATATCGAGGGCTTCAAGGCAGCGCGCCCACAGGCGACGGGCGGCGCGTAGCTTGGCGACGCCGATGCCGTAGTTTGCGTCGAGCGAAAGGGTGAAGACGATGTGCGGCGCGGCTTCAGCAGGCGGCACACCTGCCGCATCAAGGCGGCGCAGCGTATCCAACGCACTTGCGATCAGGGCGGCGAGTTCTTGCGCCTCAGACCCACCAGCCTCATGCACGGGGCGCGCGTCTGAGCGGAGCAGCGTGGCCGATGGGAACTGAAGCGAGATAGCGCGCATCAACAAAGCGAGGCGGTGAATGGCGGTATCAAGGCCACCTTCCACCATCCCGATGCGCGCCAGTGAGCCGAGTGGATCGATATTGAAGGCAAGTTTTTGGTTCTTCGCATCAGGTTGCTTGGCCGCCCAGAGCGCAAGCAGCGCCGCAGCGCTAGTGCCCGTGCCGCCGCCATGATCGAGCGAGATTGTCGCAATCTTTGCGTCAACGCCGCCGAGCGCCGTGGCAAAATCGCTGGATGTACAAAGTTGGATACCGGCCTGGCCTGTGCAATCGAGTTTGAGTTCGATGGAGCTAACGCCGCGTTCTAAGTCTCGCAGGATTTCGGCGGCGGTTTGTTGCGGGCTGGGATGGGTGAAGGCTTGCCGAATGTCCCAAGGCAAATGGGCATTGGGCGCGCTGTCGGGACCGCGCAGAAAGGGCGCTGCGCCGGGCGCGCCGAGTGGGTTGGTGGCGGAGGCGGCGCCGGCTTCGCGGTAAAGCGGATGGATCTTGATGCCGTCATAGGTCTCGCGCGTGATGGCTTCAATCGAGCGACCTTTCAGGGCTTTCGATACCCCGTCCAGCCAATCGGCTTCGCTGGCGTCTGGAAATCCGTTGGAAAGGGGGAGGATGTCATCAGCCATGAATGTGTAAATCCTTGAAGGCGTGGAGATAGAGAGGGCGGCTCAGTCGCCCGATTCGGGAATGATGATTTCCGCATCAAGTTTTAGGCCCGTTGCAAGCCGTGAGCCGAGCGTCTTCGCGGCGCTAAAGCCTTTGGGCATAACGCCAAAGCTGTAGCGCTCTGTTGGCCAGTTGAAGATAAAGGCATCTGTGCGTTCACCGTTCAGTTTGACCTGAAATTGGGGGATACGCGGCTGGCCGTAAATATCGGTGGCCCCTGCTTCATAACGGGCGGCGTTGTGGTGGGTTGGGACGTCCACCTCAACAATCGGCACGATCATCTCGCTGCCATCAGCCAAGCGTAACGTCAGGGCTTCAGCGCTGTTGTCGAGCTTCAAATAGTGTTTGACGCGCTGACAGGCGCCGCACCATTTGCCGGTGTAGAATTCGAGGGTGTAGCCGTGCGGCTCGGTTTCCGTAGGGTCGGCTGACGATACCGCGAGAGGCAACGCGAAACAGAGCATGAAAAGGGCGAACAAACGTGGCATTTGCTGCAGTTTGGCCGCCTGCGACGCGCCGCGTCAAGGCGCGTTTTGCCCATAGCTGTATTGGGGTGTCGCAGTTGCCGCACCTTTAGACCTTGTTCGCCTGAGAGGGTGGAGTAAAAAAGAGTGGAGAGTGGCGCAATTTTTATGTGCTTCTGACTTTTAAGAACGGAAATGAAATATGGCTTTGCCCCCGGTGCTACAGAATTTGCGGATCCCTGTGATTGGGTCTCCTTTGTTTATTATTTCTGGGCCGGAGCTTGTGATCGCGCAATGCAAAGCGGGCGTCGTGGGCAGCTTTCCAGCGCTGAATGCTCGGCCCGGGCCTGTGCTGGATGAGTGGCTGGACCAGATTTCCACTGAATTGGCGGAATGGGACGAGAAGAACCCGGACCGAAAGTCTGCGCCCTACGCGGTGAACCAGATCGTCCATAAGACAAATAATCGCCTCGATCATGATGTTGAGATGTGTGTGAAGCACAAAGCCCCCATCGTGATTACGTCGCTTGGCGCGCGGGTTGAGGTGAATGAAGCGATCCATTCCTATGGCGGAACGGTGCTGCATGATGTGATTGATGTTCGATTTGCCAAGAAGGCGCTTGAGAAAGGTGCAGACGGCCTGATCGCGGTGTGTAGCGGCGCGGGCGGACATGCCGGGACGCTGTCGCCGTTTGCTTTGGTGCAAGAGATTCGTGAGTTCTTTGATGGCCCGCTGGCGCTTTCCGGGTCTATTGCGAATGGCGGCGCAGTGGCCGCGGCGCAGGCCATGGGCGCGGACCTTGGCTATATCGGGTCGGCGTTTATTGCGATGGAAGAAGCGCGCGCGGTGGAGGGATATAAGGACATGATTGTCGACTCCAATGCGGGCGATATTGTGTATTCAAATCTATTCACGGGCGTGTCTGGCAATTATCTGGCGCCGTCGATTGAGCAAGCCGGGCTGGACCCAAATGATTTGCCGGAGAGTGACCCGTCAAAGATGAATTTTGGCAGCGGTGGCAATCAGGAAGCCAAAGCGTGGAAAGATATTTGGGGGTGCGGCCAAGGCATTGGCGCCATTGATAAGCGCATGACGACGGCTGAATATGTCGACCAATTGGAAGCTGAGTACAATGGCGCGCGGGCCGCGCTGGCCAAGGGCTTAGGCTTTGCGCCGTCGAAAGTTGCGGCGCAATAGGGGGATAGCGACGCACTTATCCACGATTTGAAAATCTAGAAAGGCCCGCAGTCATTTGGCTTACGGGCCTTTTTTGTGGGCTGAATTCGACGGATGACGATATGGGCGCATTTTACGCTCATGTTGTATCTCTCTCCCCCCGATCCGAAATCGCTTGATTGGCGCTGGCCAAATTTCACCCCTGTTGAATTGGCGTGTCGATGCCGAGGCCGCCATTGCGGCGGCGAGTATTGGCACGACCCCGCGTTTCTGAACGCTTTGCAAAAGCTGCGCGACCAGATCGGGCGGTTGGTGATCACATCCGGGCATCGCTGCGCCGGGTGGAATGCAAGTGTGGGCGGCGCGCCAGCGTCCCGTCATCTGAACATTGCGGTGGACGTGTCGCTGATGGAGCTAGATCGCTTCGCCGTTCTGGCGGCGGCAGAGCAGCTGGGCTTTACCGGAATTGGACTGGCCCGAACATTCATTCACTTAGATCGGCGCGTTTCACCCGCGCGATGGTATTATCAACGGAGCAAATCATCATGGCAGACATAATTGGCGTTGCAGCCAGCGCAGCGGGCGGCGGCTTGTTCGGCTTAGCGGGCACGGCGATTGGCCGCGTCGCTGGGTATTTTGAACGTCGGCAACAGCATGACCAAGAGCGCGCTTTATGGGCGCATCAAGTTCAATTACAGGAGGCGGAGCAGTTGGCGAGGCGAGAGAACGCCGCAGCGAAGCTGGAGGCGGCGAACGCCGATGGGCGGTGGAAAGGGCTGGCCGCATCCCTGCAAGCCGAGGCTGCAATTGGGGCAAGTTATGCCTGGGTCAACGCTGTGCGCGGCCTGACCCGGCCAGGACTGACGCTGTTGCTATGGGCCATTACTGCAGGGATTTACGCAAGCGCTGGCGCGGCAGAACGCGGGCAGATCGTTGAGACAGCAACGTTTGCGGCGACCGCAGCGACGCTCTGGTGGTTTGGCGATCGGGGGCCGCAGCAAAAGCCAAATGGTTGAACCTGTGGCGTGGGCGGTCCATGCTTTGTCCTGATAAGTTGAACGCATTAAAGGACCTGCCCGATATGAGCACCCACATTCTGGTTATTGATGAAGGCACGACATCCACCCGCGCGATTGCCTATGATCGAAACTTCAAACAAGTGGCGGTGGCGCAGATTGAGATTCCGCTGTCTCTGCCGAATGAAAACTGGGTGGAACAGGATGGCGAAGCGATTTGGACGCGCACGCGGGAGGTTTGCCAAACGGTCATTGCGGAAATCGGTGGGGCCGAGGCCGTCGCCGCGATTGGCATTACCAATCAGCGCGAGACGACGCTGGTGTGGGACCGGGCAACCGGCAAACCGATTGGGCCAGCAATTGTTTGGCAGGATCGCCGGACCGAGCCGCTATGCGCAGACCTGCGCAAGGCGGGGCACATGGAGCGCGTGCGCGCGGCAACGGGGTTACAGATTGATCCCTATTTTTCTGCCACGAAGATTGGCTGGTTGCTGGACAATGTTGAGGGCGCCCGTAGCCGCGCCGAGGCTGGGGATTTGGCGTTTGGCACTGTCGACACGTTTCTGATCTGGCATTTAACGGGCGGCAAAGTGCATGCGAGCGATGTGACCAATGCGTCGCGCACCATGCTGTACGGTCTTCAAGTGCCGGGCGGGGCGTGGTCTGAGGATATGCTGGACCTGTTCAATGTACCCAAAAGCGTTTTGCCGGAGGTGCGCGAGAGCAATGGCGCGTTCGGGGAAACGGCCGCGGACGTGTTTGGAAAAGCGATACCGATCTTGTCAGCGATTGGCGATCAACAAGCGGCGCTGGTGGGGCAGGGATGCCTGACGCCTGGATCGGCAAAGATGACATACGGCACCGGCGGGTTTCTGGTGGCGAATACAGGCGACGTGACGCCTGTTTCAGAGCACAAATTGCTGGGCACGATTGGGTATGACATTGCGGACTTTGGCGGCGCTTATGCGCTGGAGGGATCGATCTTTAATGCTGGCACCGTGGTGCAATGGCTGCGCGATGAGCTTGGTTTCATGAAGAGTGCTGAAGAAAGCGAGGCGATGGCCGCGTCGCTGGAGGGAAATGGCGGGATCTATATCGTGCCGGCGTTTACCGGGCTGGGCGCGCCGCATTGGGACGCTGACGCGCGCGGGGCGATCACAGGGATCACGCGCGGGACGACGGCGGCGCATCTTGTGCGGGCTGGGCTGGAGGCGGCGGCGTATCAGACGCTGGACCTGCTCACGGCGTTTGAGGCTGACGGGGCGGGCGTTGATGTGTTGCATGTGGATGGCGGTATGGCGGCCAATGATTGGCTGATGCAGTTTTTAGCGGATGTCTGCGCGGTGCCTGTGGTTCGCCCGGACTATGGTGAGATGACCGCCCTTGGCGCTGGCGCGCTTGCGGGTATGGCGCTGGGCTGGGTATCACCTGAGGACTGGGCGGCGCGAGCGCGGCCGGGGAAGCGATTCGAGCCGAAGATGACCGCTGAGGTGCGCGACCCACTGATTGATGGCTGGCGCGCCGCGGTGGGTCGCGTTTTGACAGCAGATGGTTGAGCGAGGGGCTGACGTTCAAAACCAAAATATTGGGGTCATAAGAAAAAAGGCAGGTTCCGAGGAACCTGCCTTTCTCAATTGTATTGGTCTGATCAGACTAGAATGTCTTGGAGACCTGCATGAATGCCCGGCGACCGCGAAGGTCATACTGGGTTGCAACAAGCGGGAAGTTACCGCGAACCGTTGCAGCTTCAGATGACACAGTTGGCGGTGTCTCGTCGAACAGGTTCCGAACACCACCGGTGAACGTCCAGCTGTCACCTTCCCAACGCACTGACGCGCCGTGGTAGAAGACCGCTTCTGCTGTGTAGTCAACATTGGCGTTGAGACCGAAGTACGGCTCACCGATGCCATCAGGCGTGTCGGCAAAACGATTGTTCGATGTGTTGCCCACATAGTTCGTGAACCATGTGTAGGTGTAGTTGCCACGTTCCAGAGAGATACGACCGTCTGCAACGAAGCTTGGGTCACCGATGGAGCCGTTGCTGTCATTGTTTTCGATACCGTCCACTGTGCCGGGGGCAAACAGTGATGTCAGCGATTCCAGGGTCCAAGTACCACCCGCATCGAACACAACTGAACCAAAATCGAAATCACGCTCGTAACGGGTTTCGAGGTCGATACCGCGTTGCAATTGGCTGTTAATGTTCAGGAACGTGTCCAAGACATTATCGATCGCGAAGGGCGCTGAGGCGTCATTGGCCGGAGCACGTTCGAATAGGTCACAGAATGCGTTGGTCGCAAATTGTGCTGGTTCGCCACCGTAACAGGCTGCCAGAATGCTGCCCGCACCGAGCTGACCGATCTGATCGTCGATTTCGAACTCGAAATAGTCGACCGCGATGTTGAAGTCAGCAAACGTTGGTGTGAAGACCACACCGGCCGTGAAGCTGTCGCTGGTTTCAGGAAGTAGCGTGTCTCCGTTACCGCCTGAAATCACACGAGCTGACGCGCCCAGGTTTTGGAAATCGTCCGGGATGCCTTCAGCGGCACAGTTGGCCCGAATGTTACCATTCTGGGATTCACCCCACTCAATACACGGGTCAATACCGAACTGACCTGTGAATGAAGTTTGAGCGTCCAGATAGGTTTCAAACAAAGCTGGTGCACGGAATGATGTACCCTTCGTTGCGCGCAGGCGCAGCGATGGGTTCATCTGCCAATTCAGGCCAATCTTATAGATTGAGTCTGATCCTGATGTTTCATAATCAAACGCACGACCGGACAGGTTCAAGGTCAACTCTTCTGCGAATTTTTGACCCTTGAGAATCGGGATTTCGAGCTCGCCGAAGACTTCCGATACTGTTTCCGTACCCGTGGTGATGCCAGAGGTTGTGAAGCCCCAAAGATCGCCATCCAGTGTGAATGGACCAGGTGTATCGGTGATTTCGTATTCACGAACCTCGAAACCAATCGCGCCGCCAACGGCACCCGCTGGAAGTTCGAACAGCTCACCAGCAATGTTACCGTTGATTAGCCACTGAGAGTATTCCGTGTTGCCGGTTTCGTTTTCGGTCAGAGCTGCATAAGCCGCGTCATAAACGGGGCCGGTGCCAGCCAGGAATCCGGGATCGAAATAGTCAAAGTCTGGAGCATCGTCACTTAGTGACCAGTCGCCTGTGCGAGACGCAATGATTTGGTTACGTGTCAGATCACCATCAGACTTCGAGTAGTTGCCGCCAAGTGACCAAGCGAAATCAGACAAGAAGCCAGCGTTGCCGAAATCGCCTGAAAGAGTGGTTTGAACAAGCATGTAGTCGATGTCGACTTCAGAGTTCGATGGCCAGATGGTCACCGGAAGAGCAACCGTGTTCAGCGGGTTGTCATACAATGGATCGTTGGCGTAACCGAAGAAGCCACCGAAGAACGTCGTGTTACCCCGGATGTCAGGGAAGAACTGACGCCAGCCTTCTGATGTTGTCTTACGATTGGTGAAGAGGCCTTCTGTGACCCAGTTGATGCCGCCAAGGGCATCAAAATCAAAGTCTGCAACGGCATAGGCGCTGAAGATTTCTGATTTGTTGATCGCATCTTCTGTCAGGTAACGCGGATCTTCGAGCACATCTTCATAGAAGCTGCGGCCAAGCGGATCGCCAACCAATGGCCCATTTTCACGTGGACGGTAGCCAGCAACGGTACCGCCGCTGCCGGTTGGTAGAACGCGGCCATCTGGTGACGGGATCAAACGATCACCAAACACACGGTCCAGCACTGTGTTGAAGTAGATGTTGCCACAATTGCGCTGGCCACCATTATTGGTGACAGAGCGATTTAGACGGTCGACTGATTGACCGGTGGCCGGATCGGTTACGAGATCCTGGTCACAGTTCAGGAACTCACGATCGCCAAGTGAGAGATCTTCATTCATGCGGTAAGAGGCCGCGAGAGAGATGTTACCATTCTCTAGGTTGAAGCCATAAGCGCCATCAATGCTGTAAAGCTCACCGCCTGTATCGAACGGCTTGGTGACAGAGAAGTTGATCTCAGGCTTATCGATGGATGTACGTGTGATCACGTTGACCACACCACAAACCGCATCAGAACCGTAAATGGTTGAGCCGGAGTCTTTCAGGATGTCGTAACGCTGTACGATTGACCCTGGGATGTTGTTAAAGTCGAATGCGCCAACCGCGCCGCGAACACCTGAAGGACCAGGGCGCTTGCCGTTGATCAGAACCAAAGTACGCGTTGTACCACAACCACGAAGGTCAACGGTGTTTACGCCTGTACCGCCGTCGACCACAAAGCCGCCGAACTGGTTATTGATTTGTGTTGAACCCGCTGCGAGCGAAGAGCCCTGCAGAATTGTGGCCGCGTCGACCAAGCCTTCAAGGCTGGCAACTTCGGCTGTGATCACCTGAATGGGCGATGCGGAAGAGAACTCATCGCGCTGCAAAAGCGAGCCAGTAACAGTGATTTTTTCCTGACGGGCTTCGCCGGGAACTTCTTCTGCGATTTCGATGATTTCTTCAGCGGCGTCCGTTTCGGGATCTGCGTCCTGTGCCCAAGCGGCACCTGAAAGCGTCAGAGCGCCGATGGCTGCGCCGCATAAGAACGTGCGACGGAAAGAGCGATTGCTCGACATATTTAATCTCCCCCAAGGAGTTTAAGTTGATGACCTCACCAGACACTCACGAAAAAATGAGTGGGGCTGCGTCTCACAATGCACGAGGCAGCGCGGAGGGCAAGTAAACATGAACGGCTTTTCAGGTTTCAGGATGATACGGGCAAAACAGTGTTGCTTTTGGGTAACGCGCGCGTGATGTATTCGTGATCTGGCGGCTGTAGGGGAAAACTTGACCCGGTGATCGCAGGGCTTACAACTGCTTTAAGTCAACAAATGAGGACACATCAAACATGATGAAGCGAATCGCAGTGCTACTCGCGCTTGGCGCAACGGCAGGACTGGCAAATGCCGGACCCGTGGAAGCCGAAGACTGGGCCAAGTATCCAGCCATTGCAGGCTTGGACCTGTCATGGGAAGGCGACACCATGGTGGGCATGGTTCACGAGCCCGGCACAGATGGCATGAAACAGGCCGTGGCATCCTGGGACCTTTCGGGCAAGATCGACACGACAAAGCCATTGGTTCCCGATTACTTGACGCCGGGTAATGACCGCATGCGCCTCGTCGGCGCTCAGGCGCTGAAAAACGGCGTCGTGTTTGTGCAGGGTAGTCAGGCTTGGACGGGCGAATCGAAGGGGTGTCTTGAAGGCAAAACGACGGGCAACAATGCCACGTTCATCTCCCAGACCTACATGACGGACAAAAAATTGCGCTTCAAAGAGCGCGATAAGGCGTTTGTGAAAAAATATGCAAAGGGACGTGGAGGCGGGTCAATCTGCGAGATGGTCAACTCTGCTGGCGCGAGCATCGTGAGCGCGTTGCCCTTAAGCAAAGATGAGATCCTGTTGTCTCGGAGTGAGCGAGGCGTCTCTAAGTATGTTCGCTATAACCTGGACACCGGCAATGAGCGCTTGTTGTTTCGGACAACTGGGGAGTTCCGTCCGACTTTGCTCGACCCGCGCACCAGTGAACTGCTTGTTGATAGCGGGTCAGAGCCGATCAGCGGGTCAAATGATTATGAATTCTTGTATCGAATCCGTGACGATGCGACAGGCGAAATGGTGGTTGAGCCGCCACTGACCGCCCAAGCAACGAATCGTTTTCTGGTCGATGTTGTTGGCCGGGACGATAAGACCGGCAAATACTTCGTCATCACTGATAAGTTCCGCGACAAAGCCGCGGTCTATTTCTACGACGCGAAGACCAATCAATTCGACAAAGACCCTGTCTTTGCTCACCCGGAATATTCTGCGGTTGCTGTACGATTGGGTAACCGGGAAGAAAATTTCAACCAAGTTTTGGGCTTCACTTATGGCGCCTCTTCATACGAAACGTATTGGATCGACCCAGAGATGAAGTCTATTCAAGACGGCTTGGACCAGTCATTCCAGGGTAAGGGTGACGTTGTCATCCAAACCTGGAATAAGGACATGTCTAGAGTGTTGTTCCGCGTTGGTGATGAGCGCTTCCCGAACACTTACTACATTCTGGTTGATAAATCGAAGGTTGCGGTAATTGGTAATTCGCGCCCTTGGATTGACCCGAATAGCATGGGCAAGACAGAACTGGTTCACTACACAGCACGTGACGGCTTGAAAATTCCAGCCTATCTGACCTATCCAGCGGGCTGGAAACAAGGTGATCCAGCCGCGCCACTGATCGTATCTCCGCACGGCGGACCTTGGGTGCGTGATGTCAAAAGCATGGACTTTGCGTTTGTCGCCCCTTGGGCTTCGAAAGGCTATTTCGTGCTTCAACCCCAGTATCGCGGATCACAAGGCTGGGGGCGTAAGCTCTGGCTGGCTGGCGATAATGAGTGGGGCCAGAAAATGCAGGACGATAAGGATGACGGCGCTGCATGGCTGGTTTCCAAAGGTTGGGTCGACTCCAACAAGATGGCCATAATGGGCTATTCTTATGGCGGATACGCAGCCATGGCGGCTGCGGTACGTCCGAACAGCCCGTATCAGTGCGCCATTGCGGGTGCAGGCGTGGCCAATCTGGCCAAGCTTGGCAATAACTGGTCGAGCAATCGTCTTCAAAAAGCCTTCCAAGGCCGGACGGTGACGGGCCTAGATCCGATGCAGGAAGTTGAGAA
>CAZXVJ010000017.1:0-29326 GCA_964644385.1 uncultured Hyphomonas sp. | reverse complement strand
TTGAAGGGCGGGCCTGCCAGGTCCGCCCTTTTTTCTTGTCCGGCATGTGGGTTGCGAGTCAGTTTGGGTGGGGTGGGTCTAAGCCCCTGCGAAAACGCACGAAAGAATCATTATGTCTAAGCGGTCGGAGGCACAAAACAATGCGCGGACTGTCCGGTTGGGCGTGCTGACAGGACTGTCAGTTGCGGCGATGGCAAGCAGCGCGCTGGTTGTTTACGTCAATGGGGCTTTGGCTTGGCCGATATGGCTCACGATCGGAATCGGGCTCGTCTTGGCGGCGCTGATTTGGGCAGATTTGACTTGGTTGCGATTGCCTGATGCGCTGACATTTCCCCTGATTGGAGTAGGCTTGGTGCACGCTTCGCTTGTGAGGGGAAGTTTGCCGATGGCCCTGATTGGTGCAGGTCTCGCCTATGGCGCGATTTTTGGTCTGAATTGGCTGTGGAAGCGGCGTAGAGGCGAAGATGGCATTGGTATGGGAGACGCTAAGTTTCTGGCCGGTGCAGGCGCGTGGTTCGGCCCGTTGGCGCTGTCACCTCTGATGCTTATGGCCTCTGGTGCAGGTCTTGCACTTGTTGGGGTAAGGCGTCTGCTAATGCGCGGGCACAATTTCGAACGTCATTTGCCGTTCGGACCATTTTTGATTCTGGGCTTTTGGATCATCTGGCTCTTCCCAGATGCGTTTATGGCGCGGTGATGAGGCGGGATAATCGTTCTGAAGGAGGCTCTGACCTGTTCGTGACTAATTCTTCACTGTTGATCTAAGCAACAAAGACATAACACTGATTTTAGTAGAAATTATTGTATGTGTAATTGTTGCTCAAACAGCGCGAAGACCGTTGGCGGCGACAGGTAGAGTAAGAGTGTGATGGTATTCAGGTGGTGTCATAGAACCGTCTCAGTTCGGCTGTATCTCGCAGCAGGAGAAGGCCTGTGACGACAGTTTACATCAGACCCGCACGCCAACCAGCCGCAGCGGGTAAGACGGTCGTTGTCGCGCACGGGCGCGTCAATCCGTGTGACTTTGAATTCTTAAGCGACGACCCGAACGCGCGGCCATTGGAGGACGTGACATGACGTCGAGCCAATTGAAATTGGGGGGGCGTCTGGGTGAGTTCTGGACCCCGTTGCGATTCGTCATTGAAGTTATACTGGCGATTGTTTTTGCGCTGCTACTGGCGCGTATATTTTGGTTGGTGGTGGAGCCCGGCGGCGCAGTCAGTGATGTGCGGCCTTTGCCGTCGGCTGGGCTTGAGCGCGCTCAAGCGGTCAAAGTGACGTCAGACCGGGTGATCTTAGCGCGGGCGAATCCCTTTTCGTTGACCGCCACCCCACCTCTGGAGATTAGTGATGCTCCGGAAACGTCGCTGAATCTGATGCTGCGCGGTCTTAGAGCGTCTGGCAGCGATGGCGGCGTCGCGATGATTGTTCTGCCCGAGGGCGATATGGGCGTGTTTCATACCGGCGATGAGATATTAGACAATGTGTTCCTGTCGGAAATCTATGCTGACCGCGTAACGCTCAACAAGAACGGACGAATTGAAGCCTTGATGATGGACCGGACCGGCTCTCTGTCGGTCGTTACGCGGCCGGGTGAGCCCCGCGTGAAGGGTGACCCTTTGCCGGCCAACGCCATGGGCAGCTCTCCAGAGGCCGCCTCGTTTAGCCGGGACATGCTGCTTGAGTTGAGCTTCGAACCTGTCGAGGGCGATGGCACGCTGAAGGGATACGTTGTTGGTACCTATGGCAATGAAGCGGCGCTGGAGGCGTCTGGATTTGAGAAGGATGATTTGATCACCAAAGTCGATGGCGTTGGGGTCGCTGAAATTGGCCTATCCGGATTGATGGACCAGATGACAAGTTTCGACAGCATGACTTTGACCGTCGAGCGCGGCGATCCCCCAAAAGAATTAGACCTACGCCTTGAAGGGGCGAATTGATATGAATTGGCGAATTTTGCTGGCGACAGCGGCTATATTGGCTTCGACGAGCGCGCCTCTTGCGTGGTCGCAGCAAGGTCAAGCGCCGCCACAAGACGGCCATATCCTGAACTTTGAGGATGTGGAACTGTCCGCGCTGATTGCAGATATTTCAACGCTAACGGGGTACACCTTCATTGTGCACCCAGACGCGCGCGCCAAGCGCGTAACCGTCACATCAGCGACACCGCTCAGCACGGACGCCATCTTCGAGGTGTTCTTGTCGACGCTGCGCGTGCATGGCTTCACAGCAATTCCGGCGGGGCGCGATACGTATCGCATTGTTCCGGAAGAGGATGGCGTGGGGCAGGCAGGTCTTGCGTCGTCAGGCACCAATAATTTGATGACCGAAATTGTGCGCCTCGACCATGTCAGCGCGATCGAAGCGGCGAAGATTTTGAAGCCTATCCTTGATGCGCAAGGTCAGGTGATTGCCAATACCGGATCGAACACGCTCGTTGTTGTTGATTATGCCTCGAACATGAAACGCATTCGGGAACTGGTGAAGAAGATTGACCAGGATCTAATGACGACGGAGACGATCTCTCTCAAATCTGTGCCAGCGTCTGAAGTACAATCCATTTTGTCGACACTGCATCAATCTGGAAGTGAAGATGGAAGCGGCTCTCGCTTTACGGCGGTTGCCTCCAGCACGGGTAATTCAATTGTTATTCGCGGCGACGCCGCTACGGTTGCGCGCGCGCGCGCCGTTATCGCAGGCTTAGACAACAGCGACAGAGCGACCGACACGTTGCGGGTCATCCAACTGAACAATGCAACGGCCGAAGAAATTGTTCCAATATTGCAGCAGGTCGCCGCCGCGATGGATGCGCGCTCCGGGCGGGCCGACACGGCCATTCCGGCCAGCACAATCGCACACCATACATCCACGAACTCAATCGTGATCAGCGCGCCAAGCGAAACGCTTATGGCTGTCGAGCGCGTCATCGGAGACCTTGATAAGCGCCGCGCGCAAGTTTTGGTCGAAGCGATCATTGTGGAAATGTCAGATGACACAGCGCGTGAGCTTGGTTTGCAGTTCTTGCTGTCAGGAACCGGCGACTCTTCAGTTCCGTTTGTGTCTACAAATTACTCAAGATCAGCGCCAAATCTGCTCGCCTTAACTGGCGCGCTGACGGATTTTGGCGGTAATGACAACCTAGCACCGGGGGGATCGTTTACGGACGCAGCCCTTAACTCGCTTCTGGGACTGTCCGGTTTGTCAGCCGGGATCGGTGGACGGGATGGAGATACCCTTTTTGGCGTCATCCTAAACGCGGTCGAAAATGACACCAATTCACGTATCCTGTCGAAACCGTTCAATATGACGCTCGACAATGGTACATCGTCTTTGCTGGTCGGGCAGGAAGTGCCTGTGTCGACAGGGCAGGTATTGGGAAATGATTTTGCCAATTCTTTCCAAACCGTCGATCGCAAAGAAATCGGTATCAAACTGGATGTCACGCCGCGCGTTAGCGACGACGATACAGTTCGGCTTGATATCGCTCAGGAAGTGTCGAACATCGCCGGTGTCGTCGGCGATATCACGCCCGACCTGATCTTGAATAAGCGGAATATCTCAACCACGGTTCTGGCGGACAATGGAGAGATTATTGTGCTTGGCGGACTGATTGAGCAATCCGACACGGTACGAGAAGAGAAGGTTCCGGTATTGGGCGATGCGCCATTGGTTGGGCGATTGTTCCGGTCTGAGGGCAAAGCGACCGAGCGGACCAATCTAATGGTCTTCATTCGGCCGACGATTATTCGCAACAAGCGCGAAGCGGAAGCGGCAACGCTGCGTTCCTACAGCTATATCCGCGCCGAGGAATTATGGAGTGGAAATTCGGCTGATGCGAACGCATTGGACGCGTTTGTAACCGAGGTTTTGGGCACGCCGCCGCCGCAATAATTGACCATGCACACGTCTTCGTCGCCTTCTCAATTCGTCTACGCCTTTGCCAAGGACAAAGGGCTTGTGGTCTTGCCGGAAGAGGCTGAGCTGACCTTGGCGGTGCGGCAGGGCGCAGACCCGATGGCGCTGGTCGAGGCGCGCCGCGCACTGGGCGCGCCATTTTTGCTGCAACCAATGGACGCGCAGACGTTTGACCGCTGTCTGGCCGAAACCTTCGCAAGCGGGCCGATGGGCGATGATGATATTGAAGCAGCGGTTGCGAGCCGCGGCGGGCTGGAAAGCCTGATTGATGACATTCCTGAAGTGGCGGATCTTTTGGGCGGTGAAGACGATGCGCCAGTCATTCGTTTGATCAATGGTTTGATCCACGAAGCGGTCAAACGCAAAGCCTCTGACGTTCATATCGATCCATTCGAAAATAGGCTGTCGATCCGCTACCGGATTGATGGTGATTTATCTGAGGTGCTTGCGCCGCCAAGAAAGCTCGCCGCGCCGCTCGTGTCGCGTATCAAGGTGATGGCGCGGCTGGATATCGCTGAGAAGAAATTGCCGCAAGATGGGCGGATTTCGCTGTCTGTGGCGGGGCGTTCGATTGACGTTCGCGTGGCGACATTGCCGACGCGGTACGGTGAACGCGTGGTGCTTAGACTGCTGGATACGCAAAGCGTGTTGCTGGACCTTTCCACGCTGGGCATGGATGCAAAAACGCTTGAGCGGTATTCGGAACTGCTGAGCCGGCCGAACGGTGTGATCCTAGTGACCGGACCCGTGGGCAGCGGTAAAACCACAACGCTGTACTCTTCGCTTTCAAAGCTCAACACGGGCCATGGCAATATCATGACCTTGGAAGACCCGGTGGAGTATGGGCTGGCAGGTGTCAGCCAAACCCAGATGGACGACAAGGTCGGTCTGACATTTGCGGCAACGCTGCGCTCTGTTTTGCGCCACGATCCTGACATTGCAATGATCGGTGAAATTCGTGACGGCGAGACGGCGGAGGTTGCGTTCAAATTTGCGTCCATGGGGCGCTTGGCGTTCTCCACTCTGCACACCAATAGCGCAGCGGGCGCAATAACCCGCCTGCGGGATATGGGCGTTGAGGCGTATCTGATGGCGTCTACACTGCGCGCCGTTATGGCCCAACGCCTGGTGCGTAAGCTGTGCGTGCATTGCAAGACTGAAACAGAGATGACGGACGCCGATGCCAGCGCGTTGGGCGTCAACCGCGCAGAGACCCCGAAAGTGTTTGAACCGGCGGGCTGCATGGCGTGCAATATGACGGGGTTTGACGGCCGGATTGGTATCTATGAGCTGCTGGTGGTCGATGCGGAATTGAAGCGACTGATAAATGCGGGCGCGGCGGAGTCCGATATCGAACGCGCCGCCTTCGAGGATCAAGACCAGCTGATTGATAATGCGATGCGTTACATTCGCTCCGGCGAGACGAGCGTGGCTGAAGTGCTGCGTGTTTGTCGCAAGGAGGTGCGTGATGGCAGCATTTGAGTATGTCGCGCTTGACCCCGATGGACGCCGAAAATCAGGTGTGATTTCTGCCGATACGCCGCGTGCGGCTCGCAAAGAGTTGCGGATGCAGTCATTGATGGCGGTGGATATTGCACCCATCAAAGCGGGCGCTGCAACAAACAAGACGCTGACGCGCAAACGCCTATCGGATAAGGACCGCGCTTTGTTGATGCGGCAACTATCAGTGTTGCTACAGTCTGGTTTGACGGTTGAAGAGGCGCTCACGAATGCGGCGGGTGATGATGCCAAACCGATTGTCGACCATGTATTGACGGCGGTGCGCGCTGAAGTCACGGAAGGTGCGCGCCTGTCTGACGCGATGGCGACGGCGCCGCTGGCCTTTCCGCCCTTGGTGCGCTCGGTGGCTGGCGCGGGCGAGGCGTCAGGGCGATTGGGTGAGGTGACGGGGCGTCTGGCAACGTACTTGGAATCCAGTTGGCAGTTGAAGCAGAAAGTCCGCGCAGCGCTGATCTATCCAATTTTGCTGGCGATCATTGCGAGCTTGATGGTTGGCGCATTGATGGGGCTGGTTGTGCCGCGTCTGGTTGAGCAGTTTGATGTTTTTGGAGCAGACTTGCCGCTGATTACACGCATCGTTGTCAGTATATCTGCGACCGCGCCGATCTGGGGCAGCGCAATGTTGATTGGTGTTTTGGTGCTCATTTTTGGGCGCAAGTGGGTCATGCAAATCGACCCGATCAAGCGCGCTGTTGATCGTATCTCGCTTCGGTTGCCAGTCGTGGGGCATTTGACCCGCACGGTTGCCGGCGCGCGGTTTGCGCGGGTGTTTGCGACGTTAGCGTCATCTGGCGCAACGGTATTAGAATCGCTGGGCGCAGCGCGCGGCGCGATGACCAATACGGTATTCATCGAGGCGTCCGATGCGATTGCCGAACAAGTGCGACAAGGTGGATCTTTTTCGCGGGCGATGAAGGCCACAAAAGTGTTTCCGCAAATGATGTCACATCTGGTGATGAGCGGGGAGGCTGGCCGCGACGTGGCAGGCATGATGACGCGCGCGGCCGAGTTCCTGGAAGCAGACTTTGATACATCCAGCGAAACCGCTCTGAATCTGCTTGAGCCGATGATTATCATTCTTTTGGGTGGTATCATTGGTCTCATCGTGACGGCGATCATGCTGCCGATCATTCAACTCAACACACTTGCCCTCGGATAAGGAGGATTAGATGAAACAAACAGACTTAAACCCCCGTGACGTGCCAAAACGCGATGCCGGCTTTTCCTATGTGGAAATGATGGTCGTTGTTTTTGTGATGGGACTGCTCTCAACTGTGATTTTCCTGAACGTCGCTCCATCGAGTGAGAAGTCACGGGTGGTCAAGGCCCAATCAGATGTGGCGGCGCTCGAGAGCGCGCTGGAAATGTATAGTCTCGATATGGTCAATTATCCTGCGCCCGATGTTGGCCTGCAAGCTTTGAAGGGGACACCGTCGGCGACCGGAGACAGCGCTGCACGGCCAGGCGGATATTTGAAGCGCTTGCGCGAAGACCCTTGGGGCAATGCCTATCACTACAATTTGCCGGGCGTTCGCTCTGGCGGGGCCTATGACGTGTTTTCAGCCGGGCCTGATGGCACGCCCGGAAATCAAGACGATATTGGCAATTGGAGTTGATCCATGACTGCGCGACGTCTTCAGCCAGAGGCCGGGCCTGATGCCGGATTGTCACTCGTTGAAGTGCTGGTCGCCGTGTTCATTATGGCGCTTGGGTCGAGTTTTATTTTGCTGAATTTGCCCCAACGCTCCAACCCGATCGACACACTTCAAGCTCAGATCGCGCAGGACGTTAGACGCGTTGCCGATCAAGCGATCATTTCTGGAACCCCGCATGGCTTGCGGTTGACGAAAAATGGCTATGAAATCGTCCGTCAGCAGGGCGCAGAGTGGCGAGCGGTGCCGCGGGGCGAACGTGATTTGCCGCCACGAAGTGAGTTGCAAAAAGTGACCGCAGGCCGAACCGAAGCTGTGACCAAGACACTTATTGTTGTTCGCGCCGATCGCACCGGCGTCGTAGATGGCAGCACTTTGCGCCTGCGCGCAGGCACTGAGCAGCGCGAGTTGATGATAGGCCAGAATGCTGGCCTGACGCAGGCGGGTGGCTGATGTCTCAGTTACCTTCCGATAAAGGATTTACGCTGGTTGAAGTTCTGGTCGCTTTGGGCGTGTTCAGCGTTGCGGCGCTGGCGCTGATCACTTTGATAAACGAAACAACGCGCGGCGCGGCGCATACGGATATGAAGTTCGCCGCTATGGTTGAGGCTGACAATCAGGTGATCCTCGCGCTGGAGGATGTTCGCAAAACACGGGTTGGCATAACAACGGGTGAGACTGAACAGCTCGGCCGCAAACTGGAATGGGAACGCCGCATCACGCCAGCAGGAAGCGGCGGCTTGTATGCGATTGAAGTGGTGATCCAGTCGGCAGATAGTGGCCAGATTCTGACCCGCGCAGAGACCATCGGGGTGAACCGATGACCGCCTCTGATCGTGGATTTTCTCTCATTGAAACCCTGGTTGCGCTGAGCGTCACCGCGATGCTGTCATTGGCCGGAACGCAGTTGATGCTGCAGACGATGCGCGCGGGTGATGCGGTTGAAGCAAAAACGGAGGCGGTCCGCGCGCTGCAAATTACGCATAGCTTATTGAAGGATGATATATCCCATGCCGTGATTGAGCCGGCGCGCGTATCCCAAGAGGGCGACTTGTTTCCGAAACGCACATTTGAGTTTGCGCAAGGCCAATCTGGCGATGAGCTGATGTCCTTTATTCGGTCTGGCTGGACTGTTCCGTTTGAGACCCCGGATCGCAGCGATTTGCAATACGTCACCTATACGCTGGCCGATGGTGTGTTGATGCGAAATGTGGCGCTGCGCCCTGACCCAATTCGTGAAACGCCCAGCGTATCGCGGATTTTGCTGACCGGGATTGACGAGCTCTCAGTGCGCTACCGGATCGACGAAGACTGGATTGAAACGGTTACGCCTGTCTCCGCGTTGGCTGTCGAAGCGCTTGAGGTGACGTTCAGTTTCACCAATGAAACCGAATTGGTGCAGACGTTTAAGCTTGCAAGGCGGGCGCTATGAACCTGCCTAATTCATCTGACAGAGGCGCGGCGTTGCTGCTGACGCTGGTGATTGTTGCGATCATGTCGATGGTAGCATTGGCGGCGACGGACTCTTTGGCGCGGGCGACACTGCTCGCAAAGACAACCGATGCGCGCGCGACGAATGGGTGGAGCCAACACGCGGTGCAGATTATCGGTGCCGCCGCCGTCGAAGAGATCATCGCGGGCACAAAGGGCACATTGGTCGAGGGCCATCCGGGGCTGGATGAGCCGCAGACCTTGCCCGTTCCAAGAGGTGTGGTGACGGCAGAGGTGTCAGAGGCGACGAACTGCTTCAATCTGAATGCGCTGACAACGGGCGAGAAGGGGCAAGCCCAAGTGATCAATAAGGAAGCGTTGAAGTCTTATGAGCGATTGCTAATAGCGGCGGGCCTCTACGAAAGTGACGCGCGTCAACTGGCTGATTCTCTGGCCGATTGGATTGACGCCGACAATGAACCGCGGCCCTTCGGCGCTGAGGATGTGGTTTACCGCGCCGCGAAGGTTCCCCATCGCACGGCCAATCGGAAACTGATCAATATATCTGAGTTGAATGTCATTCACGGATACACGCCCGAGCGTCAAATCCTGTTGCGTCCATTGGTTTGCCTGCGCCCCGGCAAGGCGCAGGTGCCGCTTAACGTCAATACGCTTACGCCTCAACAAGCGCCTCTTCTAACGGCGCTGTATTCGTCGACTTTGTCGGCAGAAGACGCGGAAGACCTGATTGAATCGCGTCCGGCCGGCGGCTGGTTTAACGTCGACGAGTTAAAATCGGAGTCCGCGATTTTGGCGATCTCTCAGGGTGGGCGCGATGATACGATGCTGGGCGTTCAATCGAAGTATTTCAAAGTGCGCGGCCTGTTGCAGACCGGTCCGATTTCAACGCCGTTCCGGCACATATACGAAATTGATGCCCAAGGTCGCGCCACCCTTACGAACGCCTTTTCGGGAGGCGCATAAATCATGACAAAACGCTATTACACATTGCTGGAAGGTTTGGAGCCCGGCCGCGTCGTAGAATGGAGCCATGGCGAAGCAAAGACGCTCAGCAAGCGCGAGATACGTCATCTTGCGGGAGAGGACGTCGTTGCGTTTGTGTCTGGACTAGATGTCTTGCACACACGTCTGGCGCTTCCCGCCAAGCGCGGCGCTGATCTCAAGCGGGCGGCGACGTTTGCCATTGAGGACGATTTGGCCGTCTCGGCGGAGGCGACACACGTCGCGATTTCAGACGGCTCGGGTGCAGATGCGTTGCGCGATATCTATGCCGTGGCTCCATCACGTATGACGGAATGGAATGATTGGTTGATCCGGGCGGGTTGGCAGGGCGCTATGCTGGTGCCGGAAACGGCGGTGCTCCCAATGGCGCAAGGCGTGTTCGATATTGGGGATCGACTGCTGTGCCGCCGAGACGGGGAAGCGTTTGCGGTCGACGACATGCTGCCTGATGATGCCAAGACAGCCATATTGGCGGGGATGCCCTCTGCGCAAACGGCGGATGATGTACTGGCGACGCTTGCAGGGTGGGCGCAGGATGAAGCGCGCCTGACAGATCTGTCGCGCGGCCTCTATGGCACGCGGCGTCAGTTTGATTTCGACCTATCCTTTTGGAAAATTCCTGCGGCAATGGCCGCTGCCACCGCGCTGACATGGTTGGGAGTCAGCGCGATGGAAACGTATGCGATGACCAAGTTAAGTGCTGGGCATGATGACATGGCCCGCTCTATCTATGCATCTAGCCATCCGGGGGCGCCGATCCCGCGCAATTTGGCGGCCCGTGTCATTCAGGACCGGCAAGCCCAGCCGACCCGGCCCAAAATGAGCTTCCTGGATTCCAGCGCGGCGCTTTATGCAGCACTAGAAGCGGTAGAGGGCGTGTCGGTGCGGTCTCTGCGATTTGATGCGGAGTCGGGTCAGTTGAAAGCGAACCTGTCTTATCCTGACTTTGAACGTGATCTAAGCGTGAAAACGGCATTGGAAACTGCGGGTTATGCGGTCAATCTGGGCGATACGCAGCAAGATGATGGACGTGTGATGGGTGAATTGACCCTGGAGGTGGCATCATGATGGACCTTTGGACCGCCCGCACGCGGCGCGAACAGATTATGATTGGCGCAGCGGGTATTTTGCTGGGGTTGGTCATCTTTCAACTCGTGGTGCTGGGACCTTTGTTGCGCGCGCGTGGGGATGCTGAGCAGTCTTTGCAACGCTCAGCCCAGACATTGGATGTGGTCTCGGCAGCGCAGTATTCGACCGCTGCTGAGCGCATTTCACAGGCGCCGGCTTTGCCAACGGACACGATGCGGGCGCTGTTAATTGACGGGGCAAGTGATCGCGGCTTGTCTGTGTCGCGCTTGCAATCGGATGATAATGCGACGCTAACGGTTCAGTTCGAAAGTGTTGTCCCACAATCTGTTTTTGTGTGGCTGCAAGACATTGAGCGAGACTTCGCGATCGCGCCTAAACGCGCCACTTTGCGCGCGGATGCCGATGGTAAAGTTGATGCGAGTTTTGAGTTTCAGGCGGCGATGCAATGAGCCGTACATTTGTCTTGATCTTGCTCTTCATCAGCATGACGATCGTATCCATCGCAGCGACGGCTCCGTTGTCATTTGTGATGCGCCATGCCGGCCTCGCCAACCATGGCCTGAGTTGGCAGGAAGCCCGCGGCACACTGTGGAACGGGCAACTAATTGGGGTTGGTTATGGTGGCCGCCAAATCGGGACAGTGGAGGTCAGCACGCAAGCTGCGCCTCTATTTACTGGTAAGTTATCCCAGTCTTTTCAATGGAACGGTCCATTTGGGCAGGGCAGCGGCAACATCGTCGCGCGGCGTGACGAGGCGGCGTTATCTGATGTGACCATCGATGTCTCAATGGATAATCTGCCCAGCTTGCCGTCCGAGCTCGCACAACTTGGTGCGCGCCTGACGGTTGCCGATGGATATATCGCATCATCTGGAACGAACTGCTCAGAGGCAGGCGGCGAAGCGCAGACCAATCTGCTGACGCGGCTGGGCGCCCGCTATGGCCGGGAGTGGCCTGAAATGTCTGGAACGATGTTTTGCGACGGCGACTTGCTGGTGTTGCCATTCTCTGCGCAAACGGCGCTTGGAGAAGAGTTCGCTCTCACAATTTCGTTGGGCTTAGACGGGTCAACGGCGGTAGATGCGATTGCGCGCAATATGGACGCGCAGACTCAGTTAGCGTTGGTGCAGGCTGGCTTTGTGTCTGAAAATGGTGCCTATTCATTTAGTGACCAGACCCCCGGCGCTTTGCGTCTGACGCCCAATGAAAGCCCCAGCCCATGATCGCTTCTCGACTTGTCATTGCCGCGTTTGGCCTGTTGGCACTTAGCGCGTGCGAAACGCAAAACTTTGATCCCGCTCCCATTTTGCAAGGCGAAGGGGCATCGCAAGAGCAAATGCCGGGTTTGCCAACCCAGAAGCTTGAGCCGGGTGAATGTGGCCTATTCTTGTGGACGCAAAAGCAACCGCGCCGATTTGTGTATTTTGCCAAAGCAAATGAACCGACCGCGATGTTGGGTGTCGAGGACACGCCGGAAACGATGCGTCAAACGTCCGTCTCTGGTGGCCTGTTTGGCCAGTTCATGACGGAGCAAGTCTGGATGCGGCCAAGCGGGCAATCAGCCCAGCTCGCACTGGTGCCGGGCCAGCCTTTGGAAAATGGTCAACGCCTGCGTTCAGCAAAGCTGACACTGGAAAGCCCAGAAGGGTGGGAAACGATTGTCCCGGTCTTGGGATTGCGGGCTTGCCAGCCTTAACAAGCGCTGAGCTTATTCAGCCGCCGGTTGGGCCGCACTTTCCGCTTCAGATTTACCTGTTTTTACACGCTGAATCATGCGGTTTGTCCATGTCCCGATTTTGTGCGGAACGGTCAGCCAAACCGGTGTTACCAGCAAGATCATAATCGTTGAGAAGCCGAGCCCGAACACAACAGCGGTCGCCAGTTGAACCCACCATTCTGCTGTGACGCCGCCGAAACTGATCGCGCCTGCGCCGAAGTCCACATTCATCATCATCACCATGGGCAACAGGCCGCAAATGGTTGTGGCGGTGGTCAACAGGATGGGGCGGATGCGCTGCGCGGCGGTGGCAACGGCTGCATCTTCTGGCGAGCGTCCACTTTCCAGCAGTCGATTGAACGTGTCGATCAAGACGATGTTATTGTTCACCACAATCCCCGCCAAGGCGACAACCCCCGTTCCGATCATCAGGATTGAGATATAGGGCAGGGCGAGCTGAATACCGAGCAAGACGCCAGATGTGGAAATGATGACCGCTGACAGGGTCAGGACGACTTGCCAGAAATTATTGAACTCCCACAACAAGATGATGCCCATCATAAACAGCGCGGCTAAGGCTGCGCCGCCAAAGAAGGCGCTAGCCTCTGCCGCGTCCTCTGCTGCGCCTTGAAATTCAACGCGGACGGTGGAAGGTAAATTGACGGTTTCAAGCCACTCCGTCAGTTCGGCAACTTTCGCTGCGCCTTCGCCTTGCTCCACAGTATTGGCGCGAACGGTTACAACGCGAAGTCCGTTCTGACGATCAATTTTTGAAACACGCTGGGCGGGCACACGTTCAACGAACAGCGATAGCGGCACCTGGCCCTGCGGCGTTGCAATGCGCAGCGTATCGAGCGCTTCGACGGAGCGCGCGCTTTGCGGGAACCGTACACGGATATCGACTTCGTCATTGGCATCATCGGGGCGATAGCGGCCAACCAAAATACCGTTGGTGACCAGCTGAACGGCTGCGCCGATTTGGCTGACGTCCAAGCCAAACTTACCCGCTTCAGCGCGATTGACTTTGAGTTGGTATTCAATGCCGGGCAGGGGCCGGGTATCCTCAATGTCTCTCAGGCCATCCATCGTTGAGAACTTCTGACGCAACATAGAGGTCGCAAGATAGAGATCGGTTAGGTTTTCTGAACGCAGCGCAATTTCGACATCTTTGCCCGCGGGCGGTCCGTCTTCGCGAGGTTTCAATTCATACTGCAATCCCGGAACTTCATCTAGAGAGGCCCGCAAATCGCGCACGACTTGGCGCCCATCATGCACGCCGTCATTAGAGAGAAGGTCGATTAGAATCTGGCCGACCGAGTCGCTGGGGATGCCATTGGCGCCATCCCCCGGGGATTGGTCTGCGTTGCCTGTGCGCAGTGCATAGCTTTCTACGCCTTTGACTGCTTGAATCGCCGCCTCAGCGCGTGCGACGATGGCGTATTCCTCAGCGGCGGACAGACTGCCTTGCGCGCGCACAAAAACGTAAACTTGTTCCGGTTCCACATCCAAAAAGAACTCTGATTTGTGCGGCGTTTTTGCAAACCATACGAAGATGGAGACAACAACAAAAATGGCAGCAAGCGATACAAGCAGAGGTCGCCTGATCAGCGCCCGCGTGAGCGCTACATATTTGCCAAGCCACCCGCCGACATCGTCAGGGTTGCCCTCTGCGCCAGACAGCGCTGCAAGGTCTGTGTTTCCAGCCGCATGCTTAGGGCGTGCGCCAATGACGCTGCCAAGCACCGGCAAAAAGATGAGGGCCATAACCAGCGATGATGACAAGACAAAGATCAACGTGATCGGCAGGTAAGCCATGAATTTGCCCGGCATGGAGTTCCAGAACAAGAACGGCACAAAGGCGGCCAGCGTTGTCGCATTGGACGCCACAACAGGCCAGAACATGCGCTTGCCGGCCATCGCATAGGCGTCTTGCCGGTTCAGCCCTTCAGCCATTTTGCGGTCCGCGTACTCGACCACCACAATCGCCCCATCCACAAGGATGCCCACAGCGATCACCATGCCAAACATGACCATCATATTGATGGTGTAGCCAAACGCGCCGAGCATAAGGAACGCCATGACAAAGGAAGATGGGATAGAGATGCCCACCAGCAGCGCAGACCGAAAGCCGAGCGCCGCAACGCAAATGATCATCACCAGGACAACGGCGGTCAGGATTGAGCCCTGCAATTGTCCAAGCTGGTCGCCAATCATTTCAGATTCGTCAGCGGTCACTGCGAACTGAACGCTGCTTGGCCATGTTTGGCTTTCAGTTTCCAGTACGCCGCGTACTTGCGCTGACGTTTCCAGAATATTCGCGCCGTTGCGCTTAACGATTTCGATGGAGAGGGCGGGCTCGCCATTGAACCGCGCAATTGTCGAGCGATCCTTATAAGTACGCCGCACGTCGGCAATGTCGCCAACGGTAACAACCGCGCCCGCGTCAGATCGCACAGGCAGGTTCAAAGCATCTTCTGCTGTTTTAATCAGCCCCGGTATTTTGATCGCGAAGCGACCTTCGCCGGTGTCTATTTGTCCGGCAGGTACCAAGCGATTATTGGCAGAAACGACGCTGGCAATCTCCTGATAGGAGATGTTGTATGCGTCGAGCTTGCTTGGATCGACAATGATTTCCAAGACATCTTCACGCTGCCCCTGCACTTTAGCCTCTAATACGCCTTCAAGCGCTTCCAGTCGTAATTGCAGGTTTTCGGCAACCTCGCTCAATCCGCGTTCTGGCGATTCGCCAAATAGGTTGATCACCATGATCGGGAACAGCGACGCGTTCAGTTCTGTGATGATTGGCTCGCGCGCTTCTACGGGGAAGTAGCGCTTCGCGATATCGACTTTCTCGCGCACATCCAGAAGTGCTTGATCCTGATCGAAGGTGATTTCAAATTCGAGGGCCAGCAGGGCCGCGCCCTCAAGGGCCACGCCGTCATATGATTTCAAGCCTTCAATCGAAGCGATTTCTTGTTCCATGGGGCGCACGAGCAAGCGCTCGGCATCTTCCGGTGAAACGCCTTCCAGCGGGACGGTTACGAGTACGAAGGGGATCGCAACGTCAGGATTAGATTCCTTAGGCAGTTTGGCATAGGCAAACCCACCCGCAATAATGGCGCACACCAAAATGGCGAGCACCATGCGCGCGCGACCAATCGCGCCATCAATCAAACTATTCACGTTGTGTGCTCGATGCGCTGGCGGTCTGACGGATGGGCGTGACTTTCATGCCCGTGCTCAAATATTCCTGACCAATGGTCACGATGCGGGCATCGTCTGGCAATCCCACGACCCATGCGCCCTTGGCGCTGTCGTCAATGATGCTGACGGCGGTGAAATTGATTGTGTCATCTGGCGCGATGTATCGCATGCCAAGCTGACCATCATCAGCAAGCGTTAGCAGGGCCGGTGACACCAAAACAGCTGGCACGGATTCGAGGCTGAGTTTGAGCGTTGCTGTGACTCCCGACGCGACCTTGTCGTCTCCAGTATCCAGCGCAGCTTCCACCAGGAATGTGCGGGTCGACGCTTTTGCAGAGCGCGAGACATAGCGCACGGTCGCGGGATAGGTTTGACCGCTGGCAAGTGTGGCGGTGCCTGTTTGTCCGTCGGACAGACGGCCCGCATAGCTTTCTGAAACTTCGGCGGTGAGCACCAATGGCGATAGATCCACCAGCGTACCGCATGGCGTTCCGGGAGCGAGGAAGTCTCCGGCCTCAGCGTGACGTGTTTCAAACACGCCATCAAAAGGTGCGCGCACCTGTGTTTTGTTAAGCTCTACCTTGGCGGCATTCAGCCCTGCACTTGCCACATCCACCTGCGCCTTCGCAGCCGTTTCACGATTGATGGGCGCCAAGCCCTTTGCGGCGAGCGATTTTGCAGCCTCATAGTCAACATTGGCGGAGTTCAAAAGAGCCTTGGCTTCGTCGACGCGGGCGCGGCGGGCTTCCACATCCAGTCCGCAGAGCAGTGCGCCCTTGCGGACAAACGTACCTTCTTTTGCCGGTGTTGCGACAACTGTTCCGGTTGTGCTCGACTTCACGATCACTTGTTTATCTGGCGCGGTCTGCCCGCTGATCGACAGAACGATCGGGTGCAGTTCAGAACTGACCTTGGCGTAGATGACTTCAATCGGCTGATCGCTTGCCTCGGACGTTTCCGGTGCGTCATCTGGCGACGTGCGCAGTAAAGTGCTCAGGCCGAAATAAGCAAGCAGAACGAACATCAGACCAGCAGCGAGGAGAATAGAACGGTTCAAAACAAATTATCCAATAGAGTCCACGCGCTATATGGGTGTGGACCGGGGGCAGCAAAGCGCTATTTCCAGTATCGTTAACAGATCGTCGTTGCGGTAAGGCAAACATCGCGTGCCATTTTTGCGCAGTATAGCAATAGATGGTTAACATCCACGCTTGGGAAATCGGAGATTTTATTGTGACAACACAGCGCCAAGGGCCGCTCTCAGACATCCGCGTGATTGAGTTGGGACAACTGATCGCAGGGCCATTTTGCGGGCAATTGCTGGCCGATATGGGCGCGGATGTCATAAAAGTTGAGCCGCCTGGACAGGGCGATCCGATGCGCGAGTGGGGGCGCGGCGAAAAGCCGGTTTGGTGGGCCATTGCAGCGCGCAATAAGCGTTGCATAACCCTCAATTTGAGGGGGCAGGACGGCCAGCGCATCCTGAAACAAATGTTACAGGATGCAGACATTCTGATTGAAAACTTTCGCCCCGGGACCCTAGAGAAATGGGAGCTTGCGCCAGATACGCTCCACGCCCTCAATCCGCGCCTGATTATCACCCGCGTTTCAGGTTTTGGACAGACGGGTCCGTACCACAAACGCGCGGGATACGCCTCGGTCGGTGAGGCGATGGGTGGCTTTCGTTACGTCAACGGGTATCCGGATCGCCCCACAACGCGCGCCGGCATCTCGATTGGGGATAGTCTGGCCGCGACATTTGCCTGCAATGCCACGCTCGCCGCGCTTCACCATGCCGCACGCACCGGAGAGGGGCAGGTCATAGATGCGACGATTTATGAGTCTGTTTTGTCGGTCATGGAGGCCACTGTCGCCGAATATGCAGTGAATGGCGTTACGCGCGAACGCTCTGGCTCTTATCTGCCGGGCATTGCCCCGTCCAATGCCTATCCTTGCTCAGATGGTGAGATCGTCATCGGCGCCAATCAAGACAATCTGTTCGCGCGTTTGGCCAAAGCGGTTGGCCGTCCTGAATGGGCGAAGGATGAGCGCTACGCGACGCACAGGGCGCGCGGCGACCATCAAGAGCAGCTCGACGGTCTAATCGCGGACTGGACGCGCACGCGGACGCTGGCTGAGGTCGACAAAGTTATGGAGTCGGCTGGCATTCCCTGCGGGCCCATCTATCGCGCGGCAGATATGTTGGATGATCCTCACTTTCAGGCACGTGAGACAATCATAGATGTCGAACATGCCGACCTGCCAAACTTGAAAATGCAAAACGTGTTTCCCCGCATGTCAAAAACGCAAGGGGAAGTTCGTTGGCCCGGCCCGGCTGAGCTGGGCGCGCATAATGAGGAGGTTTTTGCAGAATTTGGTCTAACGCCAGAGGAACTGGTTCACCTGCGCGCCAAGGGCGTCGTTTGATCAAACACACCTTGCTGAAAAAGCGCAATACCTATGTCGGCGGAAACCGCATCGCGGCCGTGCCTGCATAGGTCTAAGCTTTTAGTTCGCGAAAAAGTTCTTTTTCCGCGTGTCGACGGCGGGGTTTGTTTCTACAAACTCCACACCAATCATATTGCCTTTTTGCCAACGGCGCTGACAGGCTCTCCGTTCTGGAGATCCTACGTTCGGATTGAGGATAACGAGCGAAAATTCAACCGGCAGTATCCATGGATCAACCAGGCTTAGACGGGCGCCGCCATCTGATAGATCCTTGATCACGACATTTATCGAACTGGCGTCATTATTAATAATAATACGTCCTGTTTTGAGGACGCGTTGGCGCCGTTCTCGGCGACCCTCATCAACTTCATTTTTTTCTGCGAGGTTAGAAGTCTGTATTATTTGTTCCATACCAAGCCTATGCTTCAACATGGATAACGGTTCCAAATAAGTTCAACAAAATTGCAAAAAAATTTTGGGAGACGTGGGATTGGTTCTGCCTAATCTCTTGTTGCAGATGATTTCCGACGCGTTGTTGCCGCGTGCGCCCCCTGAGGCGATTGGGCTGGCAAGTTCCGGATACGGAACGCTTGTCTAGCCGTAACTCGCCAGGATCTCATCAACGGCTTTCTCTAGGTCTTTAAGCGTGGCAACGTGGCTGGCTTGGGTGCAATAGGGGCGATAGCGCAGCATCTCACTGTCACCGCTGCCCCAAACGCTGACACCCTCAGGGTTTAGCCAGATGACTTGCTTCGCGCGGCCCGCCATTTCGCGCACCAAATCGAGCCTCGGGTCACCATAGTTGGAGCGCCCGTCTCCCAAGATAATGACGGTGGAGCGCCGATCGATCAAATCCCAATGGTTCACCTTCATGTCGGAAAAGGCCTGGCCATAATCGGTGGAGCCCATGCCATATACTTTCATGATTTTGTCCATGGCCTCCTCAAAGCCGTGATCGTCGAGCGCGTCATCAACAGGGCCGAGGCGATGGGAGAAGGCGAAGGAGTGCAGATCGGGCACGACATCGTTCAAGGAGTAGAGCAACAGCAATAGAAACCGCACATAACGTGCAACCGATCCAGAAACATCGCAAATCGCAATAATCTTGGGGCGATCTTTCTTCTTTTGTTTCCAGATGACGTTGAATGGAATCCCGTCCACACCGGCATTCGCGCGCATCGTGCGGCGCACATCCAGCGTGCCGCGATTGCGTTTGCGGCGGCGGCGCGAGTGCTTTACCGCAAGGCGTTTCGCGACCTTCGCGATGAGTGTCTTCATGCGTTCCATATCGCGCAGATCGAGTGCGCCAAGAGATTTGCGAGACGCGAAGTCGTCGCGAAACTGTTCTGTCTCACCTGCGCCAAAAATATCGAAAGCCTGTTCAGCTTTCTCACGGGCGCGCATCGTCAGGTCTTTGCGCGCCGCCATAATATCCGTTGCGCGCGCATCGTCTTCGGGCGTGCGGCCAGACAATGCGTCTAGCAATTCCTTTTGCATGCCATCCCCGCCCATCGCTTTGACCATTTGTTGAGAGAAATAGGCGACTTGGGTGGAAAAACGTATATCGTCCAGCCCGGCCTGTTGGGCGGCTTTCTCTAAGGCCACTGAAATGGCCGTCTCGTCCCCGCTTTGCAGCAGCGACATGAGATCATCTGTTGAGGGCGCCCCGCCGTCTTGAGAGTCGTCGCCTCCATCATCATTGTCGCTGTCGCTCGACTCAGCGCTTGACGGTTCTCGCTCTGGCGGGCGCGCAAAATACAGATCAAACAGCGCGTCGTGCACCGTCTTCTCATGCTCAGATTTTGCCAGCACGCACCCTAGCGTTTCTTTCAAAACAGATCGGTCACCATATCCCATCAACGCGACGGCGCGCGCCGCATCAATCGCTTCGCCGCTTGAGACCGCAACCTCAGAGGATCGCAGCGCGCGGATGAAATTGGTGAGGGTGCGTTCCAATGGTCTAGCTCATATCAGGATAGCCCGACGCTTTGCGCCCAGACGTATCGGTGCCCGCCGCAGAGCGCACCAGCTTTGGCAAATCCTGCTGCACAGCTGCAATATCACTCTCATGTTTTAGAAGCACGTTCAGCGTATCGCGCACAAAGGCTTCATCCAGAGAACTGGCGTGCATCAACAATAAGGTGCGCGCCCAGTCTACGGTTTCGCTAATCGAAGGTCGCTTCTTTATGTCTTGTTCGCGGATGCCCTGCACAAAGTTCACCAGTTGCGACAGCAGCGCTTCGTCCACGTCCGGCACGCGGGCGCGTACGATCATACGTTCACGTTCTGCGTCCGGGAACCCGATATGCAAGTGCAGGCAGCGCCGCTTAAGGGCATCGCCCAATTCGCGCACATTGTTTGACGTCAGGATCACCAGCGGCGGCACGCGCGCTTCAATGGTGCCAATTTCTGGCACCGTCACTTGAAAATCGGACAACACTTCCAGCAAGAACGCTTCAAACTCTTCATCTGATTTATCGATCTCATCAATCAGCAGAACCGAGCCTGCATCTTGCTGCATCGCGGTGAGCAAGGGGCGGGATTCCAAAAATTGCTCTGAAAAGAACAAGTCTTCAAACGAGGACAGCTTGCCGAGCGATTCGCTCAAATCGCCAGCATCGCCGATCACATCGTTCAGCTTCTCTTTCAAGATTTGCGTGTAGAGAAGTTGCTTGCCGTATTTCCATTCATACAGCGCTTTGCCCTCATCCAACCCTTCATAACATTGCAGGCGCAGGATCGGCAGCTTCAGCCACCGTGCCATAGAGGCGGCAAGATCGGTCTTGCCAACGCCCGCCGGGCCTTCAATCAGAATGGGCTTGCGCAGACCTTGCGCCAAATAGACAGCGGTCGAAATGGCCCGCGTGGAAATGTAACCGACGGTGCCGAGGCCCTCGGTCACCGCGTCAATGCTCGTAATTGGCTCAAAGCCAGTCTGTGTCGTCTTCGTCATGTACTCAGGCGTAGGCGTCACCCGGCCAACTGACAAGCTATCACGCTGGGGGAGGGGGCTTGCCCCATTGTTGCCGCGTCGGCCTCTGGCAGAACACAATTGCCTTTGCACGGCCTTGAAACTTTCGCGTGATGGCCCTTTCAGCGCTCCGGCTTTGCCCCATTCTTACATGACAATCTTGTAATCATTAGAGAGCAAGAAGGATAATCCAATGGCACTGGCACAGATCGCACCTCCAAGACGCATCCCCCAACTTCTCGCGTATAGAACATGCGCTGCCGCCTTGATGGGGCTAGCGCTTGTAGTCGGCGCGGCGCATGGTGAACAGGGCGAACTTCGCCTCACGACCAAGGGCGAGGCGACCACCGGCACCCTGCTGCTAAATGCCAGCACGCTCGGTAAATATGTCGAAGCGCCGCGGCTCGCGACAGATGTCAAAATCTCTGTATCCGGTCCGATTGCCCGTACCCAAGTGACCCAGCGATTTGAAAACACCAGCGATCAATGGGTTGAAGGCGTTTACGTCTTCCCACTGCCAGATGAGTCGGCGGTCGATACGCTACGGATGCAAATTGGCGATCGCTACATCGAAGGCGATATCAAAGAGAAAAAAGAAGCCAAGCGCATCTATGAACAGGCCAAGCGTGAAGGCCGCAAAGCCAGCCTGCTGGAACAAGAACGACCCAACTTGTTCACCAACTCCGTTGCCAATATTGGCCCGGGTGAAACCGTTATCGTGCAGATCGAGTATCAGGAGACCATCCGTCTCGCCGATGACCAATTCTCGATGCGCTTCCCAATGGCAATTACGCCACGGTTCAACCCGCCTGCCATTGTGCAGACCGCTCGCCTTGACGCCGACGGCTCTGGCTTCGGCGCGCTGGACCCGGTGCCAGACCGTGACCGCATCTCGCCGCCAGTTTTGTTAGACGACACCGCGCCGATCAATCCCGTCACGCTCAGCGTTGATCTCGCCGCCGGCTTCACCCTTGGCGATATTACCTCCGCCTACCATGATGTCAGCATTCAGCGAGACGGCGCGGCGGGTGCAACGCTCACCCTGTCAGATGAAACCGTGCCCTCCAATCGAGACTTTGAACTCAGTTGGACGCCCAAATCCGGCAAAGCGCCGAGCGCAGCCTTGTTCAAAGAAACGATAGAGGGCGAACCTTACTATCTGTTGATGGTCACCCCGCCCAACGGATTAGACGACGCTTCCCGCATCGACCGAGAGATCGTGTTCGTGATCGACACGTCTGGCTCCATGAGCGGCGCGTCGATCCGCCAGGCGCGTGAAAGTCTGAAGCTCGCCATTGAGCGGCTTCAACCGGGCGACACGTTCAACGTGATTGAGTTTAACTCCGAGATGCAAGCGCTCTACACTGAGCCCAAAGCCGCTTCGCCGGAAAATCTTGCCCGCGCCCTCAGCTGGGTCGGCAAACTGGAATCGCGCGGCGGTACGCAAATGCTGCCCGCTTTGAAAGAGGCGCTGATCGATCACAACAAAACCGATAACCGTCTGCGTCAGGTCATCTTTCTCACAGATGGCGCGATCGGCAATGAAAACCAATTGTTTGAAGCGATTGAGACCCGCCGGGGCGACGCCCGCGTCTTCACCGTTGGCATTGGGGCAGCGCCCAATAGCTTCTTCATGACCCGCGCCTCTGAAGTGGGGCAGGGCACGTTCACGCATATTGGTGACATCTCCGAAGTTGCAGAGCGCATGGGCGCTTTGTTTACGAAACTGGAAACCCCCGCTGTGACCAATCTCAAGGTCGACTGGCCAAAGGGCAGCGCGGTTGAAGTCTGGCCGTCCCCCATCCCGGATATTTACAAGGGCGAAACACTTGTGGTCGCGGCGCAGGCCGATGCGGCGTCTGGTAAAGTCTGGGTGTCTGGCACGGCGGGTAACCAGCCCTGGAAAGTCGCTCTGCCGATAGAGGCGGCAGCCGATCGCGCCGGCGTCTCGAAACTTTGGGCGCGCAAGAAAATTGCATCGCTGGAACTCGGCCGCGCGCGCGGCACACTGGATGCGGAGACCGTCGACAAAAGCGTGTTGAAGGTGGCTCTGGCGCATGATTTGGTCAGCCGCCTGACCAGCCTCGTCGCAGTGGATATGACGCCGTCTCGCCCAGATGGAACGCCGCTCGCGCGCCGTGACATACCATCCAATCCGCCACACGGTTGGGATTTCTCCGCCATGTTTGCAGACGGGATTGCGCCTCCAGCAGAGATGATCGACGCGCAATACCTCGCGCCGCAGCCTGAAGCCGATCCGGTTAAAGTGGCTGAGGCCCGTGCCCGCGGTATTGATCTGCCGCAAACCGCAACGCTCTCGCAGATCAAGCTGATCGGTGGCGGGCTCGCCTTTGTCTTCGGCATGTTCCTGATGTTCGGCTTTGGACGTCGCACATGATCCTCGCCGCCAACACACTGAGAGGCCGCACATCGCGGCCTCTTCGTCGGCGTTTGGCGGTGGTGCTCGGCTGCGTAATCATGCTCATCGGCGGCGCCAGCATTGCCCAAAGCGTTTACATGAGTGGCAAAGCTGCACTGGCCCAAATCCTATTGCAGCGTGCGTGGACCAAAACACTGGACGGCGAAACGAGCGTCAAACCTTGGAACTGGGCCGACACATGGCCCGTCGCGAAAATCTCCGTGCCACGCCTTGATCGCTCCCGCATTGTTTTGTCTGGCTTTAGCGGACAGGCGCTAGCCTTCGCCCCGGGATTGCTAGAGCAGGGGGCCGTCCCCGGTCAGCCCGGCATGGCCGTGATCGCTGCCCACCGCGATACGCATTTCAAATTCCTGAAAAATATCGAGATCGGAGACCGCGTAGATATTACGAGCGCGGACGGCGTAACAACCGTGTTCGAGATTACTGAGACGCAGATTGTGCAGGCGTCTTCATCCGGATTGGTCACCGACGGCCAAACCCCGCGCATTGCTTTGGTCACGTGTTTCCCGTTCGACGCTGTCGTACAGGGCGATCAACGCTTTGTGGCGATTGGGGAAATTGTGCCAGACTCTGAGACTGAGGAAAATAAGCGGTGGCTCCGTGAGTAGGACTCGAACCTACGACCGGGCGATTAACAGTCGCCTGCTCTACCAACTGAGCTATCACGGATCACCACCGAAAAGTGGGAATAGCAGAACATGTGCCTGTATCAAGCCCCCAGTTCGTTAAGCCCGACAAAAATACACAAACCGCAAAAAAAATGGCGGGAGTAAAACTCCCGCCGAGGCGTTGGGTGATGGTGGGTGTCTCCAAGAGAAGACAAGGTCGAAGATGCCCCAGAATGGTTAACGAGGTATGAAGCCCTCACCGAAAATCGCGCGCAGTTCAGCAGTAAAACCGTAACGCGTTGTTTCATTTGAAGATAATTTTTTTCGCTTGTGTCCCGAGAGGGGAAGAAAGTTTGGAGGCCCCGCCTTGGTGTTGAACCAAGGGTAAACGGATTTGCACATCCGCCGCGTAAATCCTCCGCCACGGGGCCCTAATACGCTTGATTAAAGCAAGGCCAATGCCAAACTAGCGTGTGAGGCGAAAAATGAAGGAAAAATAGGTCTGGAGGCCCCGACCGGAATCGAACCGGTGTTCACGGATTTGCAATCCGCTGCGTAACCACTCCGCCACAGGGCCCGCCAGAACGCCGGGGATAGCAAGGACTGCGCTTGCTTTCAATCACTGCTTTTCACCGCGGGCTATGTATCGCGCATTGCGCAGGCCACGCGGCGTGATAAAGCGAACATACGTTCTTGATAGGGAGACCCGGGGCGATGAATTATGAAGCCGCGCGAGAAATTATGGTGGATAGCCAAATCCGCCCAAATGATTGCTCAGAGCCTGCTGTTGTTGCGGCTTTCATGCGAACGCCCCGCGAAGCCTTTGTGCCGTCCTCGCGCAAATCTGTGGCCTATTCAGAGATGGAGATTGAAACCTCCGACAACCGCTCGCTTTGGATTCCGCGCGACACGGCCAAATTGATCAAGGCGGCCGACGTAAAGCCCAGCGACATCGCTTTGGTCATTGGGGCGGGGGCTGGCTATGAGGCCGCTCTGCTTAGCCATTTGGCCGAAACGGTCATCGCTTTGGAAGCAGATGCTGGTCTGGTCGAAGATATGACTGAGCGGTTCTTGGAACTCGGCATTGATGGCGCGGTGGCGGTCGAGGGCCAACTTGCAGATGGACTGGCCGATCAGGGCCCATTCGATGTCATTTATATCTGCGGCATGGTCCAAACTCTGCCGGACGCATGGGCCGCGCAACTCGCAGAAGGCGGACGGCTTGTTTATGTGATGCAGACCGACCGCGACCTCGGCAATGCCCGCGTGATGACGCGGTCGGGAGAGCACGCCTCCAGCCGAGACGTTTTTGACGCTTGCCCGCCCCGATTCGCAGAATTTGATCGAAAATCTCAGTTTACGTTCTGATACCCGCCGGCAATCGCCGCTATTTTCTGCGATTCCGGGTTCGGCCTTAAGACTCCTCAAAAGTGTATTGGGTTATGGTGACCTGTGTTTGGATGGTAAGACTGTTCGGCAGAGATGACGAGGCGATGAGATATGACGATGAAGAACCGATTTATGGTTGCAGCGGCCGCAGCGGCTTTCATGCTGCCCGGCCTGGCCGTGTCTGAGACGCTGGAAGATGCGCTGGCGGCCGCGTTTGCCACCAACCCTCAGCTTCAAATACAGCAGTTTCAATCCGATCTTGCTGTTGAATCGCTCGAACAAGCACGGTCTGCTGGTCGCGCGACGCTCGATCTGAGCGGTAGTGCGGGCTATGAATCTAATGAGAGCAACTCTGCGTTCAGCTTTAATGATGGCGAACGCCCGCTCGCCACCGCTCAGCTTCGCGCGATTAAGCCGCTTTATACGGGCGGACGCATAAATGCCGGGATACGTCAGGCGCGTGCGGGTGTTGACGCGGCGGGCGCAGATTATGACGCGTTGCGTCAAGACCTCTACTTACAAGTCGTCACCGCCTATATGGATGTGCGGGCTGATCGCGAAACCGTCACCATTCGTAAAAACAATGTTGAAGTCACCGGAGAGCAAGTGCGCGCCGCCAATGATCGCTTTGATGTTGGCGTTGTCACCCGAACGGATGTGTCGCTGTCTGCGGCGCGGCTAGAAGGCGCTCGCGCAGCCCTTGCAGGCGCAGAAGCCAGTCTTGAGGCCAGCATTGCACAATACGAATTTCTCACCAATTTAACGCCAGACGTGCTTGCACCGCCGCCGCCAGTTCCGCCGCTGCCGGCTTCGCTCGACGCAGCGGTTGAGGCGGGTGTGTTCAATAATCCAAGTATCATTTCAGCTCGCCATGCGGAACGCGCTGCCAATGAAGCGATTGAGATTGCGCGTGCGCAAAGACGTCCTCAGATCAACGCTGTTGGCTCTGCCAGCGTGCAGGAAACATGGGGTGATTCCGGGCGGCGTGACACGGCGCTCTCTGCCGTGGCGCAAGGCTCAATCCCCTTGCTGTCAGGCGGTCTGATCAAAAGCCAAATCCGTGCTGCAAAACTCCAGCGCAATCAGGCGCGCCGCCAAATTGACCTCCTGGAACGCCAGATCAATGCCCAAATAGCGCAAGCCTGGTTTGGATATCTCGCCAGCCAACGCTCAATCGAAGCCTCCCGCAGACAGGTAGAGGCCGCTGACATTGCCTATGAAGGGGCGAAAGAAGAACTCGCCGTTGGCGTGCGCACCACGCTGGATGTGCTCGATCAGGAACAGCAATTGTTTGAGGCCCGCCTCGCTGTGGTTCAGGCAGAGCGCGACTCCTATGTCGCCGCCCACAGCCTGCTGAGAGCGGTTGGTTCGCTTGATGAAGATGGGGTTCGCCCACTCGGAACGGCAGCAAACACAGCGTCATCAAGCAATACGCAAAAGCCAATAGACGCGATCATTGAAGACGCCAGCACCCGTTAGATTTCGGTCAATCTCGTACTCAGCCTGAGTTTCTGTGATAAATGATCTGAAACGGCGTCAAGCGATTGTTAACCGATTGGCGTTAGCGGTTAACCAAACGCAATTCTGCTTGAGCGAAGTTCAAAGGGCTGATCATGGCGAACGAAGCACACAAGGAACCGACGATGGAGGAAATCCTCGCGTCGATCCGTAAAATAATCTCAGACGATTCCGGCGATGCCTCGCCGCCGCCAGCCGAGCCCGCATCCACCATGCGCGCCGATGACGTGGTGGTCGAAGATGCTGACAATGATGATTTTGAAGACCTGGCCTTCTCAGATGTCGACGTCGATATTGATGATGTCGTTTTTGATGATGATGTCCCGGCGTCTGATCTAATGGCAACTTTGCCGGATGATGATTTCGAGATCGATTCCACGGAATTGGATGAACCGGCCTCTTTCGAAGAAATGCTGGGCGCTGTGAAAGATATTGCGGAGCCTGTCCCCGCGTCTGTTATCGATCCTGTCGTCGAAACCACCCCTGAACCGGTCGATGCGTCCATTGAGCCGCCAGCTTCCGAACCCGTTTCCCACACACATTCAACTGAGGAGGAAGACATGGCTGCTTCCGCTAAATACCAAGACACTGTTTTGACTGACGACAACACCGCCGATGCGGCCGCTGGAACGCTCGGCAAGCTAATCTCCAAAATGGATTTTGGCGCCGATAACACCATTGAAGGCCTTGTGCGCGAAATGCTGAAGCCGATGATCAAAGACTGGCTCGACAATAACCTGCCGAGCATTGTGGAAGAGAAAGTCGAAGCGGAAGTCCAGCGCATCGCCAAGATGGCCCGCTAGCCACACCCTTCCAAGCTGCTATATGAGAAGGCGCGCTGGCAACGGCGCGCCTTTTCTTTTTGCCTGAATGTATTGAAGCTCCATGACGAACCTTGCTGACCGTTTCGATCCCGCTGCCGCTGAAGCCCGCATCTATAAAGCGTGGGAAGAGGCTGGCTGCTTCCACCCCAGCGGCGACACCAGCGCGCAGGCCTATTCCATTGTTATTCCGCCGCCCAATGTCACGGGCGTGCTGCATATGGGCCACGCGCTGAACAACACGCTGCAAGATGTTCTGATCCGGTTTGAGCGCATGCGCGGCAAGAACGTCCTCTGGCAGCCGGGCACAGACCATGCCGGCATCGCCACACAAATGGTCGTCGAGCGCCAGCTTGCTGAAGCAGGCGGCAATGAGAGCCGTGCCAGCCTTGGCCGTGAGAAATTCGTTGAGCGCGTTTGGGAGTGGAAAGAAAAATCTGGCGGCCAGATCGTTCAGCAACTCAAACGCCTTGGTGCATCATGTGACTGGAGCCGCGAAGCCTTCACCATGGGCGATGCAGGCGACCCGAACAATCAGATGGTTCAGGCCGTCAACAAAGTGTTCGTTGAGCTTTACAATAAAGACCTGATCTACCGCGACAAACGCCTCGTAAACTGGGACCCGCATTTCCAAACCGCGATTTCAGACCTCGAAGTCGAGATGAAAGAAGTCAAAGGCCAGTATTGGCACCTGCGCTATCCGCTGGCCGATGGCGTCACCTATGAGCACCCCGTCACAGACGAAGACGGAAATGAAACAACCGAGACCCGCAATTATCTGGTGGTGGCAACGTCTCGTCCCGAAACCATGCTGGGCGATACCTGCGTCGCCGTTCACCCAGATGATGAGCGCTACAAAGCCCTGCACGGAAAGTTCATTGATCTGCCCATCGTGAACCGCCGCATCCCGATCATTGCGGATGAATACCCTGACCCTGAAAAAGGCTCCGGCGCCGTGAAGATCACGCCTGCGCATGATTTCAACGATTTCGAAGTCGGCAAACGGGCAGGGCACACACCGCTGAACATTCTCACCGCGGTCGCCGCGATCGTCGACGGAGACGAGGCCGACGCGGCGGGCATCCCAAAATATCTGCGCGGCGAAGACCGCTTCGAAGCGCGCAAGATGGTGATCGCAGATTTTGAAGACGCCGAACTGCTCGACCAGATCGAAAAGCTAAAAATCGAACAGCCCTTCGGAGACCGCTCCGGCGTGGTGATTGAGCCATGGATGACAGACCAATGGTATGTCGACGCCAAAACCCTCGCAAAACCCGCCATCGAAGCGGTCAAAGACGGCAGCACGCGCTTCGTCCCGCAAAACTGGGAAAAGACCTACTATAACTGGATGGACAACATCCAACCCTGGTGCATCAGTCGCCAGTTATGGTGGGGCCACCGCATCCCGGTCTGGTATGCTCTCCCAATCACCACCACTAGAGGTCAGTTGAAACAACAGGGGGCCGACGAAGCGATCAAGTTAGCGATTGATAAAGGCGAAGACGTCGACAAGCTCTATCTGCTTGACGATAACTCATCTTTGGATCGTGAGTTTGGACTGCGAGAAGGTAGTCTTGCAT
>CAZXVJ010000016.1:33781-61609 GCA_964644385.1 uncultured Hyphomonas sp. | reverse complement strand
TCATCTATGAATCCGATAGTTTGATTGAGCGCCAGCCCGCCAAACCGTTCAGCTATGAAGGCAAAGTCACCTTTGCCTCATTGTGTGAACCCGTGGAAAATCCATGGAGCCCATCAAACCCCATCATTCTCCACGCCAAAACACCATCAGTCTGCATCACTGCGCCCTCACACGGCACCACAGAATACGCCGAAGCCCTCCGCGCCGTCCCCTGACCGCGATCCACCAAAACAGAAAACCCAACCGACCCCAAGCCGCTTAACCGCGGCCGCAAGTGCTGCGCTCTATGCTCTTCCCTCAAATCCGCTAAACTCTGCCCATGAACCGCAGATCAAAAGCGCTCATAGGCGTTGCTATCATCAGCGCCGGGCTATGGGCGTTCAACACGTCGAGGCTTGCGCCAAAGCCTGACGGCACTCTCACCCTCATGGCCCATCGCGGCGTCCATCAGGCGTTTGATCTGACGAGCGTTGAAAATGATACATGCACAGCCTCGCGCATGCTGCCCCCGGCGCACGCCTTTATGGAAAACACTCTGCCCTCCATGCAAGCGGCGCTCGACTATGGCGCCACCATGATCGAACTAGATATTCATCCCACAACGGACGGAGAGTTCGCCGTCTTCCATGACTGGACCCTCGATTGCCGAACCAACGGCAGCGGTAAGGTGCGTGACCACACCGCCGCAGACCTTAAAGCCTTAGACCTCGGCTATGGCTATACAGCCGACGGCGGACAGACCTATCCCTTCCGTGGCCAATTCATTGGCGCCATGCCAATGCTATCGGAAACCTTAGACGCCTTTCCCAGAACGCGCTTCTTGATCAACATCAAAAGTCGCTCAAAACAGGAAGGCCGCCGCCTCGCTGACTATCTGGAACGCAGCAACGTATCACCTGAGCGTGTCGTCATTTACGGCCATCAAGACCCGGTCGAGGCCTTCAAAGCGCGCGCGCCCAATGTCACCACGATGAGCAAACAGCAGGCCAAGGATTGCTTGATGGGATACGCTGCAACAGGCTGGTTCGGCAGATTGCCTGATGCCTGTAAAAACACATGGATGCCGGTGCCAGAAAATTACCGTTGGCTCGCATGGGGATGGCCAAACCGTTTCCAACAGCGCTTATCCAGCGTTGGAAGCGAAGCTGTATTGGTCGGTCCACAAACACGCGCCCGCGCCAATCCCGCCATTGATACGATCGAACAATTGGGCAGCATCCCAAATGATTTCGGCGGCACGGTCTGGACCAACCGGATCGAAATCATTGGGCCTGCATTGGCAAACTCTGAAGAATAGTCAGATCAGCGTTGCCCGTCATGGCAGACACAAATAAGGTCGGCCCATGACCTATGAACAGATCTATTTCCTCCTAAACCTCTCAGTGATCCCGGCTTGGGCCTTGCTCGTCTTCTTGCCCCGCGCAAAGATCACCCGCACGCTGGTGCATTCCGGCATCTACCCGCTTGCCCTTGGTGTCTTCTACATCGCCTTTTTCGCTGGCGTCATCTTCTTCGGCATGGGCGCAGAAGAAGGCGGCTTTACCACAGCGGCTGGCATCAGCGCGCTGTTTGCGCATCCGCATGGTGTCTTGATTGGTTGGTCTCATTATCTGGTGTTCGATCTTTTCGTCGGCGCGTGGGAGGGCCGCGACAGCCAGCGCCGCGGCATCAATCATTTCGCCATGATCCCGTGCCTATTGCTGACATGGATCGCCGGGCCAGTTGGCCTGTTGCTGTATGTCGTGCTCCGCCTTGTCACCGGCAATGGCTTTAGCCTGGAAGAATCCAAGTGACCCGCATCGGCACGCCCCTCTCGCCCAGCGCAACGAAAATCATGTTCCTGGGCGCAGGTGAACTCGGCAAAGAAGTTGTCATCGAACTGCAACGCTTCGGCGCTGAAACCATTGCAGTCGACCGCTACGAAAATGCCCCCGCTATGCAAGTCGCGCATCGCTCCTATGTCATCGACATGACAGACGCAGACGCCCTTCGCCGTTTGATCGAAAAGGAACAACCTGACCTCGTCGTTCCCGAAATCGAAGCCATCGCCACCGACGAACTGGCTCGCATCGAGGCAGCAGGCACGGCCCGCATCATCCCCACCGCCCGCGCCACACAACTCACCATGGACCGTGAAGGCATCCGCTGTCTTGCCGCTGAAACGCTTGGCCTAAAGACCAGCCCCTTCGCCTTTGCCTCAACCGGCGACGCCCTCGCAGACGCCGCTAAAGCCATCGGCTACCCCGTCTTCGTCAAGCCAGTCATGTCCTCATCCGGCAAAGGCCAAAGCTTTGTAAAATCAGAGGCCGACATTGCCGCCGCATGGACCCACGCCCTCACGGCAGGGCGCGGCAACCAAATCCGCGTCATCGTCGAAGGCGCGGTTGATTTTGACTATGAGATCACCTTGCTCACCGTGCGCTCCCCGTCAGGCACGGCGTTCTGCGCGCCCATCGGTCATCGTCAGCAAGACGGCGACTATGTTGAAAGCTGGCAACCCCAAGCGATGCCAGACGCGGCGCTCAAATCCGCGCAAGCCATGGCCGCGCAAGTCACCGAGGCCCTTGGTGGCCACGGCGTGTTTGGTGTTGAACTGTTCGTCAAAGGCGACACGGTCTGGTTCTCCGAAGTCAGCCCCCGCCCTCATGACACGGGGCTTGTCACCCTCGCCACGCAAGACCAAAGCGAGTTTGCCCTCCACGCCCGCGCCATTCTCGGCCTTCCCGTCGACACTGCGCTCAATCGCCCTGGCGCCAGCGCGGTGATCTATGGCGGCGTCGAAGCTGAAGGCGTCGTGTTCGATGGCTTGTATGATGCGCTCAAAATACCCGGCAGCCAAATCCGCCTCTTTGGCAAACCTATCTCTTACAAAACCCGCCGCATGGGCGTCGCCATCTGCCACGGCCCCGACACAGAAACCGCGCGCCAGAGTGCCGCCAAGGCCGCAAGCGCCGTCCAGGTCAGTCAGGCATGACCTATCAAATAGTCACGCTTACCGCGGGCAATTCCAGCCTGCTCGAATCGATCGCTCCGAACGTATTCGACCACGCGATCAATCCAGTCTATCTCGACAATTTTCTGAAAGACCCCCGTCACGTAATGGTCCTCGCCGTCGAAAAGGGCGTCGTCGTCGGCATGGGATCAGGCGTAGAATACTTCCATCCGGACAAAGCTCCACAGCTTTGGATCAATGAAATCGGAACGGCCTCTAGCCATCGCAGCAAAGGCATTGGACGCGCGCTCACCACGGCGTTGGTAGAAATGGCAGAGGCCCGCGGCTGTATCTATGCATGGCTCGGCACTGACAAAACCAATCTGGCAGGTCAGGCCTGTTTCAGCAAAGTGCCCGACGTGGAACCCCCGCAAGATATTCTCTTGTACGAATGGGACTTAGAGGACTAAGGCAAGAATGCAACTAGCCTGTTTCCTCGCCCGCATTGCTGCCAAACAGGTCGAGCTGATTGGGGTCAACAGGTCTTTGCCGCCGCCGCGGCTTTGTTCGACCTGACCGGAAATAGAGATCATCTGTATGGTCAGTCGCATCCAGAGACGCGTTAGGTTTTTCAGTTTCAAGCGGAGCAGATTTTGACGGCTTAGATTTGCCTGAAGCCTTGCGCGTTTTCGGCGCCAATTTCCAATACGTGACCGCCAGAACCGGCGCGCCCGTATCGTCTTCATAGCGTTGAATAAACCCTTGCCCTTCATGCGCGCTGGCCTGTTTCAGCGCCTCCTCAGACGTCTCGTCATCCAGCGACAGCCACTCCGTTTCCAGCCCTTCAACCTGCCGACCATCTGCCAAACGCTCCGCATCTGCGCGTGTGCGTGCCGTCAGATTGCCTGCCTTCAATGCCGCTTCCGCAGAATCGGCGAGGGGATAAGAATGGCTCATACACTGCGACTAAGCGAGAGACGTGCCAGCGTCTAGTGCGCTCGACAATGGTGTGTCCGCCAGCGCCGTCAAACGGGCCGCTGCCAGGCGCGCGAATCGCAACGTCACCGCCTTGCGCCGCGCTGCTGCCAGCTTGTTTTCAGGCGCCTCGCGTATGATCGCCCCGCCAAAAGCATCTGCAATGATAAGCCCGGCTTCATCTGGAATTAAGTCGTGGGGAAACCCCCGTCCTACGGCGAAATAAAACTGGTCGCAAAACGGCTGATACTCTGGCCACTTTGCGTCACATCGAAAATCCGCCACGCTCGATTTGATCTCAACAATCACAATCTGTCCCGCTGGGCCAATGGCCGTGACATCTGTGCGCCGTCCGTTGGCGAGCGTCATTTCTGTGACGCCCGAATAGCCCAGCATATCCATCACCCGCAAAACACCGCGCGCCAAATGATCAGCAGGGGGCAGGGTTGGATCAATCGCAGCAGACGGGGTCACAATTTGAGGCTCCATAAATGTTCTTGAAGTGTTCTGGGGAACCTAGCGCTGCAGGGCAGGTTTGGTCAATGCACTGCCCCCGTCAATTTCGCGCCAAAACCTCAACACTCAACGGATGTGCGATCTCCATCTTACCCCTAAAGATATACCCTCTCGCCCGCACTTTGGTGCCCAGCGCCATTTGACAGATCTCCGCCGCCTCTTGTTTGATTTCCAGCCTGAGCGGTGATCCCAAAACCGGAAACTCGCAGGACGCGCCTTGCTCTGCCGTAGAGGCCCGCCCGCCCACAACGCCCTCAACAATCTGAAAGCGCTCAAACGGTTGCGGCAAATCATTTGCCGATGGAATCTGGTACGCGCGGCCCTTCCATAAGCCCCGCTTTTGGTCGCGCGCCATCACTTCTGCTGGCACCAGTGGCGCATTCGCAGCCGACGTATCGGCATAGACACGCACCCGCGCCCCGCCGCGCTGGATCATCTCCATATTCAGCCATAACCGCGCGCCGAGCGCATCATCGGTCACCACATGCGCCAGTGCCCGGTCATACCGATCGCGCGTCAGCCCGGCATAGCGCAGCTCAACCTCGCGCCCCAGCGCCATATCTTCCAGCATGCGTTGCGCCTCTTTGTGAAACGATTGGCCTTCGCGCTCTTTGTAGGGTCGGGCCGGGGCCTCAATGCCGATCAGACGCACGCTTTGCCCGGTATCAAGCACCAATGCGTCGCCATCAATTACGCGCACCACACGGCCGCGCTCACCCACCTCTAATTCATCTAGCGCCGACAGAGGGTCGGGCGCGCTGCAACCGACAGCGACGAGCAACACCATGGTCCATAAAAGTATCTGCCGTCTCATGTCCAACTGGCCCCTATACCCTCAGCATCTCTACCGCGCCTCGACGCCCGCCTCAAATCTCAGTTCGCCTCGCGCGCGAGCCCTGTAAATTTAGTTCGCATCGCCAGAGAATTCCGTTCCATTCAAGCCGTAATGGGCGCACAAAAATGAGCGATTAGCGGTGTGCGGTTTGCATATATGCTTGCCAGCAACCATCGCACGAAACCAAAAAATGGAGACGGGATATGTCGGGCTTTATTAATCTCGAAAGCAATGAGATCAGTGTCAATGAAGCCTCCGGCCAAGTCTTTGTGCCCATCGTGCGCACCGGAGACCTCAGCCAAGCGGTCACGATCGAGTACGGCACCAGTGCCGACACCGCCTCTTCAGCAGACTTCAACGGCGTCTCAGGCACCATCACAATGGCTGCCGGTCAGGCGCGGGTTCTGGTGCCGGTCACAATTCTAGACGACAATCTGTCTGAAGCGACCGAGAACTTCACCTTCTCGCTGATCAATGTTGATAGCGGCTCACTCCAAGCCCCACGGACAACGCAAGTCGCGATTCTAGATGATGAAAACCCGGTCACCGACCCCGTAAATCCACCACTAGAGTCTGACTTTGACGTCAACGCGCAAGATCTATTTGGCGGCGGCACCCAACCCATCGCGTTTGAATTCTCCACCACCAATGACAACCACATGTACCTCGCCGAAAAAACCGGTCTCATTTCGTTGTATGATTACACCACAGGCGAGCGCCTCAACACGCTGATCGATCTCAGCCCTGAAGTGAACAACATTCAAGACCGCGGCCTGCTCGACATCGCCATCCATCCCGATGTTGAGAACAATCCGTATCTCTACGCTTTCGTCGTGGTCGACCCACCGCAGACAGCGGGCCGCACCGGCAATGCCGGACCAGATGGCGGCGGCAATCGCTATTCTCATGTTCTGCGCTTTGAACTGGATGCAGACAGCGGCTTCACAACCATCGTCCCGAATTCAAAAACAGTTCTACTCGGCGGCGCGGGCCAGTCCCTCAGCGACATTTCAGGCAATGGCGCGGTCGACTCAACCTCCAACATTACCCAGCCAGATTCTGAGATCGATCCTGTCACTGGCGAATATATTGAAGACTACATCAAAATGGACAGCCGCTCACACGCTGGCGGATCGCTAGAGTTTGGCCCCGATGGCGCGCTCTATATTTCCACAGGTGATGGCGCCAGCTTCAACACGACCGACCCTCGCGCGGTGAGCGTTCTGGATGTCGACTCTCTTGCGGGCAAAATCCTGCGCGTAGATCCGATCACAGGCGAAGGCCTTAGCGACAATCCGTTCTTCACGGGCGACGCTGGGGCAAACGCATCGAAGGTCTACCAACTCGGCTTGCGCAACCCCTTCTCAATGAGCTTTGACGCTGAAGGCCAATTAATCGTTACCAATACCGGCTGGAACCGATGGGAAAGCCTGTTTGCCGGGGAACCGGGTGCCAATTTCGGCTGGCCCTATTTTGAAGGCGGCGACAATGGCCAGTTGATACAAGCCAATGGCTATTCCAATCTGCCGACCGCTCAAGCCTTCTATGACGCCGTCGACGCTGGCCAAATTGATATCACACCCGCCTTCCGCGCCTTTGCGCACAATTCGAATGAGCCGGGTTTTCAAGTCCAAGCCATCACAGGCGCGGATGATCTGATCAACTCAGATGTTTATCCAGACGCGCTACAAGACTATTATATCTTCACAGATGTCAGCCAAGGCGAAGTTTTTGCCGTAAATCGCAATGATCAACGCGATGTCATCTACCTCTACACCGACAATAATGGCTTTGGGCCCGTCCACTTTAAGCAAGGCCCGGACGGCTTCATGTATTACGCAGATATTCGCTCTGGTCAGATCGGAAGGCTAGAAATCACCGATCCGAATGCGCCTCAAGAGCCCGGCACATTGCAAGCGAACATCTTTGCAATCGCCAGCGGTACATCGACGCTCGATCAAATCAACTTTGACGATCCGAACCTGACCATCATTAGCTCTGAAACGGTGCGCACCGTAAACGAAAACACACTTGAGGGCTTCACCGAGGACGGCCCCTCCGAAAATTTCGCGGTTCAATACACGGGCGTCTTCGAGGCCAGCACAGCCGGCACGCACACATTCTTCCTGACCTCAGATGATGGCGCGCGCCTATTCATTGACGGACAGCTTGTGGTCGACAATGACGGGCTACACGCAGCTGTGCTCGAGACAGGCACAGTCAACCTATCTGCAGGGCAGCACACAATTGAAGTTCAGTATTTCGAGGCGGGCGGGCGAGCAACGCTGGATCTTGACTGGTCTGGACCTGGTTTCTCGCGCACACAAATGGTGTTTGAAGACGAGCCCTCAACCCCAGGCGATACGATCAATGGCACGCCAGGCGACGACATTCTCATCGGCACCGATGGCGATGATGTGATGCTCGGCAATGGCGGCGAAGATGATTTCTACACCTCGCTTGGCAACGACACGATTGTCGGGAACGCGGGGTATGATCAGGTCGACTATGAAGGTGCCAGAGATGACTACACCTTCACCCGCAATGGCGACGGCACCATCACGGTCGTCGGCGCTCTAACAGGCACGGACACGCTGACCGACATTGACGGGTTTTGGTTCCGGGGTGAGGCGCGGTGGTATCCGGTGGACGAGATTTTCCTTGTCCCCGGCGAAGATATCATCGGCACCCCCGGGAATGACCAGCTGCTCGGCACAGACGCTGACGATACTATGATCGGTAATGGCGGCAGTGATTTCTTCAATGAGAGCACCGGCAATGACACAATCATTGGCAATGCCGGAGAGTATGATCAAGTCAACTATTTCGGCGCGCGGGAAGATTATACGTTCACCCAGAATGCAGATGGAACGGTCACAGTCGTGAATACCACATCTGGCACCGATACGCTGACCGATATTGACGGCTTCTGGTTTAACGGCTCACAGCAATGGCTTCCGCTGTCAGCCGCGCTTGTCCCGCCTCCAAACGGCGGGCCGATTGAAGGTACGTCAGGTGATGATGAACTGTTCGGCACGCCGAACGACGACACAATGATTGGCAATGGCGGCAGTGACTTCTTCGCAGAAAGTGACGGCAATGACACAATCATTGGTGACGCCGGCGTCTATGATCAGGTCAACTATTTCGGCTTTGTTGAGGAATACACATTCACCCAGAACGCAGACGGAACTGTGACGGTGGTCAATAATGAAACGGGTACAGACACTCTCACAGAGATTGACGGGTTCTGGTTCAATGACAGCCAGCTTTGGTTGCCTCTGGAAGATGTGTTGCCGGGCGCCAATCAAGTCGCTGGAATTGGCGGATCATCTGAATCCTCCAAGCTGATCGTGCCCGTTTCAGAACAACCCCGGGTTTTAGATGCGAATGGTGACCCAATCTCAGAGACCGATCTCGACGCAGGTCTGACAACCGATCTCGCGCCCATTCCAACACGCTCGCCCTTCATCGAAGACCTGTTGATCTCCCAAACCGACGATATTGGCCTTGGCCTGATTGACGAGATGGCGGGATAAGTCAGCCCCGCACGGTCACATTTAGATCGGCGACACCGCCGCCTGCAGGCGCGCCCAGGCAATCATATAGTCTCGGCGCGTCGCAATGGCTTTGCGTTCGGCGTCAATCAAGGCCTGTTCTGCCACCAGCACGTCCAGATACCCAATCTCTCCGGCATCAAAAAGCCGCCGAGATTGCGTCAGCGCCGTCCGCGCCGCCTGCAACGCCTGCGTGCGTTGCCTTGATGCCTCGCGCAAGCCTTCGGTCTCCGCCCGCACCGTGTCGACCTCCAGTAAAGCCCGCAGCACCGTTTCTTGATACACCAATTCCGCCTGCGCCAGCCGCGCATCGGCCACATCAATGTTGGCCAACAATCGCCCGCGCCCAAGCAGCGGCATCGCCAAGCGCGCCACCAAATCATTGGTCAAATTCGTCGGGCTGATAATATCGCGGCCATCCTCGCCCATGAACACAGATGCAGACAATGACACGTCTGGCAGCAATTGACGTTTCGCCGCTGCGACCTCCGCGGCCCGCGCCGACAACTCGTTCCAGGCCGCCCGCACATCGGGCCGCGTCTGAGTAAAGTCCTCTGCATCTGGCAATGCGCGTAGCAGCGCGGGGGCAGGCCCGCTCAAATTAAACATCGCTGGGTTTGGAGTCAGCACGGCGCGGTGTTCAGACGCCATCAATTGGGTCAGCCGGTTTTCCAACCCGCGCCGTTCAGCTGCCAGCTCAGCCCGGCGCGCCCTCACATCCAACAATTGCGCCTGACTGCGCACCGCATCGAGGTCCGTAGCGTATCCAGCGTCGGAAAGGCGTTGAACCTTAGACAGAGCCTCCGCCAAGCGGGTTTCACTTGCAGCCGCACGATTTAACTCTGCGTCGAGGCCCGCCAGAGCCAAATACGTCGCCACCGCGTCGCCAGTTACCAATCTCTCAGCGTCGCGAACCAATGCCGCACCAGCGTCTGTCCGCTCTGATGCCGCCGAAACCGCTTTTCGAATTTGCCCAAACACATCCACCTGCCAGGCAAGGTCCAGCCCGAGCGCCTCAGTTTGATTTCGGTTCCAGCGATCGTCATCACCCTCGATACCGAAACGACCGAACACGCCCAGCGTAGGCCAAAACTGGGCGCGCTCACCGCGCTCAACGCCTTGCGCCTCACTCAAGCGCGCCTTGGCCTGCAACACAGAGAACGCGTTTGCGCGCGCAGACGCCACAACAGCCTCCAGTGCGGGGTCATCAAACGCCAACCACCACGCATCACTGCCGGCTTCTGCCTGCACCGCTGCAGCCTCCACAGGCGCTGTGGGCATTGTAGCGGACATACAGGCAGATAAGCTGAGGATCGCCGCAGCCGCGCAGAAGGAGCCAAATTTGATCATTGGCGTCACTCTACCCCTGAAAGCCTTTCCAACGCGTTGCCATGGTGACCAAAACCTTAACAAAACCTTTGCGCAGTCCAGCCAAACACCCCCGGTGTTCACACGCCGTTTTTACGTCGATTAACTATACGTATCTGCTGAACCCATTTGAGTTTTTATGACAGATGCCGCCCTCACCCCAGCGCTTATGAACGCGCCATCCGCAGCGCCTTCGGGCGAGGCACGCCGTAAAGCCAGCACGGGTTTCGGCGTGCTGATCATTCTGTCATTCTTGGTCAATCTGCTTTTTCTAACCGGCCCCGTCTTCATGATGCAGGTCTATGACCGTGTCCTGCCCAGCGGGAACATCGCAACCCTCATCGGCCTGTTTGCCATAGCGGTCTTGCTTTACGCTGCATTTGGGGTGTTTGACGCAATCCGCCTCCAAATTGCAGCCATTCGCGGCGAACAAATTGCGCAACGCTATGCCGGGCCGGCCTTCGAAACCGCGCTCGCGGCAGCGGCTGTTGGCGATACAAGCGCCAGAGCCAATGCACCAGAAGACGTTGAAGCGATACGAAGCTATCTCACATCGCCCAGCCTGATTGCGCTGTTCGATCTGCCTGCCATTCCGTTTTTCTTCCTCGCCGTGACCCTGCTGCACCCGATTTTGGGGCTGACGGTGATTGTCGCGGGTATTATTCTTGCCGGTCTCGCCGTCTGGAACGAACGCCTCAGCCGCGCCCAAATGAATGAAGGCGCGCCTGATGTCGCTCGCGCCAATCAGATGCTAGTGGACGCTCGCAGCGACGCGATCTCCCTCCTCGGAAATGGAATGAGCGGCGCCGCAAAAACGTTCTGGACCGTGCCTGAAATCAATGGACGCTTAGGATTGTTAGACGGCACGCGATTGCTCGCCATGTTCAGCTCGCTTACTAAGACGCTACGCCTCGCCATCCAGTCCCTGGTTCTGGGCATTGGCGGTTGGCTTGCTGTGCAGGGCGTGCTCAGCCCGGGCGCTATGATTGCCGCGTCCATTGTGTTTGCCCGCGCCATCGCGCCGATCGAGCAGACGCTTAACAGTTACCGCCAATTGCTGCGCGCCCGGTCTGCATGGGCCAACATCAAAAGCTGGTCGGATGAGGACGCCGCAAAATCGGCACCATCCTTCACCCTTCCCGCTCCATCGCAATCTATGCGCGCGACCAAACTTAGCATCGCCGCGCCGGAATCAGACAAGCTGCTCGTACGGGATGTCAGTTTTGCGCTGGAAGCTGGGGACATCATGGGCATCATCGGCCCAAGCGGTGCTGGCAAATCGACGCTTTCCCGCGCACTTGTCGGCGCGTGGCCGGTGCAAGGCGGGCGGCTAATGATCGACGGCGCAGATCTCACCCAATGGCCGGCGTCTGCGCGCGGCAACTTTATCGGCTATCTCGCGCAATCGGTGCATCTGATGGATGCAACCATTTCAGAGAACATTGCCCACCTCGACCCAACCGCGCCTCCAAAGCACGTCATCGCCGCCGGTAAAGCGGCTGGCGTTCATGAACTAATCTTGTCATTTCCTGATGGGTACGCAACGCAAGTTGGCACGGGTGGTGGACGCCTTTCCGGCGGCCAAAGACAGCGCATTGGCCTGGCCCGCGCACTATTCAATGATCCCTTCATTTTGGTGCTCGACGAGCCAGCCGCCCATCTTGATCCGGACGGCCTGACCGCCCTCGCAAGCGCAATTGCAAAACGCAAACGCGACGGAAAAATTACAATCTTTGCGTCCCACGCCCCGCAATTGATGCGCTTGTCCACAAAGCTAATGTCGCTGGAACACGGCCGTATGACTGTGTCAGGGCCGCGTGATGAGGTTCTCGCCCACATGAAGGTTCAGCGCGTCGAAGCGGGGGAAATGGCATGACCGAGTCTGTGCATCCGCCGCTCCAAACCAGCCTTGCGCGCTTCACTCGGCTTGCACTCATCAGCGCCGGCCTATTTACCATGCTTGTGATCGCCGCCTGCTTGCTTATTAAGATCAGCGGCGCGGTGCAGGCTAGCGGCGTTATTATCGCCAATGGCCAAAACAGAATTTTGCAGCATCCAGACGGGGGCCAGATTGTCGAAGTCCTCGTGCGCGACGGAGATGAAGTTGTCGCCGGCGAGCCACTCCTTCGTTTGGAAGGCACCGAACTTCGCGCCGAAGACGCTCGATTGAAACGGCGCAAACTTGAACTTGAAATTCAACTCAATCGGTTAAACGCCGCCATTGAAGGAAAAAGTCAGTTCGTATCCTCGGTCATACGTGGACGCGGCGGCGAACAAACCGAGGCCGGAAAGATAGAAGACTTGCAGTCCAGTGCGTTGGCCGCTGAACGCGCTTTGCTGAACGCAGAAGTATCGGCAGCAATGGCTCAGGCGCGCGGCGCCGAAACCTCCCTCGAAACGCTTCGCACACAACGAGCCACGAATACTGACCGACTAAGCCTGATCGATTCCGAAATAGACATGCTACGTGAATTGGTGGCTGATAAGTTGGTCTCGCAAAATCGCCTGACCCGTTTGGAGCGAGAAAAGCTCGATACGCTTCAGCGAGAACAGTCCCTGCGATTAGAGGAGTCTCGGCTAAAAAATCTTGCAAAGGACGCTCGAAACACGGCATCAACGATCCGCCGCCGCGCAGATGATCGGTTGTGGAAGAACAGAGAAGAAGCCACTCGAAACCTCGCCGACATCACCCGTCAGCTGGAACAAATCTCCGCAAAACTCAGCCGTCTGGAAATTTCAGCACCGATTTCAGGACGCGTACATGAATTGGCCGCCCAGAATCCAGGCATCACTCTAGCGCCCGGCGATATGGCGCTTCAAATTGTACCGATGGGTAGCGTACACGATGTTAGGATACGTATCCCCGCCACTGAGATTGATGACGTCTCCCTTGGTCAACCTGCCCGTGTGCGCTTTGACACCTACCGTGATCTTATGATGCCCGAGCTCAGCGGCGTCATAACCCGTTTGGGCGCGGACCGGTCAATCGACGCCGCAACTGGGCAACCATACTTCTCGGCAATAGTGAGCTTTGCCCCAGAACACGCCGAAGAATTATCGACCATTTCTCCAGAAACAGGATTGCCGGTCACGGTCCTCATCACGACACAACAGCGCTCACTGGCGAGTTATCTTATCGCACCTGCGCGTGACGCGTTCGCGCGAACATTCACCGAGAACTAATCCGCGCGACAACGTGCGATCCAATGGATGCAAGCTGACTGGACCGGCGCGCGGAACACCGGTGATAAGCACACAATACTCAGCAAAAGAGTCTTTCTGCGCCACGATTTTGTTTCATTATTTGCGCTCGGGCTTATACTCATAACACCCCTAAAAAGTCGATTGTTTGCATCTGTTGCGATTGACCCATCGATAACGTTGCCCAAAAAAACCGGAGACCCGGAATGACAAACACCCACAAGCTCTACGGCATGGCTGGTTCTCTTTACACCGGCAAAGTGCGTGCCTATCTGCGCCGAAATCACATTCCATTTACCGAGCACAAGGCAGGCGGAGAAAGATTCAACACGGTTGTGAGAAAGGCCGTCGGGCGCTGGATTATCCCGGTTATTGAAACCCCCGACGGGGAATTCATTCAGGACGGCACCGATATTCTGGATCATTTCGAAAACAAAGGTGCATCCCGCCAGTCCATTTATCCGAAAGATGTCAGATTGCGCATTGTCGCTCATCTATTTGAATTGTTCGGTGGCGAGGGCTTGCTTCGCCCTGCAATGCATTATCGCTGGAATTTCGACGATGATAATTTGCACTTTTTGACAACCAGTTTTGAGGACGTTTTACCGAACGGGCTCAGCGCTGAGGAGCGACAAGCAGCCTTTCTTCACGCCAGCGGCCGGATGCGCAAGGCTGCCGTTGCGTTTGGCGTAAAACCAGAAACGTTCGAAACGATACAAGACAGCTATGCTGAGTTTCTGTCCTTGATGAATGCGCATCTGGTCGAACGCCCCTATCTACTTGGCGGGCATCCAACAGTGGGTGATTATGGTTTGTTCGGGCCGCTCTATCCTCATCTGGCGCGTGATCCAAAACCCCTGCATCTCATGCAAACGCATGCGCCCCGTGTCCATCGCTGGACGGAGCGGATGAATATGCCAGAGACCTTTGTCGACGAGGCAACCTTAAGAGCGGGAGATCAACTAAACAGTGCGGACGATATTCCTAACACGCTAAAAGCCATGATGCGGTTCGTGGCGGAAGACTATTTGCCTGAACTGTCTGCCCATATCGTCTTCACCAATGAATGGCTGAAGCAACAGTCTGACGAGACCTTAAAACAGAGCGGACCCGGGCGCAGCATCGGGATGGCTGAGTTTGAGTGGCGTGGACACACGCTTTCAACCGCTGTCATGCCCTACCGGAATTATCTTCTTCAGCGTCTGCATGCTGTCTACGATGAGATGGACGAAGCCGGGCAGAATTGGACTCGGGCGCTGTTTGCTGACACAGGATTGTCGCTCATCCTCGACTTGCGGTCGCCTCGCAAAGTCGTCCGGAAAGATCACCTTGAAGCCTGGGCTTAGACCCCAGATCCCCGAGTAGTATTCATATGAGCAACTCAGTTACAGTCTTAGGTATAGAGACCAGTTGCGATGAAACGGCGGCAGCCGTCTTGCGCCTTCAATACGGCGCAGGCGTAGAGTTACTATCGGACGTCATTCATTCCCAAATTGACGACCATGCGCCGTATCGAGGTGTTGTTCCAGAGATCGCAGCACGCGCCCACAGCAATCTAGTTAGTCACACCATTGCAGAGGCGATGAATGCGGCCGCTATCGGCTATGACGCGTTAGATGGTGTGGCGGCAACATCTGGGCCTGGTCTCATCGGCGGCGTCTTGGTCGGAATGATGACGGGCAAAGCCATCGCGCAAGCGCTCGGTCAGCCTTTCATTCCGGTCAACCATTTAGAAGGTCACGCGCTCAGTCCACGCCTCAGCGAAGACTGCCCGTTTCCGTATCTTCTCCTGTTGGTTTCCGGCGGCCATTGTCAGTTCATCGATGTTCAAGGCCTTGGGCAGTACCGCAGAATGGGCTCCACTATCGATGACGCGGCGGGCGAAGCGTTCGATAAAACCGCCCGGGTCCTTGATCTCGGCTTTCCGGGCGGTCCAGCGGTTGAGCAACTAGCGAAGACAGGTGACCCCAAAGCCTTTAACCTCCCCCGACCTTTAATGAAGCGAGACGGCTTGGACATGAGCTTTGCCGGATTAAAGACCGCGGTTGCGCGCGCCGCAGAAGCAAACGAAATGACCCAGCAGCGGCGGGCAGATCTTGCCGCAAGCTTTCAAGCGGCGGTGTGTGATGTTTTGGGGGGGAAGTCTCGGCGTGCCTTAAAATTGTTTCAATCTGCCAATGCTGGATCGGTTCGGTTTGTTGTGGCGGGCGGCGTTGCTGCAAATGCGGCGATCCGTTCATCGCTTCAAACGGTGGTGGACGAGTTTGGCGGAACGCTGATTGCACCGCCTCTTCGCCACTGCACGGACAATGCTGCAATGATTGCCCTTGCCGGCGCGGAACGCCTTTTGGCCGGCAAGATAAACACGGACGGTCTAGCGGCGCCGGCCCGGCCGCGTTGGCCTTTAGACGAGGCCTCAGCCCGCGAAAACCCTACCTATGGCGGCGGCAAACGCGGGGCGAAAGCTTAGGTCTCTGACCTGGTTAAACCGCCAGCGCAGCCATGCCCAAAGTGCCGATCAGGACCAGCGCCGCGATGGGTATCGCAAGCAAAAGAGAAAAGACGGCTTGGCGAGATTCTGTTGATGAGAGTTGCATTTTTCGGCTCCTATTTCAGGCGGGGTTGGATGCCTGATGAGTTAGATATAGAGCGCATTGATGGATTATCAATGAACAATATCGTTTTTATTCATTTTTTAGGTGCGATTGGCAACAATTTGTGGCGATTGGGGGGTGTTTTGGAGTGATTGAACGTGAATAGACGTAGATGACTTTCGCGAGAATCGCCCGTTTTATAAGGGCTCATCACCTTCAGACGACTTATGATGACGCGGATCTGCCAGGCAGCAACATTTGGTGCCGTGCCTGCAAAAAAATTTTCAAAAAGACCCACAACAATTGCCCTAAAGCCCCCCCGTGCAGACGGAGGGGCAATCAATTGTTCATGCGGTATGGGCGGATGGAAAAGCCAGTTAACGCTATTTCGCAAGCCCGGCCAGCAACAGATCAAGTACGCCGTTTAGCTCACGCGTAAGCTTGTCAATGTTCAGCTGAGAGAACAGTTGCGGATAGCGAAACTTCATCAGACTGGCCTGAATGAACTCGGTGATTTCTTCAGGATGTTCCATGTTTCGAAACTCGCCTGCTTCGATCCCATCCTTTAGCAATTGCACCAGATACACACGCTCTTGCGCCAGCTGCTCATTATACCAACTGGGCCGTTCCCGCTTGAGCACTTCGGCGACTTCCAGAATCTTGGCATCATCGGCAATCAGTTCATACGTGTCAGTCAACGCATTGCTGAACAGCTTACGAAGCCGTGTCGCCGCGGGTGTTTTCTCCCGCACAATGGCCGCATGGCTCTGAAACATTTTCGCGTTCGAGTTACGGGCCATCGCCTCCGCAATATCGATTTTAGAGGCAAAAAATCGATAGATATTACCGGCAGACATATCGCAGTCTTTGGCAATTTCGGACATGGTCGTCTTGGAATACCCGTAGTGATGGATACGTTCCATCGCGGCGTCCAGGATCTTCTGCCGAGTGTCGATCGTCTCAGTGCTCATGCGTCATTATAGCCCACATTACTGAATATTCAATAAATCATTCAATCACGGCCATAGCGGGACTTTTCGGGAAATGAGTGTCCATATCCTGTCCATATCCACTACATATCCTGTCCATATCTGGGAGTCTGTGTGATCATGTGTCCATATCTTCACCGCGCATAGATTTTGGGCGCGACAGGCCCTGTGCTTTTCGCCTACTCTCACGATCAGATCTTCCACACCGAACAGGACACCGCTGCCATGCCTCTCTTTGCCATCTATGCCCACGACAAGAAAAACGACGGCCCGGCCATTCGCGCCGCGGCTCGCCCTGACCATATCAAATGGGCGCTCGGCTTGGGCACCCGCCTACGCATGGGCGGACCTTTGATGAGCGAGGATGGCGAGCAAATGGTCGGGTCACTTTTATTGGTTGAGGCCGAAAGCCTTCGTGCGATGGAGGCCGAAGCCAAAACCGACCCCTATGCCAAGGCGGGTCTGTTTGAGCGCGTGGAAATCACGCCGATTAAGTGGCTGCTGACAGATGGCCAGCCCGTATGAGGAAGCTGATCTTAGGCAATCTGAATTATTCCAGTTGGTCGATCCGCCCCCTCTTGGTGGCACGAAAGGCAGGTCTGGAGATTGAAGAACAAATCATTCCGCTCGACTTTCCAGATACGCGCGCATTGCTGAAAGAGATTAGCCCGACCGCCAGAGTGCCGCTGCTGATTTGGGACGGCTTAGAAATTTGGGACAGTTTGGCGATCACAGAGTTTCTGGCCGAACAGGCCGCGCCGGGCGCCGTGTGGCCGACCCAGCCAGAAGCCCGCGCCGCCGCGCGCGCCGCCGCCGCTGAGATGCATGCTGGGTTCCCCGCGCTGCGCTCTGACGCGTGGATGGATATTCGGGCCCGCAAAGAGACGCCAGAGATGACCGACGCCTTAAACACTGATGTCACCCGCGTGCTGACGCTGTGGTCCGACTTACGCCGCCAGTTTGGTAGTGGCGGTGACTTTCTGCTGGGCCAATGGAGCGCCGCTGATGCGTTCTTCGCGCCGGTGGTCACGCGCTTTCGCACGTGGAACTTGCCGCTCGACGAGACCGGAAAAATCTACAGCGCCGCCGTCTTCGCGGACCCGGCGATGCAAAGACTAGAGACAGAAGCCGAAGCCGAGCCATGGTGGATCGACTATGATGAAACCGGGCGGTCTAGCGGATATGTGAAGGATGCGGCCAGCTCTTAACAGGTTGTCTTTAGAGCGCCCCCTCATCGTGGGGCATCAAAAAATTGGAGTCGATGATGGTGAACGTAACAACCGAAACGCGGAACGGCATATCCATAATTCGGTATGCGAACCCGGAACGAGGCTACCTGACCGCAGAAGGGTGCACGCAATTACTGTCCGCCTTCCGCGCGGGTGTTGATGACGCCAATACACGCGCCATCATCTTCACCGGCGAAGATGACGTTTTTATACGCCACTATGACGTGTCAGAAATTATCAATGCGGGAGAGGCCGTTCGCGCCGGGGCCATCGATCAAACTGCCTTTGAGGCTGGCCCCTTTGCCGATTTGACAATGTCCATAATGGAAGCAGGCAAGCCCGTCATTGCCGCCATAAATGGCGTTTGCATGGGCGGTGGGTTTGAGTTGGCGCTGGCGTGCGATTTCCGCGTGGCCCAACAAGATGTTCAACTGATTGGCTTGCCAGAGACGCGGATCGGAATCTTCCCGGGCGGCGGCGGCACACAGCGTTTGCCGCGACTGATTGGCGAAGCGCGCGCGCTTGAGTTTATTCTGCTTGGCCAGACCGTGACGGCGACGGACGCCAAAGACATTGGACTGGTTCACGACGCATCCGAAGACGCGCTGCAGGCGGCATTGAAGATTGCTGAACAATTATCCGAACGCGGGGCAGAGGCATTGGCGAGCGCCAAAAAATTGGTCCGCAGTGCGCTTTCAACGGATCTCATAGATGGCCTTCGGGCCGAACAGCATCGATTCTACGACATTCTAAAAACAGACAGCGCGGCGGCTGGAATGCAGACGTTTATGGAGACGGGTGAAGACATCACCCAATAGCTATGCCAACGCGTTTTCGAACCCATTCGATACGCAGATGATAAACGCGGCGCTTAGCGCGAAAGGGACACCGACATGCTGAGACGATTATTTGCTGGAGTTGCCGCCATCTTCTTGGTTGCGTGCGGGGGAGACAATCCTGCCGCGGAGCCAGTTGAAGGGGCAGGCCAAGCAACACGCAGCGCGGCGCTTGGCGATGGCGGTGTGTCGGCCTTCTATACGTTTGACGCGGCTGTGCCAGCAACGCCAGGTGTGTTGCTGCGTCAGGAACCGCTAGAGCCGCATCAATCTATTCCCGGCGCTGCGACCAATATTCGCTTGCTCTACACCTCGACCAACGGTCTTGAAACCAGCCCAGACGCCGGCGCGCCGATTGTTGTGTCTGGTGGGTTATTCTTGCCACCCGGCACGCCGCCAGAGGGCGGCTGGCCACTTTTATTATGGTCCCACGGAACGGTTGGCATTGCAGATGTCTGCGCGCCGACCTGGACCGGATACGTGCCCTTTCACAATGAACACCTTCAGGGCTGGATTGAGGAAGGCTATGCGATAGTGACCTCTGATTATCAGGGGCTGGGAACGCGCGGCACGCACCCATATCTCGCCACGCGGCCGGCAGCGTTCAGCAATCTGGATGTCATCCGCGCGGTGCAGGGCGCAGACGTCCCGCTGTCTGACGCCGTTGTCATTGCCGGCCAATCACAAGGCGCAGGCGCAGCGATTGCGACGGCCGGGCATGCGGGCACTTATGCCCCGGAGCTCGACATTCGCGGCGTTGTTACAACTGGCGTGCCATTCTTTACACCAGACGCGCTCATCGCCGTTCAGGAGGCCCGGCCAAACGACGTGGTCGACCCCATGCTCGGCTATAATTTTCTGGCGCTCACCTTGATTGAACAGATTGATCCCGACTTTCGCGTGGAAGATTATGTGTCTGAGACGGCGCTGCCATTGGCGCGCGGTGTGGCGAAGATTTGCAACCGCGACATGCGGGGCAAGATTGAAGCGGCGGGGCTGACCTATGACATCGCGTTTGACACACCGCCGACCGAACCATTGAAGCAAGCCTTTGCGCAGATGCAGTTTCCAACCCTGACCCTGCCGGTGCCTCTATTTGTTGGCACCGGGTCCATCGACCGGGATACCCCGCCGCGCATGCAGGCCGGGTTTGTAACGTCTGCCTGCGCTGCGGGCACGCAGGTTGAAGCGCACGTCTATGACGGTTTTGATCATCTGACGGCGCTCAACCGATCGCAGGCGGAGTCCAAACCTTTCGTGGCGCGGGCGTTTGCAGGCGAACGCCTATCCGGCAATTGTGACGCGCTTCCCTATCGCGACTGACCGCTCACGTGCCCGCGCGCATCTGAGAACAGGCGCCTGTTTACGTGGGCAGATTGAGCAAATCATATCCCAGATCGAAGCGGAATAGATCGGCGATACCTTCACGGTAGAGGCTCAAGGCGTCGTCTGTGAACAGATCAGACAGAGCTGTCTTTCTGTTTTGCAATACGTTGGGTTCGGCGTCCGGGTCTATCTTTTTGGCCATGGCCTCTTTGGTGCCCTCGTTCAGGGCCGCGTCGATCGCTGCGGGCGTGAGCGCAAGGTTCCAATGCCTGGCGACCGCTTCCAGCGTGGCGCGCGGATCTTTCTGGGTTTGTTCATAGTGGACTTTGAGAATGGTGCCGGGGTAGCGCGCTTCAACCTCTCCCCATCGGTTCCAGAAGCGGGCAAGCCAGTGAATGTCGCAGCGATACTTTTTGCCCGTCGCATCGCCTTTCAGATAGGTTAGCCAGTCGACTTTGATATCATACTCCCACTTGGCATGATGACTGGCGAGAATGGACATGGGGTGGCGGATGGCCAGCACATAGGGCGGCAGACCCGCCAGCCCCCTCGCCCAGCCCCAATCGGCGAGGCGATGCGGAATGGTGTGACTAAAGGCGAGCTTTGGCAGCGCGGCATGAACGGGCTTATCCTTGGCCCAGCTGATATAGGGGCGCACCGCGTTTTCAGAAAAGTATTTGGGGCGCTCAATGCCGTAGGTGTCGGCGAGAGCGACGGCCAACATATATTTCAGCCAATGGGTGCCGGAATTTTTCGACGTAACTAGAAAGCCATCAAACGCGCCATGACGCAGGACGGAGAAGTTTTCCCAGTTATCCTTTCGGACACGAGCGGCATAAGCGGCAGATGAGGCGGCGTCTTGCATGCCAGCGGGTGTGCCAGCCTCAGCGGGCTGGGGCAAGCCTCAGGTGCCTGCAGTCAGGTCCGAAGGCCCGCCTTATCGCGGAACAATTGCAAAAGCGTCAGTTGATCGCGCGTCGGCGTACCCTCTGCCTCAGAGACGGCGACCAGCATACCGTCAAAGTCCACCACTTCCTTCGGCCCAAGATCAGGCGATGAAACGATGACATTGGAGAGTTTCCGCATCACGGTCGCCGGGTCTGGCGCATCATTGGTGACCCAGGCCGCATGGGCGGCGATCTCTTCCGCTTCTTGCTGGGTGCAGCCAAAATTCGCAACGAATTCGGCTTCGATCACTTCTGATTGGCGAACCGTTAGTGGCCCGCCCCGCGCGCGGGCAACTTCCATCAACATGATGGCCGCCGCCTCTCTTGGATCGGTGATCAGCGAGATGCCGTTTTGCCCGGTTTTATATTTGAACGCCAAGCGACGCGGCAGATTGGCAGCGGTGCGGGCGATCTCTAAGCCCTCCCGCGCCGCATCACGCGCAACGCGCAAACGCCACGCCCAAACCGACGCAAACGTAATCAAAGCAAAAATACCCAAAATGATATGCATGGCGCATCTTACCCTGCCGCCAAGTAAACCGCTACACGCAATTTTGGACGCAAAAAAGCCCCGCAGCCATAGCGGCAACGGGGCTGGTTTGAATTTGGGACGGGACCCTTAGTTGCCTCCGCTTCCCTGGGCATCCACATAAGCGTGGCCTTGAGCCAGCACATAGGCGCGGATCGCCTCAGTCTCTTCCTTGCTGAGCACGTTGGAGAAGGACACCATGCCATTCCCGGCTAGATTTCCGTCATGCACAACGCTGTTCCATGAGGTCTCGTTGCCGGTGATCTGCGACCAGCGCAGGTCTGGCAGGACGCCTGAGCTAACGGCGAGGGGGCCGTGGCAGACCGTACAATTGCGCGCATAATGCACCGCGCCGTCGGCCAACATTGCCTCATCGCCAAAAGATGCCGCGGCTGGAATACGCTCAATCATAGGGAAGTCAGCGTCAGCAATAAGCTCATTACCGCCCAGTTTGAACGTCACAACTTTGCCAACGGTTGATGGCACGGTTTCGTCATAGGCAAAGCCCGCTGACAAGCCATACGCACTGCCCCATCCAGTTGTGATTGTGACGTATTGCTCTCCATCAATCATGTAGGTGCCGGGGCCAGAGGCAGCGCCTGATTTCACATTCTGGCTCCACAATTTATCTCCGGTGGCCGCGTCATAGGCGGCGAACTCACCTTCGAGCTGTCCCTGAAAGACAAGCCCGCCAGCGGTCGAAAGCACGCCGCCATTCCAGGCATTATTGTGCTCGACCGTCCAGCGCGGCTTTTGCGCAATCGGGTCCCAGGCAATCAATCGCCCTTTCATCGCAGAGCGAAGGAAGTCCCGCACGGCCGGGCCAGCGACGGGTGGAACCCCAGCCGCAAAATCGACGCCGGTATTCCAGTTGCCCGGTGAACTTTCATGGCGAGGGTCGCGTCGGTATTCCTGCGGAATCTCTTGTGCGGGAATGTAAGCCAGGTTCAGATCGGGGTTAAACGCCATTGGGTGCCAATTATGCGCGCCGAGTGGTCCCGGCGATTGCGCGTAGCTTTCGGTGCCATAACGGGCTTCTGGAATCTCAATCGGGCGGCCATTCTCATCAAGGCCGGTGGCCCAATTGACGGGGACAAAAGCCTCGCCTGATATGAACGCGCCTGTCTCTGCATCCAGAACATAATAGAAGCCATTCTTGGGCGCTTGCATAGCCACGCGCCGCGTCGCGCCATTTTCGCCCAGCGGCAAGTCCGCCAGAATAATGGTCTGCGTGGCCGTATAATCCCAATTATCCCGCGGGGTGGTTTGGAAGTGCCAATTATAGGTGCCCGTTTTTGCATCAACCGCCACGATGGACGACACGAACAAATTGTCACCGCCATTCGGATCACGGAAATCGCTGTTCCAGGGAGACGAATTGCCGACACCGAAAATGATCTGGTCGCCAACCTCGTCATAGACGATGGAATCCCACACGGTGCCGCCGCCGCCAGAGGTAATCCATTCGCCATCATCGCCCCATGTGACGTTACCGACCTCTTTGAAGGCGGAGTCTGAGGCTTCATTGTCAGGCTGCTTCGAAGCGTTGGGTGTTGTGTAGAAGCGCCACAGCTTCTTACCGCTACTCGCATCATAAGCAGAGATATAGCCGCGCACACCAAGTTCAGCGCCGCCATTACCGATCATCACCCGGCCATCGACAACGCGCGGCGCGCCAGTGATGGTGTAGGGCTTAGACTGATCAACCGTGACCGTGCTCCAGACCTTCTTGCCCGATTTGGCATCAAGGGCCTCTAGCCGTCCGTCGATCACGCCGACATAGATTTTTCCATCATAAACCGCCACGCCGCGGTTCACGACATCGCAGCAGGCTTTAACACCCACCGCGCGGTCAACGTCTGGATCATAGACCCAAAGCTCTTCGCCCGTTTTCGCGTCCAATGCATATACGACTGACCAGGCTGAGGTGACGTACATCACACCGTCGACCACAATCGGGGTCGACTCCACACCGCGATTGGTCGCCAAGTCATATGTCCACGCAACGCCTAGTCGGTTAACATTGTCAGTGTTCACATTTGTGAGGGTCGAATGGCGCTGCTCAGAATATGTGCCGCCATAGGTAAGCCATTCTTCACCTGCGCTGGCGGTTGAAATACGCGCCGTATCAACAGCGGCAAACGCCTCTGGCGCCGCGTCAGTCTTCGGATCAGCATCCGCTTTCGGTGCTTCAGTCGTATTCGTCGATTTGGTTGCGGGCGCGTCCGTTTCGGATTTTCCGCCACATGCACTGAGCAAAGCGCACGCTGCGCCTGCCATTACTATCGTACGCCAATAAGCCAAGGCGAATCTCCCCTTATCAATTGTTACGTGCGGATCTGACGCCGCAATGCCCATAATGCTAAGACATTGTGGCCATTTGTCGAGACTTACCCTACGGCGGCCAGCAGGTCAGCTTGCGCCGCATCGATCGCCGAAATCACCGCATTTCGCCACTCTGGCAGGGTTTCCGCATTCTGCGCATCGGGTGGAAACGTCACCGAGCGCGACGCATTGACCAATCCGCCTTCAAGGCCATTGCCGCCGCTTTCTCCGCGCCGACCCGGCACAAACCCCGCCATTGCTTCCTGCGCACCCGCGCCCTGCGCGCCATAGCCTGGCACCAAAAATAAGGCGGTTGGGCTCAGCGCGCGAATGGCGCGGGCCTCCTCTGGCCCTGTCGCCCCGGTCACCATCATCAGACTGGACCAACCGCTGGCCCCCTCAAGACGCTTCACCATCGGCGCGAGTGCCTCAACCACGCGGGCATAAAGCGGCACCCCGTTCATATCCTGAGATTGAAAATCTGCGCTGCCGGGATTGGACGTGCGGGTCAGCACGATGACGCCTCTGCCATTCTCCTCAGCTTCGCGCACATAAGGCTCCAACGTGTCGAGGCCCATATAGGGGTTCACCGTCAACGCATCGCATGGGAACGGTGCATCTTCGCCTAGGTAAGCGGCGGCATACCCTTCAGCGGTCGAGCCAATATCGCCGCGCTTGGCATCCATCAGAACCAGCAGTCCAGCCGCCTGCGCCGCGCGCGACACGGCCTGCAACGCCGCCATGCCCTGCGGGCCATGTCGTTCAAACAGACCCGCTTGTGGTTTGACCGCAGCGACGCGGCCTGTCGCCGCCTCCACCACAGCGCAGCCCCACGCCTCAATTCCGTCCGGCGTATCTCCGCCAAACAGCGCCGGAATACGGCCGACATGCGGATCAATCCCCACGCAAAGCGGGCCAAGCTGCCGCGCAGCATCAATCAAGCGGTCCGCAAAATGCGTCATCGGTTTTGTCCGACTTTGCAAACCACTTTGACCACCTGCAATTTGCGGCGGGCTTTGTCAGAGGCCGGGCCATAGGTGCTCAGGGAGAAGGACGCGGCATCGCCGTCTATGGGCTGGATCGCGTTTTCGATCAGAAAAGTATCCAGAGAGTTCGGCGCGGTGGTGTAGATGCGGCCCCGGCGCGGACTTTCCGCGACAATCACGCCGCGCACTGTGCCGGTGGTATCAAAGACTGGCCCGCCTGAAATGCCGCCGAGTGAGCCCATCAGTCCGCGTGTGCGGCCGACTTCTGCCCATGCCAGCACCGGCTCTGCGCCGCTGCGGCGTCCGCGGCTGATCAAACGGGACCGGGCGAGCAACTTTGTGGCCACCTCACCGGGGCGCCCCTGCGGATACCCCACAGCAAAGCCTTGCGTGCCCACGCGCAGCGGTGTCGAAAGATCGAGCCTGACCGCTTCCGGGCTGCGCCCGGTCGTGACGATGGCGAGGTCTCGGCCTGGATCAACCACCACTTTGCTGGCTGGAATGTATTGCCCGGGGCCAACCAACAGCCCAACGCTGGCGCAGCCATCGACAACATGGCGCGCGGTGACCCATTGGCCTTTCTTATTGATCGCAAACGCGGTGCCCAGCCCATCCTTCGGGCCTTCGATTTGTACCAGTATCTGCTCGTCAAAGGCAGATGGCGGCGGCAATAGCGGCCCATCATTAACGGTGGTTGGCGGGGCCGGCGGGGCGTCGGTGCCGCGATTGTTCCCGGTCAACACCACGATCAGAACGCCCAGCACTAAAACATATACAAACAGATCAATATACTTCACGAGGGCGACGCCTTTCCGTCAGTATCCGTCAAGACCAATACTCAAAACCGTTGCAATGCCGGGTCCCAGAGACCTGCTGCCAGGATCAGCGCTGACGCAAGTTTCGCAGCGATGAGCACGATCGCTGCACCTGCCTCATCGTCCTCAATACGTTTGGGAATATCGCGCAGCAGCATATCAACCACGCGGTAGGCAATCAGTTGCAACAGAAGCGCAATCGCGCCCCAGATCACCAGATCGATCAGGGACACGCTGGACGCCAGCGTCGAGGCAATCGGAATAGCCAGGCCGACGATCGCGCCTGCCAACGCAAGGCCCGCTGCGCCGTTCCCATTGCGCACCAGTGCCAGTTCTTTCCACGGGGTCAGCAAGACGTAGACGACGCTGGCGACGACCAGCATCAAGCCAGCAGACGCTGTCCAAAGCAGGAAGCGCGGGAACGCTTCAACGAAAGCTGTAATTTCTGCACCCATGCCGAGATACTTCCTTGCGCATGAGGGTTCAAATGAACCGCTCAACGCGGTAACCCTAGGGCTTCCATTCACTCGCCTCAAGGATAGTCTCCAATGCCGACGCGAAAAACTGCACTTGTCACGGGGTCGACCAGTGGCATCGGAAAAGCCATCGCCACGCGGTTTGCCAGTGACGGGCACAATGTTGTGCTGAGCGGATTTGGCGACGCGGGCGAGATTGAAGCGATGCGCGCTGATTTGGAAAAGCAGCATGGCGTCAAGGCTGGCTACGTCAATGCGGATTTAACCGATCCGGACGCCATTGAAGGCATGATGGGCTATGTCGCCCGCGACTTTGGCGGCGCAGACATTTTGGTCAATAATGCTGGCGTACAATTTGTGTCCCCGTTGGAAGAGTTTCCGGTGGCCAAATGGGATCTGATCATCGCGCTCAACCTTACGGCGGCCTTCCACACGACGCGGATGGCGATCTCTGGCATGAAGGATAAAGGCTGGGGGCGCATCCTGAACATGGGCAGCGCACACGCGAAGGTCGCCTCACCGTTTAAGTCGGCCTATGTCGCCGCCAAGCACGGCATTAGCGGGCTCACCAAAGTCACCGCGCTGGAGGGCGCTGAGCATGGCGTGCGCTGCAATATGATTTGCCCCGGCTATGTCTACACGCCGTTGGTGGAGGGGCAGGTCGCCGACACCGCCAAAGCGCGCGGCATGACCGAAGAGGAGGTGAAGCGAGATGTCCTGCTATCGGCCCAACCCACAAAAGAATTCGTTACCGCAGAGCAAGTTGCTGGTTTTGCATCTTTTCTCTGCTCGCCAGATGCGAACCAAATCAATGGCGCAGACCTCAGCATAGATGGCGGCTGGGTGGCGCATTGATTAAGCCGCTGCGAGAGTCCCCTTCAGCTTCTATTTCAATACCTCAGTCAGACAGGCGCCAATCGTCTCATCCGTATCTTCATGCGTGAAGAAGGTTTTTAGCTGCCAGTTTTCATCCATCAAATAGATCAGCGATGTGTGGTCCATCGTATAGAGCGCGGTGCTGTCCGGTTGTTCGATCCGCGAATAATCAGCAATGAAGGCATCTGCCGCGGCGCGCACCTGACTTGGCGTTCCGGTCAGTCCGGTTAGATTATCTGGAAATGAATTGCTCTTGATATACGACGCCAATTCTTGCGGCGTGTCGCGTTCAGGATCGACGCTGATTAAAAGCGTCTGCGGCGGCGTCACGCCATCCGGCAAACGGTCATAAGCGCGCTTCAGCGTGACCAGCGTCATCGGGCACACATCCGGGCAGTAGGTGAACCCGAAAAAGACCAGAGTTGATTGACCCGCATAGTCGTCTTGCGTCACCGATTTTCCATCTTGATCGATCAAATCAATCGGCCCGCCAATTTCAGGATAGGCCCGGCTCAA
>CAZXVJ010000016.1:11209-33681 GCA_964644385.1 uncultured Hyphomonas sp. | reverse complement strand
TGAGGCGACGCAGCAGGCGGCGTGTCCTGCCCGCCGCACGCGCCCAGCAAGAGGCCAGCGGTGGCCGGTAAAATCCATCTCGATATGTGTGCAGTCATCATGGCAGTGGCTATGGCGCGAAAGCCTTGCTTGGCGCAAGCGACAGGCTGCCGCATAAAGCGGCCATGGAAGACGTAACACGCGACTCTAAAAACGGCCTCGACCCATCTCTTTTTGCGCTGGCGCCAGAGGATCTGGGCTCTGTTCAATCGGCGCTAGGGCGCACACGGCTGCGTTCATTCATCACGCTGCGCTGGCTGGCGGTGGCCGGGCAGACCATTGGCGTATTGTTCGTGGCGTTCATTTTGAACTTTCAGGTCCCACTCGCGCTTTGTCTGGCAATTATCGCCTCGTCGGCCTGGATGAATGTGTTTTTGACGTTCGCGTTTCAAAGCCAGCGTCTAACGCAAGGCTGGGAAGCGGTCGTGCAACTCTCCTTCGATACCGTGCAGCTCGCCGCGCTATTGGCCGTGACGGGCGGCCTCGACAATCCCTTTCTGCTGCTACTGGTCGCCCCGGTGACGGTGGCCGCGCTCAGCCTGCGGCGATGGCGGGCCGTGGTGGTGGCGATCATTGCGCTATCATTGGCGGCGCTGATGCCGCTCGCGCCATGGCCGTTGCCGTGGATACAAGGCGAAATGTTGGACGTGCCGCCTCTATTTGAAGCCGGGCATTTCATCGCATTAGCCGTGGGCGTCGCGTTCTTTGCCGTGTCAGCGGCGCGGATCAGTCTGGATGAAGCCCATCTGGTGCGCGCGCTGGATGCGGCTGGCGTTGTTATGGCCCGCGAGCAGCGCTTGTCGGCGCTTGGCGCGATGTCTGCCATGACCGCGCACGAGCTTGGCACGCCTTTGGCCACAATCCATCTGGTCTCCAAGGAACTCGCCAATGAGTTGGCAGATGACCATCCCTTTGCTGAAGACGTGCACTTGATTGCCGAACAGGCCGAACGCTGCCGCGGGATTCTGAACTCCATTCGGGAGTCGCGCGACGCAACAGACATTGTCCACGCGCAAATGCCGATCAGTACGCTGGTTGAAGAAGCCGCTGCGCCCCATTTTGGCCTCGGGGTTGATCTGAACGTGGTGACAGAGCCGCCGCCGGAAGCAGGCGGGAAACACATGACCGTCGCCCGCAGCCCTGAAATTTTGCATGCCTTGGGCGCTTTTATCGAAAATGCGGTAAGTTTTGCCGATACTGCTGTTAGCGTCACCGCCGCATGGTCTGACACACAAATTATCATTACCGTCAGTGATGATGGCCCCGGTTTTGCTGATGAAGTGATCCCAAAACTGGGCGAACCCTACGTCTCTGAACGCGGCGGAGACCAGTTAGGCGGGGGCGACATGGGACTTGGCTTCTTCATTGCAAAAACGCTGATTGAACGCACTGGCGGACGGATTGCGACCCGAAACAGGACGCTGCCCCGTACAGGCGCCGTTGTTCAGGCCGTGTGGCCGCGCGACGCACTCGAGGTAACTGGGCTGGAATAGTGGACGCAACGCCCCCATATTCGGCCTAGCAAGCAAAGGAGAGGCCCATGGATCGGCCGATCACAGTTAAGCTACACGATAGCCTTCAAGGGGTCGAAGACCGCACCTGCATGGTGCTGGATGATGATGGACCCTTCGTTCAACGCATGGCCCGGGCCCTCGCTCAACGTGGATTCGTCGTGTCTGCGGTTAATAATGTGTCTGAAGCCCGCGATATTGCGCGTATGAACCCGCCGGCCTTCGCTGTGCTTGATTTGCGTCTGGAAGACGGCAGCGGCCTTGAAGTGGTCGAAGTGCTAAAGAAATATCGCCCCGATGCCCGCGCGGTCATTTTGACCGGCTATGGCGCCATCGCAACGGCGGTTGCAGCGGTCAAAGCGGGCGCGATTGATTATTTGGCGAAACCGGCCGATGTCGAAGACATCGTCAAAGCGCTCACCGCCAGCCCGGATGCGAAACCTGCGCCGCCAGAAAACCCAATGTCAGCAGACCGCGTGCGCTGGGAGCATATTCAGCGCGTCTATGAGCTGTGCAATCACAATGTGTCTGAGACGGCCCGCCGCCTCAACATGCATCGCCGTACCCTGCAACGCATCCTCGCGAAACGCGCGCCGCGCTAAGGGGTATCTGCTCCGCAAGCGGCGGCATCAAACCGGATCGCACGAAAATGTACCGGGTCGCCATTGGAATAGTTGAGCGCATAATATGGCTCTGACGCGGTAATACACCGGTTCATTCCGACCGCCTGATCGCGCAACTGCGCCATCATTTCTGTTGGCGCAATGGCGGCTTTTCGGTCTTCAAAATTGATCAGATAGACCACCGGATAGGCGTTTTCTTCGCTCGGCAAATCGAGCGGGGTTTCCGGCGGGTGCAAGTTTTGCGTGCCTAACGTCAGCACATAGCTTGGCTCGGCATAACCCAGCGCCAGAATCCGCTCCGGCGGCGCGACCAGCCCGCCATCGCGGGTTGAGGCATCGAGGCATGACGTCCCCGGCACACCGCACACATCCTCAAGCGCCAGCCGCGCCGTTTCGGTCGGTTGCAGCCAAACCTGGCTCGGCAGCATAAACGTGCGCACATGCCAGCCCAGCACCACGCTGGCCGCCACAGCTAAAATGATTGAAACCCCATCGCGCCGACGGGCAAACTCAGCAATCGCAAACCCCGCCAACGCAAACCCTATCCACCACAGCCACATCGGAAACGACGTGTAGGGCTGCCAACTCTCCAGCACGCTCGACGCAGCCACTGTTTTGAAATCACCCGCCGTTTCTTCCATGAAAAAGACGGCCACCCCCGGCCATGACACGGCTAACAGCGCCGCCGTTCCGATTCCAAATAAGACCAAAGACACCCCCCGCGCTTTTGGCAGGCCCGCCCCGTCAATCATCTTCACCGCCGCAAACCCGCACAGCAGCCCAAAAGCTGGATAAGCGGGTAGTATGTAATGGCTAAGCAAGGTCGGCATCAGCTCAAAGAACATCCACGTCAGCAGCGCCCATGACACCAAAAAGCGCAACGCTTTGGTCTCATCGCTAATCGGCTCAGCGATCGCGTCATTTGCCCGCCAGGACGGACGGCTGGACACCCTCCAAAACACCGCCAAAAGGATCGCAGGAAACGCCGGGCGCAAACCATTGCGCGTCAGATCAATCACGCTTTGCGGCAGGCCCGGCACCGCGCCAACCAATAGCGGTAAAAGATAAGACAGAATGCCCACGATCACGCCAATGATCACAAACAGTTTCAATCCGTCCCGCCCCGCTTTTGCGGCGGCTTGCCCGGTCCCTTTTAGCGCGGTCCACGTCGCCATGATGGCTGGGATGGCCAACAAGGTTGCCGGGAAGAACCAGACGGGAATATGGCTGAGATGGTAAAGTGGCCAGCCGCCATGCCCCTCAGAGGCCCCTGCGAATTTGTCTTTCAAATCCTTGCCGACCGCGCCTTTGACATATTGCCCATCTGTCGCCGCCTGAATCCATAGAAACCAAGGCAACACCAGCGCTACAAAGATCAATGCGCCTGGCCACCAGATCAGCGGGCGCCACCAGTCGCCGCCCTTGCCCGTGCTCACACGCGCCCAGACCCACGCACCAAAACCCGCATAGGCTGCCACCATGGGCGTCACAGGGCCCTTAATGAGGAAACTAAGCCCCATGCACAGCCAAAACAAAAGCGCGAGCCGCTTGGCCCCTTTCGTCTCGTCCCGCGCCAAAAGCATATCACCAAAAGAAGTTCGGGATCGGTTTTCATTGTGATTGAGATAAAGCCGTGCCAGTGCGCCAATGCTCAGCGTCGTCAAAAACACCAGTACGCCGTCTGTTTTGGAGATATGCGCTTCGCTGGTCAGCAGCAGCGTTGACCCAAACAGCGCTGCGCCAATAAAGCTCGCGCGCCTGCCAATCAGCGGAATCCCACACCAAAAGCACGCCAACGTGCCCAGCGCCGCGCCCAGCCAGCTCGGCACCCGGTAAGTCCAGATTTGCTTCGCTTCTGGGCCGGTAAACAGCGCCGTTGCACCCGCCTGAAGCCAATGGATGCCAGCGGGCTTCTTATTGCGCAATTCATCTTGGTATTTGATGCGGATATAGTCCTCATCCTCCAGCATTTGCTTAGAGGCCTGCGCAAATCGGCTTTCATCTCGGTCAAGTGCTGGAAGGTTGAAAACGCCGGGCGCAGCTGCCGTAAATGTCAGCAGAAACAGGATGATCCAGGCTTTTGGACCCGTCGACATGCGATCAAGAAGCGTCATGGCTCCGGCATACCCTGCCGGGCACCTATTGTCCCGCCTGAATTGTTGCTCGAACGCCTCAAAATCAGTCAAAGCGGACGCTGGGTCTCGCTTTCCCTGCCGCAACGGCGTATGCAGCGCCACAAAGATAGCTAGCCAAGGCCTCGTGTGATCCTGTGACCCAGTCTCTTGAATTTTCCGTTGTTGTTCCTGTCCACAATGAATCTGGCAATGTTGAAGGCCTGATTGAAGAGATCGCTGAGGCATTGGACGGGCGCGCCTATGAGATGGTGTTTGTGGACGATGCCTCCCCCGATAATACCCGCGCCGTTCTGGCAGGTCTGAAATCCCGGTTTCCGCAGCTTCGTGTCCTCAGCCACCGCAAAAATGCAGGCCAAAGCCGGGCCATCCGGTCCGGCGTTCAGGCGGCCCGCGGGCGCATCATCGGAACATTGGACGGCGATGGGCAGAACGTCCCGGCCGATCTGCCCGATCTTTATCGCCAACTCACCCGCGCCGACGCGCCGGAAAACCTAAAGATGGTCATGGGGCGTAGAGCCGATCGCAAAGACACCGCATGGAAGCGCTTCGGCAGCCGGTTCGGAAATGGCATTCGCCGCCGCATGTTACGGGATGACTGCGATGACAGTGGCTGCGGCATCAAAGTGATGTACCGCGACGCCTATCTCTCAATTCCCTATTTCGATCATATGCACCGCTACATGCCTGCACTGATGGGCGCCGAAGGGTTTGATGTTGAGTTTCGCAATGTCAGCCACCGCGAACGCGGAACGGGCGTCTCAAACTACAATAATTTTGGCAGGCTTTGGGCCGCACTCTCTGACATGCGCGGGGTGATGTGGCTGGTCCGCCGGCGGCGAAATCCCGAAGCGGCAGATGAGATCTAGAGCTCAATATGACGAGCGATAAAGGCGGCACGCTCAGCGACGCTCGCCCTTGGCACATTGATCAACTCATAATCTAAGCTCAGATAGGCTGCCCGTAAGGCGTCTGAAAATATGGCCAGTTCGTGCGGCGTCGCTTTGCGGTCTTCGTCGGTCACATAGATGTCTGGCCAAGCGGCAAACCAAAACACACGCGGCGCAAAGCGATGGCCCTGCGCCATAGACATAAATGGCGCCCGCGGAACGCCAAAAAAGGCCGCATAGGCCACTAAGTCAGGCAGTGCGCGGTCATACACATTTATCGTTTCAGGCGGCGCTGCAGCGATATCTGCCAAGCATTGATCCTTCATGAGCGCCAGGAACCGCAATGGATCTGCATCTCCAACATCTTGGTCGCCCTGCGCACGCTGCGCGGCGATCACGCGGCGGGCCGCCTCCGGCACTGTGCGCACGTCGTCCGGCAACACGTCCAAAACGCTTGTTTTACCGGCGCCCGGCGGGCCGGTGAAAATAAAATGCCTTTGACTCATTTTGTGGCTCATTCTGCCTCCTAATTTGGGTCTCTCCAGGCCGTGTTGCTGTATTGCGACGCGAACTTGGCTCGCTACGGCGCGTGACTTACGGTAAACACTTGTTAACGATATCTGGTGTCGGGTGGTATTCCGTGGAAAAAGACAGCAAAGTTGCTCTCATGGCTGCCGCGGCAGCGGCGCAACAAGATCGCAAAACGCGCGGCAAATCGGCGCGGCAAAGTGAGACTCAGAAGGGAAACATGATGCGAATGATATTTGGAATCTTTCCGTTACTGATCATTCCAGTGGCGCTATATGCCTTGCTGACAGTGTTCAGCGGCGGCGACACTCAAGTCAACGAACTCGGCGAGATTGTTGCCAATTCCGGGTCGCCTTTGCTCGGCTTGTTAAGCAATGACTTCATATCGCTGCCGATGATTTCTGGCGTCAAATGGACGCTGAATAATGGCGATGCGATTATCCTGCTCGCCATCGCCCTATTGTTTCTTGAGATCCTGAAATCGACCTCAACCGGTACCGCAACCATCATGAACCATGCCGTATCGATGATGCTGTTTATTCTGTGCCTTGTACTGTTCTTGCTGAATGCCAATTTCGCGACGTCGACCTTTTTCATCCTTATGTCGATGACTTTGCTGGATGTTTTGGCAGGTGTCGTTGTGACCATCGTGTCGGCGCGCCGGGATTTTGGCGGCGATCTGGTTGGCTAATTCCGAAACCTAGACCGCTACACATGGCGCACTTTACATTGCGTCATGTGCGACAAGCGTTCAATTCTTCTTGGACAGCACTTCTATCTGTTCTTGTAGCGCGGCCATTTGGGCCTGCAGCATCGCCATGCTTTGGGTTTGTAAATCCAGCGCACCGTTCATAGCTTTTGTGGCCGAGTCTTCTTTGCGGTTCATTCCCAGCGGATTGAGGAACATCTTCATGGCCGATTCGAATATCTTCATGTTGCGCTTGGCTTGCTTTTCAAACATGGACAATGGATTGGTCGATTGTCGCCATTCTTTTTGAGACTTGGAAAAACTGTCCATCGACATATCGAGCCAGGCTGGCAAAACAGCCTGTGCGCCGCGGCCATAAAATCCAATCAATTGACGCAGAAAGTTGAGCGGCAAAGCGCCCTCTCCCTTGGTCTCTTGTTCAAAAATAATCTGTGTCAAAACCTGCCGCGTCAGATCTTCGCCGCTTTTGGCATCACGCACTTCAAAATCTCGCTCAGCCCGCACCAAATCCGACAGATGATCCAAGGTCACATAAGATGAGCTAGACGTGTCGTACAATCTACGATTTGCGTACTTCTTGATGATAACCACACCATCGGTCTTCTTTTTCTTCGCCATTATATGCCCTCAGCCACCTCACATCTGGGCAGCAAATTTCACCAATTGGCCGGATATTCGCATAGATTACCCATTCTACCAATCATCTATTGAACGTCTTGGACGCATCGCACATTCGCGTCTACAACAAGGCAGCACACGAAAACCAAAGGAGAAATCATGTCGAAAACGGTACTTGTTACAGGTGGCACACGAGGCATTGGCCGGGCCATAAGCGAAACCATGAAAGCCAAAGGTTTCAATGTCGCGGCCAATTATGGCGGCAATGACGAGGCCGCCAAGCAGTGCGAGGCCGATCTCGGCGTAAAATGCTACAAATTCGATGTGTCCGATTATGAAGCGGTCGGCAAAGGATTGGCCCAAATTGAAAGCGATCTCGGCCCGGTTGAAATCGTTATCAACAACGCCGGTATCACATGGGACGCCCCGTTTCATAAGATGAGCAAAGAACAATGGGACAAGGTGGTGGATGTTGATCTCAACTCCGCTTTCAATGTTACCCGTCAAGTTTGGGAAGGCATGCGTGAACGAGGCTTTGGCCGGGTCATCAACATCTCCTCGATCAATGGACAAAAAGGCCAGTTTGGTCAGGCCAATTATTCAGCAGCGAAAGCTGGCCTGATCGGCATGACGAAAGCGCTGGCGCAGGAAGGCGCGAAGAAAGGCGTCACCGTCAACGTGATCTGCCCCGGCTACATCGACACTGAAATGGTACGCGCGGTGCCTGAGAAGGTTCTGGAGAGCATTATTGGCACGATCCCGGTCGGCCGCCTCGGCAAAGCCGAAGAGATCGCGTCAATGTGCGCTTATCTGGCCAGCGATGAAGCCGCCTTCATTACCGGCGCAACCATGACCGTAAACGGCGCGCAATATATTGCGGGCTAAGCCCAATCCTGGCGGCGTGGTGTCGCCAGGATCTCGCCCGATCAAAACTTATCCTTAAGGGCCCGGACGGCGGCAAATGTCGCCACCGGATCGCCCGCCGTGCCCATGGCGGCCTGCACAGCGTCCACATCCGCTCTCAGAAATGGATTGGTCTCAATCTCGCGCGCCAATGGCATCGGCACTGTGCGTTCGCCCCGTGCGCGTTTTGCGTCAATCTCTGCCACATAGTCCATCAGGGCCGCATTGCCCGTCTCGATTGTCTCGGCAAAGCGGGCATTGGCTTGGGTATATTCATGTGCGCAATGGAGCAGCGTTTCAGGCGGCAAGTCCCGAAGGCGGCTGAGACTGCTCCACATCATTGCTGCGTCACCTTCAAAAACGCGGCCGCAGCCAAGCGCGAACACAGCGTCGCCGACAAACGCCACCGCTTCGCTCGGCATGTGAAATGCGATATGACCCAGCGTATGGCCGGGCACATCGATCACGTGCGCCGTCATCGCGCCAAGTTGCACCGCGTCACCTTGGCCAACCTGCTGGTCGATGCCCGGAATCTTCGCCGCCTCACCCGCCGGTCCAACAATCTTGCAGCCGGTCTTTTCTTTGATCGCCAGATTGCCGCCTGCATGATCTGGATGCCAATGCGTGTTCCAGATGTGGGTGATCGTCCACCCTTTTTCAGCGGCCTCGTCGAGGTATTTGGACGCGTCCGGGGTATCAATGGCAGCGGTGTCTCCGCTGATGTCATCATGCGCGAGATAGCCATAATTATCGTTCAGGCAGGGAAACTGATGTATGTGAAGCATGATGGAATGGGCCGTCCTTTGCATGGCAGAAGTGTCATGAACTTAGCATAGGCAAAACGATGCGTCAGGATGCTGTAACGCTTGAACGGTTTTACGCGTCGTCTTTAGGGGCGGCGGCGTCCCGCGTTCTATCAGGAAAATTGACCGATCTTTGGGGCCCTGCAAATGGTTTCTCTCTGCTTGGCCTTGGATATGCCTTGCCCGTTCTTGGCGTTTTCTCGGAGACGGCTAGCCGCTGCATTGCCGCCATCCCGTCCGGTCATGGACCGGCGCACTGGAACTGCGCGGGTCGCGGCAATGCCACTGTATCCGTCGGCGACAACCGCCTGCCCTTCCCTGATGGCCTGTTTGACCGGGTCATCGTTCTGCACGGCTTAGAAGAAGCAGGGGACCCAAGCGCCTATTTACGCGAAATTTGGCGGATCACTGCGCCGGAAGGTCGAATTGTATTGGCCGCCGCAAACCGCGCGGGGGTTTGGTCACGCGCCACCCGCACTCCGTTTGGTCATGGCCGCCCATGGAGCCGAACCCAACTGATAAGCCTATTATCCACCGGACTGTTTCAAGTGACCGCCAGTACAACCGCGCTACACATGCCGCCGCTCGCCACCCGGCTCGTAACTTCCGCCGCTGAAGGGTGGGAAACGATTGGCGGCACACTCACCCCAGGGTTTGGCGGGGTTGTTTTGGTGGAGGCGGTGAAGCGCCTCTATGCCCGGCCGGGCGGCGGCGCTGTGGCTCCAGCGACTGAACGTTTGCGCGTTCCGGGCCGCGCCAAGCCTGCATCAAATCGCAGCCAGGATCCCAAGAGTCATTGACGAACGCTCCGACGAAGGTACCTTCGCACTTGCAACATACTGAGATCCGCAGATGAAACTCGTTATCGCCATTTTTAAACCCAGCCGCCTCGATGCCGTCATCGATGCGCTCTCCGAGGCTGGCGCAAACGGCGTGACGGTGTCGGAAGTGCGCGGGTTTGGGCGTCAGATGGGTAAAACAGAAGTCTATCGCGGCGCAGAATATGAGGTGCGTCTTCTGCCGAAAGTGAAGGTCGAGGTGGCGTGCTTGGAAGCCGATGTTGAGCGGTATACAGATGCCATCACCCGAGCGGCCAATACCGGCACAATTGGTGACGGAAAAATCTTCGTGCATGATCTCGATAAAATCATCAGAATTCGCACCGGGGACCGCGACGAGAACGCCATCGACAGTTAGCTGTTGCTGCAGCCTCGTCTTCAAACAGCAAACAAATCGTTAATACGAGACTGGCGATTTGAACCCTACATTCAAATATTTATGAAGCTAGCCATGTCATAATTCCACGTGTTGTAAGTCTTACTAGGCGTGGCGTGATCATGGCAAATACCAATCAAAATAGAGTTGAGCGGACATGAGCTTTCTCGCTCTTCTGATGCTTGCAAACATGTCGCTTGCTTTGCTCGGCGCCGTCTTGCTTTGGCGCTCGTCCCACCATCTTGACCTGCTTAAGAGCGCCCTAACCCGCACACGTAAGATCGCTTCGACAGACAAGCTAACAGACTTGCCCAATCGGGAAAGCCTGCTTGAGACGCTGTCCGATGCCTTGTCGTCCGACGAAAAAGACCTGACCCTGATGTTTGTCGATCTCGACAACTTCAAAGCCATCAACGATACGCTTGGACACCTGAAAGGCGACGAACTGCTGAAAGCCGTGAGCGAACGCCTCGTCACTTGCCTCGATGAGGGCAGTCGGCTGGCACGCATGGGCGGTGATGAGTTCGCGCTTATGATTGAAGGCAAAGACGCCGCAAGCCGCGCGCTCCTCATGGCCAAGTCAATCGCTTCGGTTATGGCTGACCCCTTTCAGCTCGACGGCGACAACATCAATATTCAGGCCAGCATTGGCATCGCGCCAAGCGACGCTGACATTGAAGACCCAAGCGAACTGCTTCGCCGGGCCGACGTCGCAATGTATGTCGCAAAAAGCGAAGAACATTCTGGCTACCGCATCTACAAATCAGAGATGGATGAAGCCCTCAAACTCCGCCGGACAATCGGCGTTGAGCTCGATACTGCATTGGCCACGGGCGGGCTCCAATTGGTCTATCAACCTTTGGTGTGCGCTCGGACAGGCTCTCTGGTGAGCGCCGAAGCCCTGATGCGGTGGCCCGGCAAAGAAGGCAGCGCAGGCTCACCTGGTGTCTTTATTCCAATAGCAGAAGAAACAGGCCTGATTTCAAAATTGGGTGACTGGGCGCTTGATCAGGCGCTGAGCGAAATCAAGCGGCTGGGCAATATCCCGATTGCGGTAAATGTTTCGCCAATTCAGTTCCGCGTTGACGGTTTCGCAGAAGCGGTCGAGCGCGCCATAAAGCGCCACAATGTCGATCCGAAACTTTTACGCATCGAAATCACGGAAGGCGTTCTGATCTCACACACGGGCAAAGCCCAACAGACGATGAAACAGCTCCGAGCGCTTGGCGTTCAAGTGCTGCTTGATGATTTCGGCACGGGCTATTCGTCGCTAAGTTATTTGCAAAAGTTTGAGTTTGACGGCCTGAAAATTGACCGCGCCTTCATTCAGCAGCTTGAAGACGGCCGCACAGGTCGACAGCTCTTGAAATCTATCATTGCGCTTGGCCACAGCCTCAACATGAAGGTGATTGCCGAAGGTGTTGAGACCGAAGATCAAGCGGCCATCTTGCAATTGCTGAGATGTGACCAGTTGCAGGGCTATGCCCTTGGGCGCCCGGGTCTGCCCGATGTCTTGCGTGTGATGAGCGAGACCCCGTCAAATCCAGCCGTGAAGCGCGCAAAAACCAACTAAACTTCAATGCAACGCTCCCAACAGCGTTGGGCGGCCCGCGGGCAGGCCCGCAATCAATTCTTGACCTTCCCCCCCGCTTTGCTCACCAAGACGGCGCAGAAACAGCCGGGGCGCGTCCATGACAGAGCCAGTCTTCAATCAAATCGCCATTATTGGCGCAGGCCTGATTGGCGCGTCAGTCGCGCGCGCGGCCCGTGCCTATGAAGCCGCCTCGCATATAACACTCTATGACGTGAACGACGCCGTGCATGCTCGGCTGATCGCACTTGAACTTGGCGATGTCGCTTCAACCCCTGCAGACGCCGTTGAAACCGCCGATTGCGTTATCCTATGCGTGCCAGTTGGCGCGTTTGAGAGCGTGGCTCAGGAAACCATTCCGCATATGAAACCGGGCGCAATTCTCACCGATGTTGGCTCGGTCAAAACCTCCGCAATCGCGGCCCTGCAGACCGCCATGCGTGAGGATATCCACCTCATCCCCGGCCACCCTATTGCCGGAACAGAGCAATCTGGCCCAGAGGCAGGCTTTGCCACGCTGTTTCGGGATGCCTGGCATATCTTGACGCCGCTGGAGAACCCAACCCCGCTCTACAGTCGCGCCGTCGATGAGCTTACCTTGTTCTGGCAGCAGCTCGGCGCGAAGGTCGAAACAATGGACGCTGCCCGTCATGATCGGGTGCTCGCGATCACCAGCCACTTGCCGCATTTGATTGCGTTCAACATCGTTGCAACGGCCTTCGACATGGAAACCGTGGAGGAGGGAGAGGTCGTCAAATATTCGGCAGGCGGATTTAGAGACTTCACCCGCATCGCAGCCTCTGACCCTGTGATGTGGCGCGATGTGTTTCTCGGCAATCGTGACGCCGTATTGGAAACGCTGGGCCGGTTTTCTGAAGATTTAGCAGCGCTGCAACGCGCCATCCGCTGGGGAGACGGCGACGCTTTGATGAAAGAATTCACCCGCGCGCGCTCCATCCGCAAAGCCATTATTGACGCCGGACAAGACAGCGGCGAAGTTAATTTCGGACGCAATAGCGCCGCCGATACGCCTGAAGAATAGACATGCGGCCCAAACGAGACAAAGCTCGCTTCGCCCCCTAAACTGGCCTTATTCAACTTACACAAAAAAGGAACTCCCAGCGATGACAGACCTTAAAGGCAGAACCGAAATCCAGAATGACGACGGCAAACAGACCGGCGTCCTGAATGGCACAAGCGCAAATCTGGTCATGGGCGGTGAAGGCGCATCTGGCGACATTGTCCTGCGCGATGAGCAAGGCAATGACAGCCTCCACATTGATGGCGGCGACGGCAATATGCGCCTCGGCGGCGGCGGTCATAATGGTGATCTGGGCGTCTGGTCTGATGATATGAAACTGCGCATCCATCTCGACGGCGCGGGCGGCAACATTTGGGCGGGCGGGGAAGGCTCAGGCGGCGATCTCACGCTGAAGAACACCGATGGCGAAAAGACAGTGCACCTGGATGGCGGCACGGCCAATCTACAAATGGGCGGCGGCGGCGCGTCTGGTGATATTTCGCTGCAATCCGGCACCGATGAGCAGACTTTGTTCTTCGATGGCGGTGACGGAAATATTCGCGTTGGCGGCGGCGGCTCAAACGGCGACATTGCGCTATTCTCAGACGATGGCAAAATGCGTATGCACATTGATGGTGGCCGCGCCAATATCTATGCGGGCGGAGAAGGCGCAGCCGGTGACATTGCGCTGAAGAATGATGCAGGCGAAACCGTTATCCATCTCGATGCAGGCGATGGCGTCATCCGTATCAAGGGCAATCATGTTGCCACTGCTGACCATGTCTTCGCGGCTGACTATGCCCTTCGCCCCCTTCCGCAAGTCGAAGCCTTTATCGCGTCTAAGGGACACCTGCCCGGCATCGCATCGGCGGAAACCATGCAAAAGGATGGCATTGACCTGAACGCCATGAATGGCGCGCTACTGGAGAAGATCGAGGAGCTAACGCTGCACATGATCGCTCAGAACAAGCGCATCGCCGTGCTTGAGGCCAAGCTGAAAAACTAGGCCTGTATGAAACCGATTGCGCTATCGGATGAGCGCCGCGCGGATCTTACCCGGCATCTTCAAACCCTGTTCAAAACAGAGTTTGACGAGCCCCTGAGTGAGTTTCGCGCGAGCGACATCATCGACCTCTTTATCCAGACCCTTGGGCCCGTCGTCTACAATCAGGCGGTTCAGGATGTACGCGCGCACCTACAAACAACGCTCGATGATCTTGACGGTGAGATTTACGTTGACGGACCACTCACATGAGTGTGTTTCGCGTTTTACCTCGGCGCGGCCTATATTGAGGATATGAAAACCTTGACCAAGCAAAATTTCTCCCGGCGCGCCCTATTGATTGGCGCTGCAGGCACAGTGCTCGCGGCGTGTTCCGGCGCGCGAAATTCGAGTGACAAAACGGCAACCGCCAGTGCGGAGGCCGATCTCTATGCCGATTCCAAATGGCGAACCCTGACCGAGGCGGACTGGAAAGAGGCGCTCTCTCCCAAGGCGTTCAATGTCATGCGTCAAGACGGCACCGAGCGGGCCTTCACGTCGCCGCTCAATGATGAAAGCCGCGCAGGCGCGTTTCATTGCGCTGGGTGTGATTTGCCGTTGTTTGAATCGAATACGAAATATGACAGCGGCACGGGCTGGCCCAGTTTCTACGATGTCATCTCCGGGGCCGTGGCGACCAGCGAAGACACAAAACTGTTCTATACCCGCACGGAGTATCACTGCGCGCGCTGCCTGAGCCATCAGGGGCACGTGTTTGATGACGGCCCGGCACCGACAGGATTGCGCTATTGCAATAATGGCGTGGCGCTAACCTTCATGCCAACCTGATCGGCTATTCGATAATCTCAAATCCATCCGGAATGATGATCGGCGCTGTGGCAACGCCCACCGCCCCTGCGTCTATGACTTCCCCAAACCCAGCCTCCCGGCGTTCATAGGCTTCCACCAAAGACAAGTATGGCGGCACATGCGTCCAGCCATACTCTGAGGTGTTCTCGACAATCTCAAAGTGCAGGTGGAACGTCGTGGGTGTGCCGCCAAAATCATTCGACACAAACCCAAGCTTATCACCAGCGCTGACGGCGTCTCCTGCCTCAACACTCAGCGCATCCATATTCATGTGCATGTATTTGTAGATACGCCCGCCTGATCTCAGATTTACACTGTAGCTGCCAATATGAGAAATCACACCGTCCTCAACCGCCACCACTTCATGCAAAGCGCGCTCATCTGATGATGTTCGGCGCAGTGTGTTGCAGTCCTGCGGAGTTCCGACCCGAATATCCTGACCTTGGTGGATTTTCGCCGTGGGGCAAAACGGGCTTACCCGGTTGCGAGACCGGGTCTCGCAGAAATTGTCCCGCCAGGGATAGGCATAATTGCGCGAATCGCATTGGTCGCCGCCCCCGATGCCACCGCCAAAGGTAAACACCATAGATTGCAAATAGGCCGGGGCCTCTTTGATTGGAAACACCATATCAGGCGCGTGGACCAATTGCTCCGTTTCTCCTTGACCGGACCCCGGCAAAAGCGCGCCAGGCCCGAAATATGAAAAGGCGGGCTCAACTGGCAAGTCAGGCTCGGCTGGAATTGCAGGGTCGCCCGTTTCCTCCGGCTGTTCTGAATCGATTGTATCTTCATCAGTGATGGTGTCTGTATCTGTTTCACCGGCCTCGGCAGTATCGTCCGGTGTTTCCGTCACATCAACTTCAGCGCCATCCGCGGGCGTCTCAGTGGTGTCACTGACATCCGTTGCATCGCTTGGATCTGATTCAGGGTTGGTCTCCCCTGAATCGGTATCCGTCTCATCATTTTCAAACCCTGTCCCATACGGATCTTCAACGGGCGTCAGCGGCGGCGGCGCGCTCGGAGCGCCCTTAGGAATGGCCGGCGGCTGCTTTGGCGCGGGTCGCCCATCGCCCGGATACCGGATGACATCACACGCGCTCAGCCCAAACAGAGCAAACGCCAAAATCGGCGCCGATAGCTTACTCAACATTTATCTCGTCCCTGCAATCACCAGTTTACGCGCAACCTCAACGGCCTCGTCCTCTGTCAGACACGTACCCGTTTCACCATCAATCTCATTACATTCAAACTCCACCAGATAGTCAGCGCCATAGCGAGAAAATGCCACCTGAGCGCCAGACGCGGTTGCCAGGAACCGCTCTGCCCGGTCCTCAGGCGCGCTGCGTGCGCCGTCTCCCATGACTTCATTGGTGCCATTCACAATCACATCATAGGTGACGCCCGGATAGGCCGCGAAATAGCCATCCGACAAGGGTTGAAACTTAATCTGATTTTCTGCGCCAGCCGGCATCACGATACCCGTCGGCAACAATACAGGAACGGGCGGCGCGTCATTTCCGGAGGCGATTTGGAAACTGTCCTCACGCGCCTCGCTGGGAATAGACGCCAAATCTTCCCGCGCCGCCGCCCAATCAATCTCAGCTTCTTTTTCTGTCACCACTGGCCGCGATTTTGGAGCCGCCTCAGGCGTCACCATCTCCTCTGCGGCGCTATCGGTTGTCTGCTCTATATCCGCCACTTCCACCGTATCCGACCCGCCAAACTGGTCACAGGCTGAAACGCCAAACACACAGGCCAGCGCGGCCACCATCGCAATCGTCTTGGTCATCCATCAATCCTTCTGCCCGGGATGGGCAATATAATCCGGGTCAGCATAGGCCACGCCGTCCACAGCCATAATTCTCTTCTGAACTTTTCGCACTTCGGCCCGCGTTGGTGACACGCCCGGTTCAAAATCATAAGCCAGCTTCAATTCGCCCGAATAGCTCGCCCCAACAAGACGTAACCCCTTCAGAGACGGCGTTTCAGCCTGATATTTCTCAAACGCTTTTTCGGCGGCGGCGCGATCTTTTCGGAACAATCTTGCCGCTTCATCAATCTCTGGCGCGCCCTTGATCCGCACAATAAAGGTCGCCTCAGCGCGTTCCAAAGCGGCGGGTTTCATTGGCTTTTCAGGCGGGGCCGTTTGAGGTTTCACTGGCGCCGGTCTAGGCGTCACCTCGGTCGGTTTGTCCATTATTGGGCGATCCGCCACGGGCGTCTCTGGCGGTGTTTCAGGGTCCTCAGGCTCGCCAATTGGCGGCTTCGGAACAATCGGCACGTCAATATCAGGACGCGGGTCAGGGTCTGCATCTGTCGGTATTTGCGTGCTCGTCCCCGGTTCACCTGAAACAGAGGTGGGCGTGGCGTTATTACCATTCTGCGTTCCATCATAGATCACGATGCCAGCCGCGCCTGCCAACAAGGCAAGTCCGGCGAGCCCCATAGGCCCGCCAAAATGCATAGATGGCACCCGCTTGTCAGACATCTAAGGCGCGCCCCCATCTGCGCTCGCCGTCCCAACAGATTGCTCTGGCACGTTGGCCAAGTTCAGCAATCCTTCACCGCACGGGCGATAGCACATACCATCATTGCCCGGAATGGGCGCAGTGCCGGGGTACAAATCACATTCCCCAGCGCATTGCGCATCGGTGCGCGGGTCCAGCGCCGCCATCAACATGGACGTTAGCGCCCCGGCATCGGCCGCCGGGTTGCGCGCCTTCAACAAAGCCAGCGCAGCTGAAACGTGCGGCGCCGCCATGCTGGTGCCTTGCTCATAGGCATAATAGCAATTGTCCACGCCTTCTCCGGTCACCGGGTCATAGCAGTTAGACGAGGCTTTGGTCGACAACACACCATCTGGGCGTCCATCGCCATTGTCATCACGGAATAAATCACCGCCCGGCGCGAGCACATCCACATCTTCGCCAAAATTGGAATATGGCGCGATCTGGCCGCGCGCATCTCCGGCCGCAACCGTAATCACGTTTTGGCAGCCGCCCGGCGCGTAATACTTCGTCGAAACCCGCGCATTGCCCGCTGCGGACACAACCACAACGCCTCGCTCGACCACGGAATCGATCGCGTCTTGAAGCGATGCAGGGCAGAACTCAAACAGTCCAATCGACAGATTGATGATGTCAGCTGGATTGTCGTTCCATATCTCATTGCCATCGCTGTCTTCACCGGGGATCAATCCCCCGGCCCAGCGGATCCCGTCATTGATATCAGACAGTCGCCCTCCGCACTTGCCAAGGGCGCGGACGGGAACAATTTTGACGTCCCACGCCCCGCCAGCAACACCAGATCCATTATCTGTCGCCGCTGCGCCAATGGTGCCTGCCACATGCGTACCGTGAAAACTGTCTTCAGCGTATGGCACGCTGGGGTCACACAAATCGCCGGGATCATTGGCATCTGAGTCGCGACCATCGCCATCATTGCCCATGCGCGGATCAGAGACCATATCCCAGCCCGCCACAACATTTGGCGAGGCACTAATGTCAGGGTGGTCCATTTGCAGACCGGTATCGACAACCGCGACGACGATCTGCTCTGAGCCCGTCGTGCCTTGGCGAGACCAAAAGTTCTGGAAGCCAGCGCCGCCGGGCGATTGCCCGTCTTCAGACCCATTGTTCTTGAAATGCCATTGCAGCGCCCACAGCGGATCATTTGGCGTCACGCTGGCCGTGATGACAGGATTGGTCGCTTCGCCCGTCTCGCCGCCATCGGCGACATCCGTCCCACCATCTGTACCGGAATTGGTATCAGTATTAGTCCCTGTATCTGTTCCGTCGGTTCCGGGATCGGTCACTGGAGGCGTATCGCGCGGCGGTCGCTTTGCGAATTGGTTCTCGAAGATGAAGTCTTTCTCGACATACTCAAACTGTCCAGACCGTCTCAAATCCTCAACGATACATTCTGTCGCCAGAACGGGATTAGACTGAATTTGCACCAGGTCACCATCCGTCGGGCAGCCCTCATCATTCGAATCTGCAAGGAATGAGAGAGCTTGGTTTCCGCCAGCTTCACCGCCCGCATCTTGCGGCGCGAACCGTGTTGGGTCAGCGCCATCTGTGCCCACCTGAATGACCATCTGCCCGCCACGAGACAATGACACCTCACCGCCCAACCCATATTTAGACATCGTATCAAGCATAACCGACTGCGCGTCCGTCTGGGCTTCGATGGACCGGGTCGTGATAGCAGATCGGCGCGCCATTTTTTTCAGCTCTGGTGGCGGCGCAACGCCAGCCGGACGTTCAACAATCACCGCTTGGGGTGGAGGCGGCGCTGGAACCGGATCATCTGTGCCGGCGCCCGGCTCTGCAGCAACAGGGGGCAATGGCGCGGGCAAAACAATTTCAGCGTCTGGCACCGTCAGGCTGCGGGTGCGAATGCGTGGCTGCGGCTCTGCTTTGGCTTGTCGGCGTAACTCACGGTCAGCTTCGCGAATGTATTCCCGTGTGCGCTCAGGGGCATTTGGATCAATCTTAATCCGCGGCATGGCGCGCATCGGCTGAACCTCTGCCAATGCTTGTAGTTCTTCGGCTTCTTCGCTGGCATCCACCACTTCGAGGGAGCGTGTCTCGCTCGGCGTATCAAAAGCCTCTGGGACAGGGTCATCGGACTCCATCATCATGGCGACATCTGGAATGTCCTTTGGCTTGGCAATGATAGACCCGATGGCAAACTTGCTGCGCGCTGCGGCGGTTTGCACCGTAATGTCATTTCGAACCCCATCGGCAATCGCGCGGTCCAGAACCCCCACAGATTCCAAGGTGACGTCGCCCTTGTTTTCGGCGCTTTCACGGCCACTTACCTGATCCATCGTCGCATCAATCACAGTGCGAGCGCGGTGTGTGCGCGTATCGGTCTGATCACACGCCGTCACCACAAGGCCAGCAGCGATAAGCGCCGCAAGGCTGGTTATCTGCCCGAGACGACGGGGTCGATGTTCATTCGAAAAGCTAAATTTGTGCGACATAATATGGCATCCCCATAATCGACTTCGTGTTCCCCCAGCCGGTATCTTAACCCTGTGTTTACAATATGACGAGGCTTTTAGCCATCCGCGCCCGCACAGGCGCAAATTCAAGGCTATTCCCAGTCATCACAGACATATCAGTAACAATCTGCCTGATACGCCGATTTTTCGCATAGGTTTAAAAGGGGATCTGCGAGCCAAATCAGTCGCAGGCAGGCATGTCGCCGCCCACCTGCGCTGAAGATTAGTCGAGTGCCGCCCGAAGATTGGCCGCCGTTTCGGCCGCATCATACGCGCGCGTATTCTCTGCAGGCTTCTCGCCCGTATGAATGATCAGCTCGATAGAATGGTCAAAAATCACATCTGTTTCGGTGATCACTTCAGTTCCAACGCCCGCGCGCGGATAGGCCCGCGTGGTACAACCCAAAAGGCCGCAATCGCGCACATAGCCTGGGCGCGTTGCAAACCCGCGAGACCCCACCCGTGTGTCGACATCAACGTCCTGATTGGTCTCGTTTGACACAACCTCAAACCAATCGCCGCCTTTTTCCATCGTCAGCTCTGCCGCCCGCAACGTCGCCAGATCGCGCACTTCCGGGCCATTCTGCGACCGGTCCCCGGTATAGGTCACGCGGTAGCGATCTTTTTCAATCACTTGCTCTGAATAGCCCTGCGCGCCATCACGGCTGGCTTCGCGATAATCCGGTTGTGACGCGCAGGCCGCCAAAACCACACCGCTCAAAGCGCCTAAAATCATCATTCGCATGCGTTTATCCTCCAAATTGAAACCAATCTACGCACGAACCAGCCGATTGGTTCAAAATTCGCTGTCATTTCTTCCAAAAGAAAACCCCAGCCAAAAAGGCCGGGGCGTTCTCACTCTACACTTCCGTGTCTTGGCAAAAAGCCTACACGAAACCTTTAAACTTGTCTTTGAAGCGCGAGACGCGCCCGCCGCGGTCCATCATGGAGCGCTCACCGGTCCAGGCCGGGTGAGAGCTGGAATCAATATCCAGCACCAGCTTGTCGCCTTCTTTGCCATAGGTCGAGCGGGTCTGATACTCGGTCCCGTTGGTCATCACGACGGTAATCATGTGATAGTCTGGGTGGCCTTCTTTTTTCATGGCGTGGCCCTCTCTGTACTAGGCGTCTAAGTCGGTGTAACGCGCGCATGTGACGCGCGTGAATTCTGAGCATCGGCGTGTAACTGATTGAAGTCCGGCCCGCAAGGCCTGAACGTGCAATAAAACCAATGCAATCGCCGCAAGGACGCCTAAACTAGCCCCCATGTCAGAGCCTGATCCCTCCTATGTTGAAGACCGCCGCGATGCCATGCCCGACGCCAGCGGCCAAAGCCAGCGACCCAAGGCTCGCAATCTGAAGCCACTCGCTCTGCTATGGCCCTATGTGCGCCGTCACAAATACACCGTCCTTGTCGCGCTGATCTTCCTGATCGCAGCCGCCTCAATGAGTCTGCTGATCCCGCTTTTATTGGGCAATGCCGCCGATAGCGGCGTGTCGTCTACCGGCAATCTTGAGCAAATGCTGGAGATGATCGACGGGGCGTTTCTCTGGGTATTTGCCGCAGCGGTTGGCTCTGGCGTGCTTGGCGCGGCGCGAATGTTCTTTGTCTCACGCTTTGGCGAGCGCATCGCCGCTGATCTGCGCGAAGACCTCTACGCCCGCCTGCTTTCTCTTTCGCCGCGCTATCACGCCTCTATGCGCTCTGGAGAGGCCGTTAGCCGCCTGACCGCAGACATCACCCTGATTGAGACCTTCCTAGGCCAAACAGTCAGCGTCGCCACGCGCACCCTGCTCACCACCTTTGGCGCGCTGATCATGATGATGGTGGTCAACTGGAAGCTCGGCCTCACTTTGCTGGCCATGCTGCCCATCGCCATTTTACCCGTCATGTTCATTGGCCGGTTCATTCGCAAACTCTCGACCCGCGCCCAAACCCGCCTCGCAGATGCGGGCGCGGAGGCTGCGGAAACTCTCGATGCCATTGAGCTTGTTCAGGCCTATGGCAGAGAGCCTGCCCAGCATGCGTCCTTCTCAGAGGCCGTGGAAGCCACGTTCGAGGCCGCCATGAAGCGCATTGGCGCGCGGGCTGTGATGATCGTGCTGGTCTCGGTTCTGCTGTTTGGCGGCTTTGTCGGCGTGCTTTGGCTCGGCGCAAGGTCCGTCGCGACAGGCGAGATGAGCTTTGGCGACCTCGCCGCCATGGTTATGTACGCTCTATATGCCGGATCAGGCTTTGGCATGTTGGCCGAAGTCTATGGAGAGATCATGCGCGCCGCAGGCGCCGCAGACCGCGCCGCAGAAGTGCTCAATACGCATGCCGATATCGCCGCGCCGGAAACCCCTGTCCGCTTCAACGCCCCCGTTACGGGCGCGCTCTACTTTCAAAACGTCACCTTCAAATATGCCGACGAAACCCTTCCGGCTCTGGACGACTTCACTCTGGATATTGCGCCCGGTGAGTTCGTCGCGCTCGTCGGCCCCAGCGGCGCAGGCAAGACCACAGTCTTTCGCGTTGCTTTGCGCCTGTTTGATATACAATCCGGTCAGATCACGCTCGACGGTATTGGCGTGACAGACGCCGACCCTGCCGACTGGCGGGAACAATTTGCCTACGCCCCGCAAGAATCCTCCCTGTTTACCGGAACCGCCGCCCGAAACATCGCCATTGGCGCCACCCATGACGTCTCCGAAGCCGACCTCATCAAAGCCGCCCGCATGGCCGAAGCCTATGATTTCCTGGCGGAGAAAGACGGGCTCGAAACCGATCTTGGCCAAAAAGGCCGCGGCCTGTCCGGCGGGCAACGCCAACGCATCGCGCTCGCCCGCGCCCTTGTGCGCGACGCGCCTGTTTTGCTGCTTGATGAAGCCACCAGCGCGCTCGACAGTGAAAGTGAAGACGCCGTGCGCCGCGCCGTCGCAAACGCCGCTAAAGACCGCACAACCCTCGTTATCGCCCACCGCCTCTCCACCGTAAGGCGCGCAGATCGCATCATCGTCATGGAGGGCGGCCGCATCGTCGAACAGGG
>CAZXVJ010000016.1:0-11109 GCA_964644385.1 uncultured Hyphomonas sp. | reverse complement strand
TTCAGCGTGCGCTTCATAAATTCGCGGCTGGCTTCGGATTTCTTGATCAGCGTATCGATATCATCCCGGTGTTCCCAAGTGTCCTGGATCATCTGGAAGTCATGCATCAGGAAATCATCGGCGAGTTGCTTCGCCCGGTCCGGCTCAGTGCCCAGCAATTCCAGCGTACTGCGCCCCATCGCCAGCGCGCCGCGCACCGTTTCGCGTTCCACAAAGTCTACGCCAATCGCCATCATGTTGAACATGCGCGTCCGGTTGCGGGCCCGCGCGACAATCTTCGCATTCGGAAAATGCGCTTTCACATTTTCCGCCACGTCTTCGGCTTTTGCTGCGTCATCAATCGCAATGATAATCACCTCAGCCGACGCGGCCCCCGCCATGCGCAACAGGTCCACATCGCCCGCATCTCCATAAAACACGCGGTTGCCAAACTGGCGGACAAACTCAATGTGATCCCCGTCATGGTCGATCAGCGTCGTCTCAACGTCTTGGGTGTGCAGCAGGCGCGTTGCCACTTGCCCGACCCGGCCAAACCCTAAAACCAGCACGCGTCGTTTCTCATCGTCCGGCTCAGGCCCAGTCATCGGAACACTCGCAAATTTCGGCGCGACCAATCTGTCATGGCCAATGAGTAAAAGCGGCGTCAGCGCCATCGATAGAGCAATGATTGCATTGCCTTGCGAAACTTGCTCGCCAGTCAGCAAATGCTCTGTCGCCGCAAACTGGAACAAGACAAACCCAAATTCGCCCGCCTGACACAGCAAAGCCGCGAACAGCAGATTGGACGGCAAGGCCAGCTTGAAAATCCGCCCTATGCCAAATAGAACCGCAAACTTTAGCGCCATCAATCCGGCCACCCCGCCAAAAATCAGGCCCGGATTGGCGCCAATCACACTCATCTTCAGTGACATGCCCACAGACATAAAGAACACGCCCAGCAACAGCGCTTTGAACGGCTCAATATCGCGCTCCATTTGGTGGCGATACTCAGAATCGGCCAGCACCATGCCCGCAATAAACGCGCCCAGCGCCGCCGATAGGCCCAGCCAATTCATCAGGAAGGCCGCTCCAAACACCAGCGCCAGCGCAATCGCCGTAAACGTCTCTCTCACATTGCTGCGCGCAATCAATCTGAACAGCGGGCGCAGGCCCACACGGCCCAATAAGATCATTGCGCCAAATACGCCGACGATCGCCGCGGCGCGCCACACGCCCTCCGGCGCAAACGCGATGTCAGCGCCGTGGCCGCCCGCGCTGTCATGCCCCGTCGCCAGCGGCGCCTCAACGCCCATCGACACAGCCAAAATCGGCATCGCTGCAATCATGGCAATCACGATCACGTCTTGAAACAATAGGACAGAGAACCCCGATTGACCCGTCAGGGTTGGCATCAAATTGCGGTCTTGCATAATCTGCAACGCCACCGCCGTAGACGATAGCGCAAAGGCCATGCCAAACACCAGCGCCGTAACCGGCACCATTCCCAGCGCCATCGCCGCCAGTGTCACCAGCGCTGTGGTCGCCCCAACTTGTAAGCCGCCCAGTCCCAATAACCGCCCGCGCATATTCCATAATTCTCGCGGCTGCACTTCCAGCCCGATCAGAAACAGCATCATCACAACGCCGAACTCACTGAAATGCAAAATGGTCTCTGGCTCGCTGATCAGCCCCAGCACAGACGGGCCAATCAGAACCCCGGCCACCAAATAACCGATGACAGGGCCTAACCCCGTCAGCTTCGAGATCGGCACCAGCACGCTCGCCGCAGCCAACAATACAAAAACAGAAAGCAGAAACTCGGTATCCATCCCAGATACCCTTAGCCTATTCGCGCCAGCTTAGAAGGCCCTTAAATCGCCAGGCGCGTGTCGCTTCAAATAACGGCAATTAGTCGACCGCTTCCAGCGCCTGCTGCGACGTCACTTTGCCAGCCACGCCAAACTGCATCACCCCATCATCGATCGGCTCGCTCAACAGGATTTTCTTGTCCAGCGAATAGTCTTGATTCAGGCGCCAGGGCTTTTGCGTGTGCTGGCGGGGAAACTGATCCATCGACCGGGCAAAATATCCAGCTGAGAAATCTACGACGAACGGTTCAGTTTCATTTGGCATGGCCGGTAAATGTGCCTCTGCGCGTGTAAACCCATGCGCCTTCATATGGTTCAGCAATCGACACACATACATAGAGGTAATGTCAGCTTTCAGGGTCCAGGACGCATTGGTGTAGCCAAACGTAATGGCCAGATTGGGCACGTTCGATACCATAACGCCCTTATAGTTCAGCAGGTCTCCTGCGCGCACTTCAGCGCCGTCCTTAGTGACCGCAACACCATTCATAAATTGCAGGTTCAGCCCCGTCGCTGTGACGATAATATCCGCCTCGAGCGTTTCACCTGATTTCAGCTTGATACCTTCCGGCGTGAACCGATCAATATGGTCTGTCACGACATCGGCCGCGCCAGATTTGATCGCCTCGAACAGATCGCCGTCCGGCACAAGGCAAAGCCGTTGATCCCACGGATTATAACTTGGCGTAAAATGCTTCTCCACGGTGTCGTCATCCAGCGCCTCACGCGCCATTTCGAGCATCTTCTCTTTGACTTTGTCTGGGTGGGTGCGCGTTCGATTGTAGAAAAATTTCTGCATCGCAACATTGCGCTTCCGCACCAGCCCATAGGCCCAACTGTCCGGTAACACTTTGCGCAGTCCATTGGCCACTTTGTCTTGCGCTGGGCGCGACACAACATAGGTCGGTGAGCGCTGCAGCATCGTCACCTTTGCCGCTTTGTCTGTCATCGCAGGCACCAGCGTCATCGCCGTTGCACCAGATCCGATGATCACGACGCGCTTGCCCGCATAGTCTAAATCCTCCGGCCAATGCTGGGGGTGGATGAGCGTGCCTTCAAACTCATCATAGCCGTCAAACTCCGGCAGATAGCCTTTGTCGTAATTATAATAGCCGCCGCACATAAACAGGAACCGGCACGTCATGGTCTCCTGCACGCCGCCCTTGTCCAGTGTCACACCCCACGTATCGGTTGTGCTGTCCCAGTTTGCGGCGATCACTTTAGTGTTGAACTGAATATGCTCGCGCACGCCATATTCGTCCGCAGTCTCATTAACGTATTCACGAATAGACGGCCCATCGGCGATGGCTTTGGCCTGCGTCCACGGTTTGAAATTATACCCCAGCGTATGCATGTCGCTGTCAGAGCGGATGCCCGGATAGCGGAACAAATCCCAAGTGCCACCAATCGCATCCCGGCCTTCGATAATCTTATAGGTCCGCCCCGGGCATTCGCGGGTCAGATGCACGGCGGAGCCAATACCAGACAGGCCAGCCCCAATGATCAATACGTCAGTGTCAATTTTCATCATGGCGTAAAAGATACGCTCACACACCAAAATCTCAAAGCCTTCCGCCACGGTAAAGCCCGCAGCGCACGTCTTCAGTCAATATTCTCAGTGGGTGCAAAAGATGCAGCATGGCGCAATTGACGCTGGATAAGCGGCGTCAGGTCTTCATTGCTGGCTAAGATGCTTCCCGTCCGCAACACATCCCCGCCATCCAGTTCCTCGATGAAACCGCCCGCTTCGCGCACCAAAACAATGCCTGCCGCAATATCCCACGATTTCAGGCCCCGCTCCCAGAACCCGTCAAACCGCCCGGCTGCCACATAAGCAAGGTCCAGTGCCGCAGAGCCATAGCGGCGAATGCCTGCGCAGGCCGGCGTCATGGCTGCCATTTCGCGCGCAAATCCAGCATGAGCAGATTCAGCTTGTCCATGCCAAGGGGTGCCAGTCGCCACCACCGCTTCATTCAGCTTCTTGCGAGACGCCACGCGCAGCTTGCGCTGCTCCAGCCATGCGCCGCGGTTTTTCTCCGCCCAGAAGATCTCATTCTTGGCCACGTCATACACAACGCCGGTCAGCAATTCACCGTCACGCACCAGCGCAATCGACACCGAATAATGCGGCTGGCCATGCAAAAAGTTCAGCGTCCCATCCAGCGGATCAACGATGAACGTGTTCTGCTTGTCGCTGCCCTGCACAACGCCGCGCTCTTCCATGATGAAGCCATAGCCGGGCCGTGCCTTGTTCAGCGAGTCATAGATAATCTCTTCGGCGCGGTGGTCGGCGTTCGACACAAAGTCCGCCGGGCCCTTCTTAGACACTTGCAGGTTCTCAACCTCGCCAAAGTCACGCGCCAGTGAGCGCCCAGCCTCGCGGGCGGCCTGAATCATTACGTTTCCAACGGGGGAGGGTTTTGACATTTACAAAGGGCCTAGTCGTTATCGCGGCGCAGATATGTGCCGTCGCTGGTTTGCACCACAATCTTTTCGCCTTCGCCGACAAAGGGCGGCACCAGCACGCGAACACCGCCGCTGCATTGCGCAGGCTTGAAACTGTTGGCCGCCGTCTGGCCCTTCACAACAGGTTCTGTCTCCAGAACTTCCAGCGTCACTTGTTCGGGCAGCGCCACCCCAATGGGTGTCGTCTCATAAAACTCAATCGACACAATCATACCGTCTTGCAGGTAAGCGCCTTGGTCGCCCACAAAATCGCGTTGGATCTGGATTTGCTCGAAGTTCTCAGTGTTCATAAATGTGAACGCATCATCGTCAGCAAACAGGAACTGATAGTCGAGCTGCTCAAGGCGCACCTTCTCAACCGTTTCAGAGGCCCGGAACCGCTCATTCGATTTAGAGCCCGTCATCAAGTTGCGCATTTCAACTTGATTGAACGCCCCGCCCTTGCCGGGTTTCACCGAGCTGCACTTCACGGCGCGCCACACACTGCCATTATATTCTATGACATTGCCCGGTTTAATTTCGTTGCCATTGATCTTGGCCATGCCGATTTCCTCTTTGTGAGATATGGCCGCGAGGTAGGACGCCTAAGAGAAAGGGTCAAGCAAAGACGTGCGAACAACCAGCGCTCCGCCTCGCCTCTGCATGGCTTCGCAAACTTAATGGCAAGCTAGTCGCTCGGATGATCCTGTCCCCAAATTCGCATCGCACTAATAATGTCTCGCATTCTCAATCCCTTTTCGGTCAGCAGGTATTCAGACCGTGGTGGATGTGAATCATAGATTTTCCGATCCACCACGCCATGGTCCTCCAGCATCTTTAACCGATTGGATAATGTCGTAGGCGCAATGCCATTTAGCGCGGTTTCAAAGTCGCTAAACCGACGCGGCCCATTATCCACAAGCTCGCGAATAATTTCCGCTGTCCATCGTGACCCTAAAATGAACGCTGTGCGGGCTACAGGGCACAAAGGAAGGTGTTTTTTGTTCGTCATTCTCAAGCCAATATAGGCTCGCCGACTGACAAATGCTAATTACTACCGTTTTTGTAGTTACTATAATTTGAAGAACCCCAAAGACAGAGCCCGAATCGTAAGCCACCGATACACCCGGCAGGCGAGATCGCTTGCAATCAAATCCAAAGCCGCGCACTTTTCACGTCAGCAGATACGCTAGGAGACCCCCAATGGGTGACATGATTTCGCGGTTTTTGAGCTTTGATAAACTGATCGGCACCAGCCTGATCAAAGTCTTGTATTGGGTCGGCCTTGTCGGCATCGCTATCTTTACAATCATCAGCATTTTCGGCGCGTTCGGCAGTATGCGCTACAGCTTTTTCGCGGGGCTGGGCGGTGTCATTCTGGCCCCTATCATCGGCCTCATCTCAGTCGCGTTCTGGCGATTTATGTGTGAGATTTATCTGCTGATGTTCCGCATTTCAGACGATCTGCGCGACATCAAAAATGATCGCCTCGGCCTTGAGGCCAACACCAAGAACGTCGATTCAGAGCTTTAATCCGCGCCGGGAAACATCTCGTCAATCAGCGCATTGAACGCGGCGACCCCGTGCGGCGCGCCTTCGGCATACGCCCACACCCCGCTTGAGACGGCCAGAAAGTCTGCGCCTGCCTCCAGCAATGGCGCAGCGTTCGCCGCCGTAATCCCGCCAATCGCCACACATGGCAGCTCCATTGCCTCCTGCCAGAACGCCAAAAGTTCTAAGTCTGCCGGAACGGTTTCAGCCTTTGTCGCGCTCGGATAGAACGCCCCAAACGCCACATAATCAGCGCCCTGCTCTCCGGCAGTCATCGCCACATGCCGGCTATCCTTTGCGGTCGCGCCAACAATCATATCCGGGCCAACGATTTCGCGCGCTTGCTTCACGCCCATATCGCTCGCGCCAACATGCACGCCGTCTGCGCCCAGCTCGACCGCCAGCAGTGGGCTATCATTAATAATCACCGCAACGCCGCGCGCCTGCGCCATCGGGGTGATCCGCTCCGCCACCGTCCGCGTCTCCGCCTCATCGATCAGGCCATCAGCGCCCTTCATCCGCACTTGCAGGCACGCCACATCTCCGGCTGTAAAGCAGGTCTCCAGCGTGGCAGCAAACGTCTGCAAATCGTCGATCTGGGGCGGCGTAATCAGGTAAAGGCGCGGGCGTTCGCGCGCGGGCTCTTTGGTCATGTCTGTTTCAAAACACGTTTTGTGCTGGCTGGAAACTTTTCAAGCGCCGCCCCCACACGCATAGGCCGGTCCTGCAACACGCCGCCGCAATTCGGGCACACATCCTCTACGCAAGATGCACAAAAGGTGCACTCAAAAGAGCACACCTTTGCACCGGCTTGATCTGCCGGAAGGTCCCGGTCGCATAACTCGCAATTGGGACGCATCTCTAACACGGGCGTTTACCCGGCCCGTGACGCAGTACAGATATTGTCGATTGATCCAGACAGCGTTGCGTCAAAATCATTATCGGCTTGCTGCGCCGACAGGCCTTCGCTCAGCGCGCGAGAGAAGCTGGCAATCATGCCAGTATTCTCGGCCAAACGGCGACACGCTTCTTCGCGTGAATACCCGCCAGACAGCGCCACAACGCGCATAATCTTCGGATGATCGACCAGCGCCTTATATTGGTTAGCCGTCTCCGGCAGTGTCAGTTTCAGCATCACCTGGCTGCCCTCTGGCAATGCGTCTGTGTGTTTGATCAGTTCGGCCAGCAACAGGTCTTCTGCTTCGGCTTTATCCTCAATCGTGATGGTCACTTCCGGTTCAATAATCGGCATGAGGCCGTGACCCAGGATTTGCTTACCGACTTCAAACTGCTGCGCCACGTTCGCCGCGATTCCAACCGGGTTCGCCGCATCAATCACAGAGCGCATCTTGGTGCCGAAAATGCCCTTCGTGACGGCGCGCTTCAGCAGGTCATCAAGGCCCGGATTAGGGTTCATCAGCTTCACGCCATCTTTGGCATCGGCGAGGCCCTTGTCGACTTTCAGGAACGGCACAACGCCGCGCTGTTCCCAAAGATAGGTCGCGGTCGGCGTGCCATCAATGTCGCTGTCCATAGTGCGCTCAAACAGAATAGCGCCAATCACTTTGTCGCCCGTAAACGCCGGAGACTTCACAATCCGCGCCCGCATTTCGTGCACCAGTCCAAACATCTCTTCATCGCTGTTCCACGCATCGGCGGTCACGCCGTACAGGCCCAGCGCTTTCGGCGTTGATCCGCCTGATTGGTCCAGCGCAGCAATAAAGCCATCGCCAGCGCTCATCCGTTCGGCCATTTTCGAGTTTGCCATATCCATAAGTCCTTTAGTCTCAAATACTCTAATCAAGCTTTCAGCGCGTCGACGCCGGGCAAGGGTTTGCCCTCCATCCATTCAAGAAACGCGCCGCCCGCTGTCGACACAAATGTAAAATCTTTCGCCGCCCCGGCATGGTTGAGCGCCGCGACCGTGTCCCCGCCCCCGGCCACCGCCGTAAGCGTGCCAGATTTCGCACGGCTCGCCGCCGCCTGCGCCGCAGCAACCGTCGCTTTATCAAACGGCGCCATCTCAAACGCGCCCAGCGGCCCGTTCCAAACCAGCGTCTTAGACCCAGCCATAACAGCGTCCAGCGCGGCCACCGTGTCTGGCCCAGCGTCCAGGATCATCTCATCGCCCGCCACAGAATCCAGCCCGCACACGCGGTTGTCAGCATGGGCGGCAAAGTCTTTCGCCACCACCACATCGCTTGGCAATACAATCTGGCAGTCATTCTGTCCGGCAATCTGCTCGATCTCTTGCGCCAGTTCTTTCAGGTCATGCTCACACAGCGATTTGCCAACATCATGCCCGCGCGCCGCCAGGAATGTATTGGCCATGCCGCCGCCAATCGCGAGCGCGTCAACTTGCGTCACCAAATTCTTCAGAAGTTCAATCTTAGACGACACCTTCGCCCCGCCCACAACCGCCAGCACAGGCTTGACCGGCGTGCCAAGCGCGGCATCCAGCGCGTCCAGTTCCCGCTCCATCGACACCCCGGCATAGGCGGGCAGAAAATCGGCCAGCACCGCCGTCGACACATGCTTGCGGTGCGCTGCTGAAAACGCATCATTCACGAACAGATCGCCCAGCTCTGCCATCTCTTTGGCCAGCTCAACATCGCCTGTTTCTTCCCCGGCATAAAACCGCGTATTCTCAAGCAGGATGACGCCCGCAGGCGGCAGATCATCAATCGCCGCCTTCACATGCGCGCCTTTGCAATCGGCCACAAAGCTCACATTTGAGCCCAGCACTTTGGCAAACGCCCCAGCAATCGGCGCAAGGCTCATCTCCGCGACACGCGCGCCCTTGGGACGGCCAAAATGGGCCAGCAACGCCACCTTAGCGCCTTGCGTGCGCAGCGTGTTGACGGTGTCCAAGGCTGCCCGCAAGCGGGTGTCATCTGTCACCGCGCCCTTATCCATGGGCACGTTAAAGTCGACACGCACAAGCGCGGTTTTTCCAGTCAGGTCGCCCGCATCGGCGATGCGTTTAAAGGTCATCGCCCAGCGCCTCTACAGAAATTTCGCCATAACAAGCGCGGTGTCTGACATGCGGGTTGCAAAGCCCCACTCATTGTCATACCAGCTCAGTACACGCACCAATGTTCCGTCTGTCACCTGTGTCTGGTCCAGCGCAAAGGTTGATGAGTGTGCGTCATGGTTGAAGTCAGAAGACACAAGCGGCTTGTCGGTATAGGCCAACACGCCCTTCATCGGGCCATCAGCGGCCGCTTTGATCGCGCCGTTGATCGCTTCAACGCTGGTCGCTTTTTTAGCATCAAACACCAGATCAATCATTGAGACATTCGGTGTCGGCACGCGCACCGCAGACCCGTTCAGTTTGCCGGCCAGCTCTGGCAGAACCAAGCCAACCGCTTTGGCAGCGCCTGTTGATGTTGGGATCATATTGTGCGCGGCGGCGCGGCCCCGGTACAAATCCTTGTGCATGCGGTCCAGCGTCGGCTGATCGCCTGTGAAGGCGTGAACGGTCGTCATATAGCCGCGCTCGATGCCAACCGCGTCGTTCAACGCTTTGGCCACTGGAGAGAGGCAGTTTGTGGTGCAAGATGCATTTGAGACGATCTTGTCATCTGCGCCCAGCACGGAGTGGTTCACGCCATAAACGATGGTCTTGTCCGCGTCGGCGCCCGGCGCAGAAATCAGAACGCGCTTAGCGCCCGCTTTCAAATGCGCTTCGGCTTTGTCCTTGGCTGTGAAGATGCCGGTACATTCCATCGCAATGTCGATGTCGAGTTCAGCATGCGGCAATTCTGCAGGGTCGCGCACAGCGGTACACAAAATGGTGTGCTTGCCGACTTTGATTTTGTCGCCTTCAACCGTCACATCATGGCCCAGCGTGCCGTGGATCGAATCATATTTCAGCAGGTGAGCATTGGTGTCCACCGGGCCCAAATCATTGATGGCCACCACTTCAATGTCGCTGCGGTCATGCTCAATCATAGAGCGAAGGACCAGACGGCCGATGCGGCCAAAACCATTGATTGCTACGCGAACTGCCATTTTTAGCTCTCCTTGGGACTCAGCCCTAAACATTGATCTTTGCGCGTCGTTTACGCCGCAATCAAAGACACGTCCACCCGCAGGCAGACACGTCTTACAGCACGTCGCGCTTAGGCCTCACATGGCCCTTTGCCCTCGCGGCTGCAAGAACCATGCACAATCGGCCATAGACAGGCCCTCCGCTGCGCTTCAAAGGGAGGGGGCAAGAGCCCAGCAAGGACGCCGTCGGCCATGAATTCAGATCGAAATGCCGCAGATTGGGCGCTGTTCAGCGTATTAACCTTGATTTGGGCCGGGGCTTACGCCCTCACCCGTGTTGCGGTTGAGCGCGACAATCCGCTTGCCGGGCTGCCGGTTGAATGGGTTGTGGCAGGACGCTTAACCATCGGCGCGGTCGCTCTGCTCATCCTCATGCGCATTATGGGACAAAGCCTGCCTAAATGGTCCCAGCGCAGGCATTGGGTCACCATCATCCTTATGGGCGTGGTCGGCTCGGTCCTGCCGTTCTTTTTCATCACCACAGCCCAGCAGACCGTCAATTCCAGCCTCGCCGCGCTGTATACAGCTGCCGCGCCCATATTCGTCGTCATCGGCGCGCACCTTCTGTTTCATGATGAGCGTATGACCCCCCGCAAAATTCTGGGCATTCTGGCGGGCTTTGCCGGCGTCGCGATCCTATTCGGGCCAGACGCCGTGAAGGGTTTCGGCGATGCCAGTGTGATTGCCCAAATCCTGCTCATCTTCGCCACCGCCAGCTACGCCGCCAGCACATTGCTCGCCCGCGGCGCGCCGCCTATGCCGTCGATCGCGTTTGCGGCGGGCTTTGTCTCGGTGGCGGCGATTGTCTCATGGCCAATGGCTCTCACCGTTGACCCGTCCAGCGTCCAGGCCAACTGGCAGCATTGGGCCGCCGTGGCCGCGCTCGGCATCGGCCCATCGGCCATCGCGCAGGCGCTCTATATGGTGCTGGTCCGGCGTGCCGGGGCGACCTTTCTGTCCCTAACAGGCTATTCCATTCCAATCGTCTCAGCCGGGCTTGGCTGGCTGTTCTTCCGGGAAACCCAGCAATGGAACGCGGTCATTGCCTTTGCGCTTATCCTCAGCGGCGTCTGGCTCGCCCGTCGCGGCGGCGGCGCCCCAATCTCCAAAGGCTGAACTCCGCAGCGCCCAACCACTCACCGCCCTGTAAACGCTGTCCTTTCTCTGAGACTCAGAAAACTTATCCAACACCCACGCCGTCGAACCTATAATC
>CAZXVJ010000015.1:50301-61995 GCA_964644385.1 uncultured Hyphomonas sp. | reverse complement strand
GGCAAACGCGCAAAGCGCGGGCGCAGGTGCCGCCGCGAAGCGGCGAATAGCACCGAGCATCAAGATTAAGCCAAACTACACTGTGGATTCAGCCCCTCTCCCCCTTTAAATCCACCCCCAGAATCGCCATACCTATCCCAGCAAATAGTCACGCCCCAACTGGAGGCCAATATGCCCGATACCGCCCAAAGCACGCGCCACGCTGAAATCCTCATCATCGGCTCTGGCCCTGCTGGCTGGACAGCCGCTGTCTATGCCGCCCGTTCCCTGCGCGATACGCTGGTTGTCACCGGTCTCCAGCCCGGCGGACAGCTCACCATCACCACCGAAGTCGAAAACTGGCCCGGCGAAACCCAGATCCAAGGCCCGGACCTGATGGTCAAAATGCAGTCCCATGCAGAGGCCATGGGCGCCAAAGTCGCCGATGATCACATCGCCAGCGTCGACCTCTCCGCCCGCCCCTTCAAAGCCCTTGGCGAGAGCGGCACCACCTACACCGCAGACGCCGTCATCATCTCCACTGGCGCGCAAGCCAAATGGCTCGGCCTGCCCACCGAAGACAAGTTCAAAGGCTTCGGCGTTTCGGCCTGCGCCACCTGTGACGGCTTCTTCTACCGCGAAAAAGAAGTGCTCGTCGTCGGCGGCGGCAACACCGCTGTTGAGGAAGCCCTGTTCCTGACCAACTTCGCCAGCAAGGTGACGGTCATTCACCGCCGCGACAGTTTCCGCGCAGAGAAAATCCTGCAAGCCCGCCTGATGAAACACCCCAAGGTCGAGATCATCTGGGATACCGTTCTGGAAGAAGTCATCGGCGATGAAAACCCGCTCGGCGTCACCGCCGCGCGCATCAAGAACGTCAAGACAGATGAGACGACAGACCTCTCCGTCCACGGCATATTCGTCGCCATCGGCCACGCCCCGGCGACAGAGCTGTTCAAGGGCAAGGTCGACATGAAGCCCAACAATTACATCATCACCGCCCCGGACTCGACCGCCACCAACATCCCCGGCGTCTTCGCCGCCGGAGACGTCACCGACGAAAAATACCGCCAAGCCGTCACCGCCGCCGGAATGGGCTGCATGGCCGCGTTGGAGTCAGACCACTGGCTGGACGAGGAGAAGGCGAAGTTGGAGGCTGTGGCGGCGGAGTAATAGCCTAGTTAAATCGTGACGTTTTAGCACGAGCAAGCATTGATAGTTTTCAAAATTATTCTAATCTGGGTGGCTTACTGATGGAGCCGCCCTCTTGAAAACTCTTATCGCTTTCATTTTCGCTTTGATTTTGGCCTCCCACGGGACGGCCCAAGATGTCGATATATCTCAATTTGCGACGCCGGATAGGTACAGCGACGCCGCGATCTCTCCAGACGGCCAGCACATCGCGCTGACTGAGTTTAGCGATGGAGCGTTTGTCAAAGTTTATAAGATGGATGACGATGGCTCGTTGACTGCGATTGCAGTTGGAAAGGCGAAGGATGGTTCTGGAAGAAATTATGCGCCGGACGGCTACATCGGATTGAAATGGGTAACTCCAGATCGCCTTTTGGTGCATACGTCGAATAAATTTCTCAACAAGCGAGATTCAACCGTCAACAATCGTGGCGAGTATCACGTCTTGCAACTTTCCACCAAAGAGTTGACAAACTTTCTTGCACCTCAATTTCACGCTCGAGTGCATGCACCACAAGACCGTATTATTCATTGGCCAACAACAGAAAACCCTTACCTCGTGATGAGCCTGTACGTTGGTCGAACAAAAAGTGACGACCCCAGGGAAAAAACCTTCCGAAACGCATTCATCCAGAAGCCATGGCCATCGCTCTTTAAGATCGACCCCAAGGACGGATCGGCTGAACTTCACCAGGTCGGCGATACTTATATATTCGACTGGCTTGCAGATCGGTCTGGAATTGAACGCATCCGCTATAAAGCCCGCAGGAGTGGCGAAGTCATAACTGAGTATCGGCTCGCCTCCATGAAGCGATGGACTCGATTGGAAGCCGCAGACAAAGCGCCTGAGAAGGTCTTTTCAATCGTTTCATTCACGCCCAATCCAGACCATATATTGGTCATATCAAACCACGCGTCTGACACCGCCGCGCTCTACACTTTTGATTTGCGCGAACAGGTTTTCGTGGACTTGGTCGCCTCACACCCAAAATACGATGTGTCGTCAGTGCGTCAGTCCCTAGACGGCGAGATCGAAGTTGTTTCCGCAGGTCAAGCGTATGCCTACTTGTCAGATCGCGAGGAAGAAATTCTGACGGCCCTTAGCAAACAAAGTACGCTCGAACGTGTGGCACTGGTTGATCGTGACATGACCGACAAACGCAGAATTTACAGGCTGGATTCATCTGACGACACCGGCGGATATTACTTGTTCACCACCGACACTTTAAAGCTAACAAAGCTGGTCGATGTCCGGCCGGAAGGTGCCACACAACCCTCACTCTCTAAAACATGGCCAATGAACTTTGCAGCCCGCGACGGGTTGAAGTTAGACACATACCTCTCCCTGCCAAGCGGATCCACGCCGCAAAACGCGAAGGCTCTGCCCTTCGTCATTCTGCCTCATGGTGGCCCATGGGCACGTGATTTCGCAGAATATGATCCACTGACCCAACACATCAACTCGCTTGGCATTGGCGTTCTCAAAGTCAACTTTAGGGGCTCTGATGGATATGGAACGTCTTTTGAAGAGCTCGGCGTCGGAGAGTGGGGTAAGGCGATGCAGGCAGACCTGAATGATGCGCTAAATTGGGCGGTAGGCCAAGGTTGGGTGGATGCGAATCGCGTCTGTATGGTCGGGTGGAGTTACGGTGGCTATGCTGCCATGATGGCAAGTATCGAAGACACACAAAAGTACAAATGCGCCGCCAGCATTGCTGGCGTGACGGACCTTGTCAGGCTGGTGCGCACGACGCGAGACAAGGAAGCCCTTAGGCGTATAGGTGTCAAAAGCCAGTATGACAGCCGCTCTGTTAGTGATATTTCCCCCCTGCAGCGCGCCAATGAAATCGATATGCCAATATTTTTGGCACACGGGTCAGGTGACAAAGTCGTAGACGTACGAGACCATTACGCATCGTTTTTACGTCAACTTAAAAAGCATAATGTCGATGTGGACTACGTCGCTTTCTTAAACGGCGACCACTCATTATCTTCGCCGGCAGATCGCGCAATTTTGTATGATCGCCTTGGAGCGTTCCTCACAAAGCATCTTCTAAATACGTCTGCCGCGCCCTAACCTTCCCGCATGGATCGCAAGTTCACCTTCCTCATCATCGGCGTCTTGTTTTGGGCGAGCGCTGGGGCATTGATGCATTACCTCGCGCCGCTCGTCTTTGATGGCGGCCTTATCCACATCCTGTTCTGGGTCGCCAATTTCCTGCTGCCCGCCGCCGCGCTGCCCCTGTTTGCGCGCCTCACCGGGCGCACCAAGCATGACATGCTCGCCCCCACCGCGCTGATGGCTGTGCCCGCCCTCACACTGGATGGCCTGTCCGTCACCTTTGATACGCTGGGCGCCAGCCACATCTATGCCGATACGCCCCACCTCGCCGGCCTCTCAGGCGGCTTCCTATTGTTCGCGTTCGCCAGCTTCTTCTTCTGGGCGCTCATCTGGCACCGCGCCTAAAGCATCTGCTCGGCCTGTCGCTTCGCCGCCTTCGGGCCATCGGCCTTCAGCGCCGCGAGCAATCTCAGCGCCCGCTCATGCATCACCTCTTCCAGCGCCGTTTCACGCGGCGCATCAATCGCCGCCTCCAGCGCCTCTATAATGCTCGCCCGATGCTTCTTCGCGTCCAGCAGGGTCAGCGCCCGCGCATATTGCCAACGGATAGACGCATCGCTCGCGTCCAGTTGGATCGCTTCGCGGTAATGTGCGCGCGCCTCCCGAAGGCTCGCCCCCATCACCATTGCGCCCATGCGTCCGCCGCGCTGCATCACCTCTAAATGCCACACCATCATAAAGCCGTGCGCGTTGATGTTGTCAGGGTCATCGGCCAGCACGCCCTCAATCACCGCCTTTGATCGCTCGCCCACGCCAGACCGACGCACCTGCCGGGTCGACATCGCCCGCGTCGATAGAGACATCGCCAGAGACCATTGCAGCCGCCCTTCAATATGGTCTGGCTCAATCGCCAGCGCCGCCTCGGCCGCGTCGCGCGCCTCGTTGAGCAGGGCTGCGTTTGGCAGTCGGCCATTCGCCGTCATCGCTTTGGCGAGCAGGCTGCGCGCCCGAAACGCATACTCGTCTGCGCTCACTGCCTGGCCCTCCAATGCCGTGTCATAATCGCCCTGAATAAAGGCCGCGCTTTGCTCTGCCGTCTGCGCGGTTGCCGCCGGGGCGGCCCAGATCACTCCAGCAAATCCAAATCCACATATCAACAGATAAGAAAGCTTCATGTGCAACAGTCTAGTGCGCACCGCCCGCATGGGCTATCCCGCACCTGATAAAACAATGCCCGGAAAGGCCAGCCCTATGGCAGAGTCATTTGATGCAGACGTCATCGTCATCGGCGCAGGCGTAATAGGCCTGGCGTGCGCGCGGGCGGTGGCCGATATGGGCCGCGATGTGATCGTGCTGGAATCAGAAGAACTGATCGCGGCGCACACATCCTCGCGCAACTCAGAGGTCATCCACGCCGGGCTGTATTACGCCACCGGCAGCCTAAAAGCCCGCCACTGCGTACAGGGCCGACGCCTGCTCTATCCCTATCTCGAAAGCCGCGGCGTAGACTTTAACAATTGCGGCAAACTCGTCGTCGCCGTGAATGACGAAGAAGCCAACGCGCTGAGCGATCTCATCGCCCGCGCAGAGGCCAATGGCGTCGAAGGGCTCACCTTGCTCGATAAATCCGCCGCCCTCGCCATGGAGCCCGCACTCAGCCCCGAAACACGCGCCGCCGTGCATTCGACAGTCTCAGGCATCTTCGATAGCCACGCCTATTTCTTGGCGCTGCAGGGAGAACTCGAAGACGATGGCGGCATGGTCGCGTTCGAAACACCCGTGCTTGGCGGAGAGGCCAAAGCCGATCACATCGAAATTCGCACAGGCGGCGACGACCCAACAACCATTCGCGCTCAAACCGTCATCAATGCCGCCGGACACTACTCCATTTCCGTCGCAAAAAGCATCATAGGGCCGCACACCGACAGCCTGCCAACCCCCCATTATGTGAAGGGTAGCTACTTCACGATCAGCGGAAAAACCCCGTTCTCACGGCTGATTTACCCTATGCCCACAGAGGCCAGCCTCGGCCTGCACCTCTCAATAGACCTCGCCGGACGCGGAAAAGTCGGCCCAGACGCAGAATGGCTCGCGCCAGACGCTCGCCCACCCTTCGACTACCGCGTAAATCCAGACAGAAAAGATATATTTTACAAAGAAGTCACGCGATACTGGCCGACTTTAGACCGCGAAGATCTCAATCCTGATTACGCCGGTGTGCGCCCCAAACTCGTCGGCCCCGGTGAACCATCAGGTGATTTCCGCATTGAAGACGAGACCATTCACGGCACGCGCGGCCTCATCAATCTGCTCGGAATTGAGAGCCCAGGCCTGACATCCTCCCTCTCGATAGCAGACCATGTCGCAAAACTGCTTGTCTGAGGGCTTGGCGCGAGCCTGAGACCCGTGTATGACGCGTCGGTCCATTGTAGAATGTGAATAGGTTGGTTCGGTAGCTCAGCTGGTTAGAGCGCACGACTCATAATCGTGAGGTCGGGAGTTCAAGTCTCCCTCGAACCACCATTCATCGCCTTTTCCCCGTCAGCGAAAAGTTGAATAGACAACGAGCTTCAAATATCTACGGAATGCCTTTCTAGGTGTGATCTGCCCTCATCAAAGTTGTCCAGAGTTTGAGTTAGATCCGACTTCAAAAATGGAGGCGAGACATGAGCAAGAGATTGAAACCTGAAGAGATCATTGAAAAGCTGCCGGGAGTTGAGGTTCGACTCGCTTGTGGTGAAGCCGCTGCGTAGGCAGTGCATACCATCGGCGTGAAAACGTTTTACATAACTCCAGCAAGCCTTTGGGAAAATGGTCGCTGTGACAGCTTCAACAGCGACCTACGGGACGAGCGTCTGGCTGGCGAAATCTTCTATGACCTCTGAGAAGCTCAAGCGCTGATCTAAGGTTGGTGGTATCACGACAACATTGCACGCGGCCGCACTCATCACTTGGTTACAAACCGCCCCGTCCAGAAGCCATCTTGCCCGCTTCTATCATACCGCCTTACATGGAAGTCGCCGCCGCATGAACGCCGCCACGTGGAAACTTCTGGACTGACAAAACCAATGGATCACTTTAGTGGCGCAGACCCTTGGATGACAACATCCCAAATGTAGAAATCATCCCGAAGCGTCAATTTCTATTCGTATCCCGGTGGTCTTTTTTGCGGCCCGCATTCCGAAAATCAGACTCACCCCGCTTGCAAAGACGACAAAAGTAAATGGAAGAGCCGCGACGATTGTTCCCGCCTGTAGCGTCTGGAGGGCGCTGGTCCCGCCGCCATAAAGAAGCGTGGAAGCGGTTAGCGCCAACATCGCAACCCAAAAGATCCGCCATCGCCGCATTTTATGTGTAGTTTTGTGGGTCGTCATGCGCTCAAGAACAAGTGCCCCGGAATCCGCCGACGTTACGATGAACACAATCAGAAGGAGCATCGCGACGAGCGATGTCACACCCGTTAGAGGTAGCGCTTGAAGCATTTGAAACAGTGTTATGGATGCACTGCTGATTCCCGCAGAGAGGTCACCGTTTCCAACTTCAAATTGCGTAATGGCTGTTTCGCCAAAAGCGGTGAACCAAATGACCGAGATGGTGAAAGGAATGATGATCACCCCCGAGAGGTATTCACGAACAGTGCGCCCTTTAGAAATTCGAGCAATGAACATACCCACGAAGGGCGACCAAGACACCCACCACGCCCAGTAGAAGATCGTCCAATCATGAAACCAGGCGGTATCCGTTCGCCCAATCCAATTAGACAGGCGCGGCGTATCGGCCAGATAATCCACGAAGTGACCAATGAAACCCGCCAGAATTGATCGTGTAGGGCCAACGACGATCACAAAAACCAGAAGCGCAGCCGCGAGAACCATATTGGCATTGCTGAGCCACTTCACACCCCGGTCTACGCCCCGAATGACAGAGATCACAGCGAGTATGGAAATGATCGCGATGATACCTATCTGAATAGTCAGATCTGCCGTTATCCCTAACAGATAAGACAATCCGCTTGATGCCTGTGTTGCACCAATTCCGATTGTGGTCGCCAGTCCGAAAACTGTTGAGATGACCGCGAACAGGTCGATCAAATGTCCAGGCCAACCCCAGATATGGCGACCAAGGATGGGGTAGAAGATAGACCTGATCGTCAGCGGCAGGTTTTGATTGTAGGCAAAATAGCCTAGCGAAAGCCCCATGATTGCGTAGATCGCCCACGGCGCGATTCCCCAGTGAAAAATCGTTGCACTAAATGCAAGCCGCCTGGCCTCGGGTGAGCCGGCCTCTGCGCCAAGCGGCATGCCGAACCAATCTGTATAATAGGCCAGCGGTTCGGCCGCGCCATAAAACATGAAGCCAATCCCGACACCGGCGGCAAACAGCATCGCGAACCAAGAGCGCATTCGAAATTCTGGCTTGGCGTCAACGCCGCCCAGTCGAATCCGCCCATAAGGTGAGATCGCTAAGCCGACACAAATGATGAGAACAAAGATTGGAGTCAGCGCAAACAGCCAATCAAACTTCTCCAACGTCCAAGCTTTTGCAGAGTTTAAGCCCGTTCCCGCGGCGTTCGGAAACATGAGTGTTAGTCCGGAAAACAGGACAATAAGTACTGCACTTAACAAGGGAACTGGCGTGTTTCTCATTATTGGAGCAGGCTCCCCCGGCGCGTCTGAAGAAAGTGCTTGAATCATCTGATCCCCTACTGCGAAAGATGGAATCGCAAGACGGCTTTCACTGAGCACGAAAACTCGACTAGAACAAACTTTGAGAACGCGCCAATCGTCCCGCGACGTTGAACAGTGGTGAGCGAGTTGGGGCCAGGAGACAGTATGAACATCATTTTGGCGGCGGCGATTGCTATCACGCTTGCAACGTCATTGCTCGTCGTATTGCGTTTCGGTCAAATGCGGTTGGTGGGCGGCGACCCTCAGCCATTAGGGGCGTTCATGGCGATTTTGTTCACGTCCGGGCTAGACGTTGGCCTCATCATGTTTCCGCTCACCGAATTTCCGGTCTATGAGGCTGAGCCTGAGTATGGATTTACAAACGCGCTGGCAATCGAGTTTGGGTTTTGGGGCTTTCTAGTCTGGGCGTTTTACTTCCTCACAACCTTCTATTTTTGTGTTGTAGAGCCGAAGCTGAAACTATTTGAGATCACTCCGATAAAGCTCATCAACAGCGCAGTGATCATTGCAACTTGCGCGTTCACCGGATTTCTATTCTGGAGCTATTTGCCGACCTACATTGAAGGGCTATCCCAGCTCGCGCGCTATGGATTGGTTGCGCTGGTCGTGTTGCTCGCAGTCTGGTCCAGCACGGATATTCGATATGTAAAATGGCTTAGTCTGGGATCGTCTGTTCTGTTTGCAGGACTGATATGTCTACTCTGGTTCTTTAGCGGGATGGACGGCGGCGCGTTTGCGGAAACGGCGAACAAGCTCACCGGATATTTTGCCAATCTTCCGAAATTCACCTCGCCGGTGACAGACTACCACGCATTTTACCTGTTCTGGTGGTTTGCGTGGAGCATCATGATTGGTCAGTTCGTTGCGAGGTTTGTCGGCGGATTGCAAGTTTGGCAATTGATGATCGCGCTGCTGGTCATCCCATCTTTACCAATCGCGCTATGGTTTTCCATCTTATTCTTCATCCATAGCGAAGGCGTCGCGCTGGCAGGGGTGGTCCGCTTCAGCATGGTGATGGTGGGGATTATCTTCGTCATCAATTCGCTGGATTCCCTGACGCGGCTTTATTCAGAGAATTTGAATCTAACTGTGAGTCGCCTCGGCCGGCTGGGATATGTGGTGGCGCATTGGGGCCTGCTCTTCGGCCTCATTTTGCTTTACCAATTTACACCGCTGAAGATTGAGTGGATTGGTCTTGTTGTAATTGGGCTTTATTGCGCACTCTACGCGTTAATATTCCTGCGGCGAGATGAACTGACCGCCCGCAGACCTAACGAAGTTGAAGCCTAATGGACAGAACATTTGATTACATCATCGTCGGGGCGGGCTCTGCGGGCTGTGTACTTGCAAACCGCCTGACGGCAAGCGGCGAGCATAGTGTGCTTCTTTTGGAGGCCGGCGGCAGTGACCGGAGCATCCTGATCGACATGCCAACAGCGCTATCATATCCGATGGCGTCCAAAACCTATAACTGGGGCTATTCATCCGAACCAGAACCAGCCGTCAATAATCGCCAGATCACATGCCCGCGCGGCAAGGGACTTGGTGGTACATCTTCCATAAACGGTATGGTCTATGTGCGCGGACATGCGTGTGACTTCAATGAATGGGAAGAACGCGGAGCAAAGGGTTGGAGCTACGCCGATTGTCTGCCGTACTTCAAACGCGCGGAAACCTGGCAGGACGGCGAGGATACCTATCGCGGCGGTGATGGCCCGCTTGGTGTGAGCGGCGGCAACAACATGACAGGTAACCCGCTCTATCAGGCCTTTATCGATGCAGGGGTAGAGGCCGGGTATCCGCGAACGAACGACTATAACGGGCATTGTCAGGAAGGCTTTGGACCGATGCACATGACCGTGCGCGGCGGCGTGCGGGAATCGGCGTCGAGGGCCTACCTACGCCCTGCCCTGAAGCGGGCAGGTCTAACGGTGATGAAGCACGTGCTCGTAGACAAGTTAGTCTTTGAAGGAAAGCGCGCGGTCGGCGTTTCAGCCCGCAAAAATGGCCAGCAGCTTAACCTGCTTGCAAGCCGTGAAGTTATCCTGTCGGCTGGAACAATCGCTTCGCCGATGATCTTGCAGCGCTCAGGCGTCGGTTCCAAAGAATTACTCGATGCCGCTGGTATCACACCAAAACACATTTTGCCTGGCGTTGGCCAAAATCTGCAGGATCATTTGGAAGTGTACTTTCAGTTCCACTGTAAACAGCCCGTCAGCCTGAACAATAAGCTCGGCCTGCTCAGCAAGTTCCTGATCGGCGCGCGCTGGTATTTTTTCAAGACAGGGCTGGGAGCAACAAATCATTTTGAATCCTGCGCGTTCATTCGCTCACAGGCGGGACGCAAATCTCCAGACATCCAATATCACTTTCTGCCTGCCGCCATGCGATATGACGGAACACCTTCGGTCGACGGGCATGGGTTTCAGGTGCATGTCGGACCTAACAAACCAAAAAGCCGTGGGCGCGTGGCCATCACATCCGGTGACCCCTCAGCGGTCCCCAGTATTCTATTCAATTACCTGTCTCACGCAGACGATATTGCCGACTGGCGACGTTGCATTCGGCTCACACGCGAAATCATCGCTCAACCAGCGTTCGATGCTTATCGCGGCGACGAGATTCAGCCGGGGCTTGAGATCAGTTCAGACGCAGACATTGATCGTTGGGTTCGAGAAAATGTTGAAAGCGCCTATCATCCATGTGGCACCTGCCGCATGGGCTCAAAGGAAGACCCGGACGCAGTCGTGGACGCGGAAGGTCAAGTCATCGGGATCGAGGGGCTGCGAGTCGTAGACGCGTCCATTTTCCCAACGGTCCCGAACGGAAATATCAATGCACCAACCATCATGGTTGCAGAGAAGATTGCTGACAGCATCCTGAACAACCCCATGTTGCCGCGATCTGATGCGCCGGTCTGGATCAACGAAAATTGGCAAAGCCAGCAGCGCAGTGACACCCCCATTCGACAATTTATCGCTAGTGGAAACCTTAGTTAGAGCGAATTCGGGCGCATTCAGCCCGTCGCGCATATCCTCTCAGGTGTGCTCTTAACCCACACACCTATTGTCACTCATTGCGAAGACCTCGCCCGCCGCAGTCCCCTACTCGGTGGACGGGCGGTTGCGTTTCAGGAAATCTGACGCGCTAGAGGAACCACCACTGGCGCCGACTTGGGGGCCTGCTCCAACAGGCGCCATTCCAGCTGGCGGCGGAAGCGCACTTGGCGAGCGACTATCGCTGGCGGCATCTGAAGAAGATGATGGGTTATCGCTGGTCGCCGTAGAATCTGCTGCAGCATCGGAAGTCTGCTGGCTAGTATCGCTAGTGGATGCGTCACTGCCGTCGTTGTCGCCCGGCTGAGATGGAGATGAGCCATCTGAATTGCCCTGCGATGAGTTTTCTTCGGACGGTTGGCCTTGCTGCCCGCTTGTGTCGGAGCCATTTTCCGCACTTGGCGACGGCCCTGAGTCTTGACCATCCTGATCGGCCTGCCCCTCGCCTGCGCCTTGAGGCGACTGGCCGCTTGAGTCACCTGATTGGGACCCCTCTTTGCCCGCAGAACCACTTGGGCTGATGCCGCGCATTTGGTTTAGAATATCCGAAGCACTCGCAGCTGATCCGCCGCGCATAACAGAATTGCCTCGCGGCCTTGAGGAAGTATCTGAAGCGTCTCCTGATCCAGCCTGTGAGTTGCTTTGGTCAGATTGGCCGGTCTGCCCTTGTTGACCTTGGCCTTGTTGACCTTGGCCCTTTTGGCTTTGGTCTTGTGAG
>CAZXVJ010000015.1:25138-50201 GCA_964644385.1 uncultured Hyphomonas sp. | reverse complement strand
CCCTTGTTGACCTTGGCCTTGTTGACCTTGGCCCTTTTGGCTTTGGTCTTGTGAGCCATCATCGGGGGCATCACCGGCGCCATCGCTTGCGCGCGAGCCATCATCGGTTGAGCCACCGCCGTTCATATCTTCTACCATCTCATCCCAAACGGCTTCTTCTTCTGCGGCAAGATTGGGATCGCTTTTAGCGCGCTCGCTTGGCTCATAAGCGGCGTCTTGAATTTGGCCGTCTCCATCCATGCCAGCGATGGCTTTGGCGCGCTCTTTTGAGAGGTGTCTCCGTGAATCTTCTGGCAACCGATCAATCGGGCGCAATGGCGGAAGGGCGCCGCCAAAACCTGTATTCTTGTTTTGCGCGAATGGGTCGAACGGGTCAGATGTGTCTGACTTTTTTTGCGATTTTCGCCAGTCTTCCTCTGATTTGTCTGTCTGGCTGGTGGGGTCGCTCGATTGCGCCGCCGCCGGCATAGAGATAACCGCGCACCCCAGCATCAAGGCGGCTGCGAAAGAAAGAAGACCGTTTTTCATAGTTTATATGTATCAAATGTTCCATGACTGCAGCGTGAACGCGCAAAGCCCTATATCTATTGGGCATCTAGACCTAATTGCTAATGTTTCGAACCAGCCTAAACCCCGTAAAATCATTGCTATCTCCGCGACGCTGCATCAAGCGCGACGTAAAACGCAAATCATCTGGACCGGAGAACCAAGAGCCGCCACGCACGGTGCGTTGGTTACAGCTACCGCGGAGGTCTCCTGATCCATCCGTGGGAGCATCACGCAAATTTAGAGTGTTGCAATCCAACGTCCATTCGCCAACATTTCCGATCATGTCTTGCACGCCAAACTTATTCGGCGAGAGGGTGCCCGCTGGCATCGTTCGATCGCTCGCTGGATCACTGCAGGCCTTATTGGCCCATTGCAGACCGCTTTCTTGCGCGGCGCCGTTTGCGAAGGCACAAATTGCAGCAGCAGAGCCGCCCTGCCACGCGCTCGTCTCACCGCCGCGGGCCGCGTATTCCCATTGAGCCTCACTTGGCAAAGCATAACTATGGCCAGTTTTCTGAGAAATCCATGTCGCATAAGCCTGCGCGTCATCCCAGCTGACGTTGATAACAGGCCGCCGCCCAGCCCCCCATCCATTGTCACTTGGCGTACTGGCGCATCCCCCGTCCGCCACGCAGGCCTGCCATTCAGCAAAAGTGACCTCGGTGACTGAAATCGCAAACATTCTTGAGAAGGTTACAGGTCGGGCAGGCTTTTCATTCGGGCGCGCCGAACTGTCTGTTTCAGGGGCGCCGAGTTCTGCCGTGCCCGAAGGCAAAGCAACCATGGTTGGACAGGTGCCGCAATCTTGGAAGGTTCGCCCTGGTGCAGGTTTCAAATTTTCCAACGCCGCGGTGGCCTGCATGACATAAGCACCCTGGGGAAAGCTCGTCAGATATTGCTCGTATCCCGCAGCGGTGCCCAGCGTGACGGCCTGATCCCAGGCGGATTTGTCGGCGGCGGTGGCCTGTAGCTGCGCCATCCGGCTGCGCGCATCATCGGCGTGAGCGCCCGTTGGGTGCTTAGATAGATAGCTGCCGTAACTGGCGATTGTATTTTCGCGCGCCGCTCTGTCCCAATCAGCGGCCTCTTGGGCAGCGCGTTCAGCCGCGTCCTTTGAAATGGCATCGGCAGCCGCTTTCATTTCTGCGATCCTTTGACGGGCTTCGCTGGCGTGTCGGCCTTCTGGCCACGCTTCCAGGTAATCTTCGTATCCAGAGATCGTGTCGCGGCGCTCGGCCACGCTCCACGCTTCATCATCGTATCTGTCGATTTCGGCTTGTGCCTCCTCGACGTGTTTGCCGTTTGGAAAGAGTGCGAGATACTCACGATAGCCCTCAAGCGTATCTTGCTCCAGAGCTTTGACCCAAGCCTCATCGTCTTTCAGTTTCTTTTCAGGCTCCGGCGCGGCGGCCGCTTGAACGTCGCCCTCTCCCTCCGTTTGAGTGTCCGCATTCGATGGCACATTATCCGGAATAATAACCGTAACGCTGAGCCATATTGCTCCGCCAATGATGGCTGCAAACAATGCGGTGCCCGCCAACCACCTGCCCCATGGCACACGCTCGTCGCGTGGCTGAAAGCCATCTGACCCAGGAGGTTGCCAGCCATCACTCATGCTGAGCGACCTGCGCCAAGGCGAAGGATCAAATGATCAATGCAGTACTGCCCAGCCGTGTTCAAGGCACGCTCTTCCTTTGATTGCACCACCGATTGCAGCAAGACCAGCACGGCCGACATAACCAAAGCCAACAATGTTGTGGTGAAGGCAACGCCTAGACGAGACGTCACCTGATAGAGAAAGTCTTCACTTTCCGCATTCGCTGGCACGCCCGCATACTGCAGCGCAAACATAATGCCCATAACGGTTCCAATAAATCCGAGAGACGGGATCAGCCAAGTTAGATAACGCAGCAAGGAGTAACGCAATTCAATCTCATGCATGTATAGCTCCAATGATGAGTTCATCACGGATGTTGCCTGGTCCTCGCGCTCATTCACTCCATACTGATCAATTGTGCGAAGGATCAGGCGGGGCAGAAAGCAATTCTGACCAAAGCGGCGATTGGAAACACCATCTCGAACTTGAATGAGCGTGTCTCTTTCAAGGCGTCTGCCATCGACAGGCAGGTAGCCGCGTTTGAGTTGTCCTTCTTCTTCAGCCGCAGCGCTCCAGCGCAGAACCAACTCCCCAAATCCAACAAACAGAGCAATCCACATAAAGTTCTGGATGGTGAAAGGCCAGAAACTCGCATCGGCATCCAACAACACTTCCTGCAATGAAGGGCTGAGCGTAACGCGTAATATTCCGATAAGAACAATCGCCGCGACAACGGAGAGTGCAAATACGATCAGCCGCTGAAAAATATTTCGTCGGATCATCTTTAAAACCTGCCTTCAGTCTGTGTCTCTTGCCGCATTAGTCGCACACACCCTTGGTGCCCGACGCAAGCGCCATGAACTGGCCACCATTGCGACCTGCTAAGGATTCCATGAACTCAACCGTCCCATCATAGTCAAAGTAATTTCCCACCACCACTGTATGAATCTCTTTACGCCCACCGTTTCGACGGGTGATCTCCTGCTGCAACTGTGACGGGCGTAGACCGTCATTCGCGCGCGGATTGGGCAAGCCATCGCTAACCAGAAATATCGCTTCGCCTGGGCCGGCCAGCAAGGTGTCAAACGCATCCAACATTGACGCCGACCCACCAAACTGACGGGTCAGGCCTTGACTAAAACGGGCGGCTTCAGCTTGCGCGGACCCACTCACGCGCCGCGGACCACCCGAACTTGGCCAGCGGTTCAACCGCGGACCGGAATCGGTTTGTTGAAAGCCAACCACCTGCAGGCTGTGATTGGTTTGCAGTGAATTGATGATACGGGACACGGTACGTTGAACACTTGCTTCATGCCCGCTCATACAGCGGTTCATATCCAGCGCGACGACGATATTATCTTTCTTCGTTTTCATGCCGAGAAACCGAAACTCGATGATGGCGTCTTGTTCTGGCACCGGCGTTGGTGTGGGTTTGTCTTCAAGTGGTTCCGGCACCACAACCGCGCGCTGTGCCTCCGCCTGCTTTTCCAATAGCGCCGCTTCGGCCGCGCGTAGTTTTGCTAACAGTTTGGTTTCATCGCTTTTGATGGCTGATACGTTTTGCGCTGCAGCAGAGCGCTTTTGCTCTAAGGCTTTGCGCTTCTCAGTCGTTTCAACCGCGCTAGTTTCAGCGGCGCGAGCAAGATCTGCTATTGCGTTTTCGGGCGTGCGCTCCTGAATTTCCTTTTGATAGTACGGCAGTAGAATAATCGACAAAAGCGCGAACGCCGCCATGGCCGCGGCGAATAAGTCGATCGCCGATAGTGAGAAAATTTCGATGTCCCCTTTGGGCTTGCGTTTCATCTTGCGCGCCCCACAAATTCACCGCGATTGCGGCCGGCAAGCTCTTGCAAAAACAAGGTGAGGCGCTTGTCATCGGTGTAGTCGCCAATCGCCACCGTATGTATCTCTGCGCTGCCACGGTTGCGCCGTGTGATATTGGATACGATTGAAGACGGTGTGCCATCATCCGGCGCGCCATCGCTCATCAGGATGATGGCTTCCGGGCGCAAATTGAGCGCGCGCACCAGAGCGTTTTGCGTCGGAGTTCCCCCACCAAACCGCCGCGACATGCCCGAAACGAATTTTTGTGCGCCCGCTAACGTATTGGCGTCAGCGTTGGTCAAGCGTCCGTTCCTTGGATAGGTGTCGAATGAAGGTCCGCCTCGGTACCCCATAATGACAAAGCGATTATCAGGCCTCATCTGACTCAATATCTCATTGATGGCCCCCGTCACCTTAGAGCGGTGGGATGTCATAGAGCCCGACATATCCACCAAGATGACGATATCTTTTTGAGTTGTCGCCAACCCCAAAATTGAGAACTCCCCCGCTAAAGCTACCGCGCGTGGCGGAATAGGAATAGGTTCTGGAACGGGAACCGGCTTTGGCACCGGGGGTGGATCGGGGATGACAATCTCTGAGGTTTGCTTTTGAACTTCACGCAGCGTGTCTTCTATTTCAGACATGTTCTCTTCGCTGGTGCGGTATCTAAAATTCAAAAGGCGTATTTCAGCCTGTATCGCTCTGATTTCAGACATTTCAGTGCGTGTGGAAGAGGCAGCGAGACGGCGCTTCTGAACCAAGTCTTCAAGCTCTTCCATCGACACATCCGTGCCGCCTTTTTGATAGTATGGAAACAAGATCAACACGATCAGTATGAACGCGCCAAGAGCGGCCGCGAATAGGTCCAATGCGGAGACCGAAAAGACCGATATCGTGCGCTGACGGGATCTCATTAGTAACTATTGAGGATTCCATACAACGTGCGCAACATCTGACGACGATTTTCTTCGCGAATTGCCTCAGACATCTCATCCGCCATGGCGACCGTCGCGCCGGTGATCTCGCGGTCCATCTCTCCGTTGATCATGTCGTTGGCCTTGGCCAGACGCCCATCCAGATCATCCATATAAAGCGCTTCCAGCTCCCCAACGCTGGTGTCGAATGAGGCGTACTCTATCGTATCGCGCATGTGCACCAAGGACGCTGAATTGGCGGTGACAGCAGGTCCGTAAACCTCATCACTTGCAGCGCCTAAGCGATAAAGTGCGTCGGACAGAATTTGCCGAAGAAACAATGCATCTTCTGATATGATTTCATTGAACTCAGCATGCGAAAGGCTTTCGTCAAACGCAACGAGGCTATTCATTTGGCCGTTCACATAAGATCGGCAATCAACCGCAAAATCGATCAAATAGGCGGACTGGGCCACCGTCAGGCTGGGCATGGCTTGACGCATGACAGGGTTAGCAATGCCGTCGAGCACCTCCAGAAGCGGCGTTTCAGGCGGTACGTTTCCGTCACCAAAATGGGCGAGAGCGGCGCGAAAATCCGGATCGGCGTCCATCGCCATCATTTCGGTCAATTTAAAGAACTGATAGCGCGCCGTAGTATTCTCAGACGGAAACCCAGCAATAGTGGTCAAGCAAGCTTCCTGTTGTGCAGCCTCCGCCTCAGAAAGCACAAGGGGTGCATCAGTAATGGGCGTGGGCGCAATTGCCGTCTCTACGCCTTGCGCCACAGCGACTGACGCGATCGCGATGGCACAAAAAGATAAGAAACCAGCTTTCATCATGCTCTGCTTTTAGCCTGTTTCATCTGAACTGGCGCTGAATAAGGTGGGTGCAATGGCTCCCGAGGGCGCAGCGCCCGTATCAACGCCGTTTTTGTAAATGCGCAGCTGATCTGGAACCCCCGCTGCAGACAGCATTACGATGCCATCTGGCTTGCCGGACGCGAAATTACCCTCAATCGCGGTTGAACCAGATGAGGTATGTTCGATCAGATAGCCCGTACCGTGGGGTTGGCCATTTTTCGCTTCGCCGAAGTACTCAAAGGCCCGGCCATCATCATACTGAACCACGCCGACGCCTGGGCCCGCCGCTCTGCCATCCGCGCAGACGCCTTGCCACTTTCCAATTAAGTCTGCGCCGTCATGTGAATATCCACAAGACGTGGCGATGGTATCGACCGCGCGTTGCTTTTCTGCATAGAGCGTTTGTAGCTTTTCGCGCAGGTCTTCGAACCGGATGGCTGTGATAGTTTCATTCGATTCAATCAGATTAACTTGAACGCTTGTTTGTTCTTCGAGCGCCGGAACGATTGAGGCGAGATAGTTCGCCCCAACCGCCTTGGACTCACGGTTGAGCATTATGGCCTTCGAGGTCGCAAGAATAGCAGCGCTTCTGAGCGCGTCGGCTAATATGTACTCGCTCATGCTGACATTGTTTCCGCTTTCAGAAACGGCAACGCCTGCCGCAACAACGCTGGCAATCGCGGCGGCTGTCGCCATATTTTGCTGTTGCGCAAGCTTTCGGCGCTGATCGAGGACATCGCGCTCTGCAGACAGAAGGTCTCGCATTTGCACGCCCACTTCGCCGTTGTGAATACCGTCATACATCCGCAGTGACTGGACCGAGAGATACTTTCTTTCCGCATCCAGCAGACGCTCTGCATAACGGATACGAGATTGATAATCAGGGTCTTCCATGCCCACCAAGCTGAGCGCCCCCAAATTTGGATCAAAATTCGAAACCGCCGCAGCGCGGCTCATCATAGCGGCCTTGTTAGTGTCGACGTCATTGAGCAAATCAACAATTCTGTCCGCCAGCCCGCTTGAGAATACGTTCGCAAGGGGGTCCACATTGCCCGCATCCTCTGCGTTCAACTGAGATAGCGCCGCGCGATCAAGAACAACTTTTTCGAGAGGATAAGACTGCGCAACATTTTCAGGCCCAGCAAGCGACAGTGGGCTGGTCTTTAATTGTCCTGTCTGCTCTCCGGTAATGTAGGAGATGAAGTGAAGCTTTGCCGGCTCCACCTCTAATTGGCCCGACTGCATGGCGGCCAAAAACCCCTTTATGTCGCGCTCTGCGCTGCCCGCCGCATGGCCCATCAAATCATTGCTCGACAAAAGCACACCGCGCGTCGGGGCCGCGGCGCGGTGATCGGTATGAACAACGATAAGAGGCGTGATCAAATCGCCAAATGTCAGGGGTTCCCCTTTCATCATCCGGTCAGGGTCAGGAAAGGAATAGGTGGAGAAGTCGACCGTCAAAACGGTCGCAACGCTTTCCGCACCTGTCATTGGCTTTGACGTCAGGGCCCCGTCATTGTCTAGGCTGACCGCGTGCGGAGAGAGTAGAACAGAGTGATCAGGCAGGCGCTGGGCGAGTTCCTTATAAAGAGACAGCGCGAAATAGTTAGATTTGATGATGGTGCTATCCGCAATGTTCATTGCATCAGGGTTATCACTGGCCCGTTTGCTCAACTTGCCATCGATCGCATGATTCAAATAGGCATCGTAATAAATGTCTCTGGCGTCGGTTTCCACCATAGCCGGGTATCGCACGACGACCAGCGTGCTGCCGTCTGGCGCTTTAGCCTCTAGCGGAACTGGGACGCTCGATGTCGTCATAGCAGACACCTTCGTGCCTGTGGCGGTCGCGGCGCATCCCGCGAGTGTTAGTGCGGCCATAGCAACCGCAGCGACGATACTTGCGCGCTTCATAAATAACCCTTCCATCCCATCACACCCCTTATGCCAATTAGCGCATGAACAGAAAATAACCCAGACAATAGCTGCAGAATCAACTGAAGTTTGGTTGGCTTGATCGAAGGATACTTCGCGCCAAACCGCCTCAACACGAAACAATTTTCGAAGTGCGCTACTATTTACCTGTCCATGAACTGGGCCAATGGGAATCTACGCACCAACCAGTTTTTCTAGACTGGAAATTCGGTCTGCTTCGCTCGCGGGTTTGTCCCAGCGGATGCGATGAATACGCGGAAAGCGCAAAGCATAGCCCGATTTGTGGCGAGAACTTTCTTGAGCCGCGTCGAACGCGACCTCAAACACCAAAGCTTTCTCAACTTCCTGCACCGGCCCAAATCGCTTCATTTTGTGTGAGCGGATCCAGCTGTCGATCTTCTTCAATTCCTCATCGGTGAAACCAAAATAGGCTTTCCCAATCGGTAGAAGCGCCCCCTCTTCGTCCCACAGGCCAAAGGTGTAATCAGAATAGTAAGACGACCGTTTCCCGGTGCCCCGCCGCGCATACATTAGAACGGCATCAAGCAAGAACGGGTCTCGCTTCCACTTATACCAGGCATGTTTGGGACGACCCGACACATAAGTCGTCGACAGGTCCTTTATCATCAACCCCTCAATCAAGCCGCCGCTTTCAGAGGCCTGTTCCCTCAAGGCCTTCAGGGCATCAATAGTGTCAAAGTCTAGCGCATCAGAAAGCTCAAAGCGATCGGGGGGCAACGTGTCCATAATCTGCACCAGTGTTCGTCGCCGCTCTGACAAAGGCGCGCCCCGCAGCGATTGGCCCTGCCACTCCAAAACATCATAAACGACAACGAACGCCGGGGACGTTTCCATCAATGATTTGGACGGTTTCTTCTTGTTCAGCCGTTGTTGCAGATCATTGAACGACCCCGTCGCACCCCCCGATTTCACCAGCAACTCAGCATCCAACACACCGTCAAAATCAGCGGCCTCCATCAAGTCTGGAAAGCTCGCCGAAATATCGTCACCCGTGCGGGAAAACAGTTTCGACTCAACCCCATTGCTTGCGATCTGCACGCGAATGCCATCCCACTTCCATTCGGCAATATGGGTTGTCGGCGAGATACGGTCCAAATCTTTATCGATATCAATTGGGTGCGCCAGCATGACGGGGGAATAGGTCAAAATCCCGCTCATATCCGGAATGTCGGCCTTGCCGTCTATCCAGGCAAACAAATCGAGGTATGGCGGTTCCAAACCATGCCAAATCGACTCAATCGCATCGACATCAACCCCCTTCATCTTCGCCAATGTCTGCTTCACAGACCGCGCGGACATGCCGATACGCAATCCCCGCGTTCCCAGTTTCAACAATGCCCACCGTTGAGGCGGCGACATATTATCCAACAGGTCGATGAGATACGCCCGGATACCGACTTTGCCGCGGGACTTAAACTGATCGATAATTTCGTGCAGGTCTGGAAGCGTGTTCAGTCGTACGGCGTTTTGCGACACGGGCCAGGCCAAAGCGACCGTCTCGCTAATCTCCCCGACATAATCGCGCGACACATCAAACAAGAACGGATCCATCCGTTCCATCATCAGCGTCTTGATGAGATTGCGCTTGAAAAGATCGAACGTCAGCGTGCCAGCGATGGCTGCCAACGCCCAGCCTCGGTCTGGGTCGGGTGCCGCGTTTAAGTAATTCGTGAGGATTGTCTCTTTCGCCAACCTGGAATTGGTAAAGTAGAGATCGTCCAGCAGTTCGGAGAAGCGTTCCATTATTCGACGCTCTCGTCACGGCCGATCAGGTCCAATGCTTTTGCTCGCATACCGCGCTGCTCCAACGCGTACTGAAGCGCCTCCACCCGGCCATGCGTGATCCATATATCGGCCGCCCCCGTTTCCTCGCAGGTGCGGATGAGATCATTCCAATCGGCATGATCTGAGACGACCAACGCCATCTCCGCCCGGCGCTGTCTTGCTCGGGCCCGTATCTGCATCCAACCGCTGGCGACCGTCGGCAGCGGATCCGCAAACCGGCGCGACCAGCGATCATTGATTTGCGCGGGAGGACACAAAACGATCTTGCCCTGAAACACATGCCGATCCGCTCTTGGAATATCGCTGACCATAATCCATTCGCCAAAATCCTGCCCAAAGCTCTCATACAGTTCCGTCAGCTTTTTCAGCGCGCCGTGCATGTAGAACGGCTCGTTATAACCGGCAAGGCGCAGCGTCTTCATCACACGCTGGCATTTTCCAAGCGCATAAACGCCTATCAAATGAGTCCGGTCTGGCAGTGCTTTCAGCGAGCGCAAAACCTTTTGAACTTCCGCTTCAAGGGGCGGATGCTGAAACACGGGCAACGCAAACGTCGCTTCAGTAATAAATACATCGCACGGCACGACTTCAAACGGCGCGCAGGTCGGGTCAGGGTGGCGCTTATAATCACCTGCCGCAACGACACGTACGCCTTGATACTCAAGCACGGCCTGCGCCGATCCCAAAATATGCCCTGCGCTTGCAAACCAAAGCGTCACGCCATTGCCAAGATCAAGACGCCGCCCATACGCCAGACCCGTCTCTCGTGTTTCATCCTTCATGTAATAGCGCGTGTGCATGATCGATATGGTTTCGGGCGTCGCGAAAACCTCGCCGTGACCAGAACGCGCATGATCGGCATGACCGTGTGTAATAATCGCGCGCTCAACAGCTTGATGCGGATCGATATAGGCATCTGCCGGAACGCAATACAGCCCTTCCGGCCGCACCTGCATCCATGTCTCTGCGGCGACTCCACTCATATGCGGTCCATCTTGCTCCTGTGTCCTGCCCTAATAGCGAACAGGCATGCCAGAAGTTCCAAATATATTGAGCGCCCGCTGAGATTGATTTGCCATAGGGTCGATCAGATTAGAACTTGTGATCTCGCAAAACCTTCACCTGCCCGACATTCAGAATACCGATATGGCGGTCCAGCAGCGAATGGAGCGCTGTTAGAGCGGGCTCGATAATGTCAGCGTCTCCAATACTGATCAGAACCATCATATCTGTCGCAGCTGAAATATCAGTCCCGCGAGACCATTTCTGCCCGCCTCCATATCCAGATATGGCCGGCAAGACGGTCCAACCAACGATACCAGCGTCCTGCAATATCGTTTCCGCCCGCCGCAGGGCCGGGCGCTCAATGATTAGCTCAAGGCGAAGTTTATCATGCATGGCAGGCCCTTACGTTATTGCGTTCGCAATCCATATGTAAAGCGGGATACCCACCGCGATATTGAATGGAAACGTGACCCCCAGAGAGAGCGTCAAATAGGTTGAAGGCTCAGCTTCCGGCAAAGCGAGCCGCATGGCCGCAGGCACAGCGATGTATGACGCAGACGCCGACAGGACCATCAATAGCGCCGCATCGCCCGCCGGCACGCCGATCCAAACAGCGGCCCCGGCCGCAATTGCCGCCGACAGTAGAGGCATATAAATCCCAAACGCAATTGGCATCAGGCCAAGCTGGCGCCACCCGCGCCGCAGCCCGCGCCCCGCATTCAGCCCCATGTCCAACATGAACAGGCAAAGAATGCCCTGAAACGGCAACGTAAAGAACGGCGCAATACCTTCATATTTTTCAGGACCTGAAATGGCACCGATAAACAAACTGCCTAGCAACACCACCACCGACGCATTCAGCAACACCTCACGCGCGATCTCGCCCGTCTCAGATCCGGCAACGGCAGTCGATTTCTTGCCTCTCAGCGCCAACCACAAAGCAGTAATGATCGCTGGTGTTTCCATAATCGCCGCGACCGCCACCAGATAGCCAGACGTCTCGATCCCGGCCAAGCGCAGCGTATCGAGCGCGGCAACAAATGTGACGATGGAAATTGATCCATAATGCCCCGCCGTCGCGGCGGCATCGACGCGCGACATTCTGCTGGTCACGCGCAAACACGCATAGGCCAACAACGGCAAGCCGAAGGATAAGACGGTCGCAACGGCGAAAACAGCCAGCATCTGGCCGTCAACGGTCGCTTTTGACATCTCGACGCCGCCTTTGAGGCCAATTGCCATCATCAAATAGACAGCCAGCCCTTTTGCAAACGCTTCGGGCACCTGCATCGGTGACCGTAGCAAAGCGGCGAACAGACCAAGCGCGAAGAATAAAACGACGGGTGACAGCAGAGTATCAGCCATTTTAGTCCGCCGAACCCTCTTGCTTGCGTAGACTGTTCAACATCTCAGGTTCGCCAATCAGCGCCACCAAATCACCCGCTTCAAGCACAATATCGGGCTGAGCGATTAGAGTTTCGGTCCCGCGCTCAACAAGTGCAACAATGCAGCTTTCAGGCAAGGTCAATGCGTCCAGTCGCTCACCAATCTGGGCCTGCAGACTCGGCAAATCCTCAATCGGTGCATGCAAGAAGTGATCGTCGCGAACCAAGACATCATTTAGCTCAGCATCTGAACGCGCTGCCAGCCAGCGGCGGTCAAACCCTTCACCTTGAACAATTTCAGCCAAATGCCCCGCGATACGCATATCCAGCCCCACCGGTTTGGGCGGGCAAAACAAGATAATAGCTGTATGGATATCGTCCGATGCAACGAAATCAGCATCCATGCGAACATTGGGGCCAAACCGAAGGATGGTGAGATTTGGCTCCTCAATCGCTTCATCGCTGAGGATAAGAAGCTGCACACTCGTGCCGATGGGGCGGAAGTCCAGACGGCCTGCGTCAACGATCTTCGTCAATTTGTCTTCGTCCACACCAATATGCTGAGACGAAACAATCGCCGTGCGCAATTGGTCAAGATCGAAGGCACCATAGCGAAAATCAGTGACAACAGCGCGCGCCACAACCGTTTCGTAAGACAGGTTCTGCGCCACGGTTCGATCATGGATGATCGTCATAAGCTCGTGCTCAAGCCCCTCATAGATATTCCGGCCAAGTCGTTCATGGACGTGAAAAATGGCGCCGCGTCGCTCAACACGTTTCGCGGCATAAAACCGATACCAAAGTCCGCAGGCGATAATCACCATCCCGGTAAACCCAATGGCCAGCACACCCATCTCAATGATGAGCCAAAAGCCAATCAAAATGCCGAGGATCGGCATCCACGGATAAAGCGGCACTTTAAATCCAGGGCGATAGGTCGGTATTTTACTCTCCCGCATCACAATGACCGCCGCGCAAACCAGTATGAACAGTAACAGTTGGAAGGCCGATGCGAGCTTGGCCACAGACGCGACATCAAACATGGCAATCACCAAAATGATGGCGATGACCGTCACGACAATGGAAAATGTCGGCGTTTGGTAACGCCCCAGAACCCCGAAGGACTCCGGCATCAATTTGTCTTTCGCCATGGCATAAGGATACCGCGACGCACTCATAATCCCGGCATTGCCAGTTGAGGCGAACGCCGCAATCGCCGCAACCACAATCAAAATGACTCCAATATCCATCGGCCAATTACCTGCGAAAACGCGTGTAGCGTCGGCAATAGGCGTCAGGCTGGCGTATAACTCTTCCGGTGGCAGCAGTTTGATCAGCACAAATGTGCCCAACGTGTACAACACGGTCGCCGTCACCAACGACAGCGTCATACCAAGCGGTATATTGCGGTCTGGATTTTTGACTTCCTCGGCAACACTCGCCACCTTTGTTAGGCCAGCATAGGATACGAAAACGAGGCCGATGGTTGACACAAATCCAACCAAACCTGTTTTGAAGAAGTCTCCATAATCTGGATTAAGGGACGCCAGCGGGCCGCCAACTTTCGTGCTCGCGCTCACACCTAGCGCGGTAAATCCAACCAAAATAATGACAAGCGTCACCACAAGAATCCGCTGAAGAAGCGTCGTCTCTTTCGCACCAACCGTGTTGATTATTCCGAAAGCGATTGCCAATAGCATGCCCATAATCGCAAATGGGATATCGAGGTAAAGGCTAAGATACGCCCCCATACCGACCAATGCGAACGCAGATTTGAACACGACAGCGGCCCAAGACCCAAGCCCCCCAATCGTGCCCATGAAGGGCCCCATGGACCGATCAAGAAAATAATACGTACCGCCCGCCTTCGGCATCGCCGTGGTTAGCTCAGCCATGCAATACATCGCCGGCAATATTAAAAAGCCCGCTAATCCATACGCAAGAAACACCGAATTGCCTGTCGAAGCAGCCGCAATTCCCGGCAGAAGAAACAGCCCAGAACTGAACATGGCGCCTGTAGAGATGGAGTAAACATCCAGCAGGCCGAGATTCCGTGCCAGTTTTGACTTGCCTTTAGGTTGATCCTGAATGACGTCGTTCATCTAATGCCCTCCGCATGTCACTGCCCGAACGGCAAATTGGTTCAATCAAGTCCAAACACCGTTTGGCACATGCGTCGAGGGTTTGCGGACAACCAAGCCCCATTCCAAACAAAATCGCTCAACCCCTTATAACTAATACTCACATAATAAGCATAGGTTTAGAATAAGTTTTCTATGACTTTAATGTTTAAATCCTATCGGAAGGCATCGGTTTCATTTGTCCGTGATCTCGGCAGCGAAGTCGGACAAATCCCTGCCAAGAGAGGCAAACTTCTTGGCCAAAGGCGAGCTGGCACGCCAACATAGATGAATGTCGCGTTCAGCAATTTCATGGTCGATCCGCCGCACGACCAAATCCGGGTCGCGGCGCGCCTCTGACAAGGCGTAGAGACTGGGTAAAATGGCAACACCGCCGCCCATGATCGCCGTCTGCCGCGTCGCGTCCAAACTGGTGCCGGTATATTCTGAATTGATGCGGGCACCCGCAATGTGGGCAATTTCGTCTGTTATGGAGCTCAGCCGGTGTCCCGCGCCCAATGTCAACAAGTCCTTGTCTTTCAGTGCCTCTATACTCACAGGTCCAGAATCTTGCGATAATGGGTCATCATGCGCCGCGCAGATCCAAAGATGTTCGTGGAAAAGGTAAAGTGAGTCCAGGCCCGGATGATCTTCAGGCGTCGAAATAATCGTGTCGAGCTGCCCGCGCCGAATTCCAATATCCAGATCAACTGTGCGCGCCTCCGTCACCGAAATGCGGAGTTCTGGATACGCGCCGTGCAATCGTTTCGTTGCTGCAGGAAGTAGATATGGACCAATCGTTGGCAATACGCCCAATCGAATCTTTCCAGCCAAAACGTCATCGCCTATTGCGACCAGTGACTTTAAGTCTTCCACCTGGCGCAGGATCAAGCGCGCACGCGTCACACAATCATCTCCAACCGGCGTCATCAGAGCGCCCTTGCGTCCTCGCTCAATCAATGTGCCACCCAAATAGGCCTCCATATCGGCAATCTGGGCAGAGAGGCTCGGCTGACTGACATTCAGCCGTTTTGCGGCATCGCCGAATTTACCAGTCTCAGCGATAGCAACAAGATATTCTAACTGTCTAAGGGTCGGACGCATCAAAACTCCTCAAGGTCGGCGGATCACACATACAACATACATAGTTTAAAACTATCATAAAAACAGGAAAGCCGTATTTTTTATATCGAATTTCGTCCCCAAATCTCAGTCATCAACTAAGCAAAAGGAAAAAATAAATGACACGCACACGACACATCATTCGCCGCAAAAAACGTCTCGGAAAAAAGGCACTGGCAACCCGCTCGTTTCAGCATGTCGCCGCGCCGAAAATCGCGCCCCACATGATCCCAGCATCATCGACGTCGCGACAGCCACGAGTGACCTGACGCTCTCGCGCCATATGAACCAGTTATCAAAACGAACTTGGTTCATATGGTGTTCCCTAACTGGGCGCGCTCGCTAATTTAAAACGTCGCCGTAAATATCAAGCTCGATAACCTCGCCGCCCGCGAAGGCTTTTACGGCTTCCAGCTGCGTCTCTCTATCTCCAACGATCAAATATATATTGCCTTCATCGCTCAAATAGTCCGCTGCAACGCGCTTGTATTCTTCTAGCGGCATTTCAAGCAATTCTTGCTGGGCGTCCTCAACATAGGTCAGGCTTTTGCCGTACTTGCTGATAGATTGTAGCGTGCCGAGTTTCGCATTTAGGCTTTCGAACGCCCGGGTATTTTCCTTCACTAACTTTTGGCGTGTCGTTTCGACATCCGCGTCTGAAAAATCCCGACCATAGTCGCGTAGCATTTGCCGGATCACATCAAGCGAGGCTCCGGTTGCATTGGCCCGTACACTCGTAGCCACCCGAAAGGGCTGGGCTACACGGCCCTGCGAAACAGACGAATATGCGCCGTAGGTGTAGCCTTTTTCAATGCGAAGCACTTGCGCCAAGTCTCCGCTAATTCCGCCGCCCAGTTTCTCATTTGTGAAGGTCAACTTGTTAGAGTCTGGATCTGTCGACGATAGCGTCAATTGACCCACATTGATCACACTTTGCTTGCTGCCCGGGACATCAATGAAGAACACTTTTCCCGCACTTGATTGGGCTGGAATTTCAAATTCTTGCGGCCCACTATCCTTTTCCCGCACGGCCGCGGCAAGATCATTCAATGCCGTCTTGGCCCGCGGCTCATCAACATCGCCAGCAATGTGGATTCTCGTGCCCGCGCCAAGCATCACCTGATAAAATGCTGAGACATCCTGAAGCGTGATCGACTCCACTGACGCCAACGTCCCATTGCCTGGTCGCCCCATCGGATGGTCGGGCCCATATATGAGTCTGTTGAAATTGAGCGCTGCGATCGTGCTCGAATTGGCTTCACGGCCTTTAATAGATGTGAGCGCCGCAGACTTTACCCGTTCAAAATCGGATTGTTCAAAGCGAGGCGCACTCAACAATTCGGCAATCAAGTCTACCGTTGGTTCAAAATTTCGCGCCAAAGATGTCGCCCTAATCCGGATTTCATCGCCGCGCGCCGAAACCGATATACCGGACCCAAGTAATCCAACGGCTTGTTCGAACTCAGCAGCGGTTCGGGTCGCTGTTCCCTCATTCATTAGGTTCGCTAACAGGTGAGCCGTTCCGGCCTTGCCGTCTGGATCTAGCCAAACCCCACCATCCAAAATCACATCGAAGCTAACCAATGGAATCTCTGTGGTTTCGATCCCATACACCGGCACATTATTGTCCAATGAAGCTTGCCAGATAGCTGGCATCTTAATCAGCGGTAATTCACCAAATGGAGGTTCTGAACGATCATACTTACTAGGCGTTTTTTCATAGGACGCCTCTTCGCCCTGGCTAACCTCTTCATTGGCAGCGCCGGCGCTGACCGTCTCTATCCAAACGCTCGCAGGCTCCGAGCCTTCCACAGCAAGCTCTGGCATGCCCTTCGGATAGAAACTCGTCATCACAGACGGTTGACCGTCAACATATGTTCGAAACGCCGCCATCACCTGCTCAGCCGTGACTGCGCGAAGCAATTCTGCAGACACGACCGAATAGGCTGGATCGCCGGCAAACTCACTATCGCGCGCCAATTGGTTTGACTTGCCAAGAACCGTTGAAAGATTGGAATACAGGATCGTTTCCTGTTCAGCCTTTATACGCTCAAGATCAGTCTCATTGACGCCCGTCTCTGCAAAATCAGCAAGCGCGGCGCTCAGCGCTGCGTTGACGGCATCGAGATCCGTTCCAGCATTGGCCCGCACGCGAAATACGAACTCTCCCGCTAACTCCATACTATTGTTGTAAGCGCTAACATTCGGAGCAAGCTTTTCCTTCTCAACGACGAAACGATACAGCGGAGACGTCTTACTTCCCGCCAAAATTTGCGCCAAAACCCGCAATGCCTGTTCGTCTTTGTGGTAGGCCTCGACGCTCGGAAACGTGAGGCGCAGCTCAGGCAATTTCGCGAAATTATCCTCGAAGGATAATGATTTTGTAGCGGTGAGTGTCACAGGCATCGCTGGAAGTGGCTCGACATTAGGCCCCTTGCGAATTTCGCCAAACCAACGCTCAACTTTCTCACGTGTCTCAGCAATATCAATGTCGCCGACGATCGCGAGCGTCGCGTTCCCTGCGCCATAATACTGATCGTAAAATTCCGTCAAATCCTCAAGCGTGGCGGCTTGTAAGTCTGGCAATGCGCCAATGACCGTCCAACGATAGGGATGCCCTTCAGGATACAGGGCCGATCGGATAACTTCTTGGCTATATCCATACGCCGCATTATCGACGCGTTGTCGTTTTTCATTTTTGACGACTTGCTTTTCTCGGTCCAGCGCAGCCTGCGTGACCGTGTTGAGCATATATCCGAGCCGGTCACTATCGATCCATAGAATTTTGTCAAAGGCGTCTTTGGGAACGACCTCGTAATAGATTGTTCCATCGCTCCATGTGCCGCCATTGCGTTGGCCGCCCCAATCCGGAATCGCCTTTCGATTCCAGCCGCGAGGGACATTCTCTGAGTCGTTAAAGGCCATATGCTCAAAAAAATGTGCAAAGCCTGTGCGCCCAGGTTTCTCGCGATTGGATCCGGCGTGAACAACAGTGGTGAACGCCACGATCGGATCGGAACGGTCGACGTGCAAAATGACGTCCAAACCATTATCGAGTGTGAATTTTTCAAATGAAAGTTCAAATGCCGGGTCGGCGGTTGACCCAGCCTCAACCGCATCAGTGTCGTTAGCGCTATCCGTGGGAGGTCCGCAACTCACCAGAGCAAGAGCGCTGCACGCGATCGCTAAAAATTTCTTCATTGCTCTTATTCCTGCTGCTTCAGCCACCCCAAACCAGTCGTCCGCGCTCGGTCGACCCTCGTTATTCTATACGGTTTGAAGAAGTGCTGGAACCCAAAAGCGCCGCACAGATAAGAAACTGAGGTTAGAAGCACGATCAATCATATGCTTCCGCTAAATGAAGACCGCTATTGCCAGCCAGGCTGGGCCTCAGATGTACCGCATCAGCAGTGTTTGGATCATATGGTTTTTCTTAGTCGGGTCGGCGACCAAAGAGTAACCAAGCACGAGCGCGAACCCAGCAGCCTTTAGCGGGTGGCGCTGGACAATTTTTTCAAACGCTTTCGACGGTATATCGGCCAATTTTTCCGATGCGGCTGTTTGCAGTGCATCTAGTCCGAATTCGTCCTCTCTGGGAGAGCGCGTAGCGAAATAGACGCAGACCGAAGCTGCAAATAGCCAAACAAAAGCGACAGCGGCCGCCGCCAGCGCAGCTCCCATAAGCGGAACGAGCGCCAGGAATAAGGCGACACTGAGCATAGCGATGCCGACGAAGCCAAAAAAGACACCGCCGACACCAGCTAAAATTCGGATTTTCGCTTGGTACATTTAGTCTATTTCCGTAGGCTCGCCAGAAGAATGCCGGTGCCGAGCGCGATGCCCATAGCGGTCAATGGGTTGGCGCGAATCTTGTTTTCGACGGACTCTTTCGATTGGGTCAGTTTTTCTTCTGCGAGTTCAGCGAACTCTTGTCCCTTTTCTACGCCGTCATTAGATTTTGACTTCGCAATATCTGACACAGATTTCAAAAGTGATCCGAAATCCGCCTTAAGGGTCTCCAACTCGGCGCGTACATCATCCATGTCTGTGGTGTTCGCAGCCGCTCCGTTGAGATTTTGAGTTTTCTTTTTAAGTTGAGCAGCATTGGCCATAATAGTCTCCTTTGGTTGCGGTATGCCAGATCAACGCAAACGCACCGCATTTGTTCCAAAATTAGATGAGAAACTGGCCAGGCGGTCGCGCCCGACGATCGTTCATGAGCCGCTAGACGGGTGAAAGAACAAGGCCTGTCCAATTGTGGCCTTTACCGTATTTTCCTGAAATGGCTTCGGAATGAGATAGGTCGGTTCGGCGCCCTCACCAGTCAGCAACCGCTCTGGGAAAGCTGTTATAAAGATGACCGGAACGTCCATCTCTTTCAGGATGTCGGCAGACGCGTCTATACCAGACGAATTGTCAGCAAGCTGAATATCACAGAGAATAAGACCCGGCCGTGTTGCCCGCGCCATCTCGACCGCATCAGTACGGGTTGTCGCGTTGCCCACAAAGTCATGCCCCAATTCGCCAACCATAGCCTCCAAGTCTGCGGCGATAATGGGCTCATCTTCAATAATCAGGACTTTTGTGGAAAGATCGGCCTCGATTTCTAAATGAGCCTGGGCCAGAAGCGTCTCCACTTCGGATGGCGTTCGGCCCAGTATCGCACCGACTTCATCTCGGCTAAACCGCTCCACGGCCAGTAGCAAAAACGCCTGCCGCTGAACTGGCGCTAGGGACAATAACCGCTCATCCGCGATCGTTAAACCAGCCTCCGCCACCGGGGCCTGTTCCGATAGTTTGTCGCTCCAAACCGTATGGAAAAAAGAGTAGAGAGATACTGGCGCTGAAAGTTCGCGGTTCAGACGGCTTGGATCTGCCGCCAACGCCGATAAACACGTCCTCACGCACGCGTCACCCTTATCCTGACTGCCCGTCAAAGCGCGCGCATACCGTCGAAGATACGGCAAATGAGGGCCAAATTTTTCCAAAAAACTCATACGTTCGGGTCTCTTTTTTCTTATAACTGAACAATGAACGTCCATGAGATGCCAAAGTTCCGCAAGGTTACGAATATTTCTATCAATCTCGGGAACTTTTTTGAAACTCGTTCGTTCTTATTGTACATTCACACCGAAAATTGGAACTATGAGCATAGAAGTCAATCAAATGTCCGGCAAAATGAAGGATAGCCCTAAGCAGGCGCAGGAGCGTAAGGCGCGCCAAAAGAAAATCGGCGACCAGTTGCGTCACATCTATGATGAGGTCGCCGCTGAGCCTATCCCCAGCGATTTTATGAAATTGTTGGAAGACGCTGACTTAGCTAAAGGGGAAGACTAGGATGACCGATCAAACGTCTTTATCCGACGCTGACTTTAAACAAGCGCTCGCGGCTCTAATTCCACATCTACGCGCATTTGCCCGATCCCTCACCGGAAACCCCACCTCGGCAGATGATCTGGCCCAGGATGCCATGCTAAAAGCGTGGAAGTCGCGCGAGAAGTTTCAAGCAGGCACAAACATGAAAGCGTGGGCCTTCACAATTCTGCGCAATCAATTCTACTCAGATAAAAGACGCTCTTGGCGCCAACAACCTCTGGACCCTCAAGTGGCTGAGGCAACTCTGGTGTCCAGTGATGATCCGTCTGATGCTCTGGAATTGTTGGCGCTCCGTAATGCTCTAACATTGCTGCCAGACGACCAGCGCGACGCGGTCATACTCGTTGGTGCGGGTGGTTTCTCCTACGACGAAGTCGCTGACATATGCGGGTGCGCAACCGGAACGGTCAAAAGCCGAGTCAATCGAGCCCGAAAGGCGCTAGCGTCGATCCTGCAAAACAATGAAGCGGGGTATAGCAGCGACGTAGCCGCGGGCGCTGAAGATGCTTTTGACGATATATTGCAGCAAGCCGCATCTCTGTCGAAGCCCGTTGCCCAACCAGCGTAATCGAACCCTGGAGCGGTTCAGAAGTGGGAAGCTCCGGGAACGACTTCTCTTTCTACTCGCTATCGCGCTAACGCCTATATTGCTGTTCGCGGCTGTTCAGGCTCTGCTAAGCGTCAATCAGGCGAAAACAGATCGGCGAAACGCTATTCTAATAATCTCAGACGACGCCATAGATCGCGTCGAGCAAGTGCTCGTAACGTCCGAATCCTACCTAAATTTGTTTGAAGAAGACATTATTGATGGCGAGTGCGAGCGCGTACTGAGTAAACTTCGAACCGCATCCGCGATCATCAGCAATGTATCCAAGTTCGATGCGAACGGGGTCTCCGTTTGCTCCGGAACTCAACCTGCCGTTTCGACTCTTTCACCGGATCGATTGGCTGCCTTGCATGCCTCCTCAAAATTGGTCTTGCGTTCCGAAGCCTTCGCCAACGAAACCAATCAAGGGGTAATGGCGCTCTATAAAAAGCACTTTGACGAAGATGGAAACTTGGCCGGCGTCGCTGAGATAACGCTTAAGCTTTCGAGGCTGGAGGCGCTTGCCGACCGATCTGTTGAAAACGAGGTTGAGATTGCGCTCGCCGACAAAAACGGGAAGGTCTTCGGATCGGGTCGCTTCGAAGAACTTGATGTTCAAAACCTAGCACTCGCCCCCGGATCTGAACGCGGTCAACTTCTTGTGCGCACAAAAAACGGCACAAAAATGGATATCGTTATCAGATCGGTTGAAGACGAAAAACTATTTGCCGTCATCTCGCGCCCCTCCCCCGGTTTGTTCAGCGAATTTTCTGTGGCTCCTGCAAGAACGATTGGTTTGCCTTTGCTGGCATTTTCGGTCGCCCTACTGGCGGTCTGGCTCGCGCTTGATTGGTATGTGCTTAGATGGCTCACCCGCCTGAAGGCATTATCCCGCAGTTATGGGGCGGGGTATTACGATATTGAAGTCACCGGATTTGAGCACGCGCCGGATGAATTGGCCGATCTTAGTTTTGGAATGGCGACCATGGCACGCAAGATCTCCGATCGTGATGAATCGCTAACCTCCGCTTTGGAAACGCGCGACGCCGCTGTGAAAGAAATCCACCACAGGGTCAAAAACAATCTCCAGATCGTAACGAGTTTCCTCAACCTGCAGACACGGCAAATGGAACATGGTGAGGCTAAATCGGCCTTGAGTTTGGCGCGGCAGCGTATCGACGCCCTCTCCATCGTTCACGAGACGCTTTATCAGAACGAGCGGCTTGAGACGGTAGACATAAAGGCATTTCTTGATCGACTTCTGACCCATTTATCCGATGCGCTAGGAATGCCCGAAGCCAATGTAACGCTCAAGCGAAACCTTATAGACGGCAGCCTCGAAGCAGACAGTGCGATACCCATTGCATTGTTCATTGTTGAAGCCGTGACCAACGCCATAAAATATGCCTTCGACGAGACGGGCGGAGAGATACTCGTGACCTTAGAAGACGGCGCAGAGGATGAATTATTGTTATCAGTTGCAGACGACGGCGTCGGCACCGATCTCGGCGAAACAACCTCCACCGGCACGGGAATAGGTCAGCGCCTTATGAGTGCTTTTGCGAAGCAATTAGGCGGCGAGGTTAAATACACGTCTAGCCCTGGCCATGGCTTCTCAGCTTTACTTCGGCTGCCGTCGAGAACGGGCGCTTAAACAATGCTCATCTTCTTAAATCAGATTGCGTGCGATTTAAGAGCATCAACGCGAATGGTACGGTCCTCTATCGAAACCGCATCAACGGTCAGCGACCTTCCCGAAATCTTCAAAACGTTGAAGCTTGGCGGCGCCGAACGCGTTCGCGTGGAAAGCGTTCCGCAGCTGACGGCCAAGTAGGCGCCTCCATCGTGGTGCCACTCTTGCACGGATGGTGTGTGAACATGGCCCGAAAGCAACACTTTAACTTTAGACTTGGCCAATAGTTCGCTCGCCCGCTGTCCACGGGTCGTTCGCGTTACCATCTTCGCGCCAGGGGGTGAAAGAAATGGGTGATGACACGTAATAAGTGACAGCTTTTCATCATCGCTCTCGACCGCCGCTAGCGTGCTCGCAAGATGTCTCAAATTTATCGACCCTTCCGCCCAATTTGATCGCACCTGCCATCCGCGCGCAGAGTTCAACTGAGCGCACCGAACGGCGGTTAAATCCAAAGGCTTGGTTTTTTCTGCGAAATGGTCGTGAAATCGGTCGAAGGGAGCTGTAACACGTGCTGCCACATCCAATAGCGGAGTATCGTGATTGCCCGCAGTCACCAATTGAGGGACTTCAAACTGGGATAACCATTCCGAACAGGCACGGAACTCGCGCCTCTTGCCCCGTTGCGTCAAATCCCCTGAGACAATGATGGCATCTGGCGCCAGATCATGAATCGCTTCAGCCGCGACACCTATCGCCTCAACATCTTCTGATCCGAAATGAAGGTCGGCCATATGAACGATCGTTGTCATTGACGTGCTGATAGAACCAATGCTGGAACCGGATCAATCTCAACATCAAATCGAGACGGCAGTTCGACCGGTTCCCCGTCAATGGTTGACATAATCGGTTCGCCATTAATGTCCGCGACAAGCACCTGATCGGCCCGAAATGTGGTCACACCGTCAGCATTCTCCCAACCTTTGAGAAAGGCGCTCATCGCCAGGCGGGTGAGATCCACGAAGGAGTCCGGGTTGATTCTTGCAATCGTCAAAGGCTTATCCAGTGCTTCTGGCGACACCACGGCCAACGCTGCGGCGAACCTTTCTTCGTAGGTGTCGTCAGGTCGCCAAGATAATCTGGCCTCCAGATCCAACGCATCGCTGGCGACAAATTTCTTCGCAGCGTCAACAAGCTCGCCTTTTCTTAAATGCTCACGGGATTCTGCAATCTCCGTAAGCGTGCCGATCATGGCAGCGACGTAAAATGTCCGCTCATTTACAATGCACCCAACCAGGCGTTCTGGCGCGTCGATATTGTCCAGACCGCGCAGAACGCTTTTCCAAGATTCAAACGGTCCATGGATGCGTTCATGCAGCATATTCATAGTCCCACCGGGTATGGCGAGAACCGGGACTTGTTTTTCTCTCGCCACGTTTAAGCCACAGGTTATCGTCCCATCACCCCCCCACACAACAAGCGCGTCGGGCGCATCGGAAACAGCGCTTTCGATCGTCTCGAGAAGCCCGTCGCCATCAACAACAAAAGCGTTGCCTGCGGATCGATAGGGCTCAAGCGCGTCATGTAGTTGAGCATTTGCTTCTGCCGGCACACTTCCCGACTGACGATTTATGATACAATTTAATTTCACACCCAACCAACGCCCGCCAATCAATAGAGTTCCATATCTGGGGCGACTTGGGGGCAAGCCCCGATCAAAAGAGGTCAACACAAGAAAAAGCGCACCCTCGTCAGAAGATGCGCTCAATCAAAAATCAATCGCCGATTTAGTTGGTCTCTGCGCCGTTGTCCTTGGCGACCTCTTCAATCGCTTCACCTGCAGCTTCTGCATCCTGCCCAACACCTGCGATCGTATTGCAGGCGGCGAGTGAGGCAATCACGAGTGCGGCGCCTACGTATTTCAGTGTCTTTTTCATCTTGTGTCCTTTCATTGCTACTGATCCCGCAACGCCTGTGATCCAAATTGGTTCCCGGAATAAATTTAGGAACAATTTCACAGCCGATCCGTTGGTTTGTCATCGGTAACAACGCCGAAGATTTTACTTAGGAGAATTATCATGCTCGGTTGGGCCCTCACCTTTTTCATTCTCGCCATCGTCGCGGGTGCACTTGGCTTCGGTGGAGTCGCTGGCGCCTCAGCAGGCATTGCCCAAATCCTGTTTTTTGTCTTCTTGGCGCTCCTCGTTTTGAGCTTTGTCATGCGCGCGCTGCGCGGAAAAACGGTAGCCTAGAAAGGCTTGATGCTGATCAGACCCCCAAAATAAAGGAACAAAGGAATGAAACTTCGAACTCTAGCAATCGCCGCCGCACTCATGGGCTCACTCGCTGCT
>CAZXVJ010000015.1:0-25038 GCA_964644385.1 uncultured Hyphomonas sp. | reverse complement strand
AATGAAACTTCGAACTCTAGCAATCGCCGCCGCACTCATGGGCTCACTCGCTGCTTGTGACGGCAATGATGGTCCAGCCGAAAATGCTGGCGAAGCACTCGATGAAGCCGCTAAAGACATTGGCGACGGCGCAGAGGCCATGCGCTCAGACGTTGAAGATGCTGCCAATGACGCGGCTGAATCACTGGATGAAGCGGCTGAGGAGATGGAAGAGGCGATCAGCGAGCCAAAATAGGCCGCCATTCCCCTTCATCCCATGCAACTGGAAACCCGCTATTGCCCTCAACCGCATAGCGGGTTTTTTGCACCGTCTTAGCCGACCCGCCCAGTGATGTAATCTTGTGTGCGTTGCTGCTGCGGCCGCGTGAAAATCATTTCCGTATCGCCGAACTCTTCCAAATTTCCCATATGGAAAAAGGCTGTTTTTTGAGACACACGCGAGGCTTGAGCCATAGAATGGGTCACGATCACGATACAATACTCTCGGCGCAACTGATCAATCAATTCTTCCAGCTTCGCGGTCGCAATCGGATCCAAGGCAGATGCGGGCTCGTCCATTAAAATGACTTCCGGTTGAACCGCCACCGCGCGCGCAATGACCAATCGCTGTTGCTGCCCGCCCGACAAAGACGTTCCGGGGTCCTTCAGACGATCACTCACCTCATCCCATAATCCAGCTTGTTTCAGACTGGTTTCCACGATCTCGTCGAACTCATGCTTCTTAGAGGCAAGTCCGTGGATTTTGGGGCCATAAGCGATATTGTCATAAATCGACATCGGAAATGGGTTCGGTTTTTGAAACACCATGCCGACCCGCGCGCGTAGCAAAACGGGGTCTAGCTTGCTGTCATAAATATTCTCACCGTCCAGATGCACATCACCGGTCACTTTGGCGCCTTCAATCGTATCATTCATCCGGTTGAAAACACGCAAAAACGTCGACTTGCCACAGCCTGATGGACCGATAAATGAGGTCACACAGCGATCTTCGATATCCATATCGATGCCGTGAATCGCCTCGTTATCACCGTAAGACACGCGAACATTTCTAGCTGTGAACTTTATGCGCGCTGGCTCAGAATCTTGGCCTGCTAGGCGTTCAGTGTGTGCGGTATCGCTTTGGTTTAAGTCATCCATATTCCGTTACCATCTACGTTCGAGGCGTTGTCGCAACCAAATTGCAAAAGCGTTTATTGATAGCAACACCGCCAATAGAATCATAATCGCAGCCGATGTCCGTTCATTCCAGGCCTGTTCAGCACTGTCTGACCACAAGAAGATCTGAACAGGCAAGGCGCTGGCCGGGTCGGTTAGGCTTGACGGCACCTCCGTCACAAAAGCAACCATGCCAATCATCAACAGCGGCGCCGTCTCCCCCAAGGCCTGCGCCATGCCAATGATCGACCCGGTTAAAATGCCCGGCGCGGCCAACGGCAATTTATGATGAAACACCGCTTGCGTGTGCGATGCGCCGAGGCTCAGCGCGCCCTTATAGATGCCAGCTGGCACCGCCTTCAAAGAGGCGCGTGTCGTGATGATAATGATCGGAAACGTCATCAACGCCAGCACCATGCCACCCACCAATGGCGAGGATCGCGGCAAGCCAAACGTATTCAAAAACACCGCCAGCCCCAACAGACCAAAAACGATAGAGGGCACAGCGGCCAAATTGTTGATGTTGATCTCGATGAACTCGGTGAACCGATTTTTTGGCGCGTATTCTTCCAGATAGACCGCTGCGCCGACGCCGATCGGAAACGCCATCAGCAGTGTCACCAACATCGTCAACGCAGACCCAACAAATGCGCTTGCAACGCCGGCCAGTTCCGGGTCTCGGCTATCGGTGGCGCTAAACAAAGTCCAGTTAAAGCCAGATCGAATTACGCGGTTGTCTTTCAGCGCCTCAACCCACTCAATTTGGGCGTTCGATATCTTGCGCAACTCTTCTGGCACATCGCGGTCGATCTTCCCCTTCAGATACTGATCAACTTCATCCGAAACGGGCAGCACAATGCGCACTGTCTCGCCCACTTGGCTGGGGTCATTATAGACAAGCTGGCGCAATGAATTGGTCGCCCCCGACGAAGACGCAATCGCAAATGCCTTCGCTTTCGCCTTCCGGTCTGTCGCGTCAGGCACCAAAGTGTACATCGTGTCCTGTACGATCTTGCGAAAATTCGCTTTGCGCAAAGCGGCGGGGTCGCGCGCGCCATCTGGGTCGAGCACGCTTTCGGTCAGCACGACATCAACATGCAAGTTATGCTGCGTAAAAGCGCTCAGCCCGCTCGCGAAAATGGACACAAGCAACCAGCCGAGCGCCAACACCGAAAAACTAATCGCGGTCAGCCCTGCCCCGCGAAAAATCGTCTCGCCGCGCTTGCGGCGCTTCAATCGCTTTAAGGCGCGCTCAGAGGTATGAACAGAGTTACTCATATCTCATCCTGTATCGATTGACGATCCGCAGCGCGATGACGTTCAGCACCAGTGTAATTCCAAACAGGACCAGCCCCAAGGCAAACGCGCTCTGCGTTTTCGGGCTATCAAACTCCAAATCTCCCGTCAGCAAGGACACGATCTGAACGGTTACGGTTGTCACCGCCTCAAACGGATTCCCCGTCAAATTAGCCGCTCGCCCGGCCGCCATAACCACAATCATGGTTTCGCCGACCGCCCGGCTAACGGCCAAAAGAAACGCGCCCATGATCCCAGGCAGCGCGCTCGCAAAGATAACATTCTTCACCGTTTCAGACCGTGTTGCTCCCAAGGCGTACGAGCCGTCTCGCATGGATTGGGGCACCGCGTTAATCACGTCATCGGACAGAGACGATATAAACGGAATGATCATCACTCCCATAACAGACCCAGCCGCCACAGCGCTCTGGGTGGGAACTGAAAACCCAAGCCCCTCAGCAAAATTGCGAATGGCCGGCCCCACGGTCAACAAAGCGAAAAAGCCGTACACAACGGTCGGAATACCAGCCAAAATCTCAATAGTCGGCTTGACGATCCCCCGCATACGCGGCCCGGCATATTCAGAAAGGTAGATCGCAATCAGCAGCCCAATTGGCCCGGCAATGAACATCGCCACCAGCATGACAAGGAAGGTGCCTGCGAAAATCGGCACCGCGCCAAACGATCCAGACTGCCCGGCTTGATCAGCCCTTAGCGCCGTTTGCGGGGACCAATGCAACCCGGTCAAAAAATCAAGCACAGGCACCGTCTCAAAGAACCGAAGGCTCTCAAACAACAGCGACATGACGATACCGATGGTGGTCAGCACAGCGATCGCGGAACACAGGCCCAACGTCAGTCGGATAAATCGCTCGACATGGGTACGCGCGCGAAACTCAGGCTTGGCCAAACGCCACGCCGCAAAAACGCTCACCAACAGTATGGCTGCGATAATAGCGATCAATGTCCAGCGCGGCATTTGTGGCGCGAACACGAGCGCCAGTCCAAGCGCAATAAAGGCCGGCACGCCGATCAACCAACCTGCAAAGAAGCCATGATAACCGGGCAATGAATGAGGCCGCGGTCCGTCTGAGCGCGCAACCTTGCGCTGGCTCATAAAGAAACCGCTGATGGTAACGAGCGCGATGCCTAAAAAGACCCAAGCCAACATCTCGCCCTTTCTGTTCTCAGCGTTCTAACAAATGGGGATCGGGGCCTGCCGATGCGCCGCCCCGATCCTAGTCTCTATTTCAAGATCGCTTACTGTGTGTAACCGATCTCGTTCTCGATGGCCTCGCGCACCGCTGCGCGCTCATCGTCTGGCAACGGCACCAGGCCGATCGCCTCCAAATATCCGCCCTCTGCCGCCGCTTCATCAGATACAAACTCTAGCGCAAAGTCCTTGATTTCAGGAAGCTCAGCAATGTGAGCCTTCTTGATATAGAAGAAGAGAGAGCGGGAGATTGGATACGCCCCGCCCGCAATGTTCTCAAAGGTTGGCTGCGCGCCGCCGACAGGTGCACCTTTAATCTTGTCTGCGTTCTGATCCAGGAAGGAATACCCAAACACGCCATACGCAGTCGGTGTGTTGACCAAAGTCTGAACGATCGCGTTGTCATTCTCTCCGGAATCAATCCAATTGCCATCTTCGCGCAAAGTGTGAGACGCAATTTTGAACGCGTCGCCATCGCTATCTTTCAAGGCTTTCAGGCAAGCGATCTGCTTTGCGCCACCCTCCATCGCAATCTCAACAAATGCGTCACGCGTGCCAGATGTCGGCGGCGGGCCATAGGCCTCAATCGCAACGTCTGGCAATGCCGGATCAACATCCGCCCAAGTCATGTTGGGATTGTCGATCATCGTGCAGTCATCATTGGATGTAGGCACCTTTTTCGCGAAAGCTTTATATATGTGTTCCAGCGAGAAGTCCGGCGCTTCGGCCGTACGGGCGTTAGCGATTACGATGCCATCATACCCCATCTTAACTTCAATCACTTCGTCGATGCCATTTTCGCCGCATGCGTCCAGTTCGCTTTTTTTCTGCCGCCGCGAAGAATTGGTAATGTCAGGCGTATCCATGCCTGCCCCGGAGCAGAACAGCTTGTGACCTCCGCCTGATCCGGTCGATTCCACCACGACGTTCACGCCGGTCTTGTTCTTAAATTCCTGAGCAACCTTGGTCGAAAATGGGTACACCGTGGAAGAGCCCACGATCCGGATGTCGGAGCGCTGTTTGCCCGCCGACGCCGTGTCAGTTTTGCCCGCCGCCGCTGGCTTAGATGTGTCACCCGGCGCAGATGTATCGGTGCCTGAACCACCACACGCGGCCACTACGAAAATCAGAGCGGCAAGGCTCGCTTGAAGTTTCATCTCTCAAACCCTCAATTAGTCAAAATTTTCCAGCGCCTTAGCGACCCACTGAATTCACGGCGCAGCGTCTCGCAATATAGGCCTTTGAACAGGCGTATGCGCGGCGCGCGTAACAAAGGTTTGCACATTGTATGAAACTTATGTGACGCCCTCAGCGCCGCCCCCGAAACCCTGTGGATTCCAGCAAAAACGGCGGTTTTGTCTCACCCTATGGCATATCCGGCGCCGCGAACGGTCCGGATCGGATCGTCGCATCCATCCAGCTTCAATGCCTTGCGCAGTCGGCCAATATGAACATCAACGGTGCGGTCATCGACATGAATATCCCGCCCCCAAACCCGGTCCAGCAGGGCGTCGCGGCTCCAGACCTTGCCGGGCTTCTCCATCAATGTGGATAAAAGCCGAAATTCAGTCGGCCCCAGTTTCAGGGTGACATCATCTCGGGTGACGCGGTAGGTCTCGCCATTCAGCACGATGCCGTCAAATGTCAGCACCTGGCCAGCGCTGGCAGGCCGGGATCGACGCAAATTGGCCCGAATCCGAGCAATCAACTCTCCGATGGAATACGGCTTGGACACATAGTCATCCGCGCCAGACTCCAGCCCCAGCACTTTATCGCCCTCCTCACCCCGCGCAGACACCATGATGATCGGCGTTGCGCGCGTCTGGTCTTTCAGGCGCAATCGACGACAAATCTCAATCCCTGAAACATTCGGCAGCATCCAATCCAGAACAATCAGATCTGGCGATTCATCCACGGCCTTGGCCAGCGCATCATCGCCGTCCAGCGCCGTAATCACGCGATAACCCGCCGCCGATACATTGTAAGCGAGCACCTCAAGCTGAGCTGGCTCGTCTTCTACGACCAGAATAAGCGGATCTGTTGGCTTTACCATTTCAGGTAGGACCTCTTTTGCCTCAATCGTTCATATCCGCTGAGGTTTGACTTGTCACATCCACCTTGGTGCGTTCATCGGCAGGATATTCTCCAACCACCATGAAATGCACCTGTTCTGAAATCCCGGTGATATGGTCACCAATGCGCTCCAGATTTTTCGATATGAATAGCAAATGCATACATGGTGTGATCGAACCGGGGTTTTCCATCATATGGGTCAGCAATTCACGGAATAGAGAATTGTTCATGTGGTCGACTTCTTCGTCGCGCGCGCGCACATCATTGGCCAGATCAACATCGCGCTTCACATAAGCGTCCAGCACATCGGCCAACATGCTCTGCACCAATCCGGCGATCCGGTTCAGCGTTGAGGTCACCGACCCGATTTGCGGCGAGTTGCTGATCACGCTTGTTCGCTTCGCCATATTCTTCGCGTAGTCCCCCACGCGTTCCAAATTCGCGGATACTTTCAGCGCGCCAATCACCGCGCGCAAATCCTGCGCCTTGGGTTGGCGCAGCGCGATCAAGCTAATGATGTCGGCGTCCACCTGCTCTTGCAGTTGATCAATCGCTTTGTCACTCGCAATCACTTGTTCAGCGCGCGCGACGTCGCGATTGTGCAGCGCTTCAGACGCATCGACAATCTGACGTTCGGCGCGCCCACCCATTTGAATGATCAGGCTTTCAATTTTATCCAGGCCTTCATCAAAGGCCGAAACGATGTGAGCTTTGTCCATGACAGGTCTCCGCGATGAGTTTTGAACGTGTCTGTTGAGCGAAAGTAAACCTTATACCTCGAGCGAGGAAGGCGTGGGCAGAAAAACTGAAAATGTGGTGCCGGTGCCCAGTTCGCTTTGAATGGTCATGCGTCCACGGTGGCGATGCACAATGTGTTTAACGATTGCCAGCCCGAGCCCGGTGCCGCCTTTTTCGCGGCTGCGCGCCTCATCCACACGGTAGAACCGCTCGGTCAGTCGCGGAATTTGTTCCGGTGCAATGCCGGGGCCTCGATCTGAAACATCCAATCGCACCGTTGCGCCAGGCATGCCCACACTTTTATCCATGCGAGATACTTTGACGGTGACCGGCGTCCCCTCCTCGCCATACCTCAAAGCGTTCTCCACCAGATTGCGGACCACCTGAGACAACTGAACGGCATCGCCAAGCACATGCGCGCAATCGGCCTCCGCCTCAACCACCAGACCGCGTCCTTTCACTTGCTCTTGATGCTCCAGAATATCGACCACTTCGGCCACCACACCCTCAAGATCGACCGATGCACTCGGCTGGATGTGGCGATTGACCTCGATTTCCGATAGCGACAATAAATCATCAATCAGGCGGTCCATTCGGATCGCCTCGCGCTCCATGATGTCCAAAAAGCGCACCCGCGCGTCTGGATCATCTGACGCCGCGCCCTTCAGCGTTTCGATAAAGCCTGACAGCGCCGTCAACGGCGACCGCAACTCGTGGCTAACATTCGCGACAAAGACAGACCGCATCCGCTCGGCCGCCTTCACATGCGACACATCTCGCATACTCAGCATCAGTGTCGGCATATCGGTCGAGCGTCCCCGCAAAGGGGTCGCGTGGATGTTCCAGGTCACTTGCGCGACATCGGGAGATCGAATGACAATCTCTATCCCTTCCGATTGGGCAAGCGCGTCCTTGGCGCATTGCAGCACTTCCGGCCAACGCAAAACATTCACCAGCGGCTGTCCGGTCGGATCACCGGCAAACTGCGCCTCGCTCGCATCATTGGCGACCAATATATTCAAATCACGGTCCAGCATTAGAACCGGTTCCGGCACGCCATTTAGATAGGCGCGCAGATCCTGTCTGGTCAGGGTCATTCGGTCATCTGAGTCGAACACGTGGGTTGGCTCCGCCATGAGGCAAACTAAATCGACCCCCGCTTACGTTTGTTTGGTGACAATAAGATGACACCACATGCGCCGATCATTTGGACGGCGATGCAGCGCGCCCGGCCAAAATCCGCTTGACGAACCTTCGTTTGGTCTCTTCAACTCCAAGTCAAACAGGCATCGAATGGAGCGCAAAATGGTGATGTACGAAAACATGAAACAGTTTGCCGGAAAGCCTGTGACCACTTTCCAAAAAGCGGGTGACATTACAGATTTTGCCGCGACCGCCCCGCGTGTCCGGTGCGAGTATGACGAACCGATGACCCTTCGCGACTATCTTTCAATCCTTTTCGATCAACCGGGCGTGGAAGCGACGACGGCGCTTGTCATTGGACTCTGGATGGAGAACGGTGAGGCCTTCGATGTAACGCCGCAACCCGCGCTCGAAATGATGGTCGCAATGAAAGACAAGCTTCCAAATCTCAATGCGCTATTCATTGGAGACATTGTATCGGAAGAAAATGAGCTGTCGTGGATTGGAAATTGCGACCATTCTGCGATTTGGGGCGCTTTCCCGAAACTGGAAACTTACACGGCGCGTGGGGGTAACGGCCTGCGACTCGGCAAAATCAATCATCGCGCCCTAAAGTCTCTGACCCTCGAAACGGGCGGCATGGCCGCGCCGCTCCTGCACGAGGCCCTGCAGGCGAACGCGCCGCTTCAACACCTCGAATTATGGCTAGGGGACGAAAACTATGGCGCCAACACTTCCGTCGCGGACCTTCAGAACCTCTTCTCCGGAGACCTGTTTCCAGAGCTAGAATATCTTGGCCTCAAAAACAGTCAGTACAGCGACGACATCGCGGAGGCGATTGCAAAGTCTCCTCTGCTTGACCGGATAAAATTTCTCGACCTGTCCATGGGAACGCTGACGGACAAAGGCGCGTTGGCGCTCGCGGCGTCCGGAAAACTCGACAACCTCTCTGGGCTAGATGTCTCGCACCATTACATGACAGAAAAGGGCATGGCCGCTTTGAAGGGCGCCGTCAAAAACGTCGTCATGCAAGACCAAAATGAACCCGATGATTGGGGTGATGGCGAAATGCACTATTACGTAGCGGTTGGTGAGTAGAAGCGGCTCAGGTCCCATCTCTCACCTATGACATTCAATATTGTCGCCCTCGGCGCATCTGCTGGACCGCGCCAATCTGCATTCGCTGCGGCTTGCCAAGCCACGCTTGGCACCGCCCCGCACGTTATCTCCTATGATCAAGTTCTGGATCAACCGGACCTATTAGGCGACGCGCTCTCAGAACAAAGCTACCTTTGGATCGACTCGCCTCATCAAGACGCGGCGGCCATCCGCGCTTTATATCTAGCAGGCGCTTCAAAGGCTGAAGCGATGGGTTACCCGGTTCTGACCGCCGCTCAGCTTGATGACTTGCCGAACGGGCACATTGGGTCTCCGGCGCAGTTTTATTTCGGCCTCAAACACGCCGTAGTCGAAGCATGTAAGCAGGCGCAGCAATCGGGCGCGCGCGCGTCGGTATCGCCTCAAGATGTCGCCTGCGCATTCGATAAAACCGCCGCCTCCCTTCGGCTTGAACAGCTTGGCGTTCCGCATCCAGAGACCTTGGGCGCGCCCACGGGTTTTGACCAGCTGGCTGACGTCATGCAGGCACGGCGCGTCGCTCGCGTGTTCGTTAAACTGCGCCATGGCTCGGCGGCTGCAGGCATGATTGCGCTGGCCCGGAACGGTCCCGATTGGCGCGCCGTCACCACGGCCACCCAAACGGCCAATGGCAGCTATAGATCGAGCCGGCAATTACAGAAACTCGGAGACTTGGACTCGATTAGGTCACTCATCGACGCGCTCGCCCCGCTCGGCCTTCACGTCGAACGCTGGCTCCCTAAAATTGGGATCGGGCAAAAAGCTGTCGATGTGCGTTGCGTTGTCGTTGATGGCGAAACGATCTTCCCTGTCATGCGCGCGTCCCATCACCCAATGACCAATCTTCACCTCGGCGGCGCGCGGTCTGCCCCAGACGCGCTGATCGCTGCCATCGGACCTCAGGCATGGGGCGCCGCCCTCGCCTCTGTTCGGGCCACCGCCAAGGGGTTTTCGAGCTGCAAATCAGTTGGGATAGACCTTGCCATATTAGCCGGGGGCAACCGTCACGCCATATTGGAAGTCAACGCATTCGGGGACTTTGTGAAGGACGTGTTCATTGATGGGCTGTCACCCTATCAAATGGTCCTGAAAACGCTCCAATCTTCCTCCATTCCGGGGCATGCCGCATGACCGAACCGATCAATGCGGCCGCCTGCCTCGGCTCGCACAATGTCTTATTTTTAACCATCGACACGCTGCGCTTTGACGTGGCTGAAGCCGCGCTGGCCAAAGGCGAAACACCGAACCTGCAGCGCGTCCTGCCCGGCGGGGTCTGGGAAAAGCGCCATTCTCCCAGCAATTTCACCTATGGCGCGCATCATGCCTTCTTCGCTGGATTTCTGCCCACGCCTGTCACGCCGCGCGAAGACAATCCGCGCGCCCATGACCGCCTGTTCGCAGCGCGGTTTCCCGGCAGTGAAACCAGCGCGCCAGAAACGATTTTGTTCGACACACCTGATATTGTCTCCGGCTTTGCGGGGCGCGGCTATCACACGCTATGCATTGGCGGCACTGGCTTTTTCAATAAGGCCTCGCCCCTCGGCTCCGTCCTGCCGGGCCTCTTTGCCGAAAGCCATTGGACCGAAGACTTCGGCGTCACCTCACGCCGCGCCGCCCATTATCAAACCGCACAAGCCATTGAAAGCCTCGCGCGCCAACCGCATGACGCCCGCGTCTTTGCTTTCATAAACATGTCCGCCTGCCACCCGCCGCATCATTTCTTCCTGCCCGATAATACCGAAGACACCGCCGCCTCCCAACGCGCCGCTTTGGCCGACATTGACGCGCACCTGCCGCCGCTCTTTACCGCCATTTCGGCCAATGCGCCCGCGCTTGTGATCGTCTGCTCAGATCACGGCACCGCGTTCGGGGAGGACGGCTATACCGGCCACCGCATTGGCCACCCGGTCGTCTGGGATGTACCCTATGCTCAGTTCTTACTGGAAAGCGCCGCCTCACCGTCATGACCTCCGCCAATCTCCTCCAGTCTCCCGCCGCGCTCGGCCCGCTTTATCAGGATTATGCCTATGGCTATCCGCACAAAAGCGCTTACCGCGCCTTCACACCGCCGCGCTCGCTCAAAGATCTATGGGCGAGCGAAGACACCTCCCGCGTCTTCCTCTATCTCCACATCCCGTTTTGCGAAATGCGCTGCGGCTTCTGCAATCTTTTCACCACCGCCAACCCGAAAGAAGACCGCGTCACCTCGTACTTGAGCGCTCTCGAACGCGAACTGACGACCACGCTTGAAGAGATCGGCCCCATTACACCGGCCCAGATCGCGCTTGGCGGCGGCACGCCCACCTTCCTGACAGAAGCCGAACTCACCGCGCTGTTCGACATGATCGAAAGCCGCTTCCATGTCAGCGTCCAAACGACGCCGCTCGGCATCGAAACCTCTCCAAAAACCGCCACAAGAGAGCGCCTCGCCCTCCTCTCAGCGCGCGGGACAGACCGCATCTCCATCGGTGTTCAGTCCTTTATTGAGGCTGAAACCAAAGCTATGGGCCGCCCACAAAAACCCGGGGAAGCCGACGCCGCCCTCACCCGCATCCGTGAGCACAGATTTGGCCGTCTTAATCTCGATCTCATCTATGGCGCGGCGAACCAGACGCCAGACAGCTGGCTCTATTCACTGAACCGCGCAATGGAATGGGCCCCCGAAGAAGTCTACCTCTACCCCCTCTATGTCCGAACCCGCACCGGGCTAGACGGCAAAACCAGCGTGGAAGACGAACACCGCCGCACGCTGTATCGCATTGGGCGCGATTTCCTCACCAGTGAGGGTTACCATCAAACGTCCATGCGCGCTTTCAGGCGCTCCCAAAGCGGTGCCAGCGGCGGCGCAGAATATGTCTGTCAGGAAGACGGCATGCTCGGCCTCGGCGCGGGCGCGCGCTCCTACACAAAACACGCCCACTATTCGGCGGACTACGCCGTCTCACGCCCCGGCGTCCTCGGCATCCTGGACAATTATGCCAGCCTCAGCGCCGATGAGTTTCGCGCCGCCCGGCACGGCATCGAGATATCAGACGATGATCGCCAACGCCGCTTCATCCTAAAATCAATCCTTCATACAGATGGGCTAGATCTTGCCCGCTTCAAAACCGTGTTCGGCCACGACGCCCAAACCCTGTTCCCACAACTCGGCGCGCTGATCACCTCCGGCCTGCTCAAAACAGTCGGCGCCACACTCGTCCCCACCGCGTCCGGCCTAGAACATTCAGACGCCATCCCGCCCCTATTCTACTCCCAAACCATCCGCAATTTGATGCACAGCAACACCGTCGCATGACAGAGCCGCCGCCACCCCACAGGCAGTCTGGCCTCACAGTTCTTTGGCGCGGGCCATTGTCCGGCTGCAATTATGATTGCAGTTATTGCCCCTTCGCCAAGCGCGTCGACAGCCGCGAAACGCTGGCCGAAGACCGCGCCGCGCTAGAGGCCTTCACAGATTGGGCAACCACACGCGACTGGCCCGTCACCATCTTATTTACCCCCTGGGGCGAGGCCCTCATCCGGCGCTATTATCAGGAGGCTATGGTGCGCCTGTCACATGCGCCGAACGTCCAATCCGTTGCCATCCAAACCAATCTCTCCTGCTCAATAGATTGGATACAACAGTGTGACCGCTCCAGCGCTGCGTTCTGGGCAACCTACCATCCCGGCCAAACAGACCGCGCCGCCTTCCTCCAAAAAGTCGAAGCTCTGCATGCACAAGGCACACGTATCAGCATCGGAAGCGTCGCCCTGAGAGAACATTTCGAACACATCGAAGCCTTGCGCAAAGACCTGCCAAAAGGCGTCTATCTTTGGATCAATGCCGAGGAATCCCTAAAAGGCACCTATACGCCTGAAGAGATTTCGCGCCTCGTCGCCATTGATCCCTTGTTCGAGCTCAACAACACCGCTTTCAATAGCTTCGGCCGCGCCTGCCATGCGGGCGAAACCGTCATCTCAGTGCGCGGCGATGGCTCCGCCCGGCGATGCCATTTCATCGACACACCGATTGGCAATATTTACGATGATGATTTTGAGGCCTCACTATTTGCCCGGCCATGCTCCCGCAATATCTGCGATTGCCATATTGGCTATTCGCATTTGAAAGCGCTCGATTTTGGCGGCTTGTTCCAAGATGGACTGATCGAACGACGCGCCACACACCCTGCCCGCGCCGAGGCCGATGCCCGCCTTAGAGCCTTCGCCGCAAACAGCGACTAAACCCTACGTCTCAATCTTAGGCTTATACTTGCTCGGATCATCATAGCCCGCCGTCCACGCCACCGCCTCATGGCACGTCGTCATGGTTGGTGGCACGCGCAGCAAGAATTTGTGCCCGGTTGATGGGCACTGCACAGCCACACAGACCAGCGCCTCATCATCTGGAATCTCAACCTTCAGCAAGCGCCGTTCGCCGCCCGCATCGGTGTCCCGGTCCAACTCCACCGCGTTCGCGGCCTCCATGAACTTGTCATAGCCAAACCGCTCAATCATCACCCGCCGCAGTTCCGCATTTGGCTCAGCCAAAATCTCCATCGGGTCGAGCGTTTCTGGCTCAAATGCAATTTGGCGTGTGACGGCCACGCCGTTCCAACGCAGCCCCGTATCTGCAAACCGGTCCGGAAGAGACGTAATGCTGCTTAGGCCAATATCAATCCAAGACGTTGCGTTCAGCCCATCTGGTATCTGCTGCAAGTTAAGGCACCCAGACAGATCCACTTGCGCGATATCGCCTAAGCCCTCCGGCAAGCGCGTCAGCATCACACAGTTTTTTAGATTCAGCCGCCCGCCCTTAATCTTCAAATCATCTGGGAGTGACTTCAGCGCCTCGCAATCCTCCAAATCCAAAAATGCGACTTCCATCCCGCGCGGCAAAGCGGTCAGCGCCGCGCAGCCCGATAGGTTCAGCGTGCCGGTCTGCAATCCCTCCGGCAAGGCGCTCAGACGTGTGCAGTTTTGCAAATCAATACTGATGTCAGCCGCTTTCGCCTGCGCAGCGTCCAGCGTTTCAATCGCGCTATCTTTCAAAGACAGTACGCGCGCTTGCGTTGGCAAAGGTACTTTAGGTGGCTCCGGCGCCGCGGGTGCGACAGGCGCGGCCGGCGCTGTCTTTGGAAAATCTGGTAAAGCGTCAGCTTTGGGCGATAGGCCAAACAGCCGGCGAAAAAAGCTCATACCGCGCCCCTAATCGTAGACGTGGCGGATCGCTTCAGGCGAATACTCGCGCTGACGCCAAACCCGGTAAGCGCCATTTTTGAGCGCGATGGGCCCGTGCTCTTCATGCACAATCCGGGCATCCGCGCCGAAGATATCCAGGAACATTTCGCCAGGCTTCGTGCCGCCATATAGCTGGCCCGTGGCCAGGTCTTCCAGGCGATGACTGTGGCCCGTGATCTCCCCATGCACCAAAGTGCCATGCGGCAATTTTTGCGTCTTCGCTTCATCCGGAATCGTTTTCACCGGCTCAATAAACACATCACCTTGTCGAATAAGCATAAGCCTAGATCCTATCTTCATGTTTGCGCGTGAGTAGACACTATCAAATTTTGCCCGCTTTCAAAACATGGCGCGCAAAGCCAGCATCACCCACAATCCTGACCGCCTCAATGCCCGCCGCCGCCCGCGCCAACTGACCCAGCGTCAAACTTGATTTTCAAACCATCTGACCCGCTAAATGCACCTTCAGAGCGATCTCACAGAATAAAGAAGGAGCAATGAGCGGTCCCAGCAAACCTCTCATCCGGCAGATGAACCCACAAAGCGTCAGCGATACAGATAGTATGAAGGCAGCCGCCTCGCCCAGCTTGCGCGCCCGCCTTCAACGACCGCGCAGTCTTGTTCTTCTTGCTGCGCTTCTGGTTGCAGTTTGGCTCATCGCCTCTTGGCTCATCGCACGCTCGCAAGTCATCTCCACCGCCGATGCCCGCATCGCTGCTGATATGGTCGCCATCTCTGCAGATGTGTCGGGCAACATAACAGCGACGCATGTTTCGGTCGGCGACCGGGTCGAAGTGGGTGACCTCTTATTTGAGATCGACGACCGTGAAGCGCGTCATCTCTTGTCAGAATATATGGCCGCCAAAGAAGGGCTCGCCGCTCAAATGGATCGCGAACGCAAGCGTCTCGGCCTCGTCGGTTCAAAGTCTGGCACGCAGATAGATGCCAGCCGCGCAGACGTCCAATCGGCCAGAGCAACCGTCGCTGCCGCGCAATCCAGCCTCGCCACCGCAGAGCGTGACTTTGAACGCGCCAAAACCCTGCGAGAATCTGGCAACGTCACCCAAGACGTCCTCGATCAGGCCGACGACAAACTTCAATCGGCCCGCCAGTTTCTCCGCGCCGCAGAGGCCAGCCTGTCTGCATCGTCAGCCAAAGCGCGTGAAGCGGTCATCTCAAAAGATGACGCCTCATTGGTCGAACAAGATCTGAAAATTCTGGAAGCCGAAGTGCTCAGCGCGCAGGCAAAGGCCGAACGACAGAAAGTCATCATCGAAAAACACAAAATCCGCAGCCCGATCAATGGCGTCGTCGATGAAATGTTCTTCGACGCAGGTGAACGCGCCCTCACCGGGTTTCGTGTCGCGCTCCTCCATGATCCGGAAAATGTCTGGGTCTCGGCAAATATCAAGGAAACACAGGTACGCCACATCGCGGTCGGCGCCCCGGTTCGGGTCAAAGTCGACAGCGCGCCGGGCGAAAACATAACAGGGCGCATTGCCGTCATTCGGGAGTCGACCATGGCGGAAGCCGCGCTGATGCCCAATCCCAACGCAACAGGCGTGTTCACCAAAATCACGCAGCGTATTCCCGTCCGAATTGAGCTTGACCCGTCTGATGTTCAGCTGCGCCCTGGCTCCATGGTCCGCGTGGCGATTGAGCGGCGCAAGAGCGAGAAGTGACCCTGTCGCAATCTGGCGCGCTGCATCAGGTGGCGGATATTCCAGAGGCCGCAGGCGCCGGTGTACGCGAACGCTTTGAACGCTTTGGGCCATCCTATCGCTGGATCTTACTCGTCAGCCTTTTGTGCGGCTCCCTCTCCACACTGCTCGCTGCCACCTCCATCAATGTCGCTCTGCCCTCCATCATAGGCGCGTTTGGGCTTGGACAAGATAAGGCGCAGTGGATGTCGACCGCCTTCCTTGCTGCCTCAACGGTCGCCATGCTGGCCAATGCGTGGGCGATGACCGCCTTTGGCGCGCGCACCGTTTATTTGGCTGGGCTGACCCTGTTTATCGCAGGTTCGTTTATCGGCGCCATCAGCGCAACCTTCGAATTTCTTATTCTCGCCCGTGCTATGCAAGGCGTCGCCGCAGGCCTGCTCCAGCCGATGTCGATGTTCCTGATCTTTCAGACCTTCCCGGATAATAGGCGCGGCATGGCGATTGGTGTATTCTCCATTGGGGTCGTTCTCGCGCCCGCCTTTGGCCCGGCCCTTGGCGGCTATGCGGTGGACCTCTCCAGCTGGCGGCTCGTCTTTCTCGCGACCGTGCCGATCGCGCTTCTGGCGCTACCCCTCGCCGCCATATTGATGCCGGGCCGAGACACAAAGCGCGGCACCAAGCGCCCGCCGCTTGATTGGGTCGGCCTCACACTAATAGCGGTCGCGGTGGTCGGATTGCTGTCCACCATTGCCAATGGAGACCGCGATGGCTGGACGTCTGACAAAGCCCTGTTGCGCCTGTTCATCGCGCTTGCAGCAGCCGTCTTGTTTATCTGGTGGGAACGCCGCCACCCCTTCCCGGCGCTTAACTTACGCGTCTTCGGTCATTGGCAGTTTGCGAGCGCGGGCGTCATCATCGCCTGTGTCGGCACCGCCATTTATGGCTCGACCTATCTCGTTCCCATTTTCGTTCAGATCGTGCAGAACTACTCGCCCACCGCAGCTGGCGTCATGATGATCCCAGCGGGCATGGCTATGGTGGTTGGCTTTCCCATTGCCGGGCGATTGTCAGATCGCTATGATGCGCGCTTGCTGATCGGCTTTGGCACGATCTGTTTTGGCCTCTCAATGTATCTGATGTCTGGCTTGTCGGCCTCCACGCCCTATTGGGTGTTTGTCGGATGGATCATCCTTAGCCGCGTCGGCATTAGCTTTTGCATGCCGCCCGCCAACACCACGGCCATTCGCGGCGTGCCCGCCAATTTACTCGCAAATGCCACCGGGGCGGCGTCATTCATGATGCAAATGGGCGGCTCATTCGGTGTTTCTGCGCTCGCCATCTTCCTGGAACGGCGCATGGTTTTTCACGGCGACCATCTGTCGTCTGCGATCACAGAAAGCAATGCGGAGTTTCTCTACCAACACCAGCTCAACACGCTGGACGCTCTGACCAATGGTCAGCCGCTTCAACGCGCCTTCATGGACGCGTTTCAGCCCATCGCCGCAGATGTGCACCGCGAAGCCATGGTGCTCGCCTTCCGCGACAGCTTCCTCGTCTGCGCGGTCGGCTTCGCTGTTATGCTCATATTTGTGTTGTTTATGCCGAAGCCTGAAAACAAGGCCGCACTCGCCGCGCCAAAAGCCTGATCAGGCGCGCTTCATCGCGGATTTGAAGCTGGATTTCTGAGCGTCATCCATCAATACATCAGCAAGCCGTGCCACCAAGGCGCGGGGCCGGATGGGCTTTTCAATCATGCTGGTAAACCCAGCACGCGCACAGGAATTGCGCCGCTCCGGGCTAATATCTGCCGTTATGGCAAGGATCGGAGACAGCTGATTCGGCCCGCTATAAGAGCGCAACTGTCGCACCACATTCTCCCCATTGTCATCTGGCAAATGAATATCTGTCAGGATGGCTTGGAACGGCGTTGCAATCGCGCGCGCCATCGCCGCTTCGGCTGTCCCGACCACTTCAACTTGCCAGCCCGCCGCCGAGAGCGCGCGTGAAATCACCATGGCGCTCGCCGCATGGTCTTCGGCCAGTAGAATACGGCCCAGCTTCAATGTCCGCATCCGCGGTTTCTTTTGGTTCTCTACCGCAAGGCGCGGCCCGGCTTTGCGCACCGGCAGCGTCACCGTAAACACAGATCCCCCGCCCTCATTATCTGCAAGTGTGATCGTGCCATCAAGCCGCGCCGTCAAAGCTTTCGCGATTGACAGACCGAGGCCAGAACCGCCATGCGTCTGCGCCGTGCTGGCGCGCGCTTGCTCAAACGCCTCAAACATGCGCGCTTTATCAATGTCAGAAATCCCGCAGCCTGTGTCAGCCACCGACATCTGCAATTTCATACCGGTCGCCAACGGAATGGTTTGCAGTTTCACACTGACATAGCCGCGCTCTGTAAATTTCAGCGCATTGCTCATCAGATTGAACAAAATTTGCCGGATGCGCATCGCGTCAGATTCGATACGCGCCGCCGCCGAACGCTCAACGGAAATCTTCAGGTCCAGGCGTTTCTCTGCAATCCGAGATTGCCATAGGTCTTTCGCTTCGCGCGCAAAGTAACGCAGATCAAACGGTTCACGCGTGACCGGCAGTTTCCCGGCCTCAAGACGAGACAGATCCAGCAGATCGCCCAGCAAGCGGTCCAGATGGTGTCCGCTCTCGCTGATGGTACGCGCCAACCGCCGGCGGTCATTGTGGGAGTCCGTTTCCTGCAAAATATCAGCAATGCCCAGAATACCTGTCAGCGGCGTGCGAATTTCATGGCTCAAAAACGCCAGGAAGCGAGCCTTGTCGCGGGCAATTTGCATCGCACGGGTCCGGGCCTGTTCGACACGTTCTTTAGACGATTGCATCGCGCGGGCGCGCGCTGCATTCTCCTGCGCCACAGCGATCAGCAATGCGCTCGGACTAATCAGGCCAATATAGCGCCCCTCTTCCAATACGATGACCCCATCGGTCAGCGCAGAGGTCGAATTATCCGCCGCCAGCTTCGCAATCAGCGCCACGGGGGTGCCAGCTTCCGCCATTACGGGGCCATCATTCATCAAATGCGTAATCGCCCGGTCGGCATAAATGCTGGCGCCATTTGGCCCAGCCAGCGCTTCGGTCAAACGCACACGCGTTACCTGCCCCAGCGGTGCGCCGTCATGGACAACAGGAATCGCGAACAATTTTGGATCTGATAAAAAGACATGCAAAACGGCACTTGCAGTGGCTGCAGGTGCCACGGGGGGGATAGATACTGCAATGTCCTCAACACGTACGGGCATAGGTTACGATTTCGCCTTGTCTCGTTAAGAACCCAATATGCCAGCCAAACCTTTATGAGCGGCAAACAGATGGTTAGCGAGATGTGAACGCGCCCTATTTGGCGGTTGGTCCTAAATGCTCGATGACATCGCCAGCAGGCACATAGGTGTCACCCTCCAGCTTAAACCCACCGACAGGCATCGCAGGCCCGTCATGGTCTCGAAAATACAGCGGCAACCCTTGGGCAAAGCCAGACACATCCTCAATCCCGGCGAAGAAGTTGGCATAATGAATGTGAACATGCGGCTCGGATGTATTGCCGCTATTGCCGCACGCGCCAATGATCTGACCTTCTCTAACAATATCACCGGTGGTCACAGCAACGCTTGCCGGCTGCAAATGCGCAATTTCCAGATACCTTGTAGAGCCTTCATCTTGGGCGGCCTGCAGCAACACATAATTGCCGCTTATCTCTTTTGGATTGTCTGGCAATGTCCCTGGCGTGGCTTCTGGCTCGCCGTCATGGGCCTTGGCGACCACGCCGCTGATCGGCGCCAAAACAGGCTTGCCATAACAACCATAATCCTCTGGGTCCTCAGATCCATTGAAGCTCGGCCCTACCACCAAATCATAGGCCCAGCGCTGATCAGGATAGGCCGCGTGGTAGTTTTGTTTGACGGTATCGCCGCCCCAACCCACCGTCACAGGTCCGTCCATCGGTACGCGAATCTCAAGGATTGGCTTGGTCGATTTCAAATTTGCCGGATAGGTTGCGCCGATTAAAGGCCCGGCAAATGGTACCGCGATGGCCGCAATCGCCAACACCATCGTCGCCCAGCCCATCCGGCTGCGCCATCGCTTTCTCACGCCCATATAGATCACCCCCGCCACGAGCGTGACGAGGCCAATCAAAGGCAAATAAAGCTGCGATAGATACCAGACGAACACCCGCCCCGGTTCTGGCACAAAAATCAGCAACAGCTGAAACACCAAAAGGGCAACGATCAAGGCAATCGGAAGCCATTTCAACACGCGCATGAATGGCTCCCTAAAGTCTATTTGACCTCTTTGATCTGCGTCACGATCTTGCCGACAAGGCCGTATTTCACAGCCTCTTCGGCGCTCATCCAGAAGTCACGCTCTGTGTCTTTTTCGATGTCCTCGATCGACTTTCCGGTCGCGTCAGCAAAAATCATATTCAAGCGTTTGCGCATCTTGATGATCTCACGGGCCTGAATCTCAACATCCGTCGCCTGACCGCCCACACCGCCCCGCGGTTCATGCAACAGGAAGCGCGTATTGGGCAGGGCGTAACGGTTTTTCTTTTGCGCCGCCGAATAAATCAACGCGCCAGCAGAGGCCACCCAGCCCGTGCCAAGCACTTTAACAGGCGCACTAACAAACTTGATCATATCGTGGATCATATCGCCGCTCTCGACATGCCCGCCAGGCGACGACAGCACCAGCAGGATGGGGTCATCGCTTTCTGATGACAGCGCCAAAAGACGCTCAACCACGCGGCGCGCGGCTTTAAAATCGATGCCGCCGGTCAGCAAGATCGTACGGGCTTTAAACAAGGCTTCTTCTAGGAAGGCATTGGGTTCGCCAATTGGCTTGTCTTCTGTATCATCGTCGAGGCGGTACATCGGCGCTCCTGAAATTTGGATTTTTATGCTTCGCGACCATAGGTGAGGTGCGCGGCGCGCCGGGTCAAGGTGGCGCGTGATAGCTGCAAAAAAAAGACTGGGGAATAACCATAAATTTTCCAATTATTACAAGGATTTTGCGTGTTCCAGAAAGAGGGCGCGTTAACGATTTTTCCGCCTTGAGGGTGTTTGGAACGAGACTTGCTAGCTCTGGGACATACCCATCCTCAAGAACGGAAAGACAGGGCCCCATGACTAAGCACACGCTATCTCGTCTCATCTACAGCGCCGCGGGCATCGCTTTGCTCACAGTGGCTGCACCCACCGCCGCGTCTGCCGGCTCCATCACTTGCGACGCGGCCTCGACGGCTGTGGCCTCAGGTACGGACGCCACAGCATGTGGTGAAGCCGCTGAGGCCAGCGGCGACAATAGTCTCGCAATGGGACACGGCGCCAAAGCCGATGACAAGAACACAACAGCGCTCGGACACAACGCCCGCGCCAGCAGCGCAAACGCCACCGCAACTGGCCACTGGGCCCGCGCCCATGGTGAAGCCTCTACCGCCAATGGTTACGCCGCCCGCGCAACTGGAAAACGCTCAACCGCTGTCGGCGCAGACGCAATGGCAACTGAGAAATACACCACAGCCATCGGCAACAACGCAGCTGCAAAAGCCGCCAACGCAACCGCGCTTGGCAGCACAGCCCGTGCCCACGGCGAAGCATCTACCGCACTTGGCTTCTCTGCCATGGCAGAAGCTGAGCGCGCCACAGCGCTTGGCGCAGACGCAAAAGCATCTGAGAAGTTCGCAACCGCCATCGGCAACCGCGCTCAAGCCAAAGCCGCTAACGCCACTGCACTCGGCAGCACAGCCCGCGCCCATGGCGAAGCCTCGACCGCGCTGGGCTTCTCTGCCTTGGCCGAAGCCGAACGCGCCACCGCGCTTGGCGCAGACGCGAACGCATCTGAGAAATTCTCAACCGCGATCGGCAACCGCGCTCAAGCCAAAGCCGCTAACGCCACTGCACTCGGCAGCACAGCCCGCGCCCATGGCGAAGCTTCAACCGCGCTTGGCTACTCTGCCAAAGCTGACGGCGTTCACTCAACTGCGATTGGTTCAAATGCTCTGGCGACACGCGATCACCAGATCGCCATTGGCAGCGCAACATCAACCGTCACAATGGCGGGTGTTACATCCGCAGACAGCCTCGCTGTTCAAGGCGACGTGGTTGGCATGTTGACCACAGACGCAGATGGCAACATCGCGTCTGATGGCGGCAAGCTACAAGCCGACGTTGCAGAAAACACGGCGATCAATGATGAGCAATCTGTCGCCATTGATGACAACAGCACATCCATCAATGACAACGCCGTTGCGATCAATGACAACACGTCTCTGATCAACACCAACGCAATGGACATTGTCGCGAACGGCATGGCGATCCAGTCAAACATGTCTGGCATTTCTGCGAATACGGTCCTGATCAATCAGAACGGTGACCGTATTGATGGCGTCACCGGCGCCATTGCAGACCTCGCCACGAATGTTCAGACCAACTCTGATCTGATTGGCGCCAATGCTGGCAACATTGCTGACCTCTCCACCACAGTGGACACCAACACAGGGGCCATTTCTGGAAACGCAACGGATATTGCGGCCAACGGAAACGGCATCGCTGCCAATGGCGCTGACATTGCCACCAACCGAGATGACATCGCTACAAACCGCGACGATATCTCAACCAACCGCGATGACATTGCCACCAACCGTTCAGACATTGGTGACAACCGCACAGCGATCGCGACAAACACGTCAGACATCGCTGATCTTCAAGGCAAGATGAGTTCTGAAATGGCCATCCTACAGGGCGACCTGTTCGTCATGCAGGACAGCATCGACTCCAACAGCTTGCGGATTGACGGCGCTTACCTCCTGATCGGCGAGAACCGCCAGGAAATCAAAACCAACCGTGAAGGCATTGCGATCGCCATGTCGATGCAAGACGCCCACCTCCTGCCCGGCCAAACTACGGCCATCACAGGCGGCGTCGCAGCCTTTGACGGCGAGTACGGTATCTCATTCTCAGGTGCCAAGCGCTTGAACGAGAATGTCGTCATCACCGCTGGCTTCGGCTCAGGCTTCAGCCAGGATGCCTATGCTGGCCGCGCGGGTTTCTCATACGGCTGGTAACCGACCCCCATACCTCCAACCAGTTGTTAGATGGCGCCCTCAGTTTGCTGAGGGCGCCATTTTTTTGCCCGAAGCCCCAGCTTGATCGCTAAATCTATCTGGAAATCACCTTGGATGAGGCCAGCAATCTAACCGCCGTGCGAGAGACGCAAACTTAACCCCCGCCCCTAAGCGGCCTCCGCAATAATCCGCGCCACATCATCGGCGTAGCGTTCAGCCTTCTTCTCACCAATCCCGCTAATCTGGCGCAGCGCCTCTGGCGATCCCGGTCGCTCTTTGGCAATTTCTGCCAGCGTCCGGTCATGGAAAATCACATAGGGCGGCACGCCCCGCGTTTTCGCGGTCTGCGTCCGCCAGCCGCGCAGCGCTTCGAACAGGTCCTGATCACGCCCCGACAGATCAGACACCGCCGCCTTGCTCGCCCCGCGCGTCGATTTCCGCTTTGCCTTCGCCGCCGCCGGGTCCTCGCGCAGCATCAGCGTGCGTGTCCCCTTAAACAGCGCCTTGGCCGCGTCGCCATCCGGCACCACAATGCACGGCCGGCGCACTTCGCCGCCCTCCGCCAGCAGTCCATCAAACAGCAGCGCATCGAACACCGCGTTCCACCCGGCCTTCGCCATGTCAGCGCCGATGCCATAGGTCGACAGCTTCGCCATCTCCTCGTCAAACCCGTCCTTGGCCTCGCCGCGCAAATGCAGGATTAGCCGCCCCCGGCCAATCTTCTGCCCGCAGCGCAGCACAGCCGACACCGCCATCTGCGCCCAGCGCGTCGCGTCATGTCCGTCCCCGCTTTCCCGCGTACACACATCACACACGCCGCACGGCTCAACTTTCTCCTCACCAAAGTAGCGCCGCACCGCGCCGCGCCGACATTCATCGCCATTGAAAAATGCGTACAGCTGTCGCGTCTTGGTCACCTGCACCCGCTGCACCTCCTCCGGCGCGTCGCCCTCATACGTCCAGCTTAATGACCGCGCCATATCCGATGGCCCGTAAAGCGCCACCCCATCTGCCGGGTCTCCGTCCCGCCCGGCCCGGCCAACTTCCTGCCAGTAGGCTTCAAGCGTTTTCGGCGGGTCAGCATGGATCACAAACCGCACATCCGGCTTATCCACCCCCATGCCGAACGCCACTGTCGCGCACATCACAATCCCGTCTTCCAGCAGAAACTGCCGCTGCCGCGCCCCCCGAATCCCAGCATCCAGCCCCGCATGATAAGCCAGCGCCGGAACGCCCGCGCGCTCCAAAGCGTCCGCCATCGTCTCGGTCGCTTTACGGGTCGCGGCATACACAATCCCGCTTTGGCCTTTGCGCGCCTTGACCAGAGACACCACCCGCGCCGTTGCGCCGCCCGCTTTCGGCTCTGCGCTCAGCGTTAAATTCGGGCGATCAAAACTCGCCACATGGGCCTTCGGTTCGGTCAGCTTTAGCTGCGCCAATATATCATCGCGCGTGCGGGCATCCGCCGTCGCCGTCACCGCCATGCGCGGCACATTCGGGAACAGCTCTTTCAGTCGCCCAAGCGCGCGATAGTCCGGGCGAAAATCATGCCCCCACTGGCTCACACAGTGGGCTTCATCAACCGCAATCAAAGACACCTTCATCTGCGCCAACCGCCCCGCCAGCGATGTGCCCAGCCCTTCCGGCGACACATAAAGCAAATCCATGCGGCCCGCCTCGGCCTCGGCCAGCGCGGCTTGGCGCGCTTCATATTCCATCGAACTGTCCAGGCGTTCGGCCCGCACCCCCACCTGCTTTAGCGCGTCGACCTGATCTGCCATCAGCGCGATCAGCGGCGACACCACAATCCCGCATCCCTCTCTCAGCAAAGCCGGTATCTGATAGCATAGAGACTTGCCGCCGCCCGTTGGCAAAACCGCCAAAACATCGCGGCCCTCCAGCGCGTCGGCGATCACATCGGCCTGCAATCCGCGAAACGCCTCATAGCCATAAACCCGCTTCAACAGCGCGCGCGCATCTTCAAGAGATGTGGAATCAGTCATCCCACCGTTCTGGCCAGCGCCGCGATTCGGGGCAAGCGCGGATTGCGCCTAAGCCGCTGACCCCAACACCCTATTCACAGCCGATCTCAACAAAAACAATGCGCTAAGAAATATTTCGGCGAACTTATCCAACACCCCCTTGGGCGAGGGTATTCTAGTGGGAATGAAAGCTTCGCAATTCCCCTTCTATGCCGCCTGTCCAATCTTGTATTGGCCTTGGGTTTGGCTGCAGTTCTGGCGCCTTGATCGCTGGATGGCGCAGCGCGTGGCACAAGGCGAAGACTGCGGCGTCATCCTTCACATGGG
>CAZXVJ010000014.1:0-65363 GCA_964644385.1 uncultured Hyphomonas sp. | reverse complement strand
AATGCGCGAAGAATAGCGCGACGCTGGCAGAGAGGTATGAAAGTTCTATCGGCATGGCTAAGCCTCCACTTCGCGCAATACGTCGGTCCACAATTCGCTTGGGTCGGGTTCCGGGCTTTCCAGTGAAAAATCAGCCGCCTGCTTCACACGCGCCTTGATCTTTTTGTCGATCTCTTTGAGCTCAGCCTCTGTCGCATGGCCCGCCTCCAAGATTTGAGCTTTCAAACCTTCAATTGGGTCACGGTGAGAGCGAACATCGTCCACTTCTTCGCGCTTTCGATATTTTGCCGGGTCAGACATGGAGTGCCCGCGATAGCGATACGTCTTCATCTCCAGAATGTATGGCCCCTTGCCAGAGCGGGCGTATTTCACGGCTTTCTCACCTGCCGCTTTCACTTTCAGCACATCCATGCCGTCAACTTCTTCGCCTTCAATCTCAAAGCTGATGCCGCGCTTGTATAGTTCGACCTCAGCCGAGGCGCGCTCGACGCTGGTGCCCATGGCGTATTGATTGTTCTCAATCACATAGACGACGGGTAAATCCCAAAGTGACGCCATATTGAAGGCTTCATACACTTGGCCTTGATTGGTCGCGCCATCCCCGAAATAGGCGACGGACACATTGTCGTTGCCCTTATACTTGTTTGCAAACGCGAGCCCTGAGCCGAGGGGCACTTGCGCCCCCACAATGCCGTGCCCGCCAAAGAAGTTCTTTTCGCGGCTGAACATGTGCATCGAGCCGCCCTTGCCGCGCGAGTAGCCACCTTCCCGCCCCGTGAGTTCTGCCATCACGCCGTCCGGGTCCATTCCGCAAGCCAGCATGTGGCCATGGTCACGGTAGCCGGTAATCACCTGGTCGCCTTCTTTCAGGCAGGCTTGCATGCCGGTGACCACCGCTTCCTGACCGATATAGAGGTGACAAAAGCCCGCAATCTCGCCCATGCCGTAGAGTTGGCCGGCCTTTTCTTCAAACCGACGGATCAACAGCATTTCACGGTAATACTGCAGCAAATCTGCTTTCGACGCTTTAGTAAGTGCCTTTTTCGAACTCTTAGATTTTGTCGCCATGTAATTGTTCCATCCCTGAAACAGTTATGGCCAAGCATTTCCGCGACGGCAAGGCAGAACACCTATGCTAATTCGCAGACGTAGGCTCAGTTCCAATCAAAACGACCTCATTTGGGTAGACGAATGCCAGCTTGTCGCGCGCCAAAGCTTCAACGAAATCGGGATCCACAGAGCCCGGCGTCAATCGCGCAATATCACTTCGCAGCAAGGCGATTTCGGCCTCTAGCGCTCTGAGTTCTTTCTGTTTATCGGCCAATTCGATCTGCGTATCTGTCCAGCTGCCAAGCCCCTGCTCACCCGCGAACGCATGGTAAGCGAAATACAGCACTAATAGGCTGAGAATGGTGGCAGCAAAACGCGACGTCATATTCGACACTTTAGGGCCATGATGGTTAAGGATCGGTTCTGATTCGGTAACCTTATTGCACTGCCGCCTTGTCAGGCCTGCAATGCCTGCTGCAGTTTTTGGCGTTTCCCGGCCATATCCAGCTCGTTCTCTGCCAGCGCATCAATCGCACGGTTAGAGAACATGACCTGCTTGGTCGACATGCGCGTGTTGAACGACCACAGCGCAACCGTCTTTTCCTGCGGGCGGGCAGGCGCAAAGAAGTGCGAGCCTGTATCCACACGCACGACACAGCCGCGGCGTTTCAGAAACACTTCCAACTCGCTGGCGACCTCTGCGTCACCCTCAGCAGCGATCAGATAGATATGATGCATGGAACCGTCGACCTTTCGGCGCTGTTCCCCCTTGACCCGGTCCAGACCTCAGCGACTGAACCGGGCAAGACAAGCAACACGTTAATCAGTCCGCATTGATGCGTGAGCGTCCAGCGTAAATGCCTGTGACGCCCAGCTCTTCCTCAATTCGGATCAGCTGATTGTATTTCGCCATACGGTCTGAACGGCTGAGCGACCCGGTTTTGATCTGCCCACAATTTGTTGCCACGGCGAGGTCTGCGATCGTTGTGTCTTCAGTTTCGCCAGAGCGGTGAGACATCACGGCCGTGTAGCCGCTACGGTGGGCCATTTCGACAGCGTCCAGCGTTTCAGACAGCGTTCCGATTTGGTTGACCTTCACCAAAATTGAATTCGCCGCGCCTTTCTCCAGCCCCATGACGAGGCGATCTGGATTGGTCACGAACAGATCATCACCGACCAGTTGCACGGTGTCACCCACCGCCTCAGTCAATGCCAACCAACCGTCCCAGTCATCCTCGGCCATGCCATCTTCGATCGACAAGATTGGATAGCGGGCACAAAGATCAGCCAGATAGGCGGCCATTTCATCAGACGAAAGCGACTTGCTCTCCCCTTTCAGCTCATATTTGCCATCCTTATAGAACTCGGTCGCCGCAGCATCGAGCGCCAACGCGATATCTTCGTTCGGCACGTAACCCGCGGTCTCAATCGCTTTCAGAATGAACTCAATGGCTTCATTTGTGGAGCCGATATTGGGCGCAAAGCCGCCTTCATCGCCAACATTCGTATTATGCCCGGCGTCACTCAGCGTCTTCTTGAGCGCGTGAAAGACTTCAGCGCCCATTCGCACGGCATCTGCCATGGTTTCAGCGCTCACAGGCATCACCATAAATTCTTGAATGTCGATTGGATTATCCGCGTGCTCGCCGCCATTGATGATGTTCATCATCGGGGTTGGCAGAACGCGCGCATTCACACCGCCGACATAGCGATAGAGCGGCAAAGCGCTGGCTTCCGCGCCCGCTTTGGCCACCGCCATTGAGACGCCCAGTATCGCGTTCGCGCCGAGGCGGGATTTATTGTCAGTCCCGTCAATATCCAGCATCAGCATATCGATCAGGCGCTGCTCTGTGGCATCCAGGCCAACAAGCTCGTTGAACAGCTCACCGTTCACAGCGTCGACCGCCTTCTGCACGCCCTTGCCTAGATAGCGCGCTTTATCGCCATCCCGCTGCTCGTGGGCTTCATACGCGCCAGTGGACGCGCCAGACGGCACAGCGGCGCGGCCGTGTGAGCCATCTTCAAGGGTCACATCGACCTCAACCGTTGGGTTGCCCCGGCTATCCAGAATTTCGCGGGCGTGAATGTTGATGATCTCGCTCATGGGTCGGGCTTTCTTATCTTTTGAAGTGTGGGCTTTGAAACGGCTTTGGGCACGCAAACTCTATGCCTAATATGCAAACCCCCGCACGAAGCGGGGGCAAGCAGGAATAAGTGTCGCAGGCGTTAGTAGTCGTCTTTTGGTTCAAGCACCTGACGGCCCCGGTAAACACCGGTTTTCAAGTCAATGTGGTGCGGACGGCGCAGTTCGCCTGAATCTGCGTCTTCAATATATGTATTGCCCTTCAGGCGGTCGTGCGCACGGCGCATGCCGCGGCGGGACTTGGAGATTTTACTCTTTGGGACAGCCATAGGTCTAATCCGGAATCTATAAGCGCCCACACGATGTGGGCCGGGAACGCCAGCAGATAGCCAAGAGCGCCTCTCTTTGCAACCCGTATCGGCGCGTTTTCAGCACAAATTTTACCTCACTCCGACCCTGAGCGGGCGCGCCTTAGGTCGTCTGGCGGCTCACTGCGCCGCCTCGGCCTCTGCTACAGCCAGCAAACGCAACATATTGCCAGACCAGATTTTCTCCAGATCGGCCTCGCTATAGCCCTCCGCCAGCAATCGCTCTGTGACTTTCGGCAACAAGGACACGTCCTCCATCCCCGTCACACCGCCGCCGCCATCCCAGTCCGCGCCCATGCCGACATGTTCAACGCCAACAATCTCCAGCGCATACAGCATGTGCTCCATGAACTTCTCAAATGTAGAGCGCGGCGCTGGAAACTCAGCATTGATCACATCCATTTTGGCGCGCGCTTCTTTTTGCGTTGCCTCATCCATATCGCTGAATTCCTGGCCTTCATACTCTGCCTCCAACGCTGCGATGGCCGCTGCGCGCTCCGCAGAGGGCTGCAACGCCTCCAGATACCCGCCATAGGCGTTGATCTGAATTACGCCGCCATCGGCCGCCAGCTCGCGCAACAGTTCATCATCGATGTTTCGAGGATGGTCATAAATCGCCTTCACGCCCGTATGGGTCAGCAAAATAGGCGTCGTCGAAATATCCATCATATCGCGCACCGCATCGTCGCCGGCATGAGACCCGTCCAGCACGATGCCCAATCGATTGGCCTCGCGCACAAGGCCCTCCCCCAACTCGCTGAGACCGCCATGGCTATCTATCTCTAGATCGGTTGCGCTGTCGGCAAACTGGTTGTCGCGAAAGTGCACGGGGCCAATCAATCGAACGCCGCGGTCATAAAAGCGCTCTACATTCGCAAGGTCAGTGCCTAGCGGATAGGAATTCTCAATACTGATATACATCACCCGCTTGCCTTCAGAGACAATGCGGATCGCGTCAGACGCGCGAGTGGCAATTTCAAAATCAGCGCCGTGTTCGGCTTCAATGGCGTGAATTTCATCGGCGCGAACCATCGCGGCCTTATAGTTTGTCTCATAGTCTTCAGGCGTTAGCGGGCCTTGCGGCGTGTAGATCACCCAAAACCCTCCATCCAGTCCGCCGCGCTTCATCTTAGGCAAGTCAACTTGAACCGAGCCGAGTTTGGTCGGGTTGTCCGCAACGATGCTGTAGGTGTGGTCGTGAAAATTTGCGGGCGTGTCCAAATGACTGTCCAACACCATCAGGCGATCATGGATCTCCGCAGGCGTCGCTGGCGTCCTCGCAGCTGGCGGAACCGCCGCTTGTTCAGGTTCTACGGGCGCGTCGGACGCCCCTCCGCACGCTGCAACCGCCAGCGCAGCCAGAGCCATCTGTATTTTACGTATCATTCCAAGGCATCCCTCTTGCGTTGGCGCTAGTCTGCCCCGCATTTATGCGCGCTGCAAAGAAAAAGGCCGCCCCGAAGGACGGCCAAGGTAAGCAAGAAGGACGTCGGGACTTCACCCTAGTAAGGAACCATAAGCTCCGTCCCGACAACAATAGGTATAGATTAACCAACCTGAACGGTTCTCTGTCCGGCTTGTTATTTTTTGTTCAGGTTCGGCCCAACAGTTAGGCCTTTCCTGAACAGCGATTCAGTTTGCCTCCCCCGGACGGGTGAAAATCGCCTCAAGGCTACGTAAATTCATGCCGTTTTTCAGATAATTTGCCGGCGTCAGGTTAACCGCTTTGATCACGCCGCGCTCGATTCGCGTCCGTTCACCCGAATCATCGGGCACCAAATCAAAGTCGATAATGTTGATACAGCCAGTATCTTGCTCAAATCCAGCACTCGCGCCCAGCGGCGCGCCAATCACAGACGCCAGCATCATACGATTGACCACTTCATGCGCCACAACCAGCGCGCTGGCCCAACCGGGCCGCAGCAGTAAATCCGTCAGCCCATCTAGAATACGCTCAAGCGCATCGGAAAACTTCTCACCGCCCTCCAAAAACGTCGCGCCCGGTTCGCCCGCCTGCTCAAACTGGAACGTCATCACCGCCGCCAAATGTTCCGGCGATTTGAAATCAATATACTGACCAGACCGAAGCTCACCAAAGCGCGGCTCCGTTTCCAGATTCGGCGCATCAGGGTGTTCAGCGAGAACAATCTTCGCCGTTTCCATCGTGCGGGCCAGACCAGACGACACCGCAATATCAAAATGCACGTCTGCCAGCGCAGCGCCCGCCGCCCTCGCCTCCTCTCGTCCAGCCTCCGTAAGGTAAGCAATCGAGGGGTCTTGCGCCGCACGAACGGCCTCCGACGTGTAGTCAACAAATCCATGCCGCATCAAATAGATACGGCGGCGACCCGTTGTTCCCGGCAGCGCGCTCATCAGGCTTTCACGCCCCAGTCGCTCAGGATCTCATCTGAGTGTTCGCCCTGCCCTGCAGGTCGCCCTTGAATAGCGCTCGGGGTTTCAGAAAACCGCGGCGCCGGTGCAGGTTGAATGACACCCTCAATTTCGACAAAGGTCTCCCGGTCCTTATTGTGCTTGTACTCAGGCGCTTCAGCCAGCGACAGAACCGGCGCAAAGCAGATATCCGTGCCCTCCATGATCGCCGTCCACTCATCGCGCGTCTTCGTCTTGAAGGCGGCGGCCACCTTCTCTTTCAGCGAAGGCCATTTCGAGCGATCCATTTGCGCCGAGAAGTCAGGATCTTTCAGGCCCGCCGCCTCAAGCAACAGTGCATAAAACTGCGGCTCAATCGACCCAATCGACACCCACTTTCCATCACGACAGGCATAAGTGTCATAGAAGTGCGCGCCGCCGTCCAACATATTGGCATCACGTTCATCGGTCCAAAACCCTTGCGCCCGCATGCCATAGAACATCGTCATCAGTGAGGCTGCGCCATCTGACATTGCGCAATCAATCACCTGCCCTTGGCCACCATTCTTCACATTGATGACCGCCGCCAGCACGCCCATCACCAGATACAGTGCCCCGCCACCAAAATCCCCCACAAGGTTCAGCGGTGGACGCGGCTTACCATCGCCATCGCCCATCGCATGCAGCGCGCCTGTGATGGCGATATAGTTCAGATCATGCCCGGCAGAGTGAGACAGCGCGCCATGCTGGCCCCACCCCGTCATCCGGCCATAGATAAGCTTGGAATTGCGTGCGAGACACACATCAGGCCCAAGGCCATTGCGCTCCATCACGCCGGGCCGAAACCCCTCCAGCAGCACATCTGCTTTATCGATCAGCGCCAACGCGGTCTCAATGTCCCCTGCATCCTTCAGATTAAGCCCAATGGATCGCTTACCCCGGCTGGCAATGTCTTCCTTGCGCCCCGGCTTTCCATCACCCGGCCGATCAATGCGCACAACGTCCGCGCCGAGGTCTGACAGCAACATGCCTGCAAATGGCCCAGGGCCGATTCCCGCAAATTCGACAATTTTTATTCCACTCAGAGGTCCGCTTGCCATCGACATTTCCCTTTATCTATTGGTGTTTTGGTGCCCAGCACCGCCTAGTTAGCAGAACATTAAGTGTCACGGGGCCAAAAGAAAGGGGTCTCGCAACGTCGCACGCTCAAAGGATTGCCTCCGCCATGTCCGATCTCTCCTATATGGACCCTCCCATCGAAGTCGCAGCCACCAGCCCGCGGTTGGAAATGATCCTGCAAAGATTGCGCACCAGCGGCATGCGCCCCCGCGCCGCGATAGAACCCGTTGAGTTTTTTGAACCCGCCCCGCTGTTGATTGATCTGCAATCTGTCGGGCGCCAAACAATAGAGCGCTGCGCGCGCGCTTGCATGATGGGACTCAAGCGCCAGTTGATTATTCTGGACGCCGACGATACCGGCCTCGCCCTAACAGACGCAATGACGCTCCACCGTGATGGCGACCTTTCCCTCCTGCCAGGTAAACTCGAAGCCATCGCGCGGCGTGCTGCGCGCGCAAAAGAAGTCGAAATTCGCCGGGAAACAGCCATCGCCATGGGCGCCCCCTTGCCGAATGCTGATCCAGATGCCACCCCAGATCTCCTATATCTCGGCAATGGATCGCCCTTGTTTCTATCACTTCAGGGCGCGCTTAAGTCTCGTGGTATAGGCGTGACGGCAGCGCTCAGTCAGCGCACAGCAGAAGACTACCTGTCTCAGCGCCGCTTTGCGGCCGCGCTCGTGGACATAAGCGCCAATGCAGCAGACGCCAGCAACTTCATAGATTGGGTCCAAACAGGGGGACAGCTCACAAGCCTGCCGGTCATTGGCGTTATTGATCGCGTATCAACGCTCACGGCAGAGCATAGCTCAAACATAGCTGCATCAGCAGAGATCGTAGCGGTAGACGGTAACCTGCCAGCCGCAATCGACCGCATTGAATATCTCGCGCGGCGTTGTTTGGCAGAAATGCCACCTGTTCCAGACCCGTCCTTATCGTCAAAAATTTCTGATCTTGTCACAGGCCTTTTCTCGCGCAGCTTTTTGGAAGCCCACCTTGTCCGCCAAATGGCCGCCGCAGAAGATCGCAAGTCGCCGCTCAGCCTCATCACGCTTAAACTCACCTCAGAAACCGGACCGTTGTCTCCAGCAGCGTCTCGCTCTCTGTCACAGCGGCTGACGCCACTGCTTCGGGAAACAGACTGCGCCGCGGCGTTCGGCGCGGGCACAATTGTCGTTTCTTTGCCATCCACACCGTATCGCGGCGGCGTCCGTCTCGCAGAACGGATCGCTGAACGCGTCGCACGCACTGCTGACTTGTCTGGCTTAACGCTGAGCTGGCGGGTGGTCGAACGCCGCGCATACCACACGCCGAAAACACTCCTTGGCGCCGGCCTCACTGGCCCCTACTCAAAAATTGAAGCCGCCTAAGACACCATTAGATTGGCACTCGCCTCCAATTCCTTCAAAAACGCACGAACTGTTTTCAATCGGGCTTCGGGGGTTCCACCTATGCCTGAGTGAACCAATTTGGAATCTGGACGGATACGCAAGTGATTGGGCCGGGTCCGCACCAGCGCAAGCAAATTGGCCGGGGCCATCACCGTGTCATCGCGGAACGCAAACACAGCGCCCTTCGTGCCGGCATCCAGCTTAGAAATGCCCAACGCGCGGCATTGCACCTTAATCGCAGTGATTTCCAGCAACTGGATGGTTTCAGGTGGCAATGGCCCGAACCGATCAATCAATTCAGCCGCGAAGGCCTCGCGGCCTTGCGCCGTGTCCACATCTGCTAATCGGCGGTAAAGCGACAAGCGCGTCGTCAAATCTTCGACATAGGTTTCCGGGATCAACACCGCGACGCCAAGATTGATCTGCGGTGACCATTCATCCACCACATCCTCATCCGCGCCGCCGGCTTTCAGCGCGTTTACGGCGTCCTCCAGCATGGATTGATAAAGTTCCACGCCGACCTCGCGCACATGCCCGGATTGCTGGTCCCCCAACAAATTGCCTGATCCGCGCATATCCAAATCATGGCTCGCCAATTGGAATCCGGCGCCAAGACTGTCGAGGCTTTGCAGAATGCGCAGTCGCTTCTCAGCCGTGTCAGTGATGCGGCGATTGCGCGGGGTCGTGAAGTACGCATACGCACGCAGTTTCGCCCGCCCCACGCGTCCGCGAAGCTGATACAGTTGCGCCAATCCAAACATGTCGGCGCGGTGTATAATCAGCGTATTGGCACGCGGAATATCCAACCCGCTTTCCACAATCGTCGTGGAGAGCAGCACGTCATACTCGCCCTCATAGAAGGCATTCATGATGTCTTCCAACTCCGCTGGCGCCATCTGTCCATGCGCCACCACGAACGACACTTCGGGCACATTATCGCGTAGAAAAGATTCCAATTTGTCGAGGTCTTTGATCCGCGGCGCCACGAAGAACGCCTGCCCGCCGCGATACTTCTCCCGCAACAATGCTTCGCGCAGTGTAACCGTGTCTTCCTCGGTAATGTAGGTACGCACAGACAAGCGGTCGACAGGCGGCGTCGCAATGATCGACAGATCGCGAATGCCCGTCAGCGCCATTTGCAGGGTCCGCGGGATCGGCGTCGCTGATAGTGTCAAAACATGCACGTCGGCTTTCAACTCTTTCAGCCGCTCTTTGTGCTTCACGCCAAACCGCTGTTCCTCATCAACCACCAATAGGCCAAGTCGCTTAAAATCAATGGATTTGGCAAGCAGCGCATGCGTGCCGACCACAACATCAACCGTTCCGTCCGTCAGCCCGTCTCGCGTTTCCGTCGCCAAACGGTTCGGCACCAGGCGGGACAGATGCTTTACTTTAAGCGGCCAGCCCGAAAAACGCTCGCTGAATGTTTTGAAGTGCTGCCGCGCAAGCAACGTTGTCGGCGCAATTACGGCCACTTGCTTTCCGCTCATCGCAGACAGGAACGCCGCCCGCAGCGCAACTTCCGTTTTGCCAAAGCCAACATCACCGCAGATCAAACGGTCCATTGGGCGGCCGGACGTTAGATCGCCTATAACGTCCTCAATGGCATTGAGTTGATCGTCGGTTTCCTCATACGGGAAGCGCGCCGCAAACTCCTCGTAAAGCCCCTGTCCCGTATCAACGGCTTCTGCGCGTTTAAGTTCTCGCGCGGCGGCAATATGCATCAGCTCCGCGGCCATTTCCAGAATGCGCTTTTTGGCCTTCGCTTTGCGCGTCTGCCAGCCAACACCGCCGAGTTTGTCCAGTTGGTTTTCAGACTCTTCTGAACCGTATCGGCTGATCAGATCAATGTTCTCAACCGGCAGGAAAATCTTGTCCCCGCCCATATATTCCAGTTGCAAACAATCATGCGGCGCGCCTGTCACATGCAGGGTTTGCAATCCGACATAGCGCCCGACCCCGTGATCGACGTGCACGACCAGATCGCCTTGCGTGAGCGCGGCGGCCTCTGTGATAAAATTGGCGGCCTTGCGCTTGCGCCTTGGGGCCGACAGACGGTCACCAAGGATGTCCGGCTCTGAGATGAGCGTAATCCCTGGCATGTCGAAGCCCGCCTCCAGCGGCACCTCCGCGATGCTGAAGCCCGCCGTCTTCGCCGCGTCGAGCGTATGCACCTGCCCCAATCCCGGCAATCCGTGGTCTGCCAGCACATTTGAGAGACGATCCGCAGACCCAGCGCTCCAAGCGCCAAAGATGACGGCCTTGTCCTCGACGCGCAGAGACTTGGCGTGTTCAATCGCCGCTTCAAAAATATTGGCATCTGCGCGCTGGCGCTCTGGCGCAAAATCGCGTCCCAGTCGCCCCCCCATATCAAACGCTGACCCGGCAGCATCTGCGGGCGTGAAGCGAATAACTGGCCGCGCCGACAGCTCGCCCTCCATTTCCTCTGGCGTCAGATACAGCGCATCAGGCGCTAAGACTTTCGCCGCGAACGTGTCCCCCTCAGCGGCCTCCAATCGCGCTGCATAATAGTCTGAAACCTGAGCCACGCGCTCCGTCGCAGCTTCCGATGCTAAATGCCCAAACGCAATCAACGTGTCATCGGCGGCATAGTCTAACAGTCGCTCCACATGCTCATGGAACAGCGGCAACCAGCCCTCAACGCCCTGACGCCGGATGGAGGCGCGCGCCGCCTCATACATCTGGTCTCCGGACGGCGGGCCAAACTGCGCCAGATACCGTTCACGAAATCCGCTGAGCACCTCCTCATCAAACAATATCTCGCTTACAGGCGCGAACGTGACTGATTTGGCGTCTCCGGTTGAGCGCTGGGTCTCTGGATCAAAGCTCCGCAGCGTGTCCAACGTATCCCCAAAAAAATCGAGCCGCATCGGCTGCTCAGCCGTTGGCGAAAAAATGTCAATAATGCCGCCGCGAATGGCATACTCGCCCTGCTCACGCACCGTTCCTGCTCGAATATAGCCATTCACAGACAAGTAATCTGTCAGCTCCGCCTGGCTCACCTGCTCCCCTAGTTTGACCGAGAAACTCGCGCGCCGCAGCGTTTCCTTCGGTGGCACGCGCTGCACAAACGATCCGGCGGTTGTGATGACCAGCATCGGCCCATTGGCCACGTCATAGCGCGCCATCGCCGCGAGTCCGGCGCAGCGACGCGCGGCGACCTCAGGCGTCGGACTAATCCGGTCATAAGGCAGCGTGTCCCAACCCGGCAAATCTATCAGCGTCAGACGCGGGCTCACAAATCCCGCCACGCGCCGCGCGGTTTGCGCCATCTTGTCATCACGGGCGACATAAATTGCCATGCCGCCGCGCTGCACCAGCGCCGCACACAATGTAACAAGGTCGGCTCCGAAGGGGGCGCCGGCAAACGTCGCCGGACCACTCAGGGATTTCAACACTTCGGCGGGCGACATATGTTTCTCTTTCAGAGCAATCAGTGACGATCCTATAGGGATGCCATCACCGGGCTATGCGGCATAGCGGAACGCCATCAACTGGTCCAGAACAGGGCCGGTTTGGTCTTCTGGCGGCGGCTTTTGTCCCATTAGCCACCCGTAAACTTCCCAATCGGGCTGATCCAGTAGGCGTTCAAACTCGTCCAGAGCGGCGTCATTCATGTCCTGAATATGCTGATCAGCAAAGCTACCCATAAGCAGGTCCATCTCGCGAAAGCCCCGCCGCCATGCCCTAAAAGTTAATTTGCGTCTCCGCACGTCCATGCTCCACCTCTCTTTTTCAGCGGTCTGATATACCCGGAAATTCGCGCGGGAAAAGGGCCATTGTGCCGCTGATGTGTGACGCATAGGATATTTCCATGCGCGACGAACGCCTCTTCCCTTTATTTGCAGAACTTTCGACTCTCAACGGTGTCGGACCAAAACTAACGCCCGTGCTAGAACGCCTCGTCGGGGGCGACACAATCTGGGATTTACTGTTGCATTTGCCTGAACGCTGGGTTGATCGGCGTGTGCGCAATAGCTTTGACGAAGTCGAGATTGGAGAAGTCGCCACAGTGCGCGGAGAAGTGCACAGCTATTCAGCCCCCTACAATGAACGCGCGCCCCATAAAGTGCAGCTATTCGACGGCACCGGCTTTCTCTCCCTATCTTTCTTTCGCGCCGACGGACGCTGGCTTCAGGGCCAGTTTCCAATGGGGTCCGAACGCATCGTATCCGGCCGTATCGACGATTATCGCGGCGAACGCCAAATGGCTCATCCAGACTACATCATCGACCCCAAAAAGGGCGATCCCCCTCCAGCGGTTGAGCCGATCTACCCCCTGACAGCGGGGCTCACCAATAAGCGCGTACATGGTTTTGTGGTTCAGTGTCTGGACAGCCTGCCCGATGACTTACCTGAATGGATTGACGCGCCGCTTCACGCGGCCCGCAAATGGCCCAGCTTCGCCGGCGCGTTGACCGGGCTACATGCACCGGTGGCGTTCGATGAAGACGCCTTTGCCCTTTGCAAAGAACGCCTCGCTTATGATGAGGCCCTTGCAAGAGAATCTGCCTTTGCCCTCGCTCGCGCAAGCCGCAAACGCCGCGCATCCCCCGCCATTCCAGCCGCGCCAAAGACTCAAAAGTTTCTCATAGACTCCCTGCCCTACACGCTAACAAGCGCTCAGATGCGAGCATCGACCGAGATTGAAACCGATATGAGCACCCAATCACCCATGCGCCGCATGCTGCAGGGGGATGTCGGCGCGGGCAAAACGCTGGTTGGCGCGCTTGCTGCGGTCCAGGCGGCGTCTGGTGGCTTTCAAGCGGCCTTCATGGCCCCGACTGAAGTGCTGGCTCGCCAACAGTACGACACGCTAGACCGCCTTCTATCGCCCTTGGGCTATCAGGTAGCCGCGCTCACCGGACGGGACAAAGGCACAGCCCGTGAAAGCACGCTGATGGGCCTCGCCGATGGCAGCATCCAGATCATCGCCGGCACCCACGCCCTGTTTCAGGAGGCTGTGACGTTCGCAAACCTCGGCCTCATCATCGTCGATGAGCAGCACAGGTTTGGCGTTCAGGATCGTATGCGCCTCGTGGGCAAAGCTGTATCTCCTCATATGCTGGTGATGAGCGCGACCCCCATCCCTCGCACTCTCGCTCAAGCCGTCCATGGTGATCTCGACGTGTCTATCCTTGATGAGAAGCCTGCAGGCCGCCAGCCGATTGAGACACGCGCAATCCCCGATACCCGCATGCAGGACGTGGTCGAGGCGGTTGGCCGCGCCATACAACGGGGCGAGCGGGCGTTTTGGGTTTGCCCCCGCGTTGACACAGATGATGACGATTCCACCGCTGTGGGCCGTCACGCAGCCTTGTCAGACCAACTCCGCGTGCCCGTCGGCCTCGTGCATGGGCGCCTCAAGCCTGCGGAGAAGGATAAGGCACTGGAGGATTTCAGAACGGGTGACACGCGCATCTTGGTTGCCACAACCGTCATCGAAGTCGGCGTCGATGTTCCTGAGGCGACGATCATGGTGATCGAACGCGCTGAGGGCTTTGGCCTCGCACAGCTCCATCAGCTGCGAGGGCGCGTGGGCCGCGGCGATAAACCATCTTTTTGCTTACTGCTCTACCGGCCGCCTCTTGGGGATATGGCGAGGGAAAGATTGGAAACCCTTCGAAACACCGATGATGGATTTAAGATCGCTGAGGCCGATTACCGCCTGCGCGGCCCCGGCGATATGCTGGGCGTGCGCCAATCCGGCGTCGCTGGCTACCGCATTCTGGATCTTAGAAAACACGCAGACCTTCTGGCGATCGCGAAAAAGGACGCAGACGCCGTTGTCGAAAACGATCCTGAGCTAGAGAGCACGCGCGGCGAAGCGTTCCGGCTGGTGCGCGAACTGCTCACGCCAAAGGTCAGCAGCTAACCACTAGTCTATATTGGGCGCATCGCTAAGAGACGGTTCGTTCACCCCATCAACGACCCGCTTAGACTCCGGCACCACCAGGCCAGCGGACAGGATCATCTTCGCACCTTCTTCCACGGTCATATCCAGTCTACGCACATCGCCTTCTGGAACGTACATTAGAAAACCAGACGTCGGGTTCGGCGTCGTCGGAACAAACACGCCAATAAAGCCGCCGCCCAATTTATCCCGAATCTCACCTCGCGCTTCAGACGACACAAAGCCCACGCACCATGTCCCCTTTTTGGGAAACTCGATCATGACAACTTCGTCGAATTGATTGTTATTATTATTGGCAACGACATCCACCAATTGCTTCAAAGCAGAATAGACATTTCGCACCACAGGCAACCGCAACAAGAAACGGTCGCCAACGCCGATAATCGACCGGCCGATTAGATTTGTCGCAATCGCGCCCAATATCGTCAGCGCGACAATCGCAACCAACAGACCAAACCCTGGAATAGCATAGCTCAGATAGGTTTCCGGCCGAAGCGCTGGCGGCAAAAGCGGCCGGACGATCTTATCAACAAACTCAACGAGGTTGGTCAGCAGCCAAAACGTCACCGCAATCGGGGCTGCAATCACAACCCCAGCAAAGAAACGTCCCCGCAGCCACGAAAACACGCTGCGACGCGCCGGTTCCTCTGTCACACCCAAAGGGTTTTTATATTTAGTCTTCTTGGCCATTCAACGGCTCCTACGCCAAGATCCCAATAACAATCGCTTGGCTCAGCCAATTATACGCGTAATTGTGTCTTAGATGGGAAACATAAGTGATCTTCAAAAGGCTCTTAATGCATGGGCTGCAAGTTTTTATGAACAAAACGCCGAAATTTCGGACTTAAAGCGCCTTTCAGGCGGCGCAAGTCAGGAAACATGGGCTTTTGACGTCATAAACACTGGCCATGGCCGACAGGAATTGATCCTGCGCCGCGCGCCCGGCGGGGTCGCGCGTGCGCGATCCTCTGAGGCAATTTTACTGGCAGACGAAGCAAAGCTTCTACAGCTGGCGGCGGACGCAAACGTCACTGCACCTGTTGTGGTGGCGGTGTTCGCGCCCGGCAGCGATGTGGGAGAGGCCTTCATCATGCACCGCATTGCCGGGGAAACACTGGCACGCCGTATCCTGCGCGACGACAAATATACGGCCGCACGGACCCAACTACCGGCTCAATGCGGGCGTGAACTTGCCCGCATACATTCAATCTCTCCCAGTAACGCGCCGTTCCTACCAGTCAGCGGCGGCGCCGATCAAATCAAAAAGTATGAAACCATCTTTCGGGAGTTCGATTTCCCTCGGCCGGTGTTCGAATTGGCGCTGAAATGGCTTAAAGACAACTTGCCCCCACCGACCGATCCCGTTCTGGTTCACGGTGATTTTCGCATTGGCAATCTGATCGTTGGTGAGACGGGTCTGACATCCGTGCTCGACTGGGAACTCGCGCATATCGGTGATCCCCGCGAAGACATTGCCTGGATTTGCGTCAATTCCTGGAGGTTTGGCCAGCGAGATAATCGAGTCGGTGGTTTCGGCCACCTGCCTGAATTGCTGGACGCCTATGCTGAAGAAAACGGTCATCGCTATGAAGAAGCTGAGATTGACTGGTGGGAAACACTCGGCAGTCTCAAATGGGGCATTATGTGCATGATTATGTTTGAAGCGTATCGCTCAGGCGCTGACCCAAGTGTTGAACGCGCCGCGATCGGCCGCCGGGTCTCTGAAACAGAGATTGACCTTCTAAACCTACTCGAAAAGGCCATTTGAGATGTACCAAACACCCTCCACGTCTCAGCTCGTCACCGCCGTCAAATCCTTCATTGATGACATCGCGGCGCCAGAGCTTAAAGGCCACGCCGCCTTCCATGCCCGTGTTGCGTCAAATGTTTTGGCGACAGTGCTTCGAGAGTTAGAGATTGGACAAACCGCCGACTCTGAGGAACGAAAACGACTGAGTGAACTGCTAAATACCAATGTCGACACCGATGCTGAAACCCTCAACCGCGCCTTAAGCCAAGCGATTCGGAGCGGCGAGATAACTCTGGCAACGGTCGGCTTGCTTGACCACCTTAAGTCCACCACGATAGATCAGCTCTCTATCGATCAACCTAGATATTCCGGGCTGGGGCCTCACCGAACCTAAACAGGACCGAGACGCACCCAATGAGACGTTACTTCCCCTACATCTTAAGCGCCCTGGTGGTGGCCGTTGCTCTCACCGGTTGGCTGGTTGCAACCGTCTACAAACAGCCGGATACGCCCATGCCTGCGCTGGACTATGCCGACGCAAACAACTGGGCCCTTCGCCCTGCCTCTGCCCCCACTCCTGTATGGACCGACGGCTGGGCGCTCGACTTCCTTGTTTTTCATCCCCAGGCCGAAATCAAAAACACCAAAATCGACCCCATGGAAAATCGCGCCAGGACCGCATCTTACGTGGTGGACGCTGTTGCCCTCACCCAGTCTGAACTGAGACAGTACGGCGCCGTCTATATGCCTTTGTGGATAGACCACAAGAGCAAGACCAGCGCGCTCAGCGACTACCTCCAAAACGACAATAATGGCCGTGCCTTTTTCATAGTGGCCGATGCCCCCCTGATGCTATCGGACCCGGATCTGCTCAAAGCCATATCGAGCGCCAACGCATCTGTTCGGTTTGGTGGCATTATCGCGCCAGAAACGGCTCACAAAAAGCTGCCGCATGCGCCGATGGAACATCCCAAAGGCACCACGTGCGCGACATTCTCTGAGCCCACATGCGTCCGTCTGCTAGAGATCGACTTTCGTGACAAAGACGCCGCTTTCCAAGACGCCGCCGCTGCGACCCAATTGTTCGAGGACTACACCGAATTTCTCGTCACAAACGTCGCCCCTATGGCCGAACCGCTAGGAGATTTCGAAACCATAAACATTCAGGAAATCCGAAATCCCGGCGACACAGATGAAGAACGCGCCAAAACGGATGCAGACGCCAACTAAGCCTTTGCACGCTCAGGCGTCGCCGCTTGAAACGCTTCGATTTTTTCGCATGTCGCGTCAATCTCCAGCAATCTTGGAAACGCAGACAAGTCCATGTCATAGCGACGTGCATTGTAAATCTGCGGCACCAAAGCGATTTCCGCCAAGCTCGGCGCATCGCCAAACAGAAACTTTGTCTCGGTGCGCCCCTGCGCCTCAACTTCCAATGCGGTAAAACCCTCAATGATCCAATGGTGATACCAGCGGGCAATATCCTCATCGCTCGCATCAAAACTGCTCCGCAAATCTGACAACACCGACAAATTATTGAGCGGATGAACATCGCACGCAATCACATCCGCAAATGCGCGACACTCCAATCGTTCCCAACTATCTGACGGCAACAATGGCGCCCCCTCATACGTTTCATCGATCCACTCAATTATCGCCATAGATTGCCCCGAAACTCGACCATTAAGCTCAATCGACGGCACACGTTTCTGAGGGTTGAGCGCAGCATACGCCTCGCCCTTTTGCTCATCCTCACCCGGCTTGATATTGATGACCTCCCGCTCAAAGGGCACGCACTTCAATGCCAACGCAATGCGCACGCGATAAGCCGCAGACGAGCGCCAATAGTCATACAGTTTCAGCATCAATTCACTCCACTAGGCCAGTGCCATTAGGTCCAATACATCCAGTATGGCCTCGCGAGCGAGCCTGCACTCCTCGGCAAACGCTGTATCAGCAAGATCAGACGGTGCGAGCGATTCCCTGTAGGTCTCGCGCACCACAGCCTGTAATTCATCAATAGAATCATCGTCCATCAACACACCCTGATGGCAGGCATTGATCTCATCTTCAGTCATCACAACGCGAAGGCGCAGACAGGCCGGCCCGCCACCATTGCGCATAGATTGTCGAACATCGACATAGTTCACCCGGCCAATCGGCCCGTTGCCCGCAACCATTGCCGCACAAAACGCGGCGGTGCTCGGCGTTTCCTGCGTTTCAAGGGGCGCGTTCAAAACCAAACGGTCCTGCCCCGGCATTTGCAGCAATTGCGAGTTAAACAGATAAGACGACACCGCGTCCGCCAAAGGCACTTCAGAGTCTGGCACCATAACGGGTTTAAGCTCAAACATATCCCCGGCCGCTTGACGCAGCGCCGCCAGAACACGTTCAGTATCCTCAAACGCATGCTCATGAAAAAACAGCGTATCCAACGTGCCCACACACACGACATCATTGTGAAACGCGCCTGAATCAATGGCGGTCCGAGACTGACGCGCGAACACTGTGCGTTCATGATCTAATCTGTGAGACCCGGCAATGCACTGGCTTGCCAGCTCCGTTTGACGTGCCGGAAATCCATTCGCACTCTCTCCGGCGGCGCGGCCAAATACGAACAGCTCCACCCCGGGGGCGCCATGTTCAGCGGCGAGCCGCACATGATTGGCCGCCCCCTCGTCGGCAAAATCAGAATGCATGGGCAGCGCAGAATGTACCGCGAAGTGGTCTTCATTCTCAAAAATCGAAAACAACATCGCCGTTGTATCCGGATGCTCGATTGAACGATGCAGCATGGTCGACAGATTGGCTGGCGTCAGATGCAATCTGCCATCCTCTGTATCGGCCGAAGGAGACACCGTCGCAGCATTGGCTGCCCACATGGAACTTGCTGAATAAGCCGCCTTCAGAACGCCTGGTGCGTGTTTCGCCGCTGCGCCAATCATGTCCTCATCACCGCGTGCAAACCCAGCAGAAACCAGCAAGTCATAGCTAGGCCTTGGCAATGGCGGCAATACGCCCTGCACCAAGCCCGCATGAACCAGCGCTCGCATCTTTTCCAGCCCCTGCAACGCGGCTTCGCGTGGATGGGACACGTCGCCTGCATTGTTCGCACTGGCCAGATTGCCGTCAGACAAGCCACCATAATTGTGAGACGGCCCGATCAAACCATCGAAGTTCACCTCAAAGGCGTCGTTCATTTTGGAAACCCTTGCGCGCTTAACCGTTCAGCCTTATCGGCAACCTGACTTGCCTGCGGCCAAGCGCAATAATCGGCGGCGTAATATGCACCAGGTCGAAAATTGCCTGACAAACCCGGCCCGCCAAACGGCATCGCGCCGCTTGCCCCCGCCGTAGGTCGATTGCGATTCAAGATACCGGCGCGCATTTCTCTATGCGCCTGAATCCATAGCGCGTCATCATCACTCACCAGACCGCCCGATAGCCCGTATTTAGACGCATTCGCGCGCTTGATGGCCTCCTCAAAAGTCTCCACCCGCGTAATCTGCATCAGCGGTCCGAATAACTCCTCGTCTTCAACGCCATTTGCCTCCGTAACGTCGATCACGCCTGCAGTGACGAACCCGCCGCCGCGATCCATCCGTTTCAATCGGCGCAATGACTTACCGCCCGCCTTCGAGAGATTCATTTGAAATTCAACGGCGTGGGCGGCGGCTTGTTCTGAGACGAGCGGCCCCATAAAAATTCCATCTTCATCATACTTGCCAATGGTCAGCCCCTTCGCGCGCTCAACAATGGCGTCTACGACGGCGTCACCAAAAGCGCCTTTAGGCAAAAACACGCGCCGGGCACAGGAACAGCGTTGCCCGGTCGTCAGAAAACTAGATTGCGCAGCAATGTCTGCCGCTGATTCGACATCTGCCGGGTCCCAGATAATCAACGGGTTATTCCCGCCCATCTCCAGCGCTAAGATAACGTCCGGGCGGCCTCCAAAATGCTTATGGAAGAACGTGCCCGTTGCGGCAGACCCCGTGAACAATACGCCGTTCACATCTCCGTTCAACAGCGCGCCGCCCGCCGCGCGCCCGCCATGCACAATGTTCAAACACCCTTTCGGCAAGCCCGCCGCCTCAAATGCGTCAGCCATAATTTCAGCAACAGACGGCGCAAGCTCTGACGGTTTAAACACGCATGTATTGCCCGCCAACAAAGCCGGTACAATATGCCCATTCGGCAAGTGACCGGGGAAATTGAACGGCCCAAACACCGCCATAACGCCATGCGGGCGATGCGTAAGGTGCGCAGAACCAAACGCAGCGTTGCTCATTTTGGACCCCGCCCGTTCAACCTGCGCAGAGATAGAGACGGCAATCTTACCTTTCATGGCGCCCGCTTCGCCCGTCGATTCCCACAACGCCTTGCCCATATCTCGGCTGATCGCCTGAGCAATCGCATCAGTGCGCTTGCCGATTTCTTCCGCATAGCTTTCCAAGATCTTTGTTCGATCATTTTGCGGGCGCCGTGACCAATCCGCGAACGCCTTGCGCGCCGCTGCAATCGCGGCGGTGACTTGGGCTGCGTCTGCTGCGTGGCCTGACCAGGCCACATCGCCGGTCGCAGGGCAAAGATTGGAGAACCCCTCCCCTTTGCCCTTAGACCACGCCCCATCGATCCAAACATCTCTCACCATTATTCGCTCCGAATCCAAATCCGCGCCTTTTCGCCCGGCTTAATTTCCAATTTTTCAAAAACCTCTTTGTTGGCCACGACCGTCTTTTCGTCGCGAACCTCCACCTCAGCGCGGGTGGTGCGGAACGATTGAAGCACATCGGTCGAGACCAGCGATGAGAGACCCGCGTCTACATCCCCTCGCTCCAGTTTCACAACACGGCTTTCTCGGATGGTCTTGATATGCCGCTGCTGAGCGGCGACCAGCGGACCGCCATCAAATATGTCGACGGTCCGATCAAACTCAAACCCTTCCCACAATAACAACTTATACGCACCGACGCCTTCAGAATGGCATCGCCCGATCACTTCACGTGCCTCAGGTGGCAATAGGTCAACATAGATCGGATACTTCGGCATCAGGTCCAGAATGAACTGACTGTCTGTGGTCGCGGACAATCGGTCGGCTTCCGTAAACTCCATTTGAAAGAAGTGACGCCCCAGACAGTCCCAAAACGGCGTCCGGCCATGATCGTCCACCACGCCGCGCAGCTCGGCCAATACTTTATCGGTGAAACGGTCTGGCGCCGCGGCCATCAGCAAGTATCTTGATTGCGCCGCCAAACGCCCCGCTCCGCCGCCGCGGTGGCCAGCTTTCAAAAACAGCGTACCCACTTCGGTGTACCCGACATATTCATTGGTGAGTACCAACGCATCCATATCAAAGCGTTTGCCGCCCGCCGCCTGGCTCGCCTGCGCCAGCGTTATGACACGATAGTTAAAGAACGGCGTATCAATGCCGGTGCCAGATTTAACCGCCGAACACCCCACCACTTCGCCGCTAGACGTGTCCTCCATCATTAGCAAATACTTGCCATATTGCAGTTTGCTTTGACTGCCCTTGAAGGCGTGGTCAGATTTTTCCAGCTTCGATCGCAACAAGGGCTCATCCACTGGCAGGCTGGTAAATCCTGGGCCAGACTGGCTGGCCAGTTCCCACAGCGCGTCAAAATCATTCAGGCGCGCGGGACGCATCACATAGGGGCTAGCCGTCATGCTCACCCCTCCATCATGGCTTTGATAGCTGCGCCGTCGAGTCGACCGTCGGCAAGTCTATTTAGAATCAGCGCCGATAAGGTTGCCCGCTCCGCAAAACTCTCTGTCACAACAAACTCTTCAGCCGAGTGAATTCGCCCACCTCTCACGCCCAGAGTATCAACATTGGGAACCCCTGCAGCGAATATATTATTGCCCTCACACACACCGCCCGTGTCGACAAACTCCAGATCCAATCCAATGGCCTGTCCGGTTTCATGGACGGCAGAGAAGAGAGCCTGCTGCGCCGAGTTGCGTGGTTTGGGAGGTCGATAAAAGCCGCCATGCAGATGACCTGAAATGCCGGGTCGCACGGTTGCGCGCTCATATAGTTTTTGCACCTGAGCCGTTGCCCATGCCGCCGCCTCCGCATCTGGCGCACGCGCGCCAAACCGAACCACCGCCAAATCAGGAACAATATTTACCGCACTGCCGCCTTCAATCTTTCCGACATTGAACGTCACACCTTCGCGCTGACCGTTCAGTCCTTCAAGCCCAACGACCAGTTCAGCTGCTGCTTCGATGGCGCTGCGCCCTTCGTCCTTTGCCCGCCCGGCATGTGCAGCCTTTCCGTGCAGCACGATGTCGAAAACTGACGAGCCCTTCCGGCCGCCCGACATTGCGCCAGTCTCCATTGCTGGTTCGTACGTCATCCCAATATGAGCGCCAGACTGAGCCGCCTCCGTGAGCGCGGCCGCGCTTGCGAAATTGCCAATTTCTTCGTCCGGCGTTACAACAATCTGATAGCCAAGACGGGCCTTTAAATCGCTCGCTTCAAAGGCTTTCAGCGCCTCCAGCATCAAGCATAATCCGCCCTTCATATCTGCCAGTCCCGGGCCGTTCAGGCGTCCATTTCCCAGATCAGTGACACCCTCAAACGTGCCGGCAGGAAACACGGTATCATAGTGACCGGAACACACGATCTGAATGGGCGCGGTTGGCCGCGAGGAGACTCGAAGGATTGGCCCAGTGTAAATGGCCTCACTCGTGCCCTCGGCTGTGATCGCCTCAAATGGTGGCGCAGTGTCGAGCCGGACGTCGGCGTCCAACTCACTAAATGCGTCTGCCATATGCGGTGCAAACGCCTTTAACCCGTCAGTGTTCCAACTGCCCGTATTGATGTCAGACCAGCCGCGTGTTCGGTCGATCATACCAGTACTGGCATCAGCCAGGCGTTCCTTTGCCGCTTCATCTGCGGCGCTCAGATTCGAAAGATCAGTCATAACACAGTGGTTTCATAGGTAACGAATAGGGGCAAGCCCAGCCGCACTGACCCTACGCCCAAACCAACGAAAAACGGCCCAGCAATTAAGCTGGGCCGTTCAACAATTTTGGGTCGTTCGGAAGGCTAACCTTAGAGGTTAGTTCCGGACTGAGATCGTAACTTCTGAACGACGGTTCAGAGGCTCACGAACACCATCGCGGGTTGCTTTAGCGAGTTTAGATTCGCCTGAAGCTTCCTTACGGATGAGGTTCGAAGAGATACCGCGTGAAGACAGGGCATTTGAAACGGCATCGGCGCGGCGCGCTGATAGACGTTGGTTATATGCCGTGCCACCAGAAGTATCTGTGTGACCTTCAATCGAGACACCACCGACTGAACATCCGCGACGTGCGCCGATGTTTGCAACCGCTTGGTCGATAACCGCAGAGGCCTGGCTTGTCAGGTCTGCTTTATCCCACTCGAAGTACACCACGAAGTTCTGGTTCAATTCTGAACACTGCGCCTGCACCTGTGGCACGATCCGAGTTGGAGGTGGCGGTGGTGGTGGTGGCGGAGGTGGTGGTGGTGGAGGTGGTGGCGGAGGTGGTGGTGGCGGAGGTGGTGGCGGAGGTGGTGGTGGTGGCGGTGGTGTTACACCAAACGCATACCGCATACCCAACAGAGCCGAGTGATCCTGATAATCGCCATCATAACCGATGCCATCGTGCAGACCGGCAAAATCAAGACCTTCAATTGAGAAGTACTTGTAGCCAAGGTCCAATGTAAGACGCTCAGTTGCTTTAAAACCAACACCCAAAAGGCCCTGATATGCAAAGCCTGTGTCTGAGTCGCTGAAGCCGTTCAGAGCTGTGAGGTTGCCGGGGCTGCCGAGCGTAGCGTTCGACGCTTTTGCGTTCACGCGTGCTGCACCGATACCAAGACCAACATATGGCTGGAGATTACCAGCACGGTTAAAGTCGTAGAGACCGTTCAGCATCAGGTCAGCAACCTGGATTGTACCGCCGCCGTGGCGTGTAATCGCAGTTCCAGGAGGAACAGTAATGCCAAAGTCTGCACCGGTCAGCGGGTCTGTTGCCAGAATGCCTGCAGTGCTAATGTCTTGTGACACGTCGAGGTCGCCGGTGCGATACCCGCCAACACCTTCCAAACGGAAGCCATTGCCGAAATCATAACCAAGACCAAGGTCTCCGCCAATCAAGCCGTCGGGATCAGATTCGCCGCCGATTTTGCCCAGAGCTGCAGCAGCTGGATCATGGTCCAACTTGCCATCGAAAGTATATTGCAGATCAGAACGGCCATACCATCCTTCGTCTGCCTGAGCGACAAGGCCAGTGGACGCAATTGCGGCCGCGGCTGTCGCGCACATCAAAGTTTTCTTCATACTCAATCCCCTTGTATGTGCCATTGACGGAATTGTCGCCGGCCGCAGGAAACATACGGATTAGCCCGCATGACATAATGCTAAACAGTTTTAAGGGTTTCTGCGACCCCTTTTATGCGATCAGATAGATTTTTTCGGGCATTTTTTTTCACCGCGACCGAATTACAACAGATGGCTAATCGGGCTCGCCGAGCGAACACATGGACACGCTGTAATCATTAAGGTTTCGGAGATGGTACCGCCTCTTGGGTTCGAACCAAGGACCTCTGGTTCCACAAACCAGCGCTCTAACCAACTGAGCTAAGGCGGCCTCTAGCGCTCGAATACCCTCCAATGAGGTGGGTTTCAAGCGGAGTTTGGTTGCGATTCTCAGCAAAAAAGAGAATCAGTTGCGCGTTTAAAGTTTGTCGACCTGCTCAAAGTCGAGATCGACGGGCGTGCCACGTCCGAAAATCGAAACGGTCACCTTCAGGCGCGCATTTTCTTCGTCAATCTCTTCGACATTGCCTTCAAAGCCTTGGAACGGTCCGTCATTGACCTGAACCTCTTCGCCAATCTCAAACGAAATCATTGGGCGCGGGCGCTCTGCTGCCGGGTCATCCGACGTGCCAAGGATCCGGTCGACTTCGCGCTGTCGCACAGGCAACGGTTTCTTGCCGCCTTCTGCCCCAAGAAAGCCTGACACTTTGGGCGTATCTTTGACCAAGTGATAGACATCATCGGTCATCGTGCATTTCATCAGCACATACCCGGGAAAGAATCGCTTCTCGACGACTTTCTTCTTGCCGCGCGTCACCTCGACAACTTCTTCGGTCGGCACCTGCATGTCTTCGATCAGATGCGCGAGGTTCTTACGCTCGGCCTGTTCGAGGATCGACGCCGCCACCTTCTTCTCAAAGTTGGAATATGCGTGGACAATATACCATTTGGCTTCAGCCATAGCGCCTCTGCGCTCCTTCAATTCTGTGTTCATGGCTCAACCGAGCCCCGTAACGGCCTTAACGCCCGCGCTGATCACCATGTCAGCAAGGAAAAGAAACAAGGCGACAATAATCGACATGATAATGACCATGATCGTCGCCTGGATGGTTTCCTGACGGGTCGTCCATGTCACCTTTTCACCCTCGGCGCGCACTTGGCGCGCATAGGTGATCGGTCCGATTCGCTTTTTCTTCTCAGTCGTGGCCATTTCGACTCTCTCGTTAAAGGCGGGGGGTTAGCGGTTTTGGCCGCTTTCGTCCACGGTTAAAGTGTATGGGGCGATTTGTGAAGTCATGTGAGGGCGCTTTCATGCCCGCGCAAGCCCCTTCCCCGCGATTAGGCCTGTCATTACCCACGCCAAACCGCGACGCTGGCAGGCTCTAATGCCTTTGCCCCGACAAGAAACTCCGCGCCGGGCGCGGCGCAACCTGACGCAATCAGATCAACCCGGTCTCCATAATTGGTTGCAAACACCAAATCACCGCGACGCCTGATCCGCACGCTTTCCGGCAAATCGGCCACCGCTATATCTGCTAGCGTCAGCGCATGCCCCAGCACGCTGCGAAGCAACACCTCATCTGGCCAGCACGCGACATAGCTTACCGTCTTATTGCGCCAAACCGCGCCATGTCCATCTTCAAGCTGCACTGCAGGGGTCAGCGGGCTGTCGACGAACTCTCTCCACCGTTCCGCTCGGAACGCTTTGCCATCCACTTTGCCAGCCATCGAAACGCCTGCACGCAAACTCTCAACGCGCGTCACGGTTACATCAATAAGATCTGACAATTCCCCCGGCGCCAATCCATCCGGCACAGAGAACTCATCGGTCTTGGACCCACTGCGCGGCCCGATCACTATCTGAGCGCCCGGGTCAACCGCCAGGTCACTACACATTATATTCGCGGGCACCACGATCACCTTATACCCGGCAAGCGAAGCCCCCGGCCCGACAATATCAATCGACTGCCCCAATCGGCGCAGCGCGCTGTAAAATGCGAACGCAATTTCCGAATACCGAAAACTCGCGCCCTGCGGCTGAATGCGCGTCGCCCATTCCGCTTCATAATCATACACCAGCGCGACATCGGCTTGCGGGGTCGGCGGCAAATCACCAATCTCAGCCAGCGCGCTCACAACAGAGGCCGCTTCTTCACTCGCCAGATCAGGCTTATTATCCGGACGGTTCAGACCAGCATGCATCTGTTCTTGAGCAAACGGCGCTTGGCGCCAGCGAAAATAGCTCACCATCTCTGCGCCATGCGCCGCCGCTTCCATGGTCCAAAGCGCCACCATGCCCGGCAGAGGCGCCGGATTAAACCGCGCCCAATTCACCGGGCCGGGCTGTTGCTCCATGATCCCCCAACGCCCTCCGGCGCAAAGTCCGCGATACAAATCATGGTGAAACGCCGCAAAATCTGGATGACCCGTGCGAACATATTTGGCTTTTGTCTCTGAGTCCCACCAGGCCTGTTCTAAAAACCCAAGCGGATAACTATCCCACGTCGCCACATCCATTTGCTCCTTCGCAAATGTGTGATGATCAAACTCTGTAAAATGCCCCATGAAATTATGCGTGATGTCTCGCCCGGCGGCGTGCGCGCGGATTAGTTCTGCTTGCTCAGCGTGAAAGCCCGCCACCTGATCAGATGAGAACCGTTTCCAAGCCATGCGGTGCGCAGGGTTCATTTCAGTCACCGCGGCGGCGGGCGGGTCGATCTCATCGAAACTGCGATACTCCATAGACCAAAACACATTCCCCCACGCCGTGTTCAGCGCCTCAACCGTTTCATACCGCGCCGCCAACCATACCCGGAACGCGGCGGCGGCATCGGCCGAAAAGCTCTCCACGGTCGAGTGACACCCAAACTCATTGTCAGTCTGCCACATTACGATTGCAGGATTGTCGCCATATCGTTTGACCATCGCCTCAGTGATCCGGCGCGACTCCCGCCGATAGGTCTGGCTCGAAAAACAATAATGACGCCGCGAGCCAAATTTTCGCGGGCGGCCATGGGCATCTAACGGCAACACATCTGGATAGGCATCGATCAGCCATTTGGGCGGTGTCGCCGTTGGCGTGCCCATGATGATCTTCAGCCCAGCTTGGCCGAGCGTTTCTACCGCGCGGTCCATCCACCCCCAGTCAAACTCGCCCGGTGATGGCTCAATGCGGCTCCAGGCAAACTCCCCAATCCGCACCAGGCTCAGCCCCAGCGCCGCCATGCGCTTTGCATCAGCGGCCCACATTTCTTCCGGCCAGTGCTCGGGATAATAGCAACAGCCAAGCTTCACAGCTTGGCGCCAAACTCAGGCACCGCGCAGCCTGCCACTTCCACATCAATCGCAAACAATCCGCCGGACAAGGGATTGGCCTCAAACGCGCGGTCGGGCAGTCCCTGCCGCGCCGTGGTGACAAACAAGGTCTTCAAGTCCCGCCCCCCAAACGCACAACTCGACGGACGCGGCGCCGGCAAATCCACCACCCGCGTCACCCGTCCACGCGCGTTCCGGCGCACCACTTGGCCAGCGCCCCATTCCGCCGTCCAGATACCGCCCTCAACATCCACCGCAGACCCATCTGGAAATCCATTTGCGTGATTAGATTGGCTGAACACGCGCCGATTGCTCATCACACACGTGATGGGCTCATAGTCATGGACGTATATGCATTGTTCAGTGCTATCGCAGGTATAGAATTTTTTGCCGTCTGGAGAGAATTGCATCGTATTGGTGACCGTCACGATGGGTAGGTCCAGCTTTCGCGGCTGCGCGTCTTCTTGAATTAAATAATACTCGCCAATCGATTCTTCTTCCGCGTCATCCATCGTGCCAACAATAAAGTCACCCTCCGGCGTCATGCCGCCATCATTAGTTCGCGCCCCCACAGGCAGACTGACCAGCGCGTGCAAGCGGTCATAGGCTTCGGTCTCCGGGTCATAGCGGCCGACTTCGCGGTCCCCCGCCATCAACAAAGCGCCGTCCCACATTGCCAGCGCGCTGGCACGGATCGGCAGATCATACCGCCGCGCATTGCCGGTCACCGTGTTGTAGCGGTGCAGCTTGGCGCGCTTAATATCCACCCACCACACGAACCCTTCGGACGGGCTCCAAACAGGTCCCTCACCCAGCAGACATCCCGTTGGCGCCACACATCTTGGTTTGTACATTCAACGGCTCCCAACGCTCATCCCATTTCACGGAACGGCCCCTGCCCTGTCAATCGCCTTTTCGCGGCTGATCTTGCTGGAATCAGTCACGCGGCGTACCAAATACACAAAACACCCTCAGGAGAACACCACGTGACCGACATAGATTTTACCGATAAGCGCACACTTATTGTCGGCGGCTCCAGCGGTATAGGCAATGGAATTGCGCACGCCTTCCTTCAACGCGGCGCTGAGGTTCACGTTTGGGGCACGCGCGCTAGCGCCAGCGATTATGACGCCGCCGAAGGCTCTGATCTCACCGGCCTCACCTACTCCCAAATGGATGTCTCAAATATCGACGCGGTCGACACCTACAAGCCGCCCTTTAACAGCCTGGACCACTTGATCCTTTGCCAGGGCACCGTGCGCTACAAACGCGAAGAGTTTGTCCGCTCTGGCTGGGACACCGTGATGGATACCAACATCAATTCCGTCATGGCCTGCGCGATGAAGTTCTACCCCGCCCTCGAAAAGGCTAAAGGCTCCATCATCATCGTCAGTTCGGTCGCCGGCTTTAATTCCACCAAGGGCAACCCCGCCTATGCCGCCTCAAAACACGCAGCGGTCGGCCTCACCAAAACTCTTGGGGAGGCGTGGGCGTCTGATGGCATCCGCGTGAACGGACTTGCCCCCGGCCTGATCGACACCAAGCTCACCAAAGTCACCACCGAAAACCCCAAGCGCCTTGCCGCTTCGATGCGCGCCATTCCTCAAGGCCGCCTCGGTACGCCGCAAGATATGGCGGGCGTCGCCCTCTTCCTCTGCTCGCCTCTGGCGTCTTATGTCACCGGACAGACCATCATCGCTGATGGCGGGCTCTCCCTCGCATGACCGACCTGCCTCAAGCCGCCGCCGCCTTTACGCAGCTAATCGACATCATGGCGCGCTTGCGAAATCCTGACGGCGGCTGCCCGTGGGATCTGGAACAAGACTTCGCAACCATCGCGCCCTACACCATTGAAGAGGCCTATGAAGTCGCCGACGCCATTGAACGCGACGACATGCAAGACTTGAAAGAAGAGCTTGGCGACCTCTTATTTCAGGTCATGTTCCACAGCCAGATGGCCGAAGAGGCCGGCGCGTTTACCGTCACAGACGTCACCCACGCCATCAATGATAAGATGTTGCGGCGTCATCCGCATGTGTTTGAAACCACAGATAACCGATCCTCTGACGATCAGATCGTCGCCTGGGAAGAAATGAAAGCCGCCGAACGCGCTGCCAAGGGACAGCCCGAAAAGCCGCCCAGCGCCCTCGATGGTGTCGCCCTCGCCTTGCCCGCTTTAATGCGCGCCGAAAAACTGCAAAAGCGCGCGGCCCGAACCGGCTTTGACTGGACAGACGTCAATGACATTTTCGCAAAGCTGGACGAAGAAACCACAGAAGTGAAAGACGCCATCGCCTCTGGCGTTCAAGCCGACATTGAGGACGAGGTCGGAGACCTTCTCTTCGTCGCAGCAAATCTCGCCCGCCGACTAAATGTCGATCCCGAAATTGCCCTACGCAAAGCCAATGCAAAGTTTGAGCGCCGCTTCCGCGCAATGGAAACGCAAAGCAAAGCCGCGGGGGAAGACTTCACCACCCTCAACATTAACCAGCAAGAAGCGTGGTGGCAAACCGTCAAACGCACAGAGAAAGAGTCCAGCGCATGAAAAAACTCCTACTTTATGGCCTCGCATTCCTTGTTGTTGGTGCGCTCATTCTCGGCCTCGTCTTCAAAGATCGCATTGAACGCGTTCGCATGGTCTCCAGCCTGTTTTCAGGCGCTGAACAATATGAGCGCTTCCACCGCGTCGCAGACTTCTTCCCCCACACAGAAATGCCGCCCGCCGATGCGCCATTGCAATTCCCAGACGGCCCCGACTTCACCTTGCCAAGCGCCTTCCAAAGCAGTGGCGGGCAAACCGTCACCGCAGACTTCCTCAGCCAAACAGACACGGCCGCGCTTTTCATTCTGCAAAACGGCGCCGTCCGCTCAGAACAATATTGGCTAACAGGCGCGCGCGAGAATCAATGGCTCTCAATGTCAGTTGCCAAAAGCTTCATTTCCGCTCTTGTCGGCATCGCCGTTGATGAAGGCCACATCGACAGCATCGAAGACCCGATCACAAAATACAGACCCGATCTCGCAGGTTCAGCCTATGATGATGTTCGTATCAAAGACATCCTCCAAATGTCCTCCGGTGCGGCATGGAATGAAGATTACGGGGATCCAAATTCTGACATCAACCGCTTCGGACGAATCTTCGCGGTTGGCGGCTCCACGGCTGAGTTTTCCGCCACCCTCAAACGCGATAATCCACCCGGCACCGTCAATCATTACAACTCCACCGACACACAAGTCCTCGGCATGTTGCTCACCACCGCAACGGGGCGCACGATTACCGACTATATGACCGAGAAACTTTGGCACCCAATGGGGGCGGAATCATCTGCCTACTGGCTGAAGGACAGCGAGTCCCTCGAAATGGCGTTTGGCGGCCTCAACGCCACCGCCAGAGACTATGCCAAACTCGGCGAACTCTACCGCCTCGGCGGAAAACTGAATGGCAAACAAATCGTGCCTACCGATTGGGTCACAGCCTCCGTCACGCCAGATGCGCCCCATGTCATGCCCGGCGATGGACAGTCGGTCTACGACTTTGGCTATGGCTATCAGTGGTGGATTCCGGCCGGTACGCGCGGTGAGTTTTCGGCCATTGGCGTCTACAACCAATTCATCTATGTCGATCCGCCGTCAGGTACCGTCATCGTGAAGCTCTCCGCCAATTCCGATTATGCCACAACCAGCGACGATACCAGCTGGCGAGAAGCTGAGACCATCGCCTTCTTCCGCGCGATCGTCTCCAAGCTTGAATCGGACGGCGCCGAATAATGCGCCGAACCAAAAACCGCTCTGAACCCCGCACCCATCCAGAACACAATCGCAGCAAAAACAACGCGCTATAAATAATACGGCCAAACTTATCCAACACCCCCTTGGGCCAGGGTATCCTAGTGGGGATGAAGCAACAGCAATTCCCCTTCTATGCCGCCTGCCCAATCTTGTATTGGCCTTGGCTATGGCTGCAATTCTGGCGCCTTGATCGCTGGATGGAAGGCCGTCTTGCAGCGGGCGAACATGGCAATGTCATGCTGCATATGGGGCCGCGCGGAACGCTGCGCATCACGCTCGTCTCGGACAATCTGAACGAAGACATCACGCCACGCTTCACCACCCTCACCTTCGAAAGCCTGACCTGGGCCTATTTCCCTGACTGGATGTACACGGTTGCACGCGCGGTGCTGCACCCGGCCACCATTTCAGGCCAAAGCGCGCCAAACGCGCCCCGCTTGGAAATCAGCGAAGCCTTGCTTCCCATCCCCTGAACGCGAGTCCAATTTTCAAAAATATAAGTCTTCCAAGCCGCTTAACCGCGGTCGCATCTGCTACCCAGATGTGACACGCCGCACAGGCATATGCTTCTTGCCCCAATCGGCCAGCGTTTCCAGCGCCGGCTCCAATTCGCGGCCGGTATCAGTCAGCACATAATCAAAGCGTTGCGGCGCAGGCGAATACATCCGGCGCTCCAGCACACCGGCCTCAACCAATCGCTTCAAACGATCCGCCAGCACATGCCGCGTTAGCCCTGTCGAATTCACAAACTGGTCAAACCGCGTCAGCCCCATAAAGCAATCACGCAGGATCAAAAACGTCCATCGATCACCGACCACAGACAGGCTGCGCGCCACAGGGCACCAATTATCGGAAAGTTCGGCCCACTTCATAGGTCAACCGTATAGTCCAATTCGCTAGCAGCGCCAAAACATCGCCGCAGAGGCGAGGCCTTAAACCTCAATACCTGCCGCTGCCGCAAGCCCCGCCAAAGGAACATCTGGCCGCGGCCCATAATGTCCGATCACTTCAGCGGCCGCGATATGGCCCAGTCGCGCGCACAGTTCCAACGGCAAATCGCGCGCCATCCCAAACAAAAATCCAGCCGCATATTGGTCGCCAGCGCCCGTCGTATCCACCACTGCGTCAACCGGTTCAGCTTCAACACTCAAAGGCTCCCCTGCGCCCAGCACAACCGAACCTTTCGCGCCGCGCGTTACAGCCGCCACGCCAATGTCAGCGCTCAATGCTTTGATCGCCGCATCGAAATCTTCCAGCTCATACAAGGCCAGCAATTCTTCCTCATTCGCGAACAACACATCGACATGGTTCTTCACCAAGTGCAGAAAGCTCGCCCGGTGGCGATCAACACAAAAGCGGTCCGACAAGGTCAACGCCACTTTGCGACCCGCCGCCGCTGCGATTTCAGCCGCGTGAACGAAGGCTGATTTCGCCGCGTCTTTGTCAAAGAGGTAGCCTTCAAGATACAAAATACCGCCATCCTGAACAGTCTGCTTGTCAACATCCTCGGCCGAGAACAAAACCGACGCCCCCAAAAATGTGTTCATGCTTCGCGCACCATCATCGGTCACAAAAATAATGCACCGCGCGGTTGCTGGTCCATCCGTCAAAGGCGAGGTTGCAAACGGAACGCCGCCCGCTTCCATTTCGCTGCGGAACTGCTTGCCCAACTCATCATCGGCAACCTTGCCAATATACGCCGCGCTGCCACCAAAACTCGCTATGCCCGCAATCGTATTCGCGCCAGATCCGCCAGAGGTCACCACCGCCCCTTTGGCTTCTTGCGTCAGCGTATGGGCCCGGTCTTCCTCAATCAGACTCATCGCGTCCCGCTCAATGCCCCATGTTTTCAGGAACTCATCTGTAGATGGAACAATCATGTCGACAATCGCATTGCCCAAGCCAACCACATCAATTTTAGATTCGGACATACGCGTCTCCAATGCCAACCAATAAGGCCTCCGCTTGCCAGAACCTCCGACTGGACGCAACAGCCACATAAAGCTAAAGGCCATGCCATGAAACAGATCGCCTACCTCGCATCACAAGTCACCCTGCCCGGATCGCCCAATCGGCGCAGTGATGCCTATGAACACGATCTAATGATGGACCGACTGACCCCATCTTTTGAAGCGCTGGATATGGCGATCACAGCGGTCTCGTGGGACGATCCAGACGCCGATTGGCAGGCTTTTGACGCCGCTATAATTGGAACCACATGGGATTATTGGGACCACCATGAAACCTTTCTCAAAACGCTCGAACGTATCGAAGAGAATATCCCGGTCTTTAACTCTCCAGCACTCGTCCGCTGGAACAGTCACAAATCCTATTTGAAAGATATTGAAGCACGCGGCGCGAAACTCATCCCGACCCTCTGGTTAGATGAAGCAACGCCAGAGCGAGCCACCGCCGCCTTCGACACGCTCGGCAGCGACGATCTCGTTTTCAAACGCCAGGTCGGCGCCGGTGCGGATGGTCAGCATCGTTTGCGCCGTGGTGATCCAATACCAGCGATGCCCTTGCCGATGATGGCTCAACCTTTCCTTTCCACCATACAAAGTGAAGGCGAGCTCAGCTTCATTTATATCGACGGCGCGTTCAGTCATGCTTTGTTGAAACGCGCGGCGAGCGGCGATTATCGCATCCAATCAACCTATGGCGGCATCGAAGAGGCCGTTTCGCCAACACCATCAGATCTCGCGGTCGCAGGCGCCATGATGTCAACTTTGGACACCCCTCCACTCTATGCCCGCGTCGATATGGTGCGCGGCGACAATGGCGGCTTGCTCCTCATGGAGTTGGAGATGATTGAGCCGTATCTCTACCCAGAACAAGGTCCGGAACTCGGCGAGCGAATGGCGAAAGCGATTCAATCCAGATTGGCTGGATAACCTTTGTTCAGCGCCCCAAAAGTAAAAGGCCGCACCCCAAAGAGCACGGCCTTCCAACTTTAATAACGCGTTAGAGCTTACTTGCCGAAGCCGTAAACAATCGCAACCTTTGTCGCCGTGTCTGTGTCTTCAAAACCCAGCGGCGGGTTGGTGTCATGACGCACATCAAACGAAACGCGCGCAGACAAAGCGTCTGACAATTTCGCCGTGAGTGCGATGACATTGCCCAGCTGTGTCGACTCTTCTGCGTAAAGCACGTCCGTGTCATTGGTCAGCGTGACAGCGTCATTGAACGCGTGGGAGAAATTAGACGACGCGGTGATGCCGAATGAGTTTTGCGTCTCAGCCGGAATGATCACCGCGGGCGCAACTGTGTTATCGACAATCTGTTTGACCTCATCAATCTTGATGCCCGGCCCACCGCGAACGTCCCACTTTGTGGCCGCATTCTCGATCACATTGTAACCAAGGCCGCCGCCAATAAATATCCGGCTGTCATAGCCTGAAAATTGATCATTCTCGTAAGAGGCTTGGCCAAATCCGAACAGGCGGTCGTTGATTTGGCGATCAACATTTCCGCCAAGACGGAAGCGGTTACGGCTTTCAAAGCCGTCAATCTCGCCATAGTCAGCATCGGCATCTAAGCCATAAGTCCAGACGCCCGTCTTCTTCGCCAGCGCAATACCAAGGCCAAGATCCGTGGTCTCAGTATTACCTGTTGTAGACCCCGCGCTGAACGAGCCTTCGCCAGACCAACCGTCAGTGTCTTGCGCTACAGCTGGAAACGCGACAAGCGCAGTCGCCGCTGCAGCAGCAAATATAATTTTGATAGAATTGAATTTCATTGGGAGAACTCCGTTTACAAACATAACCCTGCTAAAACCATGGTTTGCAGAGGCAGAAAACCCATGAAAATCAGGTGGAAATGCCACTGATAACGGACGTTGTATATTTGCAACGGTAACTTACGTAGCGCTAATGTTTGCGAGGACCAAGTTTTGAAACGGTCGCTGGGTCGGGCGTTTTAGGAGTGTATCGACACAAATCTCGAACAATGCACTGCCAACATTCTGGTGTGCGCGCTTTACAAACATATCGACCGTGCAAAATCAGCCAATGATGGGCGCCCAGCTTAAAATCGTCAGGCGTGGTTCGTTCCAAGCTCTGCTCCACCTCATCCGGCGTCTTGCCCGGCGCCAGGCCAGTTCGGTTCGACACCCGGAATATATGCGTGTCCACCGCAATCGTGGGCTGACCGAACGCTTCATTGAGCACCACATTTGCCGTTTTTCGGCCAACGCCCGGCAAGCGCATCAAGGCGTCGCGGGTCTTTGGAACTTCGCCGTCAAAGTCGTTCAACAACATCTCGCTGAGTGCAATGACATTCTTGGCTTTGTTCCGCCACAAGCCGATCGTCTTGATGTGGGTTTCCACGCCTTTGAGTCCAAGCGCCAACATTTTTTCTGGCGTATCTGCAGCCGCGAACAGACCAGCGGTCGCTTTGTTCACACCCACATCCGTCGCCTGTGCTGAGAGCGCGACAGCAACAACCAGCGTGTAGGGAGACGTAAAGTTCAGTTCGGTGTGCGGGTCCGGTCTATCCCTCGCCAGCGCCGCATACAGCTCTGCCGCCTTCGTCTTGCCGAAAGTACGTGGCGCACGTTTCTTTTTACGCACTGAAGGCTGTGACGTTTTGGACATGCGACAATTACTTACCGTCCCCTTCTCTCCCCGCAAGAGCGTGCTAGGTCTTATACAAATGATCCAACCGTCGCAAACCACCTATATGGATGCCGTCTTACGGCCCAACCGTTCGCTCAGTCCGCGGGGATTCGCCATTGTTATGTCGGTCGTCGCGCTGGCCAGTTTTATTAGCGGCATGGCCTTTCTGTCCTATGGCGCTTTACCAGTTGTCGGTTTCTTTGGTCTAGACGCCCTCTTGATCTACCTCGCCTTTCGCTGGTCCTTTCGTCGCCAAACCGAACAGACCAGTATCCGAGTGACATCCGATCAGTTGTTCCTGCACCATTCGTCGCCGGGAAAGCCTGACAAGACAGCAGAGATTCCAACAGCATTCGCACGCATCGAACTCGATGAACCCATTCTGCCGACCAGTTTCCTGCGAATCGAATATGGCAGAACCGCTTTTGTCGTTGGCCGGTTTCTAACTGTGCCCGAAAGAAAGTCTCTCGCAACAGCGCTCAGACAGGCCCTACTTTCGGCGCGCGCAGAGCGATATCCCGGCTAAGCTGGCGCTCTGCAAAATAAATGACGCAGGCGTCATGGTTTTTTCGATATGATTATGTTATTCAATGTCCATCATAATTAAATCGCCCGTTTGAGGGCCTTTTTCGGAGATTGAAAGCATGGCTGACACAGCTCACAAGATTGACCACCCTGCGCTGCAACGCCCGAAGATCACACCACACGAGCCCTTGCATCCGGGCTACCTGCGATTGGGCGAAGCGGTACCGCCCGCCTCCGAACTTGATATTGAGACGCTGGACCTCGTCGATTCCGAAATTTGGCGCCAATACGCCTACTGGGATCGTTTCGAACGCCTCCGCAAAGAAGATCCACTCCACTACACCCCCGACAGTTTCGTTGGCCCCTACTGGTCTGTTACCCGCTACGACGACATCATGGCCATCGACACAGATCACAAACGCTTCTCATCCAGCTGGGAGCATGGCGGCATCACGCTCGGCGAACCGCTCGAAGACTTTGAGATGCCCATGTTCATCGCGATGGACGAACCCAAGCACGGCATTCAGCGTAAAACCGTTCAGCCCGCTGTCGGTCCACCCGCCTTAAAAAACTTCGAACCTCTGATCCGCAAGCGCACACAAGACTTGCTCGACAGCATCCCGGTCGGAGAACCATTTGATTGGGTCGATACCGTTTCAATCGAGCTCACGACAATGATGCTCGCCACCCTGTTCGACTTCCCATTCGAAGATCGCCGCAAGCTGACACGCTGGTCTGACGTTGTCACGAATATGAACAATCCTGACATCGTACCGGGCGGTGAAGCGCAATGGCGCGAAGAAATGATGGAATGTCTGACGGCGTTCATGGGTCTCTATCAAGAGCGCGGCGCGAAGCCACCCGCCGGCGATCTCATCAGCCTGCTCGCTCACGGCGAAAACACCAAGAACATGACTCCCATGGAATTGCTCGGCAACGTCATCCTTCTGATCGTTGGCGGCAATGACACGACGCGCAACTCAATGACAGGTGGCCTCTACGCGCTGAATAAGTTCCCTTCAGAATTCGACAAACTAAAGGCTGACCCGTCCATCATTCCAAACATGGTTTCGGAAATGATCCGCTGGCAAACGCCCCTCGCCTTCATGCGCCGCACGGCGCTGGAGGATGTTGAGATGCACGGCAAGACCATCAAGAAAGGCGAGCAGATCGCCATGTGGTACGTCTCCGGCAACCGTGACGAGAGCAAATTCGAAAACCCGAACGATCTCATCATCGACCGCAAGAATGCCCGCCAGCACATCTCGTTTGGCTTCGGCATCCACCGCTGCGTCGGCAACCGCCTGGCAGAGCAACAGCTACAAATCTTGTGGCAAGAATTGATGCTCCGCTTCAGCCACATCGAAGTGCTGGACGAGCCAGAGCGCACCCCAAGCGGCTTTGTGAAGGGCTACACGTGGATGCCGGTCATCTGCCACCCTAAATAGCCGGGCTTGGCGTCCCCAACGTCAAACAGTTAAAGCTCCTCTCAGTCATTACTGAGGGGAGCTTTTTCAATGGACGTCACCAAAGCCGTCACCCAACGCATTTCAACCCGCGCTTTCTTGCCAGATGCTTTATCTGAAGCAGACATCCGCGATTGGCTCACCACAGGCCAACGCGCGCCCTCTGGCGGCAATACACAGCCGTGGCGCACCATCGTTGTCAGCGGCGCCGAGAAAGACGCTGTCATCGCCCTGGCAGGTGAGAAACTCGTTGCCAACCCGCGCGGCGAACCCACCGATCGGGCCATCTATCCTAGAGACCTGTGGGAACCCCACGAAGCCCGTCGCCGCAAGGTTGGCCACATGCTCTACGATGCCCTCGGCATTCCGAAAGAAGATAAAGCAGGTCGCATGGCTTGGTTTGCCAATAATTACCGCTTTTTCGGCGCGCCAATTGGTGTGTTCTTTGTGATTGATGAGCGCATGGGACACGGCCAATGGGGCCATGCCGGCATGTACCTTCAAACGCTTTGCCTGCTTGCGGAAGAACGCGGCTGGGGCACATGTATGCAGGAATGTTGGGGCATACTGCGCCCCTCGCTGAAGGAACATTTCGGCCTTGGAGAAACAGAGATGATCTGGTGCGGTCTCGCCCTCGGCAAGCCAGACCCAGACCACCCGGTCAACACGCTCCGCGCCGAACGCGCGCCCCTGTCAGAGGTCGCAGACTTGCGCGGGTTCTAGCACCTCAATTCCAACCGAAAACGGCGCGAACGCTTCAACATGTTCGCGCCCATCACTCAGATTATGTCTGCGGCATGATCAGATATTTCTCACCGGTCGATTTGCCTTCATACGCGCGGGCCGTATCGGCTTGCAGGGCATCTACCAAAGATAGACGCTGCGTGTAGTGGCTAGCGAATGTTGTCGTTAATTCGTCGGCCACACGCTGGCGCATCTTCGCAGCGGTCTGTGGCCCGACGCGCTCCAGGAATGGCGGCAGCAGCCAGCCGCCAACGCCCCACGCCATGCCATAACTGCGGTTCAGCACCGTCGCGGACGTATCCAAACCACCATACAAATACACCTGCTTGTGCGCGGTGGAGCCATATACGCTGTAGTCGGTCCCGGTGCGCGCAGCTGCCCGCTCCATGCCAGCTAAAATCTCGCTCGCCAAAGTGCCGCCGCCCGTCGCATCAAAGCCCAGCGTCGCCCCTGTTTCTGCTAACGCATCCGTCAGGTCCTCCCGAAAGCTATCGGCACTTGAATTGACGACGTATTTTGCACCGGCATCTTTGAGCAGTTTCACTTGCTCTGGTTTGCGCACAATGTTCACCAAATCCACGCCATCGCTTTGGCAAATTCTGTTGAGCATTTGTCCGAGATTGGACGCCGCCGCCGTATGCACCAGCGCAGTATGACCTTCCAGCCTCATCGTTTCGACCATGCCCAGCGATGTGAGTGGGTTCACAAAACAAGATGCGCCTTGCTCGGCGGTATGGCCTTCATTCAGCGGCAGACACGCCATGACGTGCGCCGTTCGATATTGCGCATACATCGCCCCGCCAAATACAGCGACCGTCTTCCCCATCAGAGCCTGCGCCGCGTCAGATGACCCCGCCTCGACCACAACGCCTGCGCCCTCATTACCGACCGCCAATGGCTTACCCAACCGCGCCTTCACGCGCGCGAGCCCGCCTTTCAGCATTGGCGCTTTAAGTACACTGGCTGTGCCAGACCCTTCCGTGACCGCTTGGGAAATATCTGCGGGCCCGAACACCACGCCTTGATCTGAAGGATTTATGGGAGACGCCTCCACCCGCACCACAACTTCATCGGGGCCGGGTGCCTTCACCGCAACCTCATGCAGCGCGACCTGCAATTCGCCGTCCTCTGTGATCAATGATTTCATTTGCAAAGCGGTTGTCATGGCGTGTCTCCTTTTCTGCAGACAACCTAAACAGCCCACCGCAAGAGTCAGCCCTCACCCCGCGTCAAACTGTTGCCATACATACCGGTTACGATTTCATATGATTACACGGCGCAGCTCCCTCATTGGCCTTTTCACACTTCCGCTCGCTCCCAACCTCACGCGGCCCGAATTGCTGCCTTGGCATACCCGCCTTATTCACGCGGCACGGCAACAAATTGGGGTCACCCTCACCTACGACCCGGCCTATGTCGGCCTCGCCTATCCCGGCGGAGATGTCGATCGCGCCAAGGGCGTCTGCACCGATGTGGTCGTGCGGGCCTATCGAGACGCCTTTGAGTTCGATCTGCAAAAGGCCGTACACGAAGATATGCGGCGCAACTTCGCCCGCTACCCCAAGACATGGGGTCTTTCGCGACCAGACAAAAACATAGACCATCGCAGAGTTCCCAATTTGGAGACTTATCTCAAACGCCAAAACGCTGAACTCGCGCTGCCCGCCTCACCAAAAGATTGGCAGCCGGGAGACATCTATACGATGCGTCTGGGCGGGCGATTGCCGCATATTGGCATTGTCTCAGACATGCGCGCCGCCTCTGGCCGATACAAAATTGTGCATAATATTGGCGCTGGAACGGCTCAGGATGACCTACTTGGACAACACGAAAACGAACGCAGATTTCGTCTTAAGCCGCCAAACTTGGTCTAAATCGGCCAAATTTGCGCAAATTGAACTGTTTTGCCGAATCGGCACGCCGTTTGCGTTACCTAACCTGCGGAAACCACAGTCTCCCGCATGTATTATTGCCTTGGCGAAATCGTTAAGATTGGTTAACCAATTTTTGAGGGCTCGTAGAAAACGGGGGTGAATCGTGACAGAACTTCAATTTGACATTGAACTTGGTGAAACTGCGGCGATGCGTAAGCTCGACGCCGCAATCAACCAATTCGCGCAAGCTCAGGCCGATCTTACGTTTGCAAATGATGATGAACTTCCGGCGCTGATGGTCAAAACAAGAAGCCGGCCAAGCGGCAAACTGGTAAAATCACTCGTCTTCCGCGATGCCAAAGCCAAGGAAAAATTCCTTAGCATTTTCCAACATGCGAGACGCTTCTAAGCCTATCTTAGTCTTCGTCGTCCCACGTCCACATCGGACGCTCAGGTTCACGCGGCTCCTTCGACAATTTGATCACAGCCGCCTCAATCGCGGACTCATCGACCGTGTCGACATCTTCTGAAACCATCTCAGTTGAATCTGACGTGTCAGTCTCTTCCGCCTCACGCGTATAAGCGAACACACTCACGCCCTCTTCGGTATCCGCAACGGTGTCTGCCTCAATCTCAGGCGCGACGACGTCGGCACCCTCAATAAGCGCATCATCATGCGTTTCACTGTCTTCCGCCAGAGCGACGTTTACATCGACATCGGCGACGACATCATCCGCGTCCGCTTCAGCATCCAAAAAGTCCGTCACAAACGCGTCGGGCTCAGCCATATCTTCGGTGTCGTCAATCAGCATATCTTCTTCAGACAAGGCTTCTTCATCTGGCATCTGGAATCCCGCAGGAATGGCCTCGCTAAGCAAGCCTTCGGCATCCAAATCAGCTTTGCCCGGCAACGTATCAAGGCTCTCAAGCCCAAAATGCTCAAGGAACTGTTGCGTGGTTGCGTACTGCATGGGCTGGCCGGGTGTTTTACGTTGACCCGCCATTTTGATCCAGCCAGTCTCCAGCAACGTGTCGACCGTCACCTTAGACACCGCCACGCCGCGCACAGCTTCCACTTCCGCACGCGTCGATGGCTGGCTGTAAGCAATGATCGCCAGTGTCTCCAATGCCGCCTGCCCCAGCTTCTTTTGCACCTGACGTTCTTCAACAAACAGATAGGCCAAATCCTGCGCCGTCTGGAATCGCCATTTACCGGCCACCTCCACCAGCGTCACACCGCGCGGGGCATAGATTGCGCGAATGGCCATCAAAACCTGCGCGGCCTCTACGCCATGCGGCAATACTTCGGAAATCTGCTCAGCAGATAGTGGCTCGCCCGCAGCAAACAAAATCGCTTCAGCCCGGCGAACCCCTTGCGCTAGGGCTTCATCGCTGCCCTCTAACACTTCGCGCGCGCTCTCTTGAGCGAATGACAGCTGTTCTACAGCGTCCGGTAAATCATTTGTGTCATCCATTGGGTCTTGTTTCTCAAGCGGTTGCATCGTCACCCTCCTCGGGGCTTGGCCCTGCATTACGCAGGTAAAGTGGCGCAAAGTGGGCATCCTGACGGACATCCAATTCACCATCACGCGTCAATTCCAAACATGCCGCAAAGACACTCGCGGTCACAGAGTTGGCGGGCAGCAACGGATCAACATTCGTCATATCGTTTCGGACATCGTCCAGCGATGACCACGTTTCCAGCCGGGCGCGCAGTGACCGCAACGTATTGCGCGCACTTTCCAGTGGCAGCACCAATTGCTGCTCAATGACATGCGGGCGTTCTTTTTCTTTACGGGCGCGAATGGTGCCAAACGCCTTCAATAAATCAAACATGGAGGCGTGATACTCCATGTGCTTGATCACTTTGGGCTGTTCGGGCTCTCCGCGCAAAAATACGACATTGTTCAAGATCGGCCCAGCTTCTAACTCTTTCACGGCATCGCGCATCGCATCGAGGCGTTTTAGTCTGAACGCCAACCGCTCGGCCATTTCCTCGCCGCTTGGCTCATCATCGCCGTCCTTTTCAGGCTTCGGCAACATCAGGCGCGATTTCATATAGGTCAGCCAGGACGCCATCAGCAGATAGTCTGCCGCCAAATCCATGCGCTTGCTTTTGGCTTCTTCGATGAACACCAAATACTGCTCTGCCAGATTCAGCATCGACACTTGCAGCAGGTCTACCTTTTGGCGACGCGATAGCTCGAGCAGCAAATGAAGCGGGCCCTCATATCCGGGCACATCAACAACGAACGCGTCTGCGGCCTCTGCGTCCTGCGCCTCAGCAGACAGCGCATCAATCGAGATGATGGTCGCGCTCATGCAGCCACGTCCAGATGCGGGAACAGCTCATAAAAGCGGGCCCAGCCTTCGACGATGCTAAAGTCTTCCTGTCCGGCGGCCATTGCCTCGGCGCGCTGTGCACGCTCGTCGGCTTTACCATCCAGTTCGGGGGAAGCGTCCGCCACCTCAATCATCTCCGCCAGAATGGCGTCGGCGTCGCTGAGAAATCCGGAACAATGCAACAGCACATCGCAGCCGGCATCAATCGCAGACACCGCGCGCTCGCTCAGGCTGCCGCCCAGCGCATTCATTCCCAAATCATCCGTCATTAGTAAGCCATCAAACCCGATTCGCCCCCGGATGACGTCCTCAATCATGGTCTTGGACAATGTGGCCGGAACGCCGGGGTCGAATGCGTCATAGGCAATATGCGCGCTCATGGCCATTGGGGCGTCGGCCAAACGAGCGAACGCATCGAAATCTTTTGCCAGCTCATTATCACCGGCCGTCACGCGCGGCAGTTCCATATGGCTGTCTGCCATAGACCGCCCATGCCCCGGAATATGCTTGATGACCCCCGCAACACCGCCCGCAGATAATCCCTCTAGCGCCGCCCGCGCCAAGATCGCCACGGTTTCGGGATCGTCACCAAATGCCCGGTCGCCAATCACGTCATGCCCGCCCGGCACAGGCAGGTCGACCACCGGCGCGCAATCGGCATGGATCGACATTTCAGACAGCTCCGCGGCAATCAGTCGGTGGCCCAGCCACGCCGCCTCCAGCCCTCGCTCAGGATCAGCGGCGTACACCGCGCCATAGTCACTTCCGCGCGGAAACACTGGCCATTCCGGCGCTTTTAAGCGCGCCACACGGCCGCCTTCTTGATCGATGAACACCAAACATGCGCGACCGAGGGCTTGCCAAATATCGTCCACTAGCCTGCGAACTTGCGTCCGCGAGACACATGATCGCCCCATCAATATCACGCCCCACGGTTGCTGATCAGACAACATCGCCGCTTCGCCAGCCGTCAATTCCGGGCCGGAAACGCTCAGGATGCAGGCTTTAATCACTATTGAGTCACCACGATGCAGTTGTTTCCTGCGTCCTTGAGAGCCGAACAGAACGCTGTTGCCTCTGATCTTTCGTCAAATCCGCCAACACGCAAGCGATAGAACACACCTTTCGCACCCAAATCCGCGCGTTGAATCCGCTTTCCTGCGCCGCGATAGAGGTCCGGAGACTTCTTCGTCACCTTGCCCCACGCATCTTCGGCCGCCGCTTCAGACCGAAACGCAGCAATCTGAACGCTGAATTTTCCAGCCTCTGAAAAGGCAAACATAGGCTGCATCACAGCGCTGGGCTTGGGCGTCCGGGTCGTTGGGATATTCGTTTTGCCAAGCGCGGCGGTCTCTACGCCGCTCGTCGCCTCGGTGCGCTCATCTAATTCTGCCAGTTCACGCACTTGATCAGCGACAGCATTCGGCATGCCCGTATCAGGGTCAGAGCCGCTGTTCTGGCCGTTCGCAGTGGGGCGCAGCTCAATCGGCGGGCCGCCTTGCAGAACGTCAGGGCCATTGCTCGGCACAGTGTTGATCGGCGCTTCCGCAATTTCGGTTCGCTGAGACGCATCCATCTGATCGTAAAAACGCTTGTCAGTATCGGGGATGGCCTGACCGCCCGGGTCTTCCGGTGCGCGCTTATAGGGTTGTGCATCTGCGATCACGGTGGGCAACCCAGCCCCCTCGCCGCGCACGCCTTGCCGATAGGTGTTCCAAACCACAGCGCCAAACACCAACAGCACACCAAGCGCCAGCGCCAGAATTAGCGGGCCGCGTGCCGTCTCATCATCGCGAATATCAAAGCCGCGATAATCATCATCGAATGGACCGAAATCTATGCTGCCATCATTGTACTTGCTCATGGCTCTCACCCTCGAAATAACTGTTTCTATGGGTTAATTCATGCCGTGTTTTCGTTAACGACCATTGAAGATCGGGCGCATTGCCTGCAACCAATTCAGTAATAGTGTTAACAGCGCCCGTAAATTGAAGGCCGCGCAAAGCGCGTCAAATCATGCTGTCCAGATTGAATAAACGCCGATGTTCATCAATCGCAAAATTATCCGTCATCCCTGCAATGTAGTCACACACCAGCCGCGCCTTACGCATCGGGTCGGCCTGCGCCGCATCATTGCGCCATGGCGGCGGCAGCGTATCGGGCTCAGCATGAAACAAATCGAACAAGTCCGCCAACATGCGTTTGGCTTGGCTACGCATCCGGTTGACCTTGTAATGTTTATACATTCTCTCATGCAAGAACGCGCGAAGGGCGCGCTGCTTTGTTTCCAGTTCTTCAGAGAACGCCACCAGCGGCACATCCATCGCGCGCACATCCGCAGCGCTCTTAGGCTTGTAACGTTTGATCCGCGCCTGAGTCTCCGTCACCAAATCATTGATCCATAGCCCGATGAGACGCCGAACCGCCTCATACGTCACCATCCGGTCATTCAAAACGGGAAACTCAATCCGCACCGCCTTAAACACATCGCCTACAATCGGCAGGTCCAGCATATCATCGATCGTGAACAGGCCCGCCGCTATACCATCATCAATATCGTGATTATTGTAGGCAATATCATCAGACAGCGCCGCCACTTGCGCCTCTGGTCCGGCAAATTGATCCAGTTCCAAGTCTTCAAGATACGGAAACTCTCGAAACGCTAAAGGCAACGACGTGATCGGCGTGTCCGGCCCAATCACCGGCCCATTGTGCTTCACCAATCCCTCCAGCATTTCCCACGTCAGATTCAGCCCATCAAAGGTCGGATAACGCACTTCCAGTTTCGTAACGATCCGCAGCGTTTGGGCGTTGTGATCAAAGCCCTCAAACGCGCGCATTGAGGCATCCAATTGATCCTCCCCCGCATGCCCGAACGGCGGATGCCCCAGATCATGCGCCAGCGCCATCGCCTCCGCCAAATCCTCGTCCAGCCCCAAAGTTCGCGCCACTGACCGCGCAATTTGCGCCACTTCCAGGCTATGCGTGAGCCGTGTGCGGTAGTGATCGCCCTCATGGGCCACAAAAACCTGCGTTTTTTGCTTTAATCGACGGAACGCCGTGGCATGCACAATTCGGTCCCGATCCCGCTGAAACGGCGTGCGAGAGGCCGATTCCGCCTCTTCATGATAGCGCAAACGACTGTTTTCATGGCGTGTGGCGTAAACCGCTCTCTTTTCCATTCGGCAAAACATCCCTATCTTATCAATATGAGCACGATAACAGCCCCCGATGTGACCCTCTCCGCCTCTGCTGCCAAGCGGATTAATGCGATTCTGGCAAAACAAGACGACGCAGACTACCTGCGCGTGTCAGTTGAAGGAGGGGGATGTAGCGGATTTTCCTACAAGTTCGATTTTGCCAACGATCAGAATCCAGATGACGCCTTGATCGAACGCGATGGCGCAAAAGTTCTGATCGACGAGATGAGTCTCGAATTTCTCAGCGGGTCTGAGATCGACTTCTCAACCGAACTCATCGGCGCAGCCTTCAAGATCAACAATCCAAACGCCACAGCTGCATGTGGATGCGGCACAAGCTTCTCGGTCTAACCCCCATCAACCGGGTTCAAACCGCGCGCTTTGGCGGAGGTCAGGAATTATCATGCCAACGTCGCCAGAGCCTTTTGACTTTGCGCCAGCCAATGTTCAATTTTCGCTTGTCCCGCCAATTCTGAAGACGGTCCTCGGACTAATCGGCAGCTCCCTTTCGCCGCTCCTAATCCTACTCGGCGCCCAGATCGCTGGCGGTTTCGCCATCCACTATTTTGCTGTGCTTCTGCCGCACGCGATTGCACCAACGGCGACGTTCGCACTTAACCTCTTGCTGACGACCATCATAAGCGCGGCGGCCATTCACACCCTGCTTTGGGCCAGCCACCCGCAAATCGATGAAGCCTTCAGCATCGCGTTAAGGGCGCTCATTCCTTTTGCAGCCGTCAGCATTGCGGTCAAAATGATCGTCGGCGTCGGTTTTCTGTTGATGCTACTGCCCGGCATGGCCGCGTTTCTACTGCTGTCCCTTGCCCCCGTCTTTATGATGGCGGAACGGCCCAGCATCAAGGATGCCTTGATCACAAGCGCGCAGATCTCTGTCCGCTACGTCATCACACTTCTCTTTGTGTTCTTGGCCATGGCCGTCATCAGCGCTGTGGTCTTGTTGCTTTTTGTGATCTTCGGAATGATCACCAGCGCAGGCGAAGTGCCGGGCGCTGACACCGCCGACACCACGACATTCGCTCTTCGTCCAATGATCCTAAGCGCCCTCAACAACATCGCCTTCGCCGCGACAACAACTGCCTGCTTCCTTCACCTGCGTGCATCCGGTCAGCGCATTGGAACCGTTCATTAGATCAAGTTTTTGGCGGCGTATTCCCTGACACCGCTGTAATGCCTAGTTCAGCAACAATTGCACGCGGGATGTTTGCGCGATCACCTGCGTCGTGGGCATTGGGTCAGTGTCCGCCAGCGGCCCGGCTTCGGGCCACATATCGATCAATCCCATCAATTCAGATAGGATCTCATTGGACAGGTCTGCCTCTCGCGCAATGCGCAAGGCCACCACCGAAAACCCATAAGCGTCCTGATACTCGCCTGCATCGGTAATCGCGCCGTCGTTCACGCCGACTAAATATTCTTCCACAACGGTATCCATCAAATAGGACACCAACTCTGCTGCGTCGCCGCCCGCATTTTTCTGCACCAACCTTATGTTGGCTTCAGCGGCCTGTAATTGCGGCTCTATCTCGCTGGCTGGCCGCCCCTGCTCCAGCGCCGCTGACACCTCTTCAAACACCGCGCCATCAAAGCCGAGTGCGTCAATCCCTGCGCGCTCATCTGCGTGGGTCTCTGACACTGGATGCAACAAATGAGGCGCGGCTTGGTCTGGCGCCCCGGCGCGGTATAGCGCCAATCCAGCCGCCACATGCCCAGCCATAAACGCCACGCGCTTCTCAACCGCCAGGGCGTCCATATCATGCCCGCCAGCTTCGCCCATCTCCCCGGTTTCGCCGCCGTCTCCTGCGTCAGCAATCACCACGCCTGCATCCGCGCCCTTCACAGGCCCAGCATTATCGCCGCACCCCACTAACACAGCCGCTCCGCCAAACGCCAAACTCAGCCCCAATCGGCTCCACCGCTTCTTATGCTTGATCACAAATGACTCCCACTCAGCCTCACTCTCTTATTACCAAAACTATATGCCGTCGCGTGTTCATCGCAAGTCGGCGGCGCGCCTTGTCGCCCCAGATTGTTGCCTAAATATAAGCACCTGATACGCTCAGCCTATGACAAAACCAACACCGTTCCAGATTGCTATTCCCGATGAAAAACTCGCCGCCCTGCGCGCCCGTGTCGAGGCCTATACATGGTTTCCTGCGCCAGAAAACGAGCAAGGGTTCGCATACGGCATGTCGACACCCGTACTGAAAGACCTCCAGCAATATTGGCTCAGCGAATATGACTGGCGCGCCGCCGAAGCCAATCTCAACACCCACCCACAATTCAAAACCACCATAGACGGTCTGGACATCCATTTCATACATGTCGTTGGTGAAGCGAACGGCAAGCGCCCGCTTATCATCACGCATGGCTGGCCCGGTTCCATCTTCGAGTTTTGGGATTGCATCGGCCCGCTCGCCTTCCCCAGCCAGCATGGCGGCAAGCCGGAAGACGCCTTCGATCTCATCATCCCATCCCTGCCCGGCTACGGTTTCTCAGGCAAGCCAACATCGCCCATCGGTCAACGCGCCACCGCTGCGCTTTGGGATAGGTTGATGCGAGATGTGCTCGGCTATGACACCTATCTCGCTCAAGGCGGCGATTGGGGGGCCATGGTCACATCATATCTAGGCCTCAATCATGGAGCCCATGACGGCAAAGGTGGGTGCAAAGCCATTCACCTCAACATGAACGCCTTGCGGCCCGCCAACGCCGCGCCGGGCTCACAGGAGGAAATCGATTGGCTAACCAAATCTGGCGCCGCGATGCAGGCCGAAGGCGCCTACCTCATGCAGCAAGCCACCAAACCGCAAACCCTCGCCTTGGCATTGATGGACTCCCCCATGGGAACCGCCGCCTGGATCATCGAGAAGTTCCATGGCTGGTCAGATCTCAAAGATGGCGGTCTCTACAGCGTCTATTCAAAAGACCAACTGCTCACCAATGTGATGATCTATCTCGTCAACGATGCCATCGCGACCAGCGTTTGGTACTACAACGCTTTCTTTCAGGAAGGCGGCGGCACACTTCCGGAAGGTGTGCGGTGCGAAACCCCTACGGGATTTGCCGAATATCCCGGCGAAGAATATCTCATCGCCCCGCCCCGCTCGTGGATGGAGCGCGCCTATAACCTCACCTACAGGTCAAAAAAACCCAAAGGCGGCCACTTTGCGGCGATGGAACAACCGAGCTTGTTTGTTGAAGACCTTCGCGAATGGGCGCGCGGACTCTAGCCGCCTTCTCCAGCCCGCAAATCCTTGCCCATATTGTCCAGCACAGCATTGGCAAATTTGGCGTCTTTCTCATCAAAGAAATCATGCGCCAGAGATACATACTCATCCATGATGACGGCATGGCTCAAATGCTCATGCGCGATAAATTCACCTGCCGCCGCGCGCAGCAACGCCCGCATCGTCGCGTCTAGCCGCGTTAGCTTCCAGCCTTCCGAAAGCCGCGCCAAAATCGCTGTGTCGACGACCGCCTGATGTTCACTCACGCTCAGAACAATAGATTTGAAGAGGTCTGGATCGGCCTCTTCAACGGGCGCCTCATCCGGCCCAATGCCGAGACGATCATCCATAAATCCTCGAATGGTCGATTTTGCAGATTTCTCAGTCTGCTCCATTTCATAGAGTGCCTGAACAGCCGCGAGCCGTGCTCCCGCTCGGCGCGCCCGCGTCACTTCAAAGGGCACCTTCTGCTCGGTCATAATCAACGGATCATCTCTTTACGAAACTTGATCATCGCCAGACACGCTTCGGCGGCGTCCTTGCCCTTATTTTTCTGTTTACGGTCCGCGCGCACCCAGGCTTGCTCATGGGTTTCGGTCGTTAAAATGCCATAGCCGATGGCTTGCCGACGTTGCACGATCAGATCCATCAGGCCGCGCGCGCTCTCACCGCACACATAATCATAATGCGTTGTCTCGCCGCGAATGACACAGCCGAGCACCACCGCGCCATCAAACCGGCCACTATCAGCCGACATCGCCACAACCCCCGGCAACTCAAACGCACCCGGCACTTCCAGCACGGTCACTTTCGCCCCCGCCGCCTCCAGCACCTCCATAGCGCCCGCTTCCATCTCGTCAGCTATATCTTTGTAATAGCGAGAAATCGCAATCAATACGCGGTCAGCCATCAGGAATCCTTTTCTTCACTCAATCGGCGCCAGCCCTCTATGGTCAGGCCGTATCCGTCAAGCCCTGCAACGCGGGTCGCCTGCGTGTCTGACAGGAAGATCATCTTGCGAACGCCCAGCTCCCGCAAGATTTGTGCCCCAACCCCGTACTCTCTCAGCGGCGCGGTGGGGTCCTTTGGAGTCGATGATTTCAGGCCTAGTCGTTCGGCGATGGCGTTCGGGCGCATCGTATTCACAAACACCACAACGCCCGGCTCCTCGGCCTCCGCGATAATCTGCATCGCCTTGCCCACCAGCCCCAACCGCGGCCCGGTTTCGCCGAGAATATCAGACAACACATCGGTGCGGTGCACCCGCACCAGCGTATGGCTGTCCGGCTCAATCGTCCCGTGCACAATCGCAATATGCTCTGATCCATCCAGCGCATTGCGGAAACAAACGGTCTTGAAGCCATCGCCATAAGCGCTATCCAGCGGTGCTTCTACACGGCGCTCCAGGAACCGGTCATTCTTGCGGCGCCACGCAATCAAGTCAGCAATCGTCCCAATCTTCAGTCCATGCAGCTGCGCAAACGACACCAGATCCGGCAACCGCGCCATAGACCCGTCTTCATTCATAATCTCACAAATCACGCCCGCCGGGTTCAGCCCCGCCATGCGTGAAATATCCACCGCCGCCTCAGTATGCCCCGCGCGCACCAAAGTGCCGCCATCGCGCGCCACCAGCGGAAAGACATGCCCCGGTGACACAATGTCATCCGCGTCCAGCGTCGGATCAATCGCCACCGCAATCGTTTTGGCCCGGTCCGCCGCAGAGATGCCCGTCGTCACGCCCTCTTTCGCTTCAATAGAAACGGTGAAGGCGGTCTGCATGCTCTCGCGATTATCCCGCGTCATCATATCAAGGTTCAGCGTCTGCGCCCGCTCCTGTGTCATCGCCAGACAGATCAGCCCGCGCCCGAACCGCGCCATGAAGTTCACTTGCTCAGGTGTCGCGAAATTGGCCGGAATGATCAGGTCGCCTTCATTCTCGCGGTCTTCAGCATCCACCAGAATATACATGCGGCCATTGCGGGCATCTTCGATAATTTCATCAATCGACGAGATCGCGGGGGAAAAATCTTCAGCCATTCGGCACAAATCCTTTCGGGGCGTCATCGCCCATCATACGTGCCACGTAGCGCGCCAGCATATCTATCTCAAGGTTTACGCGCGCGCCGGGCGTCAATTCAGCCAGCGTCGTCACCTCCCAGGTATGGGGAATAATCGCCACTTGAAAGTCCCCATTGTCCAGCGCTTCGGCCACTGTCAGCGACACGCCATTGATCGCGGCAGAGCCTTTCGTGGCAAAATACTTCGCAATCTCCGCTGGCGGGCGCACCGTCATGCGAAAGCTCTGCCCTTCTGGTTCAATCGAAACCACCTCGCCAACGCCGTCGACATGGCCAAACACAAAATGCCCGCCCAACTCATCGCCCAGCTTTAGCGACGGCTCCAAATTCACCCGCGCGCCCGGCGTCCAGTCGCCCAACACGGTTTTGTCCAGCGTCTCCGGCACAGCCTCAACGGCAAACCATGCGCCTCGCTCCCCCGGCCCCATATCCACCACCGTTAGGCACACGCCCGCATGCAGAATCGACGCGCCCATGGCGATTGAGTCCAACTCAAATCCACTCTCAACTTCAAACCGGATCAACCCGTTGCGCTCTTCAGCTTTGCGGATCGTGCCGACATCGGTGACCAGGCCTGTAAACATTGCGCGATGCTCCTCTCAGGCTTTCACATAAGTGTCCAATGTATCGTCCCCAATCCGTTCCGTCGCGGTAAGGCGCCAGCGTGACGCAGCGCCCAGTTCCTCTAACCCCAAGCCGCCAATACCGGGCAATCCGTCGCCGCCAATCAATATCGGCGCGCGGAACCACTCAATCCGGTCGACCAACCCAGCGCGAATAAAAGACGCCGCCAGCGTGCCGCCACCTTCCAAAAATACGCTCGACACCCCTTCGGCCTCGGCCCGCTTGACCAACGCTCCGGCTTCAACCCGGATGCCATTCCCACACGGCCAAACCTCGACGCCTTTTGCCGCCAATATGTCCTGCGATTGTCCATTGGTCGCCACCACAACCCGGCCATTCGCGAGAGACTGCGCAAGCCGTGAAGACGGCGGCGTTCGCCCATGAGAATCCGCCACAATGCGGATCGGCTGAACCGTCGGCAAAGGCACAGTGCGCGCCGTCAATAGTGGATCATCGGCCAGCACGGTGCCAATCCCCACCAGCACAGCGTCATGCTGCGCGCGCATTTGATGCACCCGTGCGCGCGCTTCACTTCCGGTGATCCATTGGCTGGTACCATCAGCAAGCGCGATACGTCCGTCCATAGACGTCGCAACTTTCAGCGTCACAGAAACGCTCATGCCTCTGGCGCTTCTTCTTCATCATCGAGTGAGGATTGCTCAATGAAGCTGGCAAAATCGCTGGGGTCTTTAAAGTCGCGGTAAACACTCGCATACCGAACATAGCCCACCGGATCGACGCGCTTCAGCGCCTTCATCACCAGTTCGCCGACCTGCGCAGACTCAATCTCCGTCAGCCCGTCACTCTCTAGCTTACGCACAATACCAGACACCATCTGATCAATGCGTTCAGCGTCCACCGGGCGCTTACGCAACGCGATCGAAATGGAGCGCAATAATTTTTCCCGCACAAAAACAGAGCGCTTCCCGTCGCGCTTAATCACGGTGATCTCACGCAATTGAACGCGCTCAAACGTCGTGAACCTGGCGCCGCAGCTGTCGCAAATTCGGCGACGTCGCACAGCGGTATTGTCTTCCGCCGGGCGGCTGTCTTTCACCGCCGTCGCTTCAGATCCACAAAACGGGCACCGCAAGGGCTTAGGCTCCTAATCCGTTATAAATCGGGAACCGCGCGGTGAGTTCCAACACCTCAGCCTTCACCCGCGCTTCAACCGCCTCACTGTCACCCTTGGCCACTGCATCGACAATCTCGGCGATCCAATCTCCAATCTGCGTGAACTCCTGCGCGCCAAACCCGCGCGTGGTGCCTGCCGGAGACCCGACGCGAATACCGCTGGTAATGGTTGGCTTTTCCGGATCAAACGGCACACCGTTCTTATTGCAGGTGATAAAGGCCCGCTCCAATGCGTGTTCGGCGTCGCGCCCGGTCACTTTCTTTGGGCGCAAATCAATCAGCGCCAAATGCGTGTCCGTGCCGCCAGAAACAACATCCAGCCCGCCCGCCTTACAGGCCGCTGCCATGGCTTGAGCATTCTCAATCACTTGCGCCGCATATGCCTTGAACTCGTCCGTCAGCGCCTCACCGAACGCCACCGCTTTGGCGGCAATCACGTGCATCAATGGCCCGCCCTGAATACCGGGAAAAATGGCTGAGTTGAACTTCTTCGCCAGCTTCTCATCATTGGTCAAAATCATGCCGCCGCGCGGGCCGCGCAATGTTTTGTGGGTCGTGGTCGTTGCCACATGTGCATGGTCCAGAGGGTTAGGATGCACACCGCCCGCCACCAGCCCTGCAAAATGCGCCATATCCGTCAGGAAGTACGCGCCAACCTCATCAGCAATCTCACGGAAGCGTTTGAAATCAATCTGGCGCGGATAGGCAGATCCGCCCGCAATAATCAGCTGCGGCTTATGCTCTTTCGCCAGCGCCGCCACTTCATCAAAATCAATCTGATCATTGTCTTTGCGAACGCCATACTGAACTGCATTAAACCATTTGCCAGATTGGTTCGGCCGCGCGCCATGCGTCAGGTGTCCGCCCGCATCAAGACTCATCCCTAAAATCGTGTCGCCCGGTTTGAGCAGCGCTTGAAACACGCCTTGATTGGCTTGGCTGCCAGAGTTTGGCTGCACATTGGCAAACTCACATCCAAACAATTGTTTGGCGCGCGACACGGCCAGATCTTCGGCAATGTCGACATACTCGCACCCGCCATAGTAACGGCGCCCAGAATACCCTTCAGCATACTTGTTCGTCAGTACCGTGCCCTGCGCCTGAAGCACCGCGCGAGACACAATATTCTCAGACGCAATCAATTCGATCTGTTGCTGTTGGCGCGTTTGCTCTTTCTCAATCGCCGCAAACAAATCCGCGTCGCGCTCCTCTAGCGGTTGCGAGAAAAAATGATCTGTTTTGAACCCTGTGGGCAAAGCCGTGTCCGCCATGAGAATCTCCTGATTTACGATTGCGCTCTATTTACGGTCCAGCGCCGCGCCCCGCAACTATTGTTCACCCGTATCAACTGTTTTCATTCCACATATGTCGGCTAGGTACGTCCCAGTTTGCAAATACGGCTTAGCCTGAATCGTAATTTTACTTCTCTCGCTAAGTACACTAACTAATGGCGTGTTGCTGCTGAGCATGCTCGCAGTATGTGGGGAATTTTATTCAGGATTGATCATGACACAATCAAGTTCCGTTGAGCTATTGCATCAAACGGTCGCCATCGTATCCGCGTTCGTCTCAAACAATGACATTGAGGCCGACGACCTGCCTGATCTTATTAAAACGGTAAATGAAACCGTCACAGACTTGGCAGACGGCAAATCTGATGCGCCCGAACCTGCTGTCCCGATCGAAAAATCAATCCACGACGACTTTCTGATTTGCCTGGAAGACGGCCGTAAACTCAAAATGCTCAAGCGCTATTTGCGGTCGCGTTATGAAATGACGCCAGATGACTATCGCGCACGGTGGGGCCTGTCAGCCGACTACCCGATGGTCGCACCGAATTACGCCAAACTGCGCTCAGAGCACGCCAAGGAAATCGGCCTTGGACGGTCTGCTAAGTCTAAGAAAACGAATAAACTGGCAAAAGCGGAATAGGCTTTCGCCGGCCACAGCCGTCTTACGCGACTTGATCCAGCCCCAGCTGTTTCCAAACCGCCAGGATCGCCGCAACCAATTCATCCATCATCACTTCGTCATGCACCGGGCTCGGCGTAAAGCGCAGGCGCTCTGTGCCGCGCGGGACAGTAGGATAGTTGATCGGTTGCACATAGATGCCAAAGTCAAACAGCAGCGTGTCCGACAGCGCTTTGCATCGTTCAGGGTCGGCCACCAATAGCGGCACAATATGCGACGGAGACTCCATCACCGGCAAGCCCACAGCGCGGAACTTCTCGCGCAGCATATTGGCTTTCTTTTGATGGTCAGCCCGCAACCGCCGGCCTTCATCACTGCGCAGCTTGGTCACACTCGCCAGCGCGCCAGCCGCCATCACAGGGCACGTCGATGTCGTAAAGATAAAGCCAGACGCCATAGACCGGATCGCATCGATCACAGTCTCATGCGCCGCAATATAGCCACCCATCACACCATAGGCTTTGCCCAGCGTGCCTTCGATAATGTCGATCCGGTCCGCAAGGTCCCACATCTCAGCAACGCCCGCGCCGTTCTCCCCGTAAAGCCCCACAGCGTGGACCTCATCCAGATAGGTCAGCGCATTAAACTCATCGGCCAGATCGCAAATCTCTTTCATGCGGCCAAAATCGCCGTCCATCGAATAGACGCTCTCAAACGCGATCACCTTCGGGCGGTCTGAATCGTCGTTTTCCAGCAGCGCGCGCAAATGGTCGACATCATTGTGCTTAAAAATGCGGCGGTCGGCGCCAGAGCGGCGAATGCCCTCAATCATGGAGGCGTGGTTCAGCGCATCCGAATAGATAATCAAGTCTGGCAAAATCTTGCCCAGCGTCGACAGCGTCGCTTCGTTTGAAACATAGCCTGAGGTAAACAGCAGCGCCGCATCCTTGCCGTGCAGATCGGCCAGCTCGCGCTCTAAATCGACATGATAGCGCGTGGTACCAGAAATATTGCGCGTCCCGCCAGACCCCGCGCCAAAACTATCGACCGCAGCATGCATCGCATTGATGACGTCATCATCCTGACCCATGCCCAGATAATCATTCGAGCACCAGATGGTCACTTCCCGCTCACCATCTTCAAACCGCGCCGTTGCCTTTGGGAAACGCCCGCGATGACGGTGCAAGTCGATGAACACGCGGTAGCGTCCCTCGCCATGAATTGCGCCTAGCGCGTCTTCAAATGCTTTCAAATGTTTCATTTGAGATCTCGTCTACTTCTTCTCGATCATAGATAGGGTGTAACGCCGTGTTTGGTAACGCCAAAAGCCGCCCCGTGCCGCTTTTGTCGCATCCGTACAATCCCTTATGAATCATAGCCCGGCATGTCACGGTCCAGCTTCCGCAGAAGGCCCGGCCACGCCAAACGATTGGCCAACACTTTCGTGCCCTCCGGATTGCTTTGGCCTTTCACCACGTCCTGCACCTCCTGCGTGCCGAGCAGCACGTTCTCTCGCCCCGCTGACAAAGCCCGAACTTGCATGGTGCAGGCACGTTCAAGGAAGAACATGCGCAGGAAGCACTCTGCGGCCGTGCCGCCCACGGTCAGCGTGCCGTGATTGGGCAGCAGCAGATTATTCTTGGTGCCAATGTCCTTCACCAGACGCTCCCGCTCGCCCAGATCCAGCGCGACGCCCTCATAATCATGCGTCGCCAGATCGTGAATCACCAGCATCGACGTCTGGCTCAGCGGCAAAAGCCCCTCTTTTTGACACGCCACCGCAACGCCGTCATCGGTGTGCAAATGCATCACCACTTTGGCATCCTCGCGCGCGGCATGAATTGCCGAATGGATGGTGAAACCAGCTGGATTGATCATCGACTCAGTTTCCTGCACCACATTGCCGTCCAGATCGACTTTCACCAGCGATGAGGCCGTGATCTCTTCAAACAACCAACCATAAGGATTGATCAGGAAGTGGTGCTCTGGCCCCGGTACTTTGTGCGAGATATGGGTGAAGATCATGTCATCCCAGCCATACAGGGCGACCAAACGGTACATTGCCGCCAGATCGACGCGCGCTTGCCACTCCTCGGCGCTCACCGATCCGCGAATATCAACCTTACCTGCACCGTCAGCCATATCAAAAATCCCTCATCTCTATGTCTTAATCGTCTATTTGCTCACTAGGTTAGACCAAATATGACGCCTGCGCCACTTTCTTTATGGGAGAAATGATCCCCACTTTTTCGCGTCTCAGAGCGCCCGTCCTTGACGCATCCTGCAATGCCCCCACCTAGTAGGCTCAATGTCTGTTGCAATTGCATTCAGCGCTTCGAAGCGCCCAGAGGCTCAAGCCGCGCTCGCCGTTCTCACAAAGCGGTATGGCAATGTCGAGGAAGACGAGGCCGATGTCATCGTCGCCCTTGGCGGCGACGGCGCCATGCTGGACGCGCTTCGCCGGCGATTCGCAGATCACGTCCCGGTCTATGGCATGAACCGCGGCACCGTTGGCTTTCTGATGAATGAGTATCTGCCCGATAACCTTCCAGATCGTATCGACGCGGCCGAACGGGCGCACCTCTCGCCTCTGCAAATGATCGCAACCGATATCGAAGGCGAAACCCACACAGCCCTCGCCATCAACGAGGTCTCAATGCTCCGCCAGACGGCGCAAACCGCGCATCTTCAGATCACCGTAGACGGCAAAATGCGGATGCCTGAACTGTCCTGCGACGGGGTCATGGTCGCAACGCCGGCTGGCTCCACGGCTTATAATCTCTCCGCGCATGGCCCCATCTTGCCCATTGGCGCAAATCTGCTCGCGCTCACGCCCGTCAGCGCGTTCCGGCCCCGCAGGTGGCGCGGCGCGCTGCTGCGCCACGACGCGCAGGTCGACATCACGGTTCGCACACCAAAGCTCCGCCCCGTCTCAGCGGCGGCTGACAATCTGGAAGTCCACAACATCGCAACCGTATCGATCTCAGCCGACCGCACAAAACGGCTGACCTTGCTGTTTGATCCGGGCCACGCTCTGGACGAACGCATACTGCGAGAACAGTTCGCTTTCTAACAAAGCAATAAATACAACACGTCAGCCATTTTTTAAGACATCTGCGCGATACTCATCGTGTCAGAGGAGACGTGAATGCTCGATAAGTTAAAAACCAAATTCAGTTCTGGTCTAACCAAATCAATAAAGTCCAATGAGCCTGTCCCAACGCCAGACCTTTCAAGAGTGATAAAGCCTGCAGCGGCATCTGCGCCAATCGCTCCTGCCGCTAAAACAAAGGCGCCAGACGTCTCCGCCGCCAACCCTTCAGAACCGCACACAACCCTAGAGATGGAAGCGCGCGCCGAAGCCGCCGTTGAAAACCTGTCAGACAAGTTCGAAGCCTGGATGAAGGGCGACCTTGATAAACTTATGGCCGCTTGGATTGTCGCCAGCGGGCCGGACGCAACGCCAGCCGACTATCAAGCCCTATTCATGGCCGCGCACGATATTCACGGCGCCGCCGTTTCATATGGATATCCCGCCGTGTCACGTCTTTGCGGGTCTCTCGGCACGCTGTTGGGCAACACTCGCCCCGGCGAGAACAGCGCGCTCATCAATCTTCATGTCGAGGCCTGCCGCGCCGCTTTCAAAGCAGAGAACCCAGCCGATGGCGGCGAAGAGATCGCAAACGCCGTGTGCAGCGCGCTGGAAGACAAAGTCGCCTATTACACCAGCGGTTAGGCCCGTCCCCTACGTCTTTATGTTCGACATAAATTCGATGGTTTGGCCATAGTCGGCCTCTTCCGGAATAATCAAGCACGGCTCGCCATCATTGGTCTTTCCAATTTTCGGTAGAACCGTCACCACAGGCTGATCGGCAAATTTGACCACCGCGTCGGCAACCGAGTCCGCGCGCGCAAGTTTCACCAAATTCATCCGCGTCGGAAAGATAATCGTCGCCTGCCCCAAGGATTCCATATCCAACGCGGCTTGCGCGCCCGTCCATATTGTGTCCGTTGTTTCGCGACCATCATGGCTCGCCAGTTGGGTCTCAGGCGCCGGGGCAATGTAAAAATGCGTATCAAATCGCTTCGGCATCATGTTCGGCGTGATCCAGTGTCCAAAATAAATCAAACTATCCAGCGCCAGAACCAAGTCATTGTCGCGGATCAACTCCAAAAAACTCACCTCGCGGCGATCCACCGGCCCCCGCATCGGCGCCAGTTTTTCCGCAATTTCAGCCGACACCAACGCGGCGCCAGGGCCACGTTCATCCTTTGGCCGCGCCAGCAAAAGTCCAGATTCTTCAAAGGCCTCCCGCACCGCAGCAATGCGCGCATCCTGCTGTACCAGCCCATAATCACCATCGGTCAGCGCGTCCCAGCCGGTATCGGCATCTTCGTCATTCGACTTGCCGCCCGGAAACACTAGCGCCCCGGCCGCAAAATCAATCTGATAGTGCCGTTTCACCATCAGCACTTCCAACGCGCCCTTTTCGTCATCTCTGACAATCAACACCGTCGCCGACAGGCGAGGGTCTGCTACAGAATTCGACATATAGGGTCTCCTAAATCGGTGAAATTTGCAGCAAATGCCGCTGGTTATCTACGCGTGAACTTCAACTGTCTCCGCTACATTGTCCAGAACCATTCCGATATCCGCGAAAGATTCCGACCTGATGCACGCCTTCGACCAATCGCTTGAAACCATTGAATCAAAATCGCCAACGCTGCCGATGCGGTTCTCTCCGGTGCTGAATTTATCGACAGGCGCATCGCATGGCCTCGTATGTGAGGCCCGTAGCACATTTGAAGATCGGGTGTCTTTTGGCCCTGTTGCCGCCACATCGCTGAATGCCAATCCAGCCAAATGGCTCGGCTCACAGATTGAGCAAATGGCCGTCCAACTCGCCAATCAATGTGAATTTGACCGCCCGGTTATTATGCCCGCCCCGCTCACCGCGCTTGCGCACTCAAACACGGCGCTCGCCTGCGACGCCGCCACACGGCGCACAGAAGTATGCCATCAGGAAATATGCTTGGAATTTGTCGACAGCGCGTTTGCCGGTGATCCAACTGACATCACACACCGCGTCGGCACGCTGAAGCGTCGCGGCTTTCGCGTCGGCATTGATTTGCGGAAGTCTTGGCTTAGCCCGCTCAATAGCAGCCTATGCCTTTTGCTCGATACGATGCGCGTTGATGCAAAAGATCTTCTGACCAATGGTCAACTCTTAGACACAGTTTTCGCAGCCTCAGAGACGGGCATCATGGTCATCGCTGAAAATACGAAATGGCGCGACGGCCAGGCCTTGGCTGCGCTCGGCATTCACGTGGCCGTTCAGCCGGCGGCGGACGCCTGATCATCTTCGCTTATGCCAGCTTCGTCTCGCGCAGCTTGCTCGGAATAGAAGTCCAGCTTCTCCAGTAGATATTCCAAATCAGCTTTCGGAATCGCCTGAAACTGCGTCAACACACGCTCGATCATACGCGCCCGGAACCGGGGGCGATCATTGCGCATGCCATCATGCTTCGTGTCATGGAACACATTCACCGCCGCGCGGAAGGCGGGCAGCATCTTGCGCGGCAATCCGGCCCGGTCAAACACAGCCTGCAGGCCCAGTGGTCCTGCATCATGGATCATCAGCCAAACCCGCTGATGTCCGACGCCAGATAGCTCGGCCAGCGCATGCTCAACAAACGGCATCTGCCCGCAGCACAAAGCGCGCATAATCAGCGAATGGCTGAGACGCCCGTTCAAGTTCAACTGTGAGACAAAGCGCGGCAGGTCTTCAGTACGTCCGGCCTGCTCCACCAGATCCACCGTCGCCCGCTCACGCGCGCCTGCCGCCAGATCAATCGCCATTTGGGCGGGCAGTTCATGCTTGTTGACCAAAATATCGAATAGCTGGCCAGAAACCATCGACACCATTTTTTCCGCGATATGCATCGGAATGAACTCGCGCTCAATCAGCCCGCGTTGCACGCCCTTATCAGCGCCAAAACGCCCCAGCGCATCGCCATAGGCGGTTTCGGTAAACTCCGCGCTTTCATTCGTCGACAGCGCGCGCACCGCATCAACACTGCCCTGCTCACAAATCAGCTCCGTCAGCGGGATCGAAATATCCTCGCGTTTCGCAATCGCGGCTTGCTTGGCGGCCGTCACAGACAACACCAATTCCACCAGATCATCATCGGTCAGCGCCGGAGAGCTTTCCAGCACAGGCACCGCAACCGCTTCAATATCGCTCGCCAGTTTCAGCGCAATGTCGCGCGGCAGCACAGGGGAACTGCGCAGCGTCACCGCCAAAGTCCGGCGCACCAGATCGGCGGCGTCTTCCGCCAAAATCGCCATAATCTCGTCGGCATGTCGCTTTTCCGCGTCGGTCAGCACGTCCAGCGCAATGCGTCGGCACAGCCGATGCGCCACAGAGGCGCGCTGTTCGGGCGTATCGCCTTTCATCAGGCGCAGTATGTCACCTTCAGTCAGCTGCGGGCGGATGCTTTGAATGGTCATGCTTTGATCCCCAAAAGGTCGTTTGGATCAAATTCGCCCGCGTCGGTTAATATCCAGTTTACCACGCGCGAAAAGCAAAAAAGACGCCGGCACCCCATAGAGGCACCGGCGTCTGTAATCATTGAAGTTTTTATCTATTCTTCGTCTTCAGCAAACAATTCTTCTTTGCTGACCGTTTTATCCGTCACAGTCGCCACTTCCAAAATGTGATCAACCACCTTGTCTTCATAGATCGGCGCGCGCAGCTGTGCCATTGCGCCTTCATTCTTCTGGAAGAACTCAATCACCTGGCGCTCTTGGCCCGGATAACGCCGCGCTTCGGTCACCAGCGCCTGCTGCACTTCTTGCTCTGTGATCGTCACTTCAGCCTTACGGCCAACTTCTGCCAGCACTAGCCCCAAGCGCACGCGGCGTTCTGAGATTTTGCGATACTCGGCTTTCAGCTCGTCTTCGGGCTTATCCTTGTCCTCGTCCGACACGTTGCCCGCATCCATTTCAGTCTGCAGCTGTTGCCAGATCTGCTCGAACTCCTGCTCCACCATGTTCGGCGGCAGGTCGAAATCATGCGCCTCGTCCAGCTTATCCAGCAAGTCGCGCTTGGCTTTTGCCCGCGACGCGCCGTCATAGTCGCCTTTCAGCTGCTCGGTGACCATGTCGCGCAATTGTTCCATGCTCTCCAGGCCAAGGCCCTTGGCAAACTCGTCGTCCATCTCAGCGGTCTTCGGCGCGCGCACTTCATGCACTTTTACTTCGAATACAGCGTCTTTCCCGGCCAAATCTGGTGAGGGGTAATCTTCTGGGAAAGAGACGTTCAGCTCTTTCTCGTCCTCGGCTTTCACACCGACCAATTGTTCTTCAAAACCCGGAATGAACCGATCAGAACCCAGCACGATCACTTGTTGTTCGGCCGTGCCGCCGTCAAAGGCTTCGCCGTCAATCTTGCCCACAAAATCTACCACGACAGCGTCTGCATCCTTGGCTTTCGCTGTTTTGCCGCGCGGTTCATATTGAATGTTCTGCTCAGCAATCTTGCCCAGCGCTTCTTCAACTTCCTCGTCTGGAATCTCGCACACAGGGCGCTCAATCGTCATCTTGGTCACGTCCGCCGGCTCAAATTCCGGCATCACGTCAACATGCATATGATAAGACAGATCAGCGTCGCCTGTCAGCACAGTGTCCATTTCGCTGTCCATATGAACATGCGGCTGGCCAGCCGGGCGCAGCTCATTGTCTTCGAGCGCTTTTTGATTGGTTTCATTGACCAGCTTGTCGATCACTTCGCCCATCAAATCTTTGCCGAACATCTTCCGCACGTGCGACGCAGGCACTTTACCGGGGCGAAAGCCCTTCAGGTTCATTTGAGGCCGAATTTCCTCGATCCGCTCTTCCAATTTGGATTTAAGCTCGGTCGCCGGGACGGTCACCGAAAATTCGCGGCTTAGCCCTTCGGCTTTTGTTTGGGTGACTTGCATGTTTGCCTCATCTGATAGCAGCGGCGCAGGTTACGCGCGCAGCCCTTGTAAAACCTGTCTGAAAGCGCGGCTTATGTCACAGGCAATCGCCTGTGTCCACGCATCCTGTAACGCGAACTCCGCGCCGCGCCCCGGCGTCAATTTTCGTATCAAATGACTTAACCTATTGAAGCGCGCAACGCGCCGCTATAAGGAAGGCCTCAAGTGCGGATGTGGCGGAATTGGTAGACGCGCCAGATTTAGGTTCTGGTTTCTTCGGGAGTGAAGGTTCAAGTCCTTTCATCCGCACCATTCTTTCTCGGTTTTGCGAAGCAAAAGTTTTTGATCAAGGATCGAAAACAGGGAAAGAATACTCAAAGCGCAAGCGAAAGCGCCATAGATATATTCGGCAGTCTGCACCCCTCTCATCAGTTCGCCATTTAACGGGAGCGCCCGCACATGCAAGCCCACTACCTCGAAATCGTAACGCCAAACGTCGACGCTCTGTGCGACACCCACGCCAAGGTTCACGGCGTCACGTTCAGCGCGCCCAATACAGGCCTCGGCAATGCCCGCACCGCTGACCTGTCAAACGGCGGCCGCATCGGCATTCGCGCCCCTATGAGAGAAGACGAGGCCCCGGTCGTGCGTCCCTACCTTCTGGTCGAAGACATCGAAACCGCCGTCAAAAACGCTGAGAGCACAGGCGCCGTCATCGCGCTTCCGCCCACAAACGTTCCGGGCGTCGGCACCTTCGCGATCTACATTCAAGGCGGCATCGACCACGGCCTCTGGCAAGTGTGAGCGGCCCGTCTAATCCTCAACAAATGCCTTAAACTCGCCTTCAAATTCCGGGTGCCAACGCGATAACGCCGGACGGTTCTTGATCAGATCATCCGCCGTCCACTGAATACGCTTTTCGTCCAGCTCACGCGGCGTCTCATTGTCCGGGCAGATGATATAGAAATCGCCCGCATCCAACGCGCCCAACATAAACGCCACTGTCTCCTCAGCCGTCGCCGCGAAGGGCGGTTTCTCCGGAATGAACCGAGACACCATTGGCGTGTAAACAAAAGCTGGCACCAATAGATGCGCCGTCAGCGCGCATCCCGCCTCCTGCCGAAACCCCAGCGCCACACTTTCGGTGTAAGCCAGCACGCCTGCCTTCGACAGATTGTAAGCATAATTGCCCGGTGGCCGCGTGATCCCCTGCTTCGATCCGGTATTGATCACCGCGCCCGCTTCCCCATGCGCCAACATCGACGGAACAAACGCATGACAGCCATGGATCACCCCCATCATGTTCACCGCCAGCAGGCTGGTACACGCCTCCAAATCTTCCCACGGCTTGGTGCCCATCCGGCCAATGCCCGCATTGTTCATCAGGCAATGCACATTGCCAAACTGAGCCTCCGCCGCGGTTTGCAACGCCTTCAAATCATCCGGCTTCGACACATCACACGCCTGCGCCAGCACCTGCGCGCCCTCATCCGCCAACCCCTTGGCCGCGTCCTGCAACACCTCGTCATTCACATCCGCCATGACCACATTCATGCCCGCGCCCGCAAACCGGCGCGCGCTCTCCAGCCCAATGCCGCCCGCCGCGCCCGTCACAACAGCGGTCTTTCCCTCAGTCATCCAATCCATGATGTGTGTTCCTTTTTGTTCAGGTTTGATCGTAGCGGCACAGCCGACCGAAATACAATCACACGCAAACCACTAAGCCCTGAACCCCGCAACCCGCACCGACACAAACCCAATAAAAACAGTCGACTAGAAGTTTGTCTGGCGAACTTATCCAACACCCCTTCGGGCGAGGATATTATGGCACCCATGAACCGCGAACAGATCAACCATCTCTACGCCCAAACGCCCCTGCTGCTATGGCCATGGGTGTGGGTGCAATTGATTGTGATCCTGGCCCGCATGGACGCCGCCAGCCTGCGCGGTGAAGACTCCACCATGCTCATCGGCGTCACCCGCTGGTTCACCCTTCACGTCTTGTATCAGTCAGACAATCTCAGCGGCTACCAAGCCCCTGAGCCGTTCCGCTATGACGGCAAAGTCACATCCGCGTCGCTATGCGAACCGCTGATCGCGCACTGGACTCCACTGGACACCACAAACACCGCCATTATTGCCGCAAATGACAACACG